>JAZLDM010000075.1:0-6013 GCA_045614705.1 Akkermansia sp.
CGAACAGGCAGAGAAAGAAGCTAAAGCCAAGGCTCGCGCCGAGCGCAAGGCTGCTGAAGAAGCTGAACGCGCTGAACGTGCCCGCCGCAAGGCCGAAGAACGTGCCCCAGAGGAAGCTCGCGAACAGGCAGAGAAAGAAGCTAAAGCTAAGGCTCGCGCCGAGCGCAAGGCTGCTGAAGAAGCTGAACGTGCCGAGCGTGCCCGCCGCAAGGCCGAAGAACGTGCCGCAGAGGAAGCTCGCGAACGCGCCGAGGAAGAAGCCGAAGCTAAGGCTCGCGCCGAACGCAAGGCTGCCCGCGAAGCTGAACGCGCCGAGCGTGCCCGCCGCAAGGCCGAAGAACGTGCCGCAGAGGAAGCTCGCGAACGCGCCGAGGAAGAAGCCGAAGCCAAGGCTCGCGCCGAGCGCAAGGCCGCCCGCGAAGCCGAACGCGCCGCAGAGGAAGCCCGCGAACGCGCTGAGAAAGAAGCCAAGGCTAAGGCTCGCGCCGAGCGCAAGGCTGCCCGCGAAGCTGAACGCGCTGAGCGTGCCCGCCGCAAGGCCGAAGAACGTGCCGCTGAGGAAGCGCGCGAACGTGCAGAGAAAGAAGCCAAAGCTAAGGCTCGCGCTGAGCGTGCTCGCCGCAAGGCCGAAGAACGTGCCGCTGAGGAAGCCCGCGAACGCGCAGAGGAAGAAGCCGAAGCTAAGGCTCGCGCTGAGCGCAAGGCTGCCCGAGCCGCTGCCTTAGCTGAGCGTAAACGTATTAAGGCGGAACGGAAGGCCGCAGAAGAAGCCCGCGAACGTGCCGAACGCGAGCAAACAGGTCAAAGCCGGTGGAGCTGGAAACGCATGTTCAAAGCCGTGGGGCTCTGAAACATTGGCGCGGGAAAATAAGCGCCGGCGATATGAAGGGTGTGCCCCATTGATCTTCACCGAAAAACCTCAGTTCCATCCTGACCGGAGGACGGTTGAAACTATGATTTCCGCTGTATGAAAACACAGCACCGGGGGTTAAAATAGGGTCTTGGTTGAAAACCTGAGCCGCTTCAATAATACGTGAATTACCCGTATTGTCTTGCAAAAACCACTTGCGCCCCTTCAAACGCAACGAACATTCGCCGGCATTGTGCAGGCGAATGCGGAAAAAAACATGATACATTGGCTCCGGGTAGCGAGTGATGCGCAATCCGGCCAAGGCTATGCCCATGTCGAGTACATCGAGCACAGGCAGTGAGTGCCCGTCAGTGCTCATATCCCTTACCCACGACCAAGGTGGAAATTTCGCCCACTTTGTCGCGCAGGGTCTGCACTTTCTGCTGGGTTGGCAGTTCGTTTTCCGGCAGGCTCATTAACTCGGCAACCTCGCGCAGCAACTTGCTCATTTGCTCCGCTTGTATGCGGCGTGCCGTGCGGGGAGCCAAGCCCTCCAGAACTTCGCAGAAATACTCCGGAGCATCCGGGTAGAAGATGGCGCGAGCCTTATCTGCATCAAAACGCTCACTGAGCGCAGCGGCGGATGCCTCCAGCGCGCGTACCCAGCCACCCAGTGCAATGAGGTGCGACAAATCGGGGTCGCGCAGGGAGGTGAGCTCGGCGTTCACATCGCTCTGCGTGGAGGCCAGTATACGCTTAAACTCCTCAAGGTGTCCCTTCTCGGCGTGCTCCAGCAGTCCGGCAGAGTGGGAGTTCATCTTATCCCCCACACCCAGCGCATTGCCATAGCGGGAGAGGTCGAGAGCTATCGGTTTAATATCGTTCATGTGCCCGCTGCGCACGGCTATGAAGCCATCTGCCAGCAGGTACCCCATCTCCACAGCCAGCGCGCCGGCATGTATCGGGAGCTTTTCGGGGCGATTGCGCAGTACATATTCCTCCGGTATTGCCGGCAGGTTATCCAGCTGGTCAAATATCTTGCTGATGGAAGGCGCCGTATACACATTTATACCCAACTCCTGATTGGAGTGGTTCTCATCGAGCATGGAGTCATCTCGGAACATGGCCGGCACTTCGCCGGGGCGGCGCTCCGGCTCCTCTGCACTCATGAAATCCGGGGTGCCATCCTGCGCCGCATCTGTCGAAAAATCGCCGGCATCTGCTACCTCTTGCGCATTTGTTACAGTACTGAAAATGAGAACAGCAGGCACCACTAGGCGGTAAAATGAACTTTTCATATTGTGCGTGGAAATTCCGTTGCTTGATTAGTATGTTTTAGACTTGACTCCTGCTCAAATATACATTACTATTTTCGCGCGTCAAGTTTAACTTCTTTGCTGACATAAAAAGTCAACTCGCAGAATGCCCTGACTTGCTACGCAAAGTCCTTATCATTAAAGAATCCGATAAATGACACCTCCTGAAATGTCCGAGACAGCACTCTATTGGTTTAACTTCGTCTGGATGATTGCCTATTTCCTGGTTCTCATCGGGATGAGCGGCTATGGGTTTCACCGTCTGATGATGGTTGTTCTTTACCTGAAACACCGCAAAGATATACCGCAACCCGCCGGGCAGTGGGAGGAATGGCCGCTGGTGACAGTGCAGCTGCCCATGTTCAACGAAAAATTTGTGGTCGAGGGCCTGCTCAAAAAGGTGACGGCTATCGACTACCCCAAGGATAAACTCGAAATCCAGATTTTGGACGACTCCACAGACGATACATGGGAACTCTGCAAGCAACAGGTGGAGTACTATCAGGCTCAGGGCTTTGATATTAAGTGCCTGCACCGTGTGGATCGCACCGGGTTCAAAGCCGGCGCGCTGGAGGCGGCAGATGCTGTGGCCAAGGGCGAATTCTTGCTGATTTTGGATGCCGATTTCCGCCCCGAGCCCGACATCCTCAAAGTCACCATGCCCTATTTCACCGACCCCGGCGTTGCTCTTGTTCAGACCCGCTGGGGCCACATTAACCGCAACAAGAACATGCTCACCCGCCTGCAGAGCATTTTCCTGGATGGCCACTTCGCGCTCGAACAGACAGTGCGCAACCGCTCCGGCCGCTTCTTCACCTTCAACGGTACTGCCGGTGTGTGGCGTAAAAGCGCAATTTTCGATGGCGGTGGCTGGGAGCACGACACCATCACCGAGGATATGGACCTCTCCTACCGTGTGCAGATGAAAGGCTGGCGTTTCGTCTACCTGAATGACTATGTAACCCCCGCCGAGCTGCCGGAGGATATGGACGGCTTCAAAGCCCAGCAGCACCGCTGGACCAAGGGCTGCATACAGGTTTGCCGCAAGATGTTCTGGACCATCTGGCGCTCGAATGCTCCCCTGAAGGCCAAGATGGAGGCCTCCACCCACCTGACATGCAACTACTCCTACTTAGCTCTCATTCTGCTTTGTCTGCTTGTCATGCCCATCTGCACCGACCTGATTGTCCCCACAGGTGATTGGCAGTGGGACTCCCCGCGCATGATTCTGCTTACCTTCACCCTCTTCTTCTTTGCCACAGTGACCGTGTGCATGTTCTATGTAGCGGCGGAGCTGATTGTGCGCCCCAAGCGCTGGTGGATGGTTTTCCCCTTCATTGTACCGCTGCTTGCACTGGGCGTAGGCATGGCTGTTAACAACGCGAAAGCCGTGCTGGAGGCCATGTGCGGCAAGCCCAGCGAGTTCGTGCGTACTCCCAAGTTCGGCGAATCGAAAGAGGGCGAGCTCTCCATCGAAAAACGAGCCAAAGACTACAAGGCGCTCAAATCCGTACTTGTTCCCACTATCGAGCTGCTCTTCGGCCTCTTCTTCGCCTTTGTAGAGGGCGTGTATATCTGCAGGATTTTCCAGGGCGACTATGGGCTTATTCTCAACGTGTTCCTTATGAGCCCCTTCTTGGGCTTCTTCTACACGAGCCTGTGCTCCTTCGGCCGACTGATAGATGGCGTGCGCCAGCGCCGCGCCGCTGCACGTTCTGCAGCCGCCTAACCGTTTTTTTCGCAATCAGCTAAACATATAAATAAGCATAAATGATTAAGCCGACCGGTCTGCTACTTCCACTCCTCATCGCCGTAGCGATGTCGCAGGTGGCCTGTAAACACAGAGCTGATGCCCTCAGCGAGTACACCTCGGGCCCGGATGCCCCCCCCCGCGCAGTCATTAAAGACGGCGTTGCTATCACCCTTCGCGACCAGAAACTCACCGTTATCCGCGATGGTAAAAAGGTTAAAGACTACGATATCAGCACCTCCAAATTCGGTATCGGCGCCACGCGTGGCAGCTGCCGTACCCCAACGGGCGTGCATGCCGTGAGCCAGAAGGTCGGCGATGGTCAGCCCAAGGGTATGGTATTCAAAGGTTGCCGCCCCACGGGCGAAGTAGTTGGTATAGATGCCCCCGGCCGCGACCCCATCGTTACACGCGTTATTCAGCTCACCGGGCTCGAGCAATCCAACCGCAACTCGCACAGCCGCCGAATCTACATACACGGCACCCCCGAGGAGCGCACCATCGGTAGCCCCGCCTCCTATGGCTGCATACGCATGCGCAGCAACGACGTGCTGGACCTCTACCCCCGCGTGCACCGTGGCATGCCCGTAGTGATTGAGCGCTGCTCGCAAGATATGTACCTGCGCTCCGAGAGCAACAGCGCCTTCCCGCGCTTCCGCATAAATGCAAATGCTCCCGTGCAGACAGTCGCTGAACCTGTCCCCGTACTCGCCGCTGCTGAATCTCCGGCTCCGGCTCCGGCACCTGCTCCTGTTACCGAGGCTGCCCCCGCTGCCGATACGGATATCACCGAAAAAGTTGCAGCTGCAACCGTAAAGGCAACTCCTCGCAAAAAGCGCGCCAACCGCAGAGCCTCCCTGCGCACCTCGCGCAAGGCTATCGCTCGGAGCAGTAAAGGCAAAGCCGCCAAGAAAAAGCTGCGCTATACCTCCAAGCGCAAAAAATACGTCTTGCGCGCCGTGCGTAAGCGCCGCAGCTGAAATCACCACAGCATAATTCAAAACAACAAGAACGGGTAGCGCCACATGCGGCACTACCCGTTCTCTTTAGGGGGGGAATACACCCACGCGCACCCGCTGCTTACAGCGAAATACCCAACTGCTCCGGCAGGGCAATGCGCGGGCGCTCCGTCAAAATCTCGCCACCGTAGGAACCCACGGCCACCATGTGCTCAAAATGCGCAGCCCAGCTGCCATCCGCTGTCACAGCGGTCCAGTCATCCTCCAGCACACGCACCCGGAAACTACCCAAGGTTATCATCGGCTCAATCGCCAAAATCATACCACGCTTCAGGCGGGGCAGGGGGTACTTCGGGCGGTAGTTCGGAATCTGCGGCTCCTCGTGCAGCTTGCGCCCCACGCCATGCCCCACATAATCCCTCACTATCCCGAAACCGAACGGCTTCACAAAATCCTCCACCGCACCGCATACCTCCGCCAGGGAATTACCCTGCTTTGCCTCCGCAATCGCACGGAAAAGCGCCTCCTCCGTCACCGCCAACAGGCGGCGAGCATCCTCGCTCACATTCCCCACAGCCACCGTCATAGCATTGTCGCCATACCAGCCATCCACAATCGCGCCCGCATCCAGGGAAACAATATCGCCATCCTGAATCACCCGGCTACCGCCTATCCCGTGCACAATCTCCTCATTCACTGATATGCACAACTGACCCGGGTACCCATAATACCCCAAAAACGCATTCCCGCATTTCTCGCGCTTAAATAGCTCCGCCGCGTAGTTATCAATCTCCTTCGTCGTCACACCGGGCTGTATGATGGGCATCAAATCCATCAATATGCGCGCACTCACTTCACCTGCCTTCCGCAGCTTGCTGACTTCATTCGGATTCCGGACCGGTATACGTTCTGCCATGGTTCTATGTTCGTTGTTCGCAACAGTATAGCACATCTCGCCCAAATTGCAAGCATATCGGTACAGTTAGGGGGGATTGAGGCATAGCTGTCCAAAAAGCGATCTAAAGAAAGAGGGGGTTATGAGGAGAAAAATATCAACGAAATAAAAGAAAACAAAAATGGAGATTGAGTTCTGGGGTGCCAGCTATTAAACTGGCGGTGCAAAAAAAATGAACCAATC
>JAZLDM010000076.1:0-26767 GCA_045614705.1 Akkermansia sp.
TCTCATTTGATTACTACTTTTGATGTTCCATGGCATAAAGTCATTATGCCATATGTCTCTCCAAAAGTGTAACCTATGTCTTGGTACTTGTGTTACCTATGTGGTGGTACTTTTCTGTTACCTTTGTCTTGGGTGCGTACCGCTGGCCGGGGCGCCTGAGTGGGCGTATCAGCGAGAAGCCCGACGGCGGCGAGCAGCAAGGCCGGCCAGAGCAAGCAGGGAAAGTGTAGCCGTGGTGGGCTCGGGAACAGCGGGAGCTGTGATGGTGATGCCCTTGACGCCGGTAGTGCCGATGTTGCCGTCATTCAGGAAGCCAATCTTGTCGAAGGTCACATCTTCCATGCCGGTGATGGTTGTGCTCCAAGTATCGCCATTGCTGAGGGTGGCTTTGATGGTCATGTTACCGTCCTTCATAGTCAGCGTGTAGGCAATGTTGCCGCTTACGTTGAGACCGGAGGAGTTGTCGAGCACGGTGGGGTTAATCTTGGTGTTGGTCTGGAAACATACATAATCGCGACCAACTGCTTCACTCAGTGTGCCAACATAAATCTCACTGTTGGAGTTGTAGGAGTTGCCTATAACAATGCTGTAGGTATCGGAGCTCAGGAAGAACATGTTACCTGTGTCCTCGGTGCTGTTGTACAGAGTGAGGTCGATGGTGCACTCGCTCATGGAGTCAATCTCCAGTTCTTCAGTGGCGAGGTAGTTCTGCCTCCAGGGCAACCCAACTGTGGCGCCGGTTTCGCCGAAGTTGTAGTAGGGGGTGTTGTTGCTGCCCTGCCACTGGCCTGCTGTCCAACCGGCGGGGGTGTTGTTGTCGGTGCTCCCTGTCAGCGCGGTGAAATCCACGTCGAGCAGGGTGGTATCTGCCACGGCCATGCCGGCCAAGGCGAATAATCTTAAAAAATGCGTGTGTTTGGTGGATGACAAAAGCCGCAGCTCTGTGAAGAACTGCGGCTTTTGTAAAAATCGGGGCTCTGCTTTACTTGCGACGACGGCGGGCAGCAAGGCCGGCCAGAGCAAGCAGGGAAAGTGTAGCCGTGGTGGGCTCGGGAACGGTGATGGTGATATCCTTGACACCAGAGGTGCCCGGAGCGCCATCGTTCAGGAAGCCAATCTTGGTGAAGGTCACATCTTCCATACCGGTGATGGTTGTGCTCCAAGTAGAACCATTGCTGAGGGTGGCTGCGATGGTCATGTTACCGTCCTTCATCGTCAGGGTGTAGGCGATGTCGCCGCTTACGTTGAGACCGGTGGAGTTGTCGAGCACGGTGGGGTTAATCTTGGTATTGTTCTGGAAACATACATAATCGCGACCAACGGCTTCACTCAGTGTGCCAACGTAAATTTCGCTGTTGGAGTTATAGGAGTTACCGATAACAACGCTGTAGGTATCGGAGCTCAGGAAGAACATGTTGCCTGTGTCCTCACCGCTATTGTACAGCGTGAGGTCGATGGTGCACTCAGCCATGGAGTCAATGTCCAGCTCTGTGGTGAGGTAGTTCTGCTTCCACGGCTGGCCAACCACTGCACCGTTTGTGCCGAAGTTGTAGTAGGGTGTGTTGCCGTTGCCGTTCCACTGACCGGCGGTCCAACCGGCAGGAAGATTGTCATTGGTGTTGCCCGTCAGCGCGGTGAAATCCACGTCGAGAAGAGTTGTATCTGCCATGGCCACGCCGGCCAATGCCATAAGAGCGATGATTGTCTTCTTCATGATTGTAAGATATTAAACGTTTTATGCAGCCCGCGCAATTATCCCCACTTCAAATGAGAGACGGTGAGAGTTTGACGCGACGCCACTTGCGCTATTCTACTGGATATTGAATGTCTTGACAAGAAAAATAATAGAAATTCTTAAAAAAATATAACGATTTTATTTACCGATTTGTAGAGTGAAAGCTGAAATGTGGCAGAAATCGCCGGAAGTGCCCCATTTGTTCCGTTCTCATCGGTAGAGGTAGATAAACACCGCATATAAACGAAAAAGCCGCAGCTCTGTGAAGAACTGCGGCTATTGATAAAAAATCGGGGCTCTGCTTTACTTGCGACGACGGCGGGCAGCAAGGCCGGCCAGAGCAAGCAGGGAAAGAGTAGCCGTGGTGGGCTCGGGAACAGCGGGAGTCTCGGGAGCGGTGATGGTGATACCCTTGACACCGGCGGTGTCCGGAGAGCCATCGTTCATGAAGCCAATCTTGTTGAAGGTGACATCCTCCATACCGGTGATGGTTGTGCTCCAAGTAGAACCATTGCTGAGGGTGGCTGCGATGGTCATGTCGCCGTCCAGCATGGTCAGGGTGTAGGTGATGTTGCCGCTTACGTTGAGACCGGTGGAGTTGTCGAGCACGGTGGGGTTAATCTTGGTGCCGGTCTGGAAGCATACATAATCGCGACCAACGGCTTCACCCAGTGTGCCAACGTAAATGTCGCTGTTGGAGTTGTAGGAGTTACCCATTACAATGCTGTATGTGTCGGAGCTCAGGAAGAACATGTTGCCAGTGTCCTCACCGTTATTGTACAGCGTGAAAGTGATGGTGTAGGCACCCTGAGAGGCAACGGTCTGCTCAGTTGTGAGGTAGTTCTGCTTCCACGGCTGGCCAACCACAGCACCGTTTTCACCGAAGTTGTAGTAGGGGACGTTGCCGTTGCCGTTCCACTGACCGGCGGTCCAACCGGCGGGGGTGTTGTCGTTGGTGTTCCCTGTCAGCGCGGTGAAATCCATGTCGAGCAGGGTGGTATCTGCCATGGCCATGCCGGCCAATACCATAAGTGCGGTGATTGTCTTCTTCATGATTGTAAGATTTGGTTTTAAGTGGCTTTTGTAGCTCAAGCAAGGATATCCTCTCTGCGTAACTGTTCGCCGATAGTCTTGCTCAACACTACTGCGGTTAATCTACTAGATTCTGAATGCCATAGCAAGCAAAAAAAAACGGAAATTTTAAAAATTCTGTATTTTTTTTGTGATTTTTGTATACTCGAGAAATCTGGTATATTTTTGTTCATTTGCCTACAAATCTGCGGGAGCTATTCAGCAGTTTTTCTACGGGTTACACAAGCCACTCATTGCTAAGAATGTAAAAGAGAGCCACAGGTGACCCATTCTTCTGATTTCACCATATATACACAACAAAAAACGCAGCTCGGTGATGAGCTGCGGCCTTTGACATATATATAATTGCTATTGCTTTACTTGCGACGGCGGCGGGCCACATGTGTTTTGTTGGGGGCTGCGCTATTTTGGGGCGCTTGTAAGTCAAAGCTTTTACCCATTGGCTTAGGTGGGGAGGGGGCGTGGATTGCTCTATTTATCCGGGGATTCAAGGGCAAAAAACTTAGCTGACCGTGCTTTTTTGGTTTGACAGAGGTATTTGCATTGCTGTATTCTGTCAGAACAGTACTGAATACTGTTTTTGTCCTCTCTCAACCTTACACGCACCATCCGAACAGTTATGAAGCCACACCTTCCCACCGCGCTTCGTCGTGCCCTGCTGGCCGTTATTGCACTGCTGAGCCCCTCCGTGGTTACTACCACTATCTCCACCGCCACGCTGACAGTCATCACAGCCCCGGCCATAGCGGAAGATTTAACAATAACCGAGACCCAAATTACCGAGGATATAACTTACAACAATGTAACTGTCAGCAGCTCTAGTGCACATCTTTACTCCACAACTAAGAATGCAAATTTTACAGCAGGAACTTTAACTGTCGATAGCAATGGCAAGTTAGTGGTTGGTTCCACTTCGTATGACGGTTCTTCCAGATTCAATTTTTATGCATCTAAGTTCGAAATTGAAACCGGCGGTTCGATAACATTTGTTGAAAATCCCCAGGTTTACGCCACCGATACACTGTATGACTTGTTGGTAGGAGTCAAGCAAGATGATAGTATTAGGGTACACAATACGAATGTGTACGGCGCCGGCCACAAAGACCTGACGTCTGAATTCCTGACAAGCAAAATCAGACATTATATGGTCCAAACAAACTGTTATTTAACCCTGACCTCAGGAGATTTGGCGATAAACAGCAGTTTTGAAGACGATTTGCTCACATTCTGTGTATACGTGGGAGATGGTAACGCGGAGAATGGCGAAGCTAAGGCAACAATTGCAGATGGGGTGGAAATTGCACACACCGATACCAGTAAGCAGAATCGTCTGTATAGATTGGCCATATACAGGGATGGCTCCCTCAATGTAGGGAAAGGCAACAACGCCCTCACTTTAGCAAATTGTGATATTGGCGGGAAAATGGTGTCTAATCGTGACATTGTGTTTTCAAACACTTATTTCAGGGCATCGAACGGCGATTATAAGTACAGCGAGGCAGATGTGACGGTGAATGGCAAAATTACCTTCGCTAACACCAATAGTAGCACGACTACCGTTTACGGCTCCCTGACTGCGAATGGAGAAATTGCCATCGAAGGAAACAACTACATTAAACTCAATTCATCCACTGTTCTGAACCTTGGCGGGAAGATTAACAACTCCGGTTCGCTTACGCTGGGCGGCACGATTAACCTGAATGCTGCGAATTTTACGCACAGTACTTCAAGCAGTTTCGATGATGTTGCATACAATGGTTACGAGGTAACAACAACAACTTACCTCGGAGTTATCACAGGCACCGGAACGGTTGCCGGCAGCGCAACATGGAAAGTTGACGGTAATACTGCGACTTATAATGCCGGCGATGTCACCGTAACTACGACAGATAAGAGCACCTACAGAGGTTCCAGTGGGAATGTTGACCTGAGTACAGCGCTCGAGAGCAACGATACAAACAAGATTCTCCTTTGCGGCGGTAATTTGGTAGTGAATACGGATATTTCCTCCCTCATTCCAGAAATTACCACTGTAGATGGAGCTGCCTCAACGGTTACCATCAATACATCTCTCAATCAGAATGCCCTGACGGCGACTGATGATAAAACCATTACCCTGTGCGGTACCGGTTCTTACGTCATTAATGGTACTGATTTATCGCTGGGAACCGGGATTATGATAAGCGATTCTGAGTGGTCAGGCACGGTTAAGACCACCGCTGCTACCGCAGTAAGCGGTGCCGTGAATACCACTGGCTGGAACAACACCGAGCTCAACGGCACTACTACGGTAAATAACGGCGCGACACTGACCCTGGGTGGCAATACCAAGCTGAATGGGCTACTTGAAAACAATGGTTCGGTGGTGCTGGGCGGTGTCATTACGGTGGACCCCACAGAGTTCGCCGTCGGTACGCGTGATCGCTATTCCGAGGAAAATGACAATGGTTACAAGATAACCGACACGACTTATACCGTACTGAGCGGCAACGCTGCTACCGGCTCTGCCACATGGAAGGTCGGGACTACAGCTGCAGAATACGAAGATGGCGTACTCATTCTCGCCGGTACCGAAGATGTCTCCGTCTACTATGTCAAGAATGGCACAACAAACTACGGTACGGATGTGGCTGCTCTGGCAACCGATGATACAAAATTCAGTATGGAGGGCGGCAATCTCGTTCTCGACAAAAATTTTGAAGGCACACAGGGCATCGTAGCAAAGGCAGCCGGCGGTAGCGTGGAGATTCAGAAGGGCACGGAGCTCAAATCCACTCAGTTGTCAGTTGCCGCCGCTGCAGATGTAACACTGAGTGGCAGCGGCGACTACACCTTGGAAAACGGCGCAAATACACTGGGCTCCGGGGTGACCGTGGATAGCAACTGGAGCGGCATGGTAAACACCACCGGCGATACCACTGCGCTGGAACTGGACAATCTGGGGGTAAGCGGTTCTAAGGTGGAACTGGGGAGCAACAGCCACACACTGGCTGCCCGCGACCAAGAAGTTGCAGCCGATTTGAACAACAGCCTCGGCTCGCTGAGCCTGACCGGTAACAAGCTGACGCTGAGCGGCACAAATACACTGGGCAGCCTGAGCGTAGGTTCGCTGGACATCACCGGCGGTGACACCACTATTGCAGATGGTCTGACCACCGGCGGAGATAGCTCAGTAGCTACCGGCACCTCGTTGACTCTGGACGGCAACAGCACGCTGGGCGGCAAGATTACCAACAACGGCTCGCTGGCGCTGGGCGGTAATATCGATATCAGCACCTCCGGTTTTGCAGATGTCGATATCCTCAGCATCAATCCTCACTACCAGCAGGGCAGCGATGCTACGGAGAAGCGCTCCGGCTTCCTGTCCACGGATGGTATGCAAATTCAGGTGGTTGCCGGCAACACTGCCGATGCCGCTAACGCTAATTGGAGCGTGGACGGTGCGACCGACAGCATCTGTACGTTCGACTCCGTAAGTGGCAAACTGCATGTGGTAAGCAAGGGTAGTGTGGGTACGCTGTTCTACATCAACACCGAGGATTCCATTATCTACGACCAGACGGAAGCCGCATTCACAAACGCTAACGACAAACACGCTACCGAGCTGGTGCTCAATGGCGGTATGCTGGAGCTTGCTACAGTACTGCTTGACGACACGATGGAAATCTCCGCAGCTACAGACGGCAACGTGAAAATCGGTGATGGCGTGAACCTGAATGCCAATCAGCTTGACGCCGGAACTGCCAATGTGACACTGAGCGGCAGTGGCTCCTACTCTATGGAAACCGATGCCGACGACCTGGGCTCCGGGGTAAGCCTGAGCTCCGACTGGGGCGGTACGGTGAAGGTAACAAGCGCAGCAAGTGCATTGAATATATCCGCCCTTGGTGTCAGCGGTTCCTCGATTGAACTGGGGGCTGCCGACCATACTCTGGCAGCGGGTAATCACACTGTGAATGCAACGGTGGACGGCGAGCAGAGCAGCCTGAACATGAATGGCGGCGAACTCGTCCTGAACGACACAGCCAATCTGAAAGGGGTATATGGCGCAAGCTCCGTTACCGCTACGGTCGCCACCATTTCCAACGGGCTGACAACGGATAGCATATCCGGCACGGTCAGCGTGACAGGCGGCACTGTGCAAGAAACGACCGACGACAATGCTCTGGCTACAAGCGGTGCAATATCGATTAGCGATGCGAAACTCGGAACTGTGCTGAACAACAGAGGAACGCTCTCTTTTGACGGAAACATGGTGCTGGATACCGCTCTGCTGGGTGGCACTCCGGACAATGTAGACTGGTATTCCGATTCGAATGCCGCCGGTGACTACGGCAGCACAAACGGCAGCGGTTTCCACATCATCCAAGACGTCTATACTGTGGTAACCGGCACGGCTGCGAAAAATACCGCCAACTGGATGGTCGATGACCGCGAGGCCGTGTATGCGGATGGCAGCGTGAGCGCATACCGAGAGAAGGATTTATCTGTCTATTGGGTGAACGCCGGCACCGAGGTGGCGCTGGACACCGCAGATGCTGCTTTCACCTCCGCAACCACCATGATTGCCCTGAATGGCGGCAAGCTGGTGATGGATACCAATACGGAGCTCTCGCTGCAGAGCCACAAGGATACCGCTATCGAAATTGCCGATGGTGTGACCCTGAACGCCGGCCTGTTGGATACCACCGCTGCCAATGTGGTGCTGAGCGGCGAGGGCGCCTATGATATGCAGGGGCAGGAGCAGGGCGGTGCCGTGCAGATGGACGACGGCGTGGCGCTGGATGCCGACGAGTGGAAGGGTACGGTTTACACCGGTAGCACGGCACAAGGCACAGCGCTGGATATCTCTGCACTGGGCAACAGCCAGTCCACAGTGTGGCTGGGTGACAAACCGATGCGCCGCTCCATACCTGCCGAGAGTGTGCTGGAAAGCCTGACTGGTGACGCTGTGGGAACAACGGTGATACCCGGTGCCCTGACCCTACAGAAGGGCAGCAGCTCGGCTGATAATCTGGTGGTTCAGGGAATCCTGACTCTGGGCTCGGTAGATAGCGCTGCCAGTCTGACTGCTAATTCGGTAAACCTGCAGGCTTTAAGCTTCGCCCATGCCGATTCCAGCCTGGAGGCCGGGAAATTGGAAGGCGCCTCGACGCTGAATGTTGCACTGGCCGAGGAACTGCTGGATAACAAGACTTTCGGCACCACGCTCACGCTGGTGAGGCTGACTGAGGATGGCTTTGATGGCGCTGCTCTGCTGAACGGCGAGGATGCTACGGACGGCATTCGCTCCTCTGACAGACGCCGCGAGTTCACGCTGGCGTGGAATGAGGACGGCACCATACTGACGCTCTCTATCCGCGGGGCGAAGTCCTATGTGACAGAACAGGTGGAGCCCACTACCGGCAACGGTCAGGCAGGTGTGGCTATGCTGACGGATGTATTCCTGAATGATACTCCCGAGGAGGGCGGCGCGCTGGAATCCCTGCTCAATGCTGTGGATGCCGGGACGCTGCGCGACCGCGACGCCGCCGCTGTGGCGGGCGCTTCTGTCGCAGTGCTTGGTCAGTCGCTTTCCGGCGATGTGGATCGCCAGCTGCGTGCTGTCCGCAACCGCTGTATCACCGGTTCGTACGGCAACGATATCGTGGCTCTGAACGAAAGCAAGGGTGGGCTCTCCGCTATGCGGAAACGCAACAGGTACTTTGCCTGGGTGAATGCTGAGGGTAATCTTGCTGAGCAAAACAGCGACAGCACAGCCGCCGGTTACACCCTGAGCAGCTGGGGCGGCACGGTGGGTGCCGGTATGCAGGTGAACAATCGCCTCACACTGGGCTTTGCCCTGACTGCCATGTATGGTGACCTGCAGAGTGATGGCCCGGATAGCCTGGACGGTGATATGGACACCACCTACCTGAGCGCCTTTGCCCGCTACCAGCGCGGCAAGTGGAGCCATGCCTTCATCGGCACCGTAGGCACCATGGAGGCCGATTACAAGCGCACCGCCATGGGCTACAGCAACACGGGCGATACGGAAGGCACAGCCTTCGGCCTGATGTACGAGCTGAGCCGCGACTATGCTCGGAGCAACAACAGCTGCATCAGCCCCGTGTTTAACATCTCCTACCGCCATATTGCGGTGGATGGCTACAGCGAGCGTGGCTCGGATGCCGCCTTGAATGTGGGTGAGCAGAGCCTCGATACCGTGACGGTGGGGCTTGGCGCCCGCTATGCCGCCGTGCTGGGGCAGAAGACACTGAACCGCGCCTGCCGCTTTGAGGCTCGTGCGCTGGCCAAGTACGAACTCGGTGACAAGCAGAGTACTGCCACCGTCGGCTTCATCGACCACGCCACTCGCGCCGGCATCGAAAGTGCAGAGAAGGGGGCCTTCGGCTTGGAGCTGGGAGCAGGTATCTCTGTACCTGTAGGCCGCGGCAGCATCTTTACCGATGGAACTCTGGAACTGCGAAGCGATTACACGAACTTTAACGCTACGGTAGGTTACAAGATTCAGTTCTAAAGTAAACTCATAACAAGAAAAACACCACCCCATCTCTGTGCGTTTCTCGGCGCCGAAGATGGGGTGGCTTTTTTGGGGGCAGAGAAGCCAGCCGGATTGACGAAGCGGGAATGAATCCGAGCCGCCGCAATATCAAAAAGACGGGCGCCACTTTGTGGAACTCGTGTCAAAGGCAAAGTAAAAGCCGCTGCCCCCGGGATGGGCGCAACGGCTTTTGAATTGAAGTATCGCTTTACTTACTTGCGGCGGCGGCGGGCAGCCAAGCCCGCGAGAGCAAGGAGAGAAAGCGTAGCCGTGGTGGGCTCGGGAACAGTTGTAACGGACAGGCTGGTTACATTCCAGTTAGCAGTGCTATTTGCGCCATCACCACAAACAACGATGCCCTCCAGGCTGAAATCCTTGCCCAGATTAATAGAGGCAACGCCGGGCGTTGTCACAGCAGTACCGCCAATGGTCAGCGTCAGCACCACGTTTTCATCAGCATCCAGAATGGTGGAAGCAGAAATAGTGGCGGTCTTGTTCACATTGAATGCACCTTCTACAATAGAAGTACCGGATACCGAGATACCGCCACCGTCCCATCTCTCCTTGAAGGAGTAGGCTCTTGCGTCGAGAGTATCAGAAGTACCATAAAAGGCCGTACCGGAACCATATTCCATTGTACCAATGGTGATAGCCTTGTTGTTGCCCAAGAGGGTGATGGTGAACACGGCATTGCCGTCAGTTCGATCAACAGAGGCGTTCAAAGTCCAACTGCCGGTTACACTTTCCGCAAAATCGTATGCGGCGCTGGACTGACCCCAGTTGCAGTTGTTCAGAGTAAGGCTGCCTTCGTCGGTTACAACCCAACTACCGCGACCACCGCGACCAAGGGTGTAAGCCCAGTCATCAGCATTGGAAAGCAGGTTGTAGGTATCAGCGCTGGCCACACCGGTCAGAGCCATAAGGGCGATAATCGTCTTTTTCATGGTTATAAGAATTAATTTTATGAGTTTTGAGCGGCTCGTGCAGGGATACCCTTTCCCACGCGCGTCGGGAGGCTGAGAGACCTGCTCCTAAGCCGCTGAGGAAAATATACAGCATTGGGAATGCTAATGCAAGCGCAAAAACGCCAAAACGCTTAAAATTGGGTCTGTTCCAGATTCGCTGGTGTTTTTATCTAGTGTAAACTGTTTTATAGGATTTAAGACATTGACTGTCTGCTTAGTAATACTCAGTGTCATAAAAATTGTATTTATGCAAATTTATAAATGCTCTAATATAGCGTTTTAGAGGACTGTTCTAAAGAATATAAAAGCACTCGGCTATGCATTCATTATCCACGAGTTACATAAAGTCGTCTTTTCATAGCTACCCTTACCCTATACCTTCAAGAAAGCTCTATTTTGCCTATTTTTACCAGCAGATTTGAAACAGCCCCAACGAAAGGCGAGAGAAAAGGGATTGATACCTTGCTGTTTTGTCCTCGCATCAAATACGCCTATATGAGCGAAAAAGTGTGCCTATGTGTGGGCGTGGGGCGTTGTGTTCGCTCAAAGGGGGAGCTCGTAGAGGTCGAAGTCTGTGCAAACGGCGCCGGGGTAGTCGAGTTCGTATCTGCCACGGAATGAGAAGCCGATAGCGGTGTAGAAATCGCCGGCAGCGGGGTTGGTGTCGATGACATCGAGGCGCATGCACTTGCAGCCTTGTTTGCGAGCGATTTCGATGGCTTGCTGCACCATGGCTTTGCCTACACCCTGACCCTGCACGCGGGGGCTGACGCCGAGGGTGTGAATGGCCATGACTTCGTGGGGCTGGCAGTTAACCTGCCATTCAGCTTGGGCATAGCCGGGGTTACATTCGGCATTCAGCACCATGGCGGCGACTATCTCGCCGTCCTTTTCCGCTACCCACAGTTCGCCGAGGGCTGCTTTTGTTTGTAGGAAGGCGTCTGTCGGGTACCCACCTCGTTTCCACTGCGCATGCGAGGCAGCGCCATCCATGGCGTCGATGATTTCGTCGTACATGTGGCGCAGAGCCGGTAGGTTAAACGGTGTTGCTTGTCGGAAATTGAGGTTATTCATGGGAGGAAGAGTCGGTTGTTTTTTCAAAAGAAGCGGAATGACGCAGAGCGGTGTGGTGAGGAGGGCATAGGCCGAGGTTAAAAGGAGCAATCCCATCACTTCACCATCGGGATTCCCGGTGGGAGCGTTGCAGGCAAGTAGGCTGCCGATGGCTATGCCAATAGGTGATATTAGCAGGCAGTGCTGCATGATGGTGGCAGCTCGATTTTGATTCGGTATGTGCAGCAGGATAAAAGGTGGTGGTAGCACCGTCAGGTAGAAGAGAATGTCCGCGCCGTGTCGGAATATCCCCCAGGCAAAGGCCGCAAGCGTGATGGCGGCGCAGAGGTAGAGCGTTTTGGTGAGGAAAAATCTCATGGCTTGCGGAGTTGTTCAAAGCGCGCAAAGAGGATGCAGAGCTCGTAGAGTGCATACATGGGCAGAGCCATGATGAACATGGTGGCGGGGTCGGGCGCCGGGGCGAGAAAGAGCGCCGCGCCGAAGCAACCGATGAGCGCATAGCCGCGCGTTACTTTCATGCGATTGTAATTGAGTATACCTAGTTTGATGAGCGGTATAATGATGACGGGTAGCTCAAATATAGCACCGAATACGAAAACGAGTTTGGCAGCAAAGGTGAGGTAGTAGCCTATGCGCCAGTCGTTCTCTATACCCATATTGAGTGAGTAGCTGTAGAAGAAGCTCAGCACGCGAGGCAGAACGGCAAAGTAGGCAAAAGCGCTGCCTGCCAAAAACAGGGCGAAGCCGAGAGCTACGCTTTTGTAGAGCAGGCTTTTCTCCCTTGCTCGCAAGCCGGGCACAATGAATTGCAGTAGGAAATACATGAGCAGGGGAAAGGAGAGAATAAGCCCACAGAAGAAGGAAAGTTGCAGGGAAAGCATGAAGGCTTCGCCGGGGCGGAAGGCGCCCATGAGCTTGAGCGCTGCTCGGCCTTGCCCTTCTTTCAACTCGGCTCCGGCGGTGTGCAGTGCCAGTGCCAGTTCACGCTGTTCGGTAGTCGCAGCGCTTTGCTCGAGGTACGCAGTTTGCTGCTCAGCCGGCAGCAGGGTGGCCGCATGCAGCAGCGGTACGGTTTCAATCAGTTGGTGGATGTTCGGGGAAAAATGATTTTTGAGCTGTTCGTATGCGGTTGGTGCCAGCGTGGGGCGCAGGTTTGCCAAGCTTTTTGCTGCTATCCAATCATTTACATCGATGTGGGCCGGCAGGTGGTCGCGCTCGTGGGTCTCCCATACCCTATCCACCGGTTGGCGCAGCACGGCCATCATGGTGCCCGAAAAACCGAAGCAAAGTACCATGGCCGCCAGTAGGGTGAGCGCCATGCGGATAATGGTGCTGCGCAGGTCCTCCAAGTGGTCGATGATGCTCATTTCTGCATCATCTTGTGGCGACGTGGCTTGCATGCGCTCACGCACGCGAAAGAGATGTCGCAGCCAGAACATGGTAAAAATTATTGATAAATATCGATACCGAGGCGGGCTAAATCACCAAGCGAGATGGCGCAGGGGTCAGGTGCTACCCAGTGGCCGGGTTCGATTTCCACGGGGGTGAGGTCGAGTCCGTAGGTGGCCTCGAGATAGGGGTGGTTGATGCGGCGCCCGAACGCACTACCCGGGGGCGGATCGATGGGGGAGGGAACATCACCCGGCAGCACGGCCGAGTTGTTGATATGGGGCGGGTCGGGCATGGGAATGGCCGAAATAAGGGCGCGAGTGTAGGCGTGCCTCGGGTCGTGGTAGATGAGGTCACTCTCACCCATTTCCACAATCTTGCCCAGATACATCACGGCCACACGGTCAGCCATGTGCCGCACGACGGATAAGTCATGGGAGATGAACAGGTATGCAAGCCCGAGCTCCTTCTGCAAATCCAGCAGCAGGTTGAGTACCTGCGATTGTACGGAGACGTCGAGCGCGCTCACAGGCTCGTCGAGCACGAGCAATTTCGGGCTTTGAGCCAAGGCTCTGGCAATGCCGATACGTTGGCGTTGACCACCGGAGAATTCGTGCGGGAACTTATCGGCAGCTGTGCGGGGTAGCCCTACGAGGTCCAGCAGGGTATTAACCCTATCTCTGCGAAATTGGCGTGTGCCGGTGCCTTGAATATCCAGCGGTTCGGAGATGATGTGGCGCACACTCATGCGCGGGTCCAGTGAGGCGGCGGGGTCCTGGAACACCATTTGAACATTTTGGCGCATTTCTCCCAGTCTCCATTGGGCGCGGTGTGTTACCTCTTTTCCCAGCAGTCGAATGCTGCCGCCGGTGGGGTCGAGCAGTCGCACGATACAACGCCCGATGGTACTTTTGCCGCAACCGCTTTCCCCCACCAACCCCAGAGTTTCGCCCGGGGCTATGGAGAAGCTGACTTCATCCACAGCCTTCAGAACACTCTTTTTGCGGCTCAGCAGATTGCTATGCACGGGGAAGTGCATGCTGAGCTTGCAAACATCGAGTACGTTTTGCCGGGGTTCCTCTGTCATGGCGGGGGAGCGCAGGTGGCTGCGGTATCAATAATCGCGGTTAAGCAGGTAGTCGCTGATAGCCAACAGGGCGGCTCGTCGCTCTGCCGGGAATACATCCAGCGCGGCGCGACCTTCCTCCGTCAGTGCCTTGGCTTCTGCGCGCGCTGCGTCCATGCCTACCAAGGCGGGGTAGGTGGCTTTGGCAACGGCGGCGTCTTTACCAATGCTCTTACCGAGCACTTCCGGGGTGGAAGTGATATCGAGAATATCGTCGATAATTTGGAATGCCAGACCCAAGCAACGACCGTAGGTGCTGAGAGCTGCGAGTTGCTCAGGGGAGGCTGCTGCTGCCATACCGCCCAAACGCACCGCTGCCATGATAAGTGCGGTGGTTTTGCCGTTGTGAATGGCTCGCAATTCGTCTACGCTCAGGCTGCGCCCCTCGCCCTCGAGGTCGAGTACTTGCCCACCCACCAGTGTGCGGCTGCCAGTTTGGTATGCCAACTCCGCCACATAGTCGCGCACATTGTAAAGCTCATTTGCCGGTACCTGTGCCAGCATGGCAAAGGCTTCCGTCAGCAGGGCATCGCCCGCCAAGATGGCCACACCCTCACCGAATACCTTGTGGTTGGTGGGGCGACCACGGCGCAGGTCGTCGTTGTCCATGCTGGGCAGGTCATCGTGTATCAGCGTGTAGGTGTGCAGTACCTCCAGCGCACAGGCAGCATTCAGCGCAGGGGTGGTATCCCCGCACACGGCACGAGCGGCCTCCAAGCAAAGCAGGGGGCGTATGCGCTTGCCGCCGGCAAACACGCTGTAGCGCATGGCTTTGTGCAGCGTGGTGGGGGCTACGTCTTCACCGGGCAAGAGCTTGTCGAGCTGTGCCTCCGTCAGCTTTACCCCATTGCTGATGAGTTCTTTGATATTCATGACTGAGAGAGTGGGGAAAACTCGATTTTACTTGCCATTGACAAGCAGCTCGGCAATCTGCACGGCATTCAGGGCGGCGCCTTTGCGTACCTGGTCACCCACTACCCACAGATTGAGGGCGTTGTCCACTGCCAAATCTTTGCGGATACGGCCGACATAGCAAGTGTCGCCATTGGTGGAATCGAGCGGGGTGGGCCACACGCCGGCGGCGGGGTCATCCATGAGAGCCACGCCGGGCTTACCTTCGTAGCAGGCGCGAGCACCCTCTACATCTACCGGCTGTTCGAACTGAGCCACACAGGAGATGGAGTGACTGCGGTACACCGGCACGCGCACGCAGGTGCAGGTTACTTTCAGCTCGGGCAGGCTCATAATCTTGCGGCCTTCGTTGAGCATTTTGAGCTCTTCTTTGGTGTAGCCGGTATCGGTGAACTTGTCAATCTGCGGCAGCACGTTGAATGCAATTTGGCGAGGATAGGTGGAAATCTCTACCGGGTGGCCGTTGGAGATGGCGCGTACCTGGTTTTCCAGCTCGGTAATACCGTGCTGACCGCTGCCGCTCACGGCCTGATAGCTGCTGGCAATGATGGTCTTAAGACCGTATTTCTGATGCAGCGGGAAAAGCGCCATCAGGGTAATAATGGTGGTGCAGTTCGGGTTGGCAATGATGTTGCGGGGGTGATTGAAAGCGGCTTCCGGGTTGATTTCGGGAACGACCAAGGGTACGTCGTCATCTTGACGGAAGGCGGAGGAGTTGTCCACTACCACGCAACCGGCAGCACCGGCGATGGGGGCAAATTCGCGCGAGATGTCACCACCTGCGGCAAAGAGAGCCAAATCAACATCGGCGAAAGAATCTTTGGTGAGTTCCTCTACGGTGAGCATCTCGCCACGGAACGCTACCTGTTTACCGGCGGAACGTTTGGAAGCCAGAAGTTTGAGAGAGCTCAAGGGGAAATTGCGGCTCTCCAGGCAGGAAAGAAGTTCAACGCCTACCGCGCCGGTAGCGCCGACGATTGCGACTCGGGGATTTGTCATCATATGTCGATATCTGGTTTCTGAGTTCTGCGGTGCTGCACTCTGTCTTTCAAGTGCGCCCGCGTTATTATAGCGTTTTTACCATGAATGGCAAGACAAAATAAATTTCTGATTGTTCTTTTGCAGTGCGGAAAGCGCTTGCAAGTAACAGGAATGGGTGCTAAAATGCGTTCGTTGCATGACTGAGCTCATATTGAATTCATTTCTGTCTACCATTCCGGTATTTGTCTTTTTTGCTGTAGGTTTTTGGCTGCGGCACAAGAAGGCGATTGAACCGCAGCACGATGCTGTGATAACCCGTTTGGCGATGGATGTGGGGTATCCGTGCCTGATATTTTACAATATCATGAAATATATGGTGACGGAGGCGGACCCGCGCATTACCCCATTTGCCTTCTCGGGGCAGGCGATAGCTTGTGGTTTTCTGGAGATGTGCCTGGGTGTGTTGGTGGCGTGGCTGGTAGCGCGCATGTTGCGCTTGCGTATCGGTACCGGGTTGCGTACATTTACCTTGACCGCCGGTGTGCAGAACTATGCCTTTTTTGTGATTCCCATCGTGCACATGCTTTTCAGCAGAGCGGGAGATCCGTCCATGGGGGTGCTGTTCATCCACAACATGGGCTGTGAGCTCTTTGTATGGAGTGTGGGAGTGATTTTGATGTGTGGTGGGCTGGGGAATATGAGTTTTGCCGCACTGTTCCGAGCCCCGTTACTGGCGGTGTGTATTTCCCTGTTGCTGGCGTGGAGCGGGGTGGGGCAGTATGTCGCCCTGCCACCTGTGATGAAAACAACCGAGATGATTGGTGCCATCGCTACGCCAATATGCCTGATTATTTTCGGTTGCTCCATGTATGACCTGACTCGTAATTTTACATGGCAGCCGCGCATGCTGATAGCCGGGTTGCTGACTCGCCTGGTGTTTGCGCCTGCGTTGATTCTGCTGGTGGCGTGGGCTCTGCCGGTTGACCCGCTCATTAAGCGCATCATGGTCATTCAGAGTGCGATTCCCAGTGCGGTGATACCTGTTATCATCGCAAAGCGCTTTGGTGGGCGACCCGAGGTCGGCACGCAGATTTTGCTTGTTACGACCATTTGCTCGTTCATTACGCTGCCGATATGGCTCACTATCGGCGGGACTTGGGTTGCAGAGCTGATGCCGCGCTGATTGATTTTTGCCAAAAAAGCGACAAAAATAAAGAAAAATAAAATTATTTGCTTGACTTGGGGCGGAGTAGGTGATAAACTTGCGGCGCACCTCAGCAAGGGCGGGATAGCCAAGTGGCCTAAGGCATCGGTTTGCAAAACCGACATTCGTGGGTTCAAATCCCACTCCCGCCTCTGAAGCGAGAGACGCGATATAAGGTTAATGCCGGATATCGCGTCTCTTTTTTTGTTAAGGCTCGGTAGTGTCATACTTTTTTCATTGACAAATTGGCGGTAGTGTTGTTGAATAGCTGTATGCGCAGTTTTAGCAGTTTTGTTCTTGCCTCGGTAGGTATGCTATTAGTAACGGCATGTCAGTCGGTGGAGCACTCATACATTACCAATGTAGCAGATGTGCCGCTTAAATTTACCGGTTATGAGTCTGGCTCGTGGTACAGCAGCCCGCTGAGAGCGAATAATCGCTACCTGATGCACGGGGCAAATACCAAAAAACAGCGCGAGGAAAGGCTCGGCGATTACTACTACATTCGCTGGTATGATGCGGAGCCGGACAAGCCGATAAAGCTGGTCATGCAGTATACGCAGGCGCGTATGGGCTCGACTGTGCTGACTGCAGAGCACGAGGTGAAAGAGCCCCGCAGTGGCAAGGGTATTCACCTGTATCGATTTGCTTTCAACGGCGACGTGCGCAAGCGTTTGGGCGATGTGTTGTCTTGGCGCGTGGATTTGTACTCCGGTGGTCAGTTGCGGGATTCGCGCAAGTCTTACCTGTGGCAGGAGCCCTCTGTGACCGGTGCGGAGGTAGTGCCGGCTAAGATGGTGGCTGCGGTCGTGAAAGATGCGATTAAGAAATTGCCGGCAGATACGACTGCTCCGGAGGTTGAGTTTGAGGTCTCGACGGACCCGGCTGCTGAGTTTGATTTTACAATAGATGATTGAGTGCTGCTCCGGTAGTCGGTGCACAAGAAAAATATGAGGGCTCTGCGTTATTTTCTCGCAGAGCCCTTTCGATTTGTTATAAGCAGGGTGCCACTCGAACCTGTGCCATGCCCGCAGCAATAGCTGCTTGTATGCCGGGCTCGGCATCTTCAAATACCACGCAGTCGGCCGGGGCTACATTCATACGCTCTGCGGCCAGCAAGAAGATATCCGGCTCAGGTTTGCCGCGCCCGGGGGGAACGTCATCGGGGGTGACAATGATGGTGAAGAGCTCGGCAATGCCGGCAGAACGCAGGGTGGCAAGTGCGCCATTGATGGCACTGCCGGTACCGATGGCGTACGGCGTGCCCTGCGCCTGAAGTTTGCGCACCAGCTCGACGGTTTCGGGAATGCTGGGGAGTTGCTCGCTCTCCAGCATGCTGTCGTAACGTGCTCGTTTTTCGGCAGCAACCACCAGCGGCTCCATGTGCAAATCATAGGTGCGGTTCAAATCTTCCACAATATCGGGTGCAGCCATACCGCCGTGGGCAACGAATTCATCCCACAGGAACACATGTGAGGGCGCACCATTGTTTTGCAGGGCTTGCCGCCACGCTTTGTAGTGAGTGGGCATGCTGTCGACAAGTGTGCCATCGAGGTCGAAAATATAGCCACCGAACTGTTTTTCGGGGAGGGTGACACGGGAGCTCATGAGCGAAATCAGAGGTTGAATTTTTTCACGAATGCGGTTAAATCACCATCTTTGCCGAAGATAACCAAGACGTCACCCTCCTGGAATTTCATGCCGGGGTCGGGAGTGTCGATAACCGGTTGTTCGGGAGCGAGCAATACGTCATCGTTGCTGGTTTCGCTCAATTTACCTCGGCGAACCGTCAATAGGTTGATGTGGTACTGCTTGCGCATGTTGACTTCTTGCAGGGTTCGGCCTACCCAGTCATCCGGCAGGCGAACGTCGGCGAGAGAATGGGTGGCATCTATCTTACGCAGTCGCATAAGCCCTTCGTTGACAAATCGAGCCGCAAGCTGCTTGGCTGCTACGTCTTCCACGCGGAACAAGTCGCTCACGCCGATAAGCTTGAGCACTTTGCCGTGCAGCTCATTGACGCTGCGGGCATAGAGGTTTTTGACGCCGAGCTCTTTGAGCTGGGCTGTGATAAGGATATTTCGCTCGAAGCATTCACCGACCGCAACGATAACGTAGGTATCATCCCCTTGCAAATCAAGGCGTCGCAGGGCGCGTATATCGGTAGCATCGCCGATTTGGGCATCGGCTACGTGGTTTCGGATTTCTTCCACCACACTTTCTTTCTGGTCGAGCACGGTGACTTCAAAACCACTGTCGCTCAGGTACATGGCGAGTGCCTTACCGAATTGGCCTAAGCCGATAATGACGAATTTCATATATAAGGTGGTATCAGGTTAAAGGTAAACGAGTTTCGGGGTAACGCAGGGGAGACGGTTCTTTTTGTTTAATAAAGATGAGCATGAAGGTGAACATGCCGACTCGGCCGAAGAGCATGTTGGCACTGATGAAGAACTTGGAGAAATCAGAAAGTTCGCCGGGGTTGCAAATAGAATAACCGGTGGTGGTGTAGGCGCTGATTTCCAGAAAGAGTAATTTAATGGTGCCGTTTGTAGATTGGGCAATGCCGGGTTCGAGTAGAATGAGCAGCATCGTACCGGCAAAAATCAGGAATGTGGAGAGCACTACCGTGGCCATGGCTCGCTCAACCGTATTGCGGGCAATTCGGCGCCCGTGCAAGTTCAGGTCTTGCTGGCCGCGCAGCACGCGCAGTACTTCGAGCACGCACAGAGCCACCACCGGGGCAAACACACCACCACCCGTGCCGGCGGGGTTGCCACCTACAAACATGAGCAGGCAAAGGAAAAGCTGGTAGACCTGACCGTAGTCGCTGATATTGGTTATGGTGAAACCGGCAGAGCGCCCGATGGTATTCCACACGCTTTCCCACAAATTAAAGTCGGGCGATTGACCGTGGGCGGAAGGTTCGAACGCGCCCAGCAAGGCCAGTCCCACACTGCCAACCAGCATCACAATCAGGGTAACTCGCACCACCAACCAGCTGTGCGTGCTCCAGCGGTAGGGATTGCGCCGCCCCATTACCTTGTTGCTGACTCGTGTGATAGCCTCCAGATATACGCTGAATCCCAGCGTGCCGGCGAGGGTAAGCAGCATCATGATGCTCTGCACGGCTTTGTCGTGTGCCACGCAGGCCTCTGCCATGTTTTGCGGGAATAGCGATATGCCGGCGTTGCAGAATGCCGATACAGCATGGAACAGTGAGCGGAACCACAGGTGCTCCTGTGGTACCCCGGGGGCTCCCAGCCACAGGAAGTATAATAGCGTGGCTCCAATCAACTCTACGCTGAATGTCACATAGATAACGGATTTGATGAGCGCAGGGATGATATTGACGCCTCGCTGGTCCAGTAGGGAGGATATGGCCAGTCGGTCTCGGACGGCAAGCTGCTTGCCGACCATCAACAGTACAAAGTATGAGAATGTCATGACACCCAATGCACCAATCTGAATGTCAATGAGCAGTACGACTTTTCCCAGCGGGGTGAATGTTCCCGCTACGTCTACACAGGTGAGCCCGGTGATGGATATCGCTGAGGCACAGGTGAAGAATGCTTCCGTAAAGCTGATGGGTACTCGCGTAGCACCGGGGGTGAGCAGTATCATGGTGCTGATAAGCACGAAGGCCATCATCCATGTGAAAAAGAGAATAGCCGGGCTCCATTCGCTGCGGCTGCGGGGGCGGCTTTGCCGTTTGCGCGCTCTTAGCTGGGAGCTGATATTAACCAATGAAAAAATGCCGATGATGAAGCTCAGCACTAAGCTGATACGGAAAAATACCCCCGGAAGCATTTGCCGTATTCCGCCAAAAAAGACGAACGATGCGGCCAATCCTATGAATAGCTGCCACCAAAGGAAACGCCCGGGGGATTCCCGGTGCACGAGTTTGGTGATGAAGTGCAGCAGTACGGTAAGTGTGTTGAGCCATACGACAACACATAGCAAGGGGTGTGTGCCCTGTAAGAATAGTTGCAGCTCAGACGGCCCCGTAGCCAACCCGGAAAAACAGGCCTCCCAACCAATAACCAGCAACGCAAGCAACCCGGATATGATTTCGGGGTACTCGAGGGCGCGGTATTGTCTTTCGCGGGGGGGTGTCATGCCTTTGAACTTACGTTGCTGGAATTATAGCACAAAAGCCGATATTGGGCAATCCTCATTTTAAGGGGCGGCGAATGACGGGCGGTGCCGGCTCCGGCAGACTGATGATGTAGGGTGCCAGTTTGGCTAACTTGCGCAGTTGCGGTGCCGCGCAAGCGGCCAGGGCTACTTTCAATGCCGTGTTAATGATTAGCAGACCGGGAAGTGCCGTCACGGATACCAATACTGCCAAGAAGACAGTAAGCGACAGCAGCAGACGCCGGGGTAGGGGGAGAGCCGCCATGTTGTTGAAATTGAGCAGCAGGACAAATAACAACAGCGGGCAGATGATGAACGATAGTACCGGATAATTGATGAAGGCTTCCCCGCCGGCAATCAGATTACAAAATCCACCCAACACCATAACAGCACTCAGTACTGCGGCCGAGTTGCATAAAAAGCCGGTGATAGCCATGCCGCCATGCGCAAGCAGTACTCGGTGGCTCCACGCCATGAGCAAACTACAGGTAAGCAGTACCAGCGAAAAGATAAGCTCCGAGCTCAGCCCGCATATAATCCCCGGTATAATTGCACCGACCGACAACAACAGCAGTTCAATGACTGCCAATAGCGCGCAGAGCAACAACAGCACAAAGCCGATTGTTGCCATTTTGCTGACGGCTTGCCGTACTATAGGGTAAATGTACCAATTGTCATTCATCTGTGCTTGTCGCGGGCCGGGTTGCTACCGGAGCCGGTGCGTAGCCCATGGGGAATCTTGCTTTGCCGCTCATGTCGCTGAGAACTCTTGTGCCGGTGTAGCCCAGCTCGGCCATGGCGGCACTGGTGGCAGCACCTTGATCATGGCCTACTTCCAGCAGCACCAAGCAGCCTTCTGCCATGTGTGGCAATGCTTCTTTCAGAAAACGCCGTACCACATCCAGCCCGTCGGGTCCCCCATACAGGGCCGTGGATGGATCGTAGGTGACTTCTGTCGCAACCTTTTCGTCATCAGGAACGTAGGGGAGGTTTGCCAGCACCAGGTTAAATCCTGCCGGGGGAACTACTGCATTGTCCTCCGCCGGTTGCCATGCTGAGAACAGGTCACTGCGGTATGTTTTAACTCGCGCGGCCAATGCTGTGGCGTTTTCCAGCGTTAGGGAGAGCGCCGGTTCAGATATGTCGGCCATGACTACCTCCGGGCGATATTTGGCAAGCTCCAGTGCAAGTGTGATGCCGATGATGCCTGAGCCGCAGCCCATATCGAGCACGCGCATGCCCTCGTGTCTGGTAGCCATGCTCAGGGCAAGCTCCACCAGTTCTTCCGTTTCGGGGCGGGGAATGAGGGCGCGGGCATCAGTCCGGAACTCGCGACGGTAAAACTCCGTGCTGCCCAGCAGGTGTTGCAACGGCACTCCCTTGCCGCGTTCGCGCAGCAGCTCTCGCAGCGGGGCAAGCTGCTGCTCCGTGAGCGGGTCATCATAATGCAGGTAAAGCCAAGTCTTATTCTTACCCAGCACATGTACCAGCAGGCTCTGCATGGAATGCCGAGCCCCCTCAACCCCGCGAGACTCCAGGTAGGCGGTGCCGGTTGTCAGTACATCCTGTATGGTCTTCATGGGGCTTGTTATTGAAGTTCGTCCATGCGCTCCTGCATTTCAGCATGTTGCATGCGGGAAATGATGTCCTCGAGCTCACCACTGGCCAGCACGATATCGAGGTTGTAAGCCGTGTAGCCTATGCGGTGGTCGGTCAGGCGATTCTGCGGGTAATTGTAGGTGCGAATCTTCTCTTCTCGACCGCCGGAGCCAATGAGGGCGCGGCGCTGGGCGGAGTAGTTTTGCTGGGCTTCACGCTGCTTCATTTCGAAGAGTCGGGCACGCAGAATCCGTAAACCGGTTTCTTTGTTTTTGAGCTGCGAACGCCCATCTTCACAGCGCACCATGATACCGGTCGGAAGGTGGAAAATCTGCACGGCGGATTCCGTTCGGTTCACATGCTGACCACCGGCACCACCGGCGCGGCAGGTCTCGATTCGCAAATCTTCCGGGCGAATCTCTACATCGACTTCCTCTGCTTCCGGCAGCACGGCAACCGTAGCGGTAGAGGTGTGAATGCGCCCCTGTGTTTCCGTGGCCGGAACTCGCTGCACGCGGTGCACACCGCTTTCATATTTCATGAATCGGAACACCTCTTCGCCGCTGATTCGGGCTGTAACTTCTTTGAAACCACCGATGTCGTTCGGGCTGGCATCGAGTATTTCCATGCGCCAACCGCGACTTTCGGCGTAGCGTTGGTACATGTTCAGCAGGTTGCCGGCAAAAAGTGCGGCTTCATCGCCGCCGGTACCGGCTCGGATTTCTACGATGGCATCGCGGTCTTCCGTGGCATCTCGCGGCAGCAGACTGTATTGCACGTCCTCTTCGAGTTTGGCTATACGGGGTGCCAACTCCTCAAGTTCGAGGGTCGCCATTTCTGCAAGGTCGGCATCATCGCCGCTGACGAGTTCCTGCGCATCCTCCCGTTGTTGGCGGGCCGTGCAGAGCTCTTGCCAGTTGCGCAGCAGTTCCTGTGTGCGGCGATGTTCGCGCATAATCTCCTCCGCCCGAGCACGGTCATCGAATAAATTGGGGGCAG
This sequence comes from Akkermansia sp., assembly GCA_045614705.1. Taxonomy (GTDB): domain Bacteria; phylum Verrucomicrobiota; class Verrucomicrobiia; order Verrucomicrobiales; family Akkermansiaceae; genus Akkermansia. Next base: position 23,758 of record JAZLDM010000076.1, read on the forward strand.
CTATCGCTTCCTCCAACTCTGCCAGTCGCGCGCGGCGCTTCTCTATCAGCGGTGCATAATCCATTGTTTGCCCCACATTCTAGCGACAAACAGCCCCCGCTGCAAGCCTAAAGTGTGTATTGGTGCCGGGCTTGGGTATCGGGATTTAATGTGTGCAAGCTAAGATGACAACCAGCGCGGGGATGCATCACTTCACCGCACTGAGGGCTTTATGGGCGTTTCAGTTGTCCGGGTCGATGAGGTAGTAGAGCTGATTTTTTGAGCGGGACCAACGTCGGCCGGCATTCAGGAACATGTAGATACATACTCCACCCATGCCGAGGAAGATTAAAGGTAGGGAGAAGAGGTCGAGGTTTCGGCGCATGGCCTGTTTCGGGTGCTGCGGGTCGTAGTAAAGTGTGACTTCTTCGCCGGGGCGGAGTTTGAGCTTGGTGGAGCCGTCTATCTCCGTGCTTTGGGTGGGGGCGCCGTTCGGAAGGGAGAATCGGTAGATGGGGTGGTAAATGGGGGCATCGGTGGTGGTGGCGCCTCGTTTTCCGTTGGTGATGGCGGTACGGTTGACCGTTACTTTCTTGTAGCCAATGATGGTGGCGGTGGCTTTTTCGCCGTTCAGGCAGAGGTTCAGGTAGGTACGGGTGGTAGGCTTGTTGAGGTGCATGCCCACGCAGGTGAGCATCAGCGCAAAAATTGCCAGCCATCCGGCCATGGGGAGCAGGGGGGAGATGCCCTTGTAAGCATCCAGCCTGAGAGGGGCGGTATGGGACTCGCCGGGGGCCGGGAGTTTGACGCCAAGGCGTTTTATCTCAGCTTGCAGGGAGGTGTTGCTGCGCACGCGCAGGAAACCATAGTCGCGGACGTTATGTCGGCCGAAGGGGATTTCCGCCATGTAATAGTCCATGCTCTCATCGGAGTGGGTGGATACTCGATATACCATATCATGCGCGATGGGAATGGCATATATCACGGGTTTGCCGAAGGGGGGAATCTGCACGATGAGCGCCCGCTGTTCCGTGAGCGCATAAATTGTTCTGCCATGGGTTTTTACGCTATAGAAGGCAGTAAACAGGCAGCCCAGTGCCGCGATGAAGCTCAGCGAGATGGTGTATTCGTTGCAATAGTCAGGTGCTCCGGGGAGCGCGGCTTTCCACGCGAAGAAGCCGCTCAGGGCAAGCAGCAGCACACCGGCGCCCAGCACCACGCTCACGTCTGTATCCACCGTGTAGCTGCGGCGCTCAGCCCAGCGCAGATTTTCGTCTTCATGCAGGGCAAACTCTATTTCTTTTTTCAATTCGCTGCCGTTCATCGGGGCTTCCATGGCGCATATTATAGGTGGCATGTATGGTGTTGTCAAACCGCAAAACGGGAGCCCGCGGAGGAATGCGGCTGTTTTCCTGTCAGCATGCGGAGTTTGGGCTTGCGCGCGCGGCTGCTTGGTAGTACAATCAGCGCGCTATGTTCTACATTACTACAGCAATTGATTATACGAACAGTTCTCCCCATATCGGGCATGCATACGAGAAAGTCCTCGCGGACGTATTGGCTCGTTGGCACCGAATGTGCGGGGAAGGTGCCTTCCTGCTGACTGGTGTAGATCAGCACGGCCAGAAAGTGCAGCAGAAGGCTGAGGAGGCCGGAGTTTCTCCGCAGGAATACGCCGATACCGTGACCAAGCGTTTCGTTGCCCTGTGGGAGCGTCTCGGTATTTCCTACGATGGTTGGGCAGCTACGACGGATGCTCGCCACAAAGCCTGCGTGCAGAAAATCCTCACTAACCTGAAGGAAAAGGGCTGCCTGTACAAGAAAGCCTACAAGGGCTTCTATTCCGTGCGCCAAGAGCAGTTCCTTACGGATAAGGAGCGCGGTGAGGACGGCAATTTCGGCCCCGAGTGGGGGCAGGTAATCGAGCTTGAGGAGGAAAACTGGTATTTCAACCTCACGGCTCATACGGAGTGGCTGAAAGAGTTTGTGACCACGCACCCCGAGTGTGTGACCCCCGATTTCCGCCGTCAGGATTTGCTGATGGCTATTGAGCGCGCTACGAATGACCTTTGCATTTCCCGCCCGAAAGACCGCCTGAGTTGGGGTATTCCGCTGCCCTTCGACCCGGATTTTGTGACCTATGTGTGGTTTGATGCTCTCATCAACTACATTTCCTTCGCCGGTTATCTGTCCGATGGTAACCCCACGCTGCCGGACTTCGCTAAGCTGTGGCCTGCCGCTTGTGAGGTGATTGGTAAGGATATTCTTGTGCCTGCTCACGGCATTTACTGGTTCTGCATGCTGCACGCCATGGGCTTCTCAGATGATGAGATGCCGCGCCTGCTGGTGCACGGCTGGCTGAACATCAAAGGCGAGAAGATGTCCAAGTCCCTCGGCAATATCGTGGATCCGAACGACCTCTGTGATGTGTTCGGCCCTGAGGCTGTGCGCTACTACTTGGTGCGTGACACCAAGACCGGTTATGACAGCGACTACGATGCTGAGCGCATGAAGATGATTTACAACACCGAGCTTGCTAATGACCTCGGTAACCTCTGCAACCGCTCACTTAACATGTGCACCCGCTATCTGGGTGGTACTGTGACCATACCCGCCGAGCTCGCCGCTGATGAGCTTTCCGTTGCTCTCCGCCAGAACATGGCTGATACTGTTACCCGTTTCACGGAGTGCATGAACGCTTATAACACCTCCGAGGCTCTTGCCGCGCTGAATGCTCATGTGGGACAGTGTAATTCCTTCATTGAGAAGACCCAGCCCTTCATGCTTGCCAAGGATGAAACCCGCGTGGCTGAGCTGCAGAGCGTGCTCGCTCACTTGCTTGAGAGCTGTGTGCAGGTTGGTTACCTCATCGGCTGTGTGCTGCCGGATGCTTCTGCCCGCATCCTCAGCCAGCTGCAGGTGGACGGTACTAAGCTCACGCCGCAGACGCTGAGCTGGGGCATCCTGAAGGATGGTCATCAGGTACAGGCTCACAGCCCCGTCTTCCCGCGTATTCTCTCTGAAGAGGAGA
>JAZLDM010000077.1:0-21893 GCA_045614705.1 Akkermansia sp.
AATGGACTTCAGGTTATGAGTCTCGATTTCCACATACTCCACCCCGCCCTTTATTACCGAGGCAGAGCCTTCGCTGTGAATGCCGACGAAGTCCGCGAGCACGCCGTTGGGTGCACCTTCTACGCCGATGGTCATGACACCACCTTGCACGTTGGTAGTGCCTTCGTTGTAGATACGGGCATTGTGGCCCAGATAAAGCTCTGCTGCAGCACTGCCCCATATAATCGCCCCGGTGCCGGCCACGCCGGAGGCTACTTTGGACGTACTCTTGCTGAACTCTGAGGCCTCGCCGGTGCCCAACAGGTAGAGGCGCCCCTCCTGCAGCTGGGTGCCACCGGTGTAGGTGTTGCTGCTGCCGGAGATATAGTGCACGCCTTTACCGTTTTTGGCAATCTTGCCACTGTCCTTGCCGTCACTAATCAAGCCACTGAATACTGCATAGCCGAAGCCGGTCGTCCTCGTGAACTGGTCATGGGACTGAGCCTCATCCATGTATTCAGCATAATAGGCGGCGCCGTTTTCCGTATGCAGAGTCAGCGTACTACCATTCAGAATCACTGTACCGGAACCGCTCAAGGAACGCAGTTCCAGACCGCTGGTACCTGCGGAGTCCAAGCTAGTGGAGTCCAAGCTAGTGGAGTCCAGTTTCAGTTCTGCACCGGCAGCCAGCACCATATCCGTCTTAGCACCCTGCCCCAACAAATCGGAGCCAAAGGCGCCCTGCTGCACCAGTACCGTACCGGCCGTCATGGATACAGAGCGAGCAATGAAATCACCTGCACCCAGTTTGGTGAGGGTATGCCCCGCCAAATTCAGCTGAGTTTGCCCCAGCTCGTTGGCATTCATGAAGAGGTATTCCTGCTCCTCTACCTTCACAGAGGCTCCGCCGGTGAGCAGCACATTCGGCAGCACAATTCTGTTAACAATAGTGGAGGTGGCATCTTCATCCTTCGGGTACAGCGAATCTTCATACCGCCCCTTATAAAGAGCACCCATACTATCCGCGCCATCGCCGCAGATAACCACGTTGAATCCCAGACCTGCGTAGTCAGAATCCCCCTGATACAGAGTCTCTAACGGGAAACCGGAGAAGTCGATAGTCGAGCCGTCCGTCACAGTGATGGTGTGGTCATCATCGCTCCCGGACAAGCCGATAACACTGGTGGATATCTTGAGTGTAGCGCCGTCCTGAAGCAGAATATCACGCCCGAAGTTTGAGCCATGGCCAATCACCTCAACAGTACCTTGCCCACTGATTTCGAGGGGCGAGATGCTGGCCTTGTTCGCGTCATTCACCATGTCGTTATCAAACTTACCCAGAGCCACAACAGCGTGAGCACCACCGGCCAGGGCAATGCGGTCGAAACCGGTTACCGTAACAGAATCCGCCGAGCTGCTATAGCCATCAGCACCAATGCTGCCCAACTCATAGAAGCCGGACTCCGCGAAATTCAGCGTGCTGGTATAGCCCTCGCCAAAGGTGAGGTGGTTCGTTAATTCCTTACCGCCATAGAGGCCACCGTTAGTTCCATTTCCCAGTTCGAAATCACTGTACAGGTTCACCAGTACGTCGCCGTATGTATAGGCTTGCAAATCCGCGCCTTCCCATCCCAAACCGGCGGCATCCACTCTGGTCGCCTCGCCGCTGATAAGGTCAAGCACGATATTGCCATTCACGGTACCGGCGTTGGAGCCGCCGACCAGCTGGGAACTCACCTTGGCATCACCCTCCATGCGGATGTATATATCACCGTTGACAGCAGACTTATCGCCGCCGCCAAAGACACGAGCATTCACCCCGCCGAGCGTACCGCCGGTAAGCACCATCTCCACGGCGCGGGTGCGACCGTCCACCACCTGAGTACCCGTAAGTTCGGCGTTACAGCCGGCGGCAAAGATTTCACCGATTTCACTTTCAGCACCGTCTACAAAAAGATGCACGGTACCGGTTTGCTCCACCCAATCGCATGAACCACCGATAAGTTTTTTAATCTTACCATTCTGCACGGTCACGAAACTCTCGCCATACTGCCACCCCCCTCGGGAACCACCGATAACAAGCTCCTTTTGCTGTGAGTCTGTCATCCAACGCTCATCCGTATTAATCAGGATGTGAGTCGCGGCAGACTGCGGAGTTTCACACCAATTTGACAAACCGCCGATAACAGTCTTGAAGCCGGAGCGGTCATATATCCACACCTCGTGGTCGGCGTCACTAGCGCCCCATGCGCCGGCAGAAGCCTCATCACCGGTGGAAGCCGCGGAAAGAGTCACGGCGAAGGCTTTGCCTTCGTTTACCTTGTAGGCATTGGCTTCATTCACAATGGAACTGTACTTGTAATAATCTTGTAGTTTACCATTACCGGCAGCCATCAAGAAATCCACCGAGCCATCCGTCCCGTAATATCGGCGGGAGATACCGGGAGCCTTGTCTTGCTTACCCCAGCGCTCATCCCACTGCGGCATACCCACCGAGCCATTACCAATACTCAGCGTAACCGAGCCATCCTTATTATCCGTGTAGGTGTAATCGATTCCATCCGCAAGACCGCAATCGCCGTAGGCCCCATCTTTGAGTCTGATACCGTTAATACATATACGATCCGCGTCTATACCCGGTCTACTGTAACCATCATATCGCCCGCCGCCCGCGGACTCAATAAATCGGTAGATATATGTAGACCGACCATCAGCATCAATTTCGAATGAATAGTTAATCTGCCCGATTTCAACAGTTCGAACAGACGACAGATATACCACGCCCTTGTTAATCAGCGTATCCTTGAAGGAAACATTACCGGTCAAGTAGTAGTAACCGGTCTCATCAACCTCTACATCCTTACCGATCGTTACATTGTATAGCTGGTAGTAACCATTACCCTGAGATTTACCGTAATCCGTAGTAGATAATGTTACATTTGTCAGTTCTACGTTACCAGTGTATTTTAGGGTGTTAATCCTCAAGTTGACAAGATTAAGATTTGCCAAAGTAGCAGAACCTTCAATTTGTAACCATTCCACACGTCCGGGCAATTCGTTTGCTCCGCTGATACCGTTGGCATCCAACGTCACACCACTGAACACTGCATCTTTCGTGCAATAATCCCTATTGTCATCCAGACAGCGCATACCGGCTACAGTGTAATTAGTCTCAGCCCCCATCAGCAGCTTCACTTCTTCGTTGAAGGCGACTCGATTCACCGTATTAGGTACCACGAGTTGCGCACCCGGAGCAACCGTTATCTGCCCCTGCACGGCAAGATTCTTCAGCATCGTTATCTTTCCTGCCTGTATGTCTACATCCCCCAAAGCCGCAGAGGCAGTCTGATTGCCACGCAAGCCCAAGGTAACGTCGCCGGCTCCATCCTTGTGAATATTCGTACCGGCAGCCAACTGACCTTCAGGGTAGAAGTCCGGATCTTCGAAAATATATTCAGTGGAATCTGCTACAAAATAGACATCGCCGGGAGTGACCAGTCCATCCACATCTACTCGGCATGCGACATTGCCGGACAAATCGCCGAAAATAGCTGCTTTGTATTCAGCGTTTTCATCATAATAGCTACCACCGCTCCAGCACTTGCTGTATTCATCCTGCAGAGTAGACCAAACACCACCATGCTGAGACTCCCACACATTACCCATGAGAGTCTGCATGTAGAGCAACCCGGTGTCGAGGTCCAAGGCAATCTTGTACTGGGAGGCATCCAACGCGGCGCCTTCGTGCTCCACGTTGAAGCTGAGGCCGTCGATGGACGTCACCCCGGTCATGATGTTGTAGGTGGTCATCGTCTCCAGCTTATCGGCGAAGATAACATTCAGCTCTACATTCCCGCCATCGAAGGTAACCCCCTGATTAGCATTCAGTACGGCATGTTGAGCAGAGGAAGCATCCGTACCGACAATGGAAGAAATGGCAAGAGACGAACCGTCAAGCAAAGTAAGCGTGTCGATATTGGCAGCACCGGGAGCATCCAAGGCCAGAGTGGCTCCGTCAGCCAGTGCTACATCGGCATTCACCAGCGCATCTATGCTCTGCAGGGTCAGAGTAGCCCCCTCCTGCACCGTTACCTGACCATCAAAGTCGGCATTAGAGCCGGAGAGTGCCACCGTACCCTGCCCGGTAAGTTCAATTGCTCCGCTGCCGGAGATGAGGCCGGATATCTCCAGAGAGCTGCCCTCTTGTGTGGAGTTAAGCGTTATCCCCTGCTCCACTATCATCTTAGCGTCAATTCTGTTGCCGGCATCCTCATAGTTCACGAAGAGCCCGTCCCCCAGCTGCAAGCCGGCACCGTCTGCCTCACCCGTGATGGTGGAAGCGCCGGAGAAGAATACTTTATTATCAGCAGACAATGTTTGCCGGGTCGTGCCGATATCAAGATGACCGCCATTCTCCAGACGAACAGCGCCGGAATCTGCCGCCATAATATCGTCCGATTTCTCACCAAGTTTCAGCTTACCGTTATCCAGAATCAACTCACCATGTACAGCGCCGCTGGCATTCTTCGCGGTCAGTGAACCAAGCTCAACTTTCAGGTTCCCCAAATCCTGCATCTTCGTCACTGTGGCGGAGCGGGACTGCACCTCGATATCCACATTCGTGTAGCCGGTATTATCCTGCATACCATAAATATTCATGTTATCAATGGTGCAGCCGGAACCGAAGAAGAGCGATGCGGCATCATCCTTCAGATACACATCGTAGCCGCGGTCGTAGGTTACGCCGCGGGCATCCAGAGCCAGAGTACCGTACAGATTAATCGTGGGGAAAGAGGAGGTAGAGAGCGTGGAAGCCGCAGATGAGGCCTGCACATGCACATGGGCCCCCTCCTTCACGGTCAGGCTTCCCACTTGCAGATTGTCAAAATACACCTTATGCTCCTGAGTGCTCACCGTCAAATGCCCAGCCGTCAGCACGCCCAAGTAATGCTGCTCGGCCGTACCGCCGATGCTGATTTCGCCGTTTTCGCCGACGGTGAGGTTACCGGTTACATTGACTAAGTCATCATTGTAGGAGTTACCGACCTCTTCGCCGGCACTCACGGAGATGTCAATCTTCTTAGCCGTCACGTTGGCAAGTATATCCAAAGTACCGGCATTCGTATCTGAACCGGAGTTCACGGTAAAGTTACCGAGCACGCTCACGTCACCACCAATCTTGATGTGGTCGGTTCGCAAGGTCATATCATTCACCACAGTAGTCGCGCCGTTCAGTTCCAGAGTCCCCGTACCGGAAGTCGTCATATACCCCTGAACAACAAGCTGGTTTCGGAAAGACACCTTGTCCGTATCGGTGTTAATCACAGCGTCTCCCAGGGTGGCAATACGACCACCGCTGAAACTATAGCCACCGTCAGAGATGCCGAAATTTATCACCACCAAGTCTTGCGCAACGGCAATGTCGCGGTTGGCAGCATCGGCACCGAAGAATACGTTGGAAAGGGACGTAAAGATATCTCTACCGGAGCCATCGGGCAACGTGCTCCAGTTAGCGGAGCCGGCGTTCCACTTAGCATCCTCCGAGCCATTCCAGTACAGGTTACCATCGTGCTTCTGGTTGATAGTCACGACACCTGCCACAGAGGAATTCACAGCAGCGCTGTTCACCGTGATACCGCTATATACGAATTTCGCAGTTTCCCAATCAATCAAGGTACCGGCGGAGCTGTTGATGGCAGCATTTTCAATGAGCACCTTCTCACCGCTTGCAAGACCGTGCAAATCGAAACACACGTTATCTATCGTCAGGGTTCCCCCGGCGGCCACTCTCATATCACGCTGCCGCTGAGTCTCCTCGAAGGTGATATACCCGCGCAGTGTACTTGCCCCGGCAAAGGTAACATTCTGCAGGGTGGCATATTCCGTAGAAGTACCGGCATGGAGCGTCACATTCGTCAGCACGGCTGCATTCTCGCCATCCGCTGATTTAATGATGTTATGCGCCGTTGCTACGTCACCGGAAACAGCACGCTCAATTTCACCCGAAATCAGCATTTCCACATTCTCGAGCAAGCCACCTCTGATTTCATTGGCACCCACGTTCAGCGAAACATCGGAATCGAGAGTGAGCACACCATCAGTAACCGTTACGCCGGTAATGGCACCCTGCAGCGCATCCGTGATACTCAGCGTACCGGCGCCGCTTTTCAAGAAGGAGCCAACTTCATAAACATGCTGTTCATGGGAGCCGGAGAACGAGGTTTCGATGATAGAAGTCGTCAGAGTTTCGCCCTCTGCCACCTGAATCTCCAGCGGCGCAGCAGTGGAACCTATCACCAGCACGTTACCAATCGTTGCAGATTGTACTGCGCTCACACGGTCCGTCACCACCATATCACCGCCGCTGAACTGATAACCGCTGCCGGTAATCTCAATCAAGGCGGCAGACACACCCTCCGGAGCAATCTGCACGGACTTGTTCAAATCACCCCCATCACCAAACACAGCCCCGGCATCGGCAGCAAAGGTCGTTTCCGCATCGGTCTTCTTATCCAACCACACCGGCGTTTTACCTGTATCCCACACAGCCGACTCACCGGAAACGGAATTCCAGTAAAGAGATGCCGGAGCCTCAGTAGCGGCAAAAGTAGCTCTCCCTGCAAACTCCAAATCGTAGCTGGCATAGAGCGGCGGCTGCGCATATTCATTCTGAACAACCTCTGCGGCGATAGTCACACCGGGTACACATACCACGGTCAGCAGCGCTTTTAAGAATCCAAGAGGCAAGTGAAGTTTCATACGTTTCGCAAGTGATTAATTGATATGATATGCGACAAGCAGAATAATGTATAACGAGATAACCGATATTCTTTGAATGTTTATCACTTCCGAGGCGCCTCAGCAAGCACCTTTCACGTCATAACTCCTTTTTTTTTTTCACTTACGGCATTTTGAACAAGCACTCATTTCCGCTTCTTTGCTGCGACTGCGTCTTGCTGAGTTTAGAAAAAAACGACCGGAAATAACACATAAAGCAGGAAACCGAATCAGACGACAATCTGATTCGGTTTCCTGCTTGTATTTTTATGCGAATATTTGCTTATTTGCGACGGCGACGGGCAGCAAGACCGGCCAATGCCAGCAGCGAAAGGGTGGCTGTGGCGGGCTCGGGAATCAGCAGGGTGAAATCGCCGGTATCGGTGTAGACCAGCTGAATCGTGTCGCCGGGGGCGGTGTTGCCCATGTAGATGACATTGAGTAGCTCAGTCAGGTTGGTACCGGGCTCTATCAGCCCTTCGTCTTCGATTTCGAGCATCCCCACGTTTGTGAAGAAGGGAATGTAATCGCCGGTGGTGCTATCTAAATTGAGCGTGATTGTGGCATCCTTGTTGAGCAGCAGCTTGTGACCGTTCATATCAACGGAGCCTTCCAGCACCACGGCGGTGGCATCCGTCAAATCCAAATCAGCATCAATGCTGACAGCAGTCAGAGTGGAGTTGCGCATGGAGAGCATAGCCATATCGGGGCTCTCTACACGGAACTCACCGGCTACCTTGATGGCGCCTGCGGCTTCCTCCAAGCTCAAACCGGCACCGAATTCCATGGCAAGGTTCTTCAAATTCAGCTCCACTTCGCTGTGCAGGTCTGCCCCGCTGAGAATCACCATGTCTGTTCCGGCAGCAATGGCACCTTTCACGCCTTTCACGAATTCATATCCTTCGGCGGCGATTTCGATATGGGGTGTGTTTACTGTGCCATAGATGGTAACTACGCGGCAGTTGATTTCGGCATGGTCATCGAAGCGCACCTTGCGGCCGTCCAGTGCATAGCCGTGGTAGTAGCCGTGATGCTTTTCATCAATATTGTCGCCATTCACCAGCACATCCCAGCCGGTCATTTCATCAGCAATTTGGCTATCTACCACATCCACCTGTGTTTCCCAAATACCGGAGGTACTGTTGCCATTCCACACGGCAGCTTCATCCAAACTGCGGTATTCCTTCAGCATGTTTTGGAGCACCTCCGGGGTGTTGATGTAGGATACGCCGTCGATGTAGGTGCTTGAATTGATGTAAGCGGCGGTATTGCTTCTGTAGAGGACCAATTTGCCGTTTACCTCCTTAATGAGCAATTCCTGCAATCGAGTGGTTCCGTTATCGCCATCGGCAATCAGCACGGTGTTCAGGGTTCCGTTTGCATCCGTCGTGAATCCATAGCAGTTGAGCACGTGCCCACTGAGGCTGAGAGCTGCCGTCATGCCCTCCTGAGTCTGAACGTAGGTGCCGTCCTCCTGCTTGGTAAAGCCGAGCCCGGCAAGAAGCGCCTGCTTAATGGCCTCACGGTCATTATAAGCAAAGGTAGAATTGGCAGCGGAGGTTTGACTTGCGGCACTGATAGTCACGAAGGCATCTCGATTCGAGTTACCGTTGCCGAAGTATTCGGAATAGAACCCACCGGGAGTACCGCAGGAGAAGGAGCTATCGGAATCCTTGCCGGGATGCGGGTTTGCGTAGTAAGTCCAGCGGCCGTTTGCGTCCCATGGGTTGTTTGCGCTGTCGGCCTTGAAGAACCACTCAACAGCGTCATCAAACGAACCGCCGGCATTTTTCCAGCTGTTGTAAAAGGCCTCGGCGATTTTGAGCTCACGAGCGTTGTTAACGTCTACGTATGAGCCACTTTCGTAAACATTTTCCATACGGATGTACCCGTTGGGCAGCTCGCGGGCGCTATCGGAACCGGTAGCGGTTTTATTGCCGGTGTCTTTGTAGAAGACTCCGTACACGTCCTGCCAGTATTGAATGGCATTTGAGGCGACATGAGTCCAGCACATCAGGCTATCATATTCCGTTCCATCAGAGTAGCTGCCGGTCCAAGGACCACCTTTGTTGCTGTCGTACAGACGGGTGGATTCCGCTTGCACAACCGAGGCGTAGTTCCAAGATGCTGTACCATAAAACGTTGACATTTTTATACCATCAACATGGTAAACCACTTGACCCGAGGGGGCAATGCTATCCCCTACGGCAGCAAACCCTGCTGAAGCTGCAAGACAAAAACATGCGAGAAAAAGAGAACGTTTCATGGCGGTACCAATTAATGCGGGAATTGTAGCAGTTTTCATTTAAAATGCAAGCCTGATTTTTGCAGCAGTAAGCGTGCAAAGCAGTACTCGAAAACCACGGCAAATCAGCTCGCCGGGGGGGGCGGCGGCGGGATTATTGTTTCTTTCTTCTTGATTCCATCCCCCGAATATACTCAGACTCGGAGAGCAGCTTTTTACTCATGTACCGGATTGATTCCAGAACGTAAGAGCGGTGCGAGAGCATCCGGATGCCGAGCTTGTGATTTTCCGTGCCATTGGTACAGCGGCAACGGCTGATATGCAGGGAGAGCATAAGCTCGTAATAGCGAGACCAGGCGGCCAGGGATTCATCGAATAAGCGAAGCACCTCAGCATCATGCAACAGCTCCTGTCGCAAGGTGGCTATCTCTTGCTTCTGAATATCGAGCCAGTGTTTGTGAGCCTCGACTATCAAATCGATAGTGCAGTGTTTACCGAGAGCGTATTCCTGCATGGGCGCAAGCAAGGCGCGGACGGATTCCGGGGCGTTGGCCGGGACTACGAAATGCTTCAGCTGCGGCGAGGTAGTATCCGGCTCCAGTTCGCCAACAGGGGATATATACCAGCAGGCGTGTCGGGCAAAACAGTTGGCATCCTGCCGGATGGCGTGACGAAGCGCCGCCCATACATTATCACTGCGATTCCAGAGACCGACCTGCGGGGCAAGTTCTTTGGCGTAATAGGTTTCGGCAAAGAGTCCGGTCTTTTGCAGCCAGTCGCGGCAGGCTTCCACCACCTGAGCCACGGCCTCCATGCTTTGAGTTAACTCGGAAAGGTAGCGAGCGTAGTCCTGTGAGTAGCATTGTTTGTAATCCCTGAGCTCCTCGACGGTATAGACATCATGGTATTCGCACAGATTGCCGATAACGCCATCGGTCAGAATCTTACGCAGGGGGGTGAGAGCCAGTTCCTGAGATATTACGTCGGAAAGTGCTTCACCCTCTTTGGGAAAATCCGAATAATGCGCTGCCATTCGCGTGCTGGCTCCATGCTGCATGAGCAACTGCACAATGGCCGTGTGGCCGTTTTTAATAGCGATACCCACGGGGGTATAGTTGTTCATATTACGCACATTGACTTCTGCGCCTTGCTGCAAAAGGATGCGAACTTTTTCTGTATCTCCCTGCTCGCAAGCCTGAAATAATTCGGGTGTGAGTTTCGATGCATCTGTTACAATAGCCGCCATTTCCGCTTCCATACCCGTTTTGATAGGTGCAGAAAAAGCAGTCAATGCCGACAAAAAGCAAAGTACGGAACAGACAAAAGGTCTCAATTTCATATGATGTTAACGTGCGAATTTGTTACCGGGGACATGCTAGCAAAATCCGGGTATCATGGCAAGAAGTTAGTTTCGGGGAGTGCGGCTATTTTTTCGGCTGAACGCAAACAAATTTCACCCGCTTGACTTTATATAACAAGCTCTGTATAATTCCGCACCCATCCTTATAACATGAGTATACAATTGTCAGACCATTTCACCTATGGCAAGTTATCGTCCTTTGTATTGCCTACCATTGCCATGATGGTGCTTACCTCGGTATATACGATGGTGGATGCCCTCTTTATTTCCCACTATGTGGGAGAAATTGCACTTGCGGCGGTCAATTTTGTATTTCCTGTCATCATGTTGCTGGGTGGGTTGGGATTCATGTTTGGCACGGGTGGAACGGCGTTGGTTGCCAAGACATTCGGCCAGGGGGACAGCTCAAGGGCAAGGCGTTATTTTACCCAGATAATACTCTTGGCGAGCTTGGTGGGGTGCGCTATGGCCGGCATAGGCATCTTGTATCTTCCGCAAGTGTGCCTTCTACTGGGCGGAACGGAAGCTCTTATACCGGATGCCGTTTTATATGGGCGAATCATGCTGGCCTTTTTGCCCTGCTGTATTTTGCAATGTTCATTTCAATCTTTGCTGGTGGCAGCCGAAAAACCAAAGATGGCGTTCTGGCTAAGTGTGGCAGGTGGAGTAACCAATATCGTGCTGGATTTGCTTTTTATCGTTGTTTTAGGGTGGGGATTGGCCGGTGCGGCCCTGGCGACCGGGTTGAGTCAGGCTATGGCCGGTCTTATTCCGGTGCTATATTTCAGCCGACCGAATAAAAGCTTGCTGCGTTTTGAGCGCACTAAGTTGGAGTTTCGCCCCATGTTACAGGCATGCAGCAACGGTGCCTCTGAGCTTGTTACAGGTATATCCGCATCATTTGTCGGTATGCTTTACAATTACCGGCTCTTGCAATACTATGGCGAAGACGGAGTGGCGGCCTATGGCGTCGTCATGTATGTAGCATTCCTGTTTGGTTCCATCATTTTCGGGTACGATATGGGCAGCAACCCTTTATTTGCCTACAATCACGGTGCGGAAAATCATGCGGAGTTGCAAAATCTATTCCGCAAGAGCCTAGTACTGCTCACCGGTGGCGGAGCCATTTTGTGTGTGGCGTCGGTATCGCTGTCCTACCCTTTGGCTTATTTATTTGTAGGGTACAGTGCTGACCTCACGGAACTGGCGCGGTATGCCTTCTGCGTGTTCTCCGTTTATTTTGCTCTTCATGGGTACAATATATTTGCCTCCGGGCTGTTTACAGCCATGAACAATGGTTTTATCTCGGCTATTATTGCCTTTTCCCGGACCTTTCTATTTCAAGCGACTGCGGTATTACTGCTACCGCTATTGTTCGGAGCGGAAGGCATTTGGTGGAGTGCTGCGACTGCGGAAGTGGTAACGCTGTTCGTTTCCACCTATCTTATACTCCGTTATCGCAAGCGATATGGCTACCTCTGAGCCGGCGTATAAAATGCAGACGAAATCATACAGGAGACTCATTCATATCGTTTTCCAGCACGTTGATAACGGCTTGTGCCGCCTGCGCAATATCTGCCTGCTGCAGCAACCAAGACACTATCACCACTCGCTTAGCGCCGGCTTGCAGGACTTCGGGCAATGTTGTTCCATTGATACCGCCAATGCAGAACACGGGCATATCACCTGCGGACTCCTGAACGGCTGCGATATCCGCCAGGCCGATTGATTGGCGCCCGGGCTTGGTACCCGTGGGGAACAGAGGGCCAAAACCGATATAGTCTGCGCCCTCCAGCTTTGCCTGCTTGGCTTGTTCCAAGCTATGGGTAGAACGCCCCACCAGCACCCCTGCTCCGACTACTTTACGCACATCGGAAAGGCGACCGCCATCCTGCCCCACATGCACGGCATCCGCCCCGATTTCTGCCGCCATTTCCGGGTAGTCGTTCAGCACGAAAATGGCGCCGCGCTCGCGACAAATTGCCTGCATATCAACTGCCCATGCTTTCACCAAGGGGAGTTCCTTACCTTTAGCCCGCAGCTGAATGATTCGCACGCCGCCGTCTATGAGTGCATGGGTACGAGCCTGCACTTGTTCCGGTTCGGTATATCCCATGTCAACAATACCGTAAAGACGACAATCAGCGAGGAGGTTCTTCATGTGAAAATGCTGCCATAAAATGCGCTGAGCGACAAGCAAAAACGCTCTATTTAAGCGCGCATGACGCAAGAACGGCTTGCGAACAACATACCGCAGAACTATGATACGAACATCATGGAAACGTTGGTATCTAGTGGCATCATTGAGTCGTATTTCAATAAATTGCAAAACAATCTTGTGCTGGATGCAGCCATTGTAGGCGGTGGTCCGTCCGGCATTGTAGCGGCATATTATCTGGCAAAAGCCGGCCACAAGGTGGCGTTGTTTGACCGCAAGCTCTCCCCCGGCGGTGGTATGTGGGGCGGGGCCATGATGTTCAATGACATTGTGGTACAGGAGGAAGCCATGCACATTGTTCATGAGCTGGGGCTCAGCTACAAGCCTTACCGCGAGGGCACCTACATCATCGATTCCGTACATGCGACAGCGGGCTTGCTTTACAAAGCCACGCAGGCGGGTGCAACCATTTTCAACTGCTATTCGGTTGAAGATGTAGTGTACAAACAGGGGCGCGTAGGTGGTGTGGTTGTCAACTGGACTCCGGTGCTGCGCGAGGGGCTCCATGTAGACCCGCTGACCATCATCGCCAAGACTGTTCTTGACGGCACAGGGCATGATTGCGAAATCGCCAAGACTGTCGCTCGTAAAAATGGCGTGAAGCTCAACACCCCCACAGGTGGCGTGGTAGGCGAAATGAGCATGGATGCCGCAGAAGGCGAACGCTCTACCATCGACAACACTAAGGAGATTTATCCCGGTCTCTTCGTTTCCGGCATGGCAGCCAATGGCGTGAGCGGCAGCTTCCGCATGGGACCGATTTTTGGTGGCATGCTCATGAGTGGCAAGAAAGCGGCCGAACTGATGAGTGCCGCAATCTCTGAGTAATGCTATCTAGCCTTCCCCTTTACTAACTATTCAGCAGATAAATCCCGAATCGGAAAACAATCCGGTTCGGGATTTGCTTTGTGTTAAAGCTTGTATTTTGTAAAACAGAAATATGGCGAAATTAAATCAGGAGTTAAGGGCACGCAATGCTACCGCCAAGATTCTTACCATGGCGATGTAGGGCAACAGCGCGGTCATATACATGGCCCTCCATTATTTCCAGAAGTTCAGCTGCCAACCATGCTCGGCATGGTAAATCATTTGCCGGGTCATGCCACCGTCTATGCAGATATTTTCGCCGGAGATAAACCCGGCGCGCTCCGAGCAGAGGTAGAGCACCATGTGGGCGATATCTTCAGGGCGCCCTACACGACCAACGGGGTGCTGAGTGGCATCTGCCCCGCTGTACTCAGTTCCTTGCGTATCTATCCATCCCGGGGAAATAGAGTTCACACGCACACGCCCGGCCAGAGAGACAGCCAACGCATGCGTAAGCGCAGCAATCCCGCCCTTAGCTGCGGAGTAGCACTCCGTACCGGGCATACTCATGCGATCACGGGTGGAAGATATGTTCACGATAGCCGCCCCGGGGGTAAAATGGTTCATCAGCAGCTGCGTTAGCATGTATGGTGCCGCCACACCCACCTGCAGGGCATAATTGAACTCCTGCCAAGTACAATCCGGTAGCCCCTTAAAGAGCGGAGCCGCATTGTTGATAAGGTAATCCACATGCCCAAAGTCGCCAAGCACCTTAGCACAAAAAGCCCGCAAGTCATCCTCATTTGATAAATCACCAACAAAATACGGATTTTGCTGCACGTCAAAAATACACACCTCAGCCCCTGCCGCTGCAAAAGCCTGAGCTATACAACGACCAATCCCCTGCGCTCCGCCGGTCACGATAACCACCTTACCATCAAACTCGTTCATAGAACAAATGGTACCACATCACGCACCCGTTGTCAACATTCCCCGCACGGAGCACAACAACTCGCCTGTGTTTCTGCGTCTATTTCCGGCCCTCCCCGCAAAACAGTTTAAGTACCAACTCAGAATCCATGGGTATATCGTAGTCACCCACCTTCAGAAAAACAGGTCTGATTTTTTTATAATTGTTATCAATATATGCTTGCCAAAAAGCCCATTTTGTCTATTATAACAGTATGCTTTTACGCAAAGTGGTGAAATTTTATGTAGAAGGTTTCCGAAGCATGACCTTAGGTCGCACGCTGTGGTTTATTATTCTGCTGAAGCTCTTCATCATGTTTGCCGTGCTCAAGGCCTTTTTCTTCCCGGCTTATCTGCAAGGCGAGGAACACGAAAAGCAAGAGCGAGTCTCCACTGAACTAACCGATCGAATCTTCAGAAAATAAACTTATGGAACCGATTGAAACAACACTTGTTGACTGGTCTCGTGCGCAGTTTGCGCTCACAGCCATGTACCACTGGCTCTTTGTACCGCTCACGTTGGGGTTGGGCGTCATTATGGCCATCATGGAGACGATTTATGTGCGCACGGGGCGTGAGTTCTGGCGGCAGACGGCACAGTTTTGGATGAAGTTATTCGGCATCAACTTTGCCATGGGAGTGGCCACGGGCATCATACTGGAGTTCGAGTTCGGCACAAACTGGAGCAACTACAGCTGGTTTGTGGGTGATATATTCGGCGCTCCCCTTGCGATTGAGGGCATTGTTGCCTTTTTCATGGAGAGCACCTTCATCGCGGTTATGTACTTCGGCTGGAATAAAGTGAGTAAGCGAGCCCACCTGACGGCCACATGGCTCACCATCATCGGCGCAACTCTCTCAGCTTGGTGGATTTTGGTAGCCAACGCATGGATGCAGCACCCTGTGGGTATGGAATTTAACCCGGACACCGTACGCAATGAAATGGTTGATTTTGCTGCGGTAGCCTTCTCTCCCGTGGCCGTTGTAAAGTTCTGCCACACAGTTGCCAGTTCGTGGGTGCTGGGGGCAGTATTTGTAGTGGGTGTCAGTTGCCTGTATTTACTGCGCAAACAGCACAAGGAATTTGCGCTGAGCAGTATCAAGGTCGCAGCGTGGTTCGGACTTGCGGCCTCGCTCATCACAGCCGAAACCGGTCATCGCAGCGGGCGGGATATCGCGCTCTATCAACCCATGAAACTGGCTGCGGCTGAGGGACTTTATGAAGGAGGCAACGCACAGGGATTAGTCATTGGCGGTCTGTTGCAACCGGGTGCAAATTGGGCAACGCCCGATGAAAAAAACAAGTTCCTTTTCAAGTTTGAAATTCCCCATGGGCTTTCCCTGCTCGCCACTCACGACCTCGATGGCTATGTGCCGGGTATTCGCAACTTACTGGAAGGCGGCTACCCCCTGCCCGATGGCGGCACAGCACTCTCTGCCGAAGAAAAAATGGCTCGAGGACGCAAGGCCATAGACGCGCTGGCAACTTACCGCAAGACAAAAGATGCAACCGACAAAGCAACTGCCCTGGCAGAGCTGCGCGCCAATTTTGCGTACTTCGGCTACGGCTACTTGAAAAGCCCTGCCGAGCTGGTTCCGAACGTACCGCTGACATTCTATGGTTTCCGCATTATGGTAATGCTGGGCGGGTACTTCATCGCGCTGTTTGCCGGGCTGCTGATAGCCTGCAAATGGCTGCCGCAGTGGGTTCAATGGCGGTGGGTGCTGTGGGTGGTTGTGCTCTCCGTGCCGATGGCATGGCTGGCCAGTCAGGCCGGCTGGGTAGTTGCTGAGGTAGGTCGCCAACCATGGGCCATACAAGGCCTGTTGCCGAACGTAGCCGCTATTTCTCGACTGGAGGTCGGCGCCGTACAGACCACCTTCTTTATCTTTCTGGGGCTTTTCACCCTGCTGCTGATAGCAGAGTTGAGCATCATGGGAAAAGCCATTGCCAGAGGTCCCGAAACTCATACCCCCACAGCATAAGTTATGAATAATCTTTCCATGCTTCAACACTATTGGTGGTTTATCATCTCCCTGCTGGGAGCTCTGCTCGTATTTCTCATGTTCGTACAAGGCGGGCAAAGCCTCATTTGGACACTCGGTCGCACGGAAGAGCAACGCCGAATGCTGCTGCTGGCAACAGGCCGCAAATGGGAACTCACCTTCACCACACTGGTAACGTTCGGCGGGGCTTTCTTTGCCTCATTCCCGCTTTTTTACAGCACCAGTTTCGGCGGCGCTTACTGGGTGTGGGCGTTAATCCTGCTTTGCTTTGTAATTCAAGCCGTATCATACGAATTCCAACTGAAGCGCGGCAACGTATTGGGCACCACCACTTACCGTATTTTTTTGATGATTAACGGTATTCTGGGGCCGCTGCTCATCGGCACTGCGGTGGGAACCTTCTTTACCGGAGCCGATTTCGTGGTGAACAAGGCCGCTGTCACCAATCCCGCCATGCCGGTCATCTCGTACTGGGCAAATCCGCTACATGGATTGGAAGCCGTGACCGTCCCCCAAAATATCATGCTTGGACTGAGTGTGCTACTGCTTACCCGTGTGCTGGCTTGCCTGTACTTCATGTGCAGTATAGGCGATAAAGAATTGCAGCACAACTGCCGACAACGGTTAAAGATGGAGAGCGGTTTCTTCCTGCTCTTCTTCCTCACTTGGTTACTCCGTTGGCTATGCGGCTATGGCTATGCATACCTACCGTCAGATGGCTATGTATACCTCGAACAATACAAATACCTGCATAACTTGTCAGCCATGCCATCCGTAGCAGCAGTGTTGGTGATTGGTGTATTGCTGGTACTCACCGGCATGGTGACAGGCATACGAGGGCAGCGGCGTGCTATATGGCCGGCGGGTGTGGGG
This sequence comes from Akkermansia sp., assembly GCA_045614705.1. GTDB lineage: Bacteria > Verrucomicrobiota > Verrucomicrobiia > Verrucomicrobiales > Akkermansiaceae > Akkermansia. The sequence goes on from JAZLDM010000077.1 coordinate 17,236, forward strand.
GCTGTGCTGGTCGTGCTGGCGCTCTTACTCTGCGCCGGGTGGAACAACACTGCCTATTACCCCTCAACAGCGGCGCTGCAAAGCTCACTCACTATAGCCAACAGTAGCGCGGGGATATTCACCCTGCGAACAATGACCTACGTCTCATTCATCATACCGGCTGTACTTGCCTACATCGTCTGGGCCTGGAGGGCGCTGGATTGCAGCCCCATCACAGCAGACGAAACCGAGCAGGAACACTGACCGCTGCGGCTAAATCTCTATAACCTGCCCGGTGCTGAGGCTCTGCAATCGCTCCCCCATGAGCGGCTGCAACAGCTCGTAGGCTACCTGCCCGGTGCAATGCCCGGTGTAATAGCGAATAGTCGGCAACCTCAACAGAGTGACAGCTGCGGCACGCAGTCGCTCCGCATCTGCCACCGGGTCGGCCTTCATGTAGTGAAAACCGCCCACAAGTACATCCGGTCGAAAATATTCAGCGATATTGAGAATACCTCGATGGGAGCAACCACTGAAAAGCACCCGCATGCCTTCCGCCTGCAAGAGCAGATATTGCTCGTGGCGAAAATCATCCGGCACACGCTCACCATCAACAACAGCACTCATTCCGGCCCCCTCTGTAGGATGCAGAATCGGCATATCCGGTGCCGTCTGCAACAAAACCCCATCGGCCAGCACTGTGACAGCATCCTCCACCCGATGTATGCGAGGATGATGCGCTAACGCTGTCGGCAGGCCAATATACTTCCCCTCGGCATTGAAATGCGGGGCAAAAGCATGCGCGCTCACCCATACAGGCGCGTGAGCATTAAGTCGCAAAAAACGCTCCACGCCCCCACCGTGGTCATAATGGCCGTGTGAAATCACAGCGACATCCACCTCACTGAGCTTCACCCCCATGCGCTCGGCATTAGCCGCAAATGAACCGGAGGCTCCGGTATCGAAAAGAATACGCAAGCCGTTGCATTCAATCAACAAACTCAGACCGTGCTCCGCCACCAAATCAGCGCGACAGCTCGTATTCTCCGCCAATACATGGATTTTCATATCAGCCACATTCTACCCTTTTTCGGAATTTTAGCAAGCCTGTCGGGCATTTTTTCCATATTCTCAGCAAAATAGGGCTTGTAAAAGCCGCCATACGGTGCTACCATGCGCGCGCTCTTACTATGGGGATTTCAATCAAAACATTGATGTGCGTAGGTTGCGGTTGCTTTGCGGGTGGCGTATTACGCTACCTGACAGGCTGGTTTATCTGCAACAAATGGGGAGTAACCGTGCCGGGCATGCCATGGCACACCCTCATTATCAACTTTGCGGGCTGCATGTTTATGGGGCTCTTCTGCGGACTGGCGGCCGGCGGATTTATCACCTCGCCCAATCTGCGACTGGCCGTCACCGCCGGGCTCTGCGGCGGCTACTCGACCTTGGCGGCTTTTGCCTTTGAGAACACCGTGCTGCTACGCGCCGGCTCTTATCTCACATCCTCTGCTTACATCATTGCTACTGTAATCGGCAGCCTGATATTTTTCCTAATCGGCAACGCGGCGGCGCAACTCATTCTGAAAAGCTGATACGACCTTACCCAAAATGGATAGTTCCTTGATATTCCCGTTTATTTTTTCACTAGTTGGGGGCTTTGCTGCCCTGCTGTGGTTAAAACCAGGCAAACGCGAAGCCTTTCGATATGCGCTGATTACGCTGACATTCGGCGGATTGTGCTATATACTGAACAGCAAAGCTGTTGAACCCATCCCCCATTTCATTACATACATTAAGTGGGCAATACCGATTTTTGTCTTCCTACTGGGAGCAAAAATGCTTGCTTGCCCATGGCGCCGCGCCGTTCTTTCACTGGGTGTATATGCACTTGTGGCATGGATTGGCCCTATTGCCAAGATGGTTCAGTATGGATTTGGGGGCACGCACCTTCTGATTGAGCTGCTGGTACCTTTCCAACCGTACATCGAAGTTCTATGGTTCCTGCTCTTTATCTATTGGTGCACTCGAAAGGACAGCAATATCCGCCCCACAGAGCGAATTTTTGCAGCAGCTGCATTCACCCTTATCAATGGGTATATAACTCTACTCTATCGTTTTGCAACATATAAGCTCTCCGCAGAGCTAAACTGTCCGGAAATTGATATACTGCTCTCCGCTGCTGTATTTTTCATTTGTCTGGGGGTATTTCTGCGGTATGTACTCAACCAGCAGTGGAAACGCAGTCTCCGCATTACAGCCATTGTCGTCCTGATATCAACGGGTATAACATATACAAGCCAGTGTATCATCATACGCTCCATTCGACAGGAAAGACTCGCAGACAAACTGATTGAATGTATAGAAGACAACAATCTGCCCGGTGTGCAGAACTGCCTGCAACAGGGAGCAGACATAAACAAACCGTTCAGAGGACTCAATCAAAAGGGCGAATATACGGATTTCTACCCCTTAATCAGTGCTGTTTACTTTGGCGACAACAAGCTGGTTGAGGTGATTCTCGCTGCCGGAGCAAATGTTCATATACGCTTGGAAAACGGAGATACGCCTCTACACATAGCTTGCTGCAATGAAGACGACAACACGCAGCTTGTAAAGCTCCTGCTTACTTATGGTGCAGACGCAACTCGGAAGAACAACGCAGGAGAAACAGCCTTGGATTGCGCGGAAATGTGCGACAATACAGGTGTAGCGGAACTGCTGAAGCAATGTCACAGCTCCGCCGAAACCTCAGACTGATTGTACCCGTTTAACAAACGTTATATTGAGTAGGGGGACTCTCGTCCCCCTCTCACACCACCGTACGTGCCATTTATGGCATACGGCGGTTTCCAATCAGCGTTTGAGGAGTTGATAAAACGAGATATATCCCTCTGCCCGCAGCCATGCGTTATCCATGCAGATATTCGCAGGTTGCGAGCAGGCCATCCTCCACCACCTTGTCCCCATTGCGACCATTCCACTCCACAGCTTCCGTTTACATCCTATACTCTCTAGGAAGTGACGGAGGCCTTTCGGATGTTTACATTGCTTGAGTCGCAAACACCGCAATTTGCGGCGCGTCCATTCGTCGAGTTCCTGACATAGCTTGTTGATTGCTGCCAGCTTGAAGTAATTCGTCCATCCCCTTACCACTGGGGTAAGTTCCGCTATTACTTCGCGCAAAGGTGTCGGGCGGTTTCGACGTGTTATCAATCGCACTTTCGCTTTCAACTTCTTCACGCTTGCCGGTGCTATTCTCAACTTACCCTCTACTCCTATGATGTAGCCGAGGTAGACGCAGTTCCACACCTTGTCCACCTTGCTTTTCTGTTGGTTTACCTTGAGTTTCAGTTCATCTTCGATGTAGCGGCTGATACTTGCCAGCACCCGTTCTCCTGCTTCTATTGTTCTAACGAATATGATACAGTCGTCTGCGTAGCGGCAGAAATGCAGTCCTCGATTCTCCAATTCCCTGTCAAGGTCGTCCAGCAGTACGTTAGCAAGCAGCGGTGAGAGCGGTCCGCCTTGCGGTGTGCCTTGCTCTCGTTTTTGCTTGATGCCTTCGTTGTCCATCATTCCCGCCTTGAGCATTTGGCGGATGTAGTAGAGCACTCGCTTGTCTTTGATGCGCTGTGCCAGTCTCGACATCAGGATGTCGTGGTTGACCTTGTCGAAAAACTTTTCCAAGTCCAGGTCTACGGCTACAGTGTAGCCTTGCTCCACATAAGCGGAGCCTGCCTTGAGGGCTAGGTGGGCGCTTCGATTCGGTCGGAATCCATAACTCGATTCGCTCATCTGCGGGTCGAGTATGGGGGTGAGCGCTTGCACAAAGGCTTGTTGCACCAGTCGGTCTATCGCCGTTGGTATGCCCAGTTGCCGCCTCCCGCCGTTTGGCTTGGGGATGCTCACTCCCTTTACCTCTTGTGGTTGGTAGCTGCCGTTGAGCAGTTGCTCTCTCAGTTCTGCCATGTGGGTGTTCAGCCATCGCTCCAGTTCTTCCACGGTCATGCCATCTATTCCCGGGGCTCCCTTGTTGCTTTTCACTCTCTGGCATGCATGCTCAAGATTGTAGCGGTGTGCTATATTCTCAAGTATGCGCTCCTCCCAGTTCAGTGTCTCCCTCCACGCCGCAAACGCTTGCTGCTCCCGCGATGGTGCAGCTGTGGGATTCGCACCCTCACCGCTTCCATGTGGGCACACCTCCCCCGATGGGGTATCGAAGTCGAGCTCCATCTGGTATAAGGTGTCTTGGTTCTGCCTCTCCACGTTCATGAGTTTCAGGCTGTACTGTGCTGTTTTGGATTTCGGCCTTCCCCACCAAGGGATGGGTACTATGCCTCTGCTGACTACCTGCTTCCGGGCGTTTCTTCCCCGTCACCCTTTCAGGCCTTAGCAGGTTCTCACCGAATATGATTATGCTACTTTCCTCCCGCGCCGTCTGCATCTACCTTATGGACTCTTGATGATGTATCGGATTTTGGCACTTTATGCAACCTCGTCCATCCATCCGGCCTTATATGCAATTTCTGTTCGTACAGTCGGGATTTCCCCTCGAACTTCCTTTTCCACGGTTCGTTACCTCCCCGCAGTTGTTCTTCAGGTCTGGGATTCCGCATCATCGCGGCTCCGCGCGGACTTTCACCGCAGTGCGCATATCGCGTCGGTCGTACATAAAA
>JAZLDM010000078.1:0-2274 GCA_045614705.1 Akkermansia sp.
TCAATACGAGGCTGTTGTTCAGTACGGCAGGTGAACTGCCCTCCCCGGCCAGCACATTAAGGGTCTGCCCGGCATTCAGCGAGAAAGCACCGCTGCCCAGCGTCAGCTCTGCACCCAGAGCAATGCTGACATCACCGTGTACTGTAGGAGCGGTTGTAAACTCCAAATTACCCTGCAATACTGTCACATCGTGTACCACATTGGCACTGTTGGTAAACGTCTGCTTACCGGCTCCATCCTTCACGAGATGCAGGCCATAATCCGCATCACCCAGTATGGTGCCATTGTAGGTATGGTCTGCACCCTTGGTGTTAATGGTAAGCGTATTCAGAGCTGTCGACACAGGATTGGCACCATTGCCGTATGACTTAATCTCACCGGCATACACGAAAGTGTTTGTGGTACCACCAATACCGGCCACATGCGCATTCTGTGTACTGATAGCAAGCGCCGGGCGACTGTTACTATCGCCCCACATATTGATTACCATATTCTTAGCGGCATAGTCATGAGCCAAGCTCACATGCTGCATAGAACCATGATTATCCCACTGATTCACCAACAGGGTACCCTCAAAGGAATTATCTCCACGAAGCACCAAGCGACTCGGACCACTGGGCGTATTGTCAAACCAGCGATTCACGCCCACCCACTCAATTTCGCCGGAACCGGTCAACAATGAAATATTGTAAATGTGGTTCCAATCACTGGAACTATCAGTAATGGTCAATTTTTTACCATTGCTGATGTGAAGGTGATTGATATTATGAGTAATATTCTGATATCTGGAAGGATCACCTTGTTCTGTATGAAGAGTACTATTTTCGACTACGCTTAACGTACCACCTATATTCTGAGTAGCGTAGGCAGTCAAGTAGCCAAGATATGTATTCCCGGCAAGCTCAAGCACACCACCACCGGTATTGATATTGGCGGAGTAAATTCTCACCTCGTTACCCTCCAGTCGCAGAGTAGCCCCGGCAGAAGCACCAATGAGTCCATTGACCGTAAGTGAGCCGGTGCCGGAGCTGAGAGTACCGGTACCGCTGGTGGCTATTACTTCGGCCCCGGCTCCGATAGCTCCACCGTTACCATACATGGTGCCGCCATCCTTAAGTGCGACCTTATCCTGCAGAGTCTGCGTGTTCAATCGCATAATGCCAGTACCTTCAATGGTCACAGCATTGTCAGCATCCAATCTACCACCAGCGCGCAAGTTCAGCGTAGCGCCATTCTGCACAACAAAGCTATCGTAATCCAGATTCCCGTACAGCTCCACAGAATTACCGGACGCAATGATATTCCCGCCCCTCAGAACACCACCGGCATTCACCACCACCTGGCCATCCAGAGCACCGTTGTCAGCAGACACCTGCCACACACCGCCATTCTGCACCGTGACGGTAGCGCCATTCTGCGCAACCTTCGTGGTCAGCTCCGTAGCCACATTAAGCCCAGTGGTTTCGGAAAGCTGCAGCTCCGCCAGATTATTCAAAGCGGCGTTGTAATTCAACACACCGTTGCCCTGTACGGCCATACTCGTATTGCCTTGGACGCTCACCGCCCCATTCAGGCTGAGAGACTCGCCCTGAATATCAAGGTTCACTCGGCTGGTAGCGGCATTTTCGCCCAGTACCAAATCGCAACCAAGCGCCATACCGGTCGTGGTGAGCTTAGAACCATCGAGCAGATGCAGCGTGGCTCCTTCCCCAGATTCCACCTGCAGGTGAGCTCCACCAGCCACTTGAAGTGTACCGGCACCGGTGATTTCACCGACCTCCAGTTTACCTGAGCCCTTCAGGGCAGATGTATCCCCTACCAGCAGAGTATCCGCTGTCACATGGGTATTCACCACCAACGCACCAGAGTCATACTTACCCATGGTACCGAATGCCAGAGAGCTACCATCCGTAGCCGAAATGGTGAAATCAGTCTCATTATCGAACACGGCTGTATCTGCCTGAGCCCCACCGGTAATCTCGAGGCGTCCGAGATTATCCTCACCACCCATGAACACCAGCTTATTCCCCGGCTGCACTTCCGAATAATTGCCACCCCAGTAGGCAAAGCCTTCCTTCATATCCAGCTGGATACTCAAGCCAGAGTTTCCGGTCTCCAGGGTCATCTGCTTGTACAATTCGGGGGTGAACAGAGAAATCCGGTCCTCCATGGCAGACCAGTCGCCCGAGGCCAGCAGGTACTTCACCCCAAGCTGCAGGGCATCCGTATCAGCAAAAGTGAGGTTCATGCCGCCTGCATCGGAGGCAGATATAG
>JAZLDM010000079.1:0-3530 GCA_045614705.1 Akkermansia sp.
CATCACCTCCGATGCCGAGGGGTTAACCTCCGGCACCCTCTTCCTTGCCGGCAGAGATATTACCTCCCTACTGAGCAACGCCGGGTATAGCTATGAAGGTAACACCCTCGTGTTCAAGGGCACCGTCACCAACGACGGCTCACTGAGCATCCCCGAGCCCACTACGGCCACGCTGAGCCTGTTGGCACTGGCAGCCCTTGCTACCCGCCGTCGCCGCAAATAAAGCTTCATGTAAAAACAATTACATGTGTGGAAAAGCCCCCATGGCCGATTGGCTGTGGGGGCTAATGTTTGGGGGTAAAGGAGGGAAATACGAGAAATCAGCCCTCGCGCTCTTTACGTCTGCGCACTTGCAACAGACCGGCTGCGAGTAGGCGCAGCACCAGCACCCAGCTGACCAGCCCGCAAAGAAGGAGCTTAATCAGGCGGTAATCATCCAGCAAGGTACTGTTCCAGAACATGTGGACGGCCACGGGAACAATGGCAATCTTTAAGAATCGCCAGTCCTGCAAGACGTTAAAATTGACCATGGCGGTGTGGTGGCCGAGGGTACCCTCTTGGCGCAAGCGGCCCCAGATGAGCCAATAAGCACCGGCGCAAATAGCGGTCCACTGGGTATGACCGGCAATGACGGTCAGCAGGGCACGATACTGCATGACGATATCGGGGCTCATGCCGGATTCCGCGACCTGCTGGACCGCGCGAGCCATGAGCGGGTCGGTCTGGCTGAGTACATCTGCCGCGGTGCGGTAAATCATGAGATGGCGCAGGTGCATGAAGGTGAAGCCGGCACTTTCGAAGGCGGCGAAACCGGCGCCGACGGCAGCCCCGAGCAACAACCCGGTAAGCACACGGCCATTGCATTTTCTGTGGGCGACCAGCAAGACGGCCAGCAGCTTGGCACTTTCCTCGATTGGTCCGGCCCATATAGCCCCCTTGCCTGCCCAGAATGCAAAAAGGAGCAGTGAGAAGACGAGGGACAGCATGCTGCCCGTCATCATCATCACCCCGGCGGAATAGATGCTGACGTCACGCCGTACGTTGAACTCATAGAACAGCACAAACAGGCAGAAGGGAATGCCGAAATTGCCGATAAATAAGAGCGCCGGCACCAACATGGGGTTTTGAAACTGGGTAGCCGCCCAGTTGAAACCGAAATAAAGCAGAAGGGTAACAAAAATCATGCGCGAATATATCCACGGCATCGGCCAGTTGGTGCTGACCTCGCTGAGTTTGGGCGTGGTTTTCGCGGTACCTGCGGCAAAACATTCTTCTATATCCTGAGTTTCGTGGCGTTTGAAAACCTCCGAAAAAAAGGCGAAAATCGGGAACCTGCTAAGGCCGGGTAAGAGAGCCTCAGGCTTTTCGTCAAAGGCCGGCAAAGCCCCCAGCCGGAGACGGCGCCGCATACCTTCGCGCCAGATGGTGTCGTCCAGACTGACCTCGCCATTCGCGAACATTGTGCGCAGCTCCGCCACGGTGTAGGGGCCGTAGCTCTCACCATCTCGCAGCAGGAAGTATTGATCAGCGCTATTCATATTCTGCGGGCTCATTATACGCAACGCGAAGGAGCTTGCAAGTAAAATCCGTTAAAAAAAATTGTGGGCTGCACACAAGGAGCAACCCACAATGGTAAAACAATCTCGGAGCTCTTTATTCGTCGTCAGTAGCATCGAATTCGTCCGACTCGGCATCGAAGTCGGCTTCCTCGTACTTCTTAAACTTCTTGACGCGCTGAGCAGGCGGCAAGGGAGTAAGCACCATGGTGACCGTATTGCCGGCCAATTTGGCGGCCTGGTCTACCTTACCCATGGTTTTCATATCTTCCACAACCTTAGCCATCACCTCCAAACCGAGCTGCTGGTGGGCATTTTCACGCCCGCGGAAACGCAACTGGAAACGCACCTTGTGACCGTGGTCAAGGAACTGCTCGGTACGAGCCATCTTGACGTTGTAGTCGTTCACATCGGTACCGATACGCAGCTTAATTTCCTTCATGCGCACGGTTTTGGCCTTGTTGTTCTTCTGCATTTTCGCCTGCATGTACTTAAACTTACCGTAGTCGATAAGGCGGCAAACGGGCGGGTCAGCATTCGGAGCGACCTCCACGAGGTCAAGGCCGATTTCCTTGGCACGGATGAGAGCATCTCGCGTAGCCATAACGCCGAGCTGATCACCGGTGGCGGTGACGACTCGGACACGGGGGGCGCGGATTCGGTCGTTGACTCGAACCTGCGGGGTTTTGTTGTTCTGCTCGCGGCGATTGGGGCGAGTAGCAGCGTTGTTGTTTTTCTGTGGGGCTGGCACTTGTGTAGTGTACTTAGTTGTGGTCGATGTTATGGAAGGTTCCGGCAGGGGCGACGTGAGCGGAGCGCCTATCGCCCCAGCCGGAGAGAGAGAGTCTGTGCGTTCGTTACTGTTGCGGGGCCTCCTTCTGTTGGGGGGTGAACGCAGGGGCAATGAGACGCTGGTCGATTTCAGCGGTCAGAGCGGTTACGAAGTCTTCGAGTTTCATGGTACCCACGACGTCAAGCTCGCGGTGGCGCACGGAAACCATGCCCTCCTCCGCCTCGCGCTGACCGACTACAATCATGTAGGGCACGCGGTCGAGGCGGGCATTGCGAATCTTGGCGCCAATCTTATCGGGCGCATCGTCGAGCTTCACGCGCACGCTCTTGGCGGCAAGGGTCTTGCGCACCTGCTCGGCGAAGTCGGCAACCTTGTCGGAAATGGGCAGCACGCGCACCTGCTCCGGGGCGAGCCATGTGGGGAACTTGCCGGCAAAGTGCTCGATGAGCAGACCGGTGAAGCGCTCCATGGAGCCGAAGGGAGCACGGTGAATCATGACCGGACGGTGCGGTTTGTTGTCGGCACCGGTGTAGCTCAGGTCGAAACGCTCAGGCAGGTTGTAGTCCACCTGCACTGTGCCGAGCTGCCAGTCGCGGCCGATTACGTCGCGCACGATGAAGTCAATCTTGGGACCGTAGAAGGCGGCCTCGTTTTCGGCTTCGATGTAGTCAAAACCGTTCTCGGCGAGCACCTCGCGCAGAGCCTGCTCTGCGAGTTTCCAGTTCTCGACTGTGCCGACGTACTTGGCATCGGAATAGTCCTTATCGCGCAGGGAAAGGCGCACGCGGTAATCCGTCATCTGCAGAGTACCGAGAATGTGCTTCACAATGCCGATGCACTGGTGGACTTCCTCCTTAATCTGGTCGGGGCGGCAGAAGATGTGGGCGTCGTCCTGCGTGAAACCACGCACACGGGTCATACCACCCAGCTCGCCACTCTGCTCCCAGCGGTACACGGTACCGAACTCAGCCAAACGCACGGGCAGGTCGCGGTAGGAATGGGGGTCGCTGGAGTAAATGCGGATGTGGTGCGGGCAGTTCATGGGCTTGAGCATGAAGCCCATGATGGTGCGGGTATCCATCGCATTGAAGAGGTCGGCGCAGCTGGCGTTTTCATCGCGCAGCTTCTTGAAGTCATCCGGATCAGGGATGGGCGGGAACTGGCTCTCCTTGTAGTGCTCC
>JAZLDM010000080.1:0-2358 GCA_045614705.1 Akkermansia sp.
TTACAAACCTCATACCGATGCGCACAAATACTATGCTTATCCGCTCGGTGCCCTCATCGCCGTGGGGGTGGATGCTCCGCTGACGCTTGCCGGAAATGCCCTGCTGCTGGGTGGCTTGGCTGCTACGATTCCCTGTGCCGGTATATTTGCTGTTTACGAAGCCTGCTCGCAGAACTCCCCGGAGGAAAAGTCAACAAGAGAACCTATACCTCAGCCCCGGAGCTCGCCCTCAACATGAACTTACGGTGAACCATGCGCCAGTGGTTTGAGCCCATTATTCGCATGTGGCGCTTCTCAAAAAATAATGGAATTACCGAGGGCTTCCATCGTAAGATAAAAGGAATTCAGCGCCGAGGATACGGCTACAGAAACTTCGAAAACTACAAATTAAGGGTATTAGTAGAGTGCTCACATGGTCGATGACTCAAATAACAGCGTTTCCACACATTTTGGTGTTGACTCATTTTGGTGTTGACTCATTTTGGTGTTGACCCATTTTATCCCCTTGCAAGCGATGTTTCATTTTAGGTTGCCACTCGGTGAAAAATGCACCTTAAACTACTGATTCTGTGTAGCTTCTCTGTTCGAAACATCTTTGCTTGACGAAGAGCCACTATCGCCGCATAACAGCCTACCCGTCACGGCGTAGGGGGAACCCCGAAGACGGAAGCTCACAGTATCAACAGATTGCAGATTCGAAGCTTGTTTAGTGACCCTGAAAAGCATTTGAGCTTAGAAAAAGAGCTTCCGTCATCTCTACGATACGCCGCGACAGGTAGGCATGCTTCCGTCTCCGCTAAAGCTTCGCCGTGACAAGTAGGCTTTTTGGCCTTTTTGGGTCGTTTTGCGCCCGGCGGGGCGGTGCGCGGGCTCGTAAGCGCCAGGGTGGGCGTAGCTTTAGCGAAGCCCCCTGCAATGCCTAAGCGTGCGTAGGTATTGAAAATCAATAAAAAACAAAAACCGAACCAGATTGTTTTCTGATTCGGTTTCTGGGATTAAGTGGAATTAACGAGCCATCAGCTTGGAAAAGTTTTGACCGGAATTCGCTTTTTTCGTTTTTCCTACGTTCAGCCCAAGCAAATATGGAATCACATTATAATATATTGGATAGAAGACTTTTGTGAAAATATCTCCACAATTATGTAGAGTGTTGCATCGCTTGTAAGAGGCTAGGCAAAATCAAATACAGCATTCGCGGAGAGAGGAGCATAAATTGAGATTACTCCGCACATGTGAAACCGGGCTTATGAGCCTTCTGTATCATTCTCTTTTTTCTGCGTTCGGCCAAGGCGAATCCATGCCGATATTTCCTCCTGGTAGAGACAAAAAAGCAACAGTCCCGCGAATACGCTGAACAGGAACAGGGCAATTCTGGCAAGCTTGCCTTCCAATCCATCGCGATATAACGAATAGGAGGTCTCCAGCGCGCCCTTCCGCGTCGCGATGGCATAGGCGAAATTATAATTTTCCGTATCATACTCATCAATTACCAGCACATTGCCATACTGCGTCCCTGAATAATACACCCTTGTCTGCTGCGGCAGGTAAGAGTAGGTGTAGCTGACCGTGCTGCCGTCCTCGTGCCGGAGTCTTGCCACATTCCCCTCTATCTGCTCAACCCGCCACCCCTCTTGGGGGTGCACTGAATCCGCCACCAGCGGGAGAGGACGAAGATGTTCCTGGGCGCAATGGCTCAAATCCCTCCCGAAAAAGTATGATTTATTGGCGAGGACAAGAGTGTCAATCTGCGCATCTTCTGCCAGATATCCTTCCGTTCCCAAGCTGCTATAGCGATTTATAACAAGACGTTCCTCCACCGCCACACTCAGGAAAGGAGCATCAACCGATACCCCTGTTGCCGGATGCACCGCGGGTGTTGTGCTGCTCAATAAACCTTCATGAACAGGCCATTGCACAGGGGTGAGGAGCACCACAATCAGCAGAAACACCCATAATCCTCCAATGATAAGTGTAATGAGAGTACGCGTTTTCATCGCTCCGCGATTTTATCACATATTTTCCCTAAAATCAACGCGCTCACTCTTCTTTTTCGTCACCGGAGGCGGCTGTATGTGCCGCTCCTCCATCCGGTGCTCGATGGTCTGCAAGCGGACAGACATTTCGGACAGCACGCGGATGGTCTTTTCCTGCGCTTCTGTTTGCTCTGTTTTTGCACATGTGTCCCAAAGATTTTCTGAAAGGATAGCAAAACAGCAAAAATCAGGGCAAAGAAAATGGAAGGTTGATTTTTTCACCAGCAAAACGTATGCTGGTGTTACTCCAAAAAAACACCTTCCATGGGTACTGTACATCTTTTCTCCCAAGTTGCAAGCTTAATCGGTCGAACTCTTGTCAAAT
>JAZLDM010000081.1:0-6966 GCA_045614705.1 Akkermansia sp.
AGAAGTTCATTGCGCTCTGGGAACGCCTTGGCATTCAGTACGATGGCTGGGCTGCCACGACAGATGCCCGCCACAAGGCCTGTGTGCAGGCTATTCTGAGTGACCTCAAGGAGAAGGGCTGTCTGTACAAGAAGGGCTACAAGGGTTTCTATTCCATTCGCCAGGAGCAGTTCCTGACGGATAAGGAGCGCAATGAGCAAGGTGTGTTCGGCCCGGAATGGGGCGAAGTGGTGGGACTGGAGGAGGAGAACTGGTATTTCAACCTCAGCCAGCATGTGGAGTGGCTCAGGGATTATGTGCTGAACCACCCCTCTGTGGTGACTCCCGAATTCCGCCGCCAGGATTTGCTGAATGCCATTGAGCGCTCTGCCGGGGTGGATTTGTGTATTTCGCGTCCTAAAGACCGCCTTTCCTGGGGGATTCCGCTGCCCTTCGACCCGGATTTTGTGACCTATGTATGGTTTGATGCTCTCATCAACTATATATCTTTCGCCGGTTACTTGTCCGACGGCGACCCCTCGCTGCCTGATTTCAATAAGCTGTGGCCTGCTGCCTGCGAGGTAATAGGCAAGGATATTCTTGTGCCGGCACACGGTATTTACTGGCTGTGCATGCTGCACGCTATGGGATTCACCGATGAGGAGATGCCGCGTCTTCTTGTTCACGGTTGGATTAATATCAAGGGCGAAAAGATGTCCAAGTCTCTTGGTAATATTGTGGATCCGAACGACCTGTGCGATGTGTTCGGCCCGGAGGCCGTGCGCTACTACCTGGTGCGCGACACCAAGACCGGTTACGACAGTGACTACGATGTTGAGCGCATGAAGATGCTCTACAACACCGAGCTGGCCAATGACCTCGGCAACCTGTGCAACCGTTCTCTCAATATGTGCACTCGCTACCTTGGCGGTGTGGTGACCGTGGCTCCTGAGTTGGCTACCGATGAGCTTTCCGTGGAATTGCGCGAAAGCATGGCCGCTACTGTTGCCCGATTCTCCGAGTGCATGAACGCTTACAGTACCTCCGAGGCTTTGGCCGCGCTCAATGCACATGTGGGGCGTTGCAATGCGTACATTGAAAAAACTCAGCCCTTCGCTCTTGCTAAGGATGAAGCTCGTCTTCCTGAGCTGCAGAATGTACTGGCTCACCTGCTTGAAAGCTGTGTGCAGGTCGGTTACCTCATTGCTTGTGTACTGCCCGATGCCTCTGCTCGCATCCTTTCCCAGCTGCAGGTGGACCCCGCAACTCTCAGCCCGCAGACTTTGGCTTGGGGTATTCTGAAGGACGGTCATCAGGTGCAGGCTCCCAGCCCGGTGTTCCCGCGCATCCTCTCCGAAGAGGAAAAGCAGAAAATGGCAGAGCGCGCCGCAAAGGCCGCAGCCAAGGCTGCACGCAAGGCCGCTGCTCCCCAGCAGTAATTTAAGATATAACTCAATATAAAAAAAACGATAGACAGCAATCGCCTGTCTATCGTTTTTTTTCAGTTAAAAAGTCCCAGCATGTGGCAGGCTGCATAGCCTGACAGAGCCAGTAGTCCCAGTATGATGCCGATGACAAAGGCCCGCGTGCTGTTCTTGCGCTGTGGCTGAGCCGAGTCGTGCTCAACGGCGGGTGGGGACTGCTCGGGGAGGGCGGTAAGCCAATCGCCAATCGAATGACAGCGCATGACCGGGTCGGCTGTGAGTACGTTGTCGATGGCGGCCAGCGCATCTGTCGAAAAGCGTTTTCGTAGCTCCGGTATGGTGCAGAGCGGCGGTACGTCGTCATTCCACGGCGTGCCGGTTATGAGCGTGTAGCATATATGGGCAAGCGCGTACATATCGCGTGTTGCAGCGTTTTTGGGAGCGAAAAATTCCGGTAGAAAGTTGGTAATGACCGGTTTGTTGCCCTGCTGGATGATGATGTCGGCGGCTTTCAGATTGCCGTGGAAGATTTTGCGCACGTGCAGGTAAGAGAAGGTGTGCAGCAAATCTTTCAGTATAGGCATGAGCTGCTGTTCGGTGATACTACCGAGTGGTGTAGCAAAGGCGCTCAGTGGCTGCCCCGTCATTTCGGGATACACGCAGTATGCTGTACCGAGTGCACGGAAAATGGATTTGATGGGAGCCACGTTCGGGTGTGTAATTGCAGCCAAGGCTCGGGCTTGCTGCACATATTCTTCCACTGCTTCAATCAGAGCACCAGCTTGCCGGCAGCGTGCAGATTGCACGACCTTCAACCTGTCCGTTCCGCGAAGGGCAATGGCAGTGGGGAAGAATTCGCGTATGGTGACATTGTGCTTGTTTAAGCTGTCGAATGCCAGATAGCTGATGCTTGAGTCGGTTCTGCCGAGCAGGCGGATGATGCGGTAGTCACCCAGTTCGGTTCCTATGCGCAGCGTGTCATTCCCTGTGTTTGCTTGGTTGGTTATGTTCATTGGTGAATGCTCCTGTTGCATAGAATGACGAAAAATCATGCGCGATTGTTGGACTTTTTTTGTAAAAAAGGCAGCGTTCCATACAGGAACGCTGCCGACTTGCCGATTCCGGGCGCAGATTGAGGGGGGGATTATCTGCTCCCGTAGCGGGCATTGGCTCCAAGTTGTTCTTCGATGCGCAGCAATTGATTGTACTTGGCCAATCGGTCTGCTCGGGAGAGCGAACCGGTCTTAATTTGCCCGGAGTTGGTTGCAACTGCCAAATCGGCAATGAACGAGTCCTCCGTCTCACCGCTGCGGTGCGATATGACTGCCGTATAGGCATTGGTGGTAGCCAGGCGTACGGCCTCGAAGGTTTCGCTCAGGCTGCCTATTTGGTTCAGCTTAACGAGTATGGAGTTGGCGACTCCGGCCTCGATACCTTTACGCAGGAAGTCAACGTTGGTGACGAAGAGGTCATCGCCTACCAACTGACAGCGATTGCCGATGCTGTCTGTGAGCAATTTCCAGCCATCCCAGTCGTTTTCGGCACAGCCGTCTTCTATTGATACAATGGGATAGCGGTCAATAAGCCCCTTGTAATATTCCGTTAATTCCGCTGCGGTCAGGCGGTCGCCACTGCTCTTTTTGAAGACATACAGCCCGCTTTCGGCATCGTAGAACTCGGAGCTGGCCACATCCAGCGCCAGTCCTACTTCCTCCCCCGGACGATAGCCTGCATTCCTGATAGCGGTCATGATGACATCCAGCGCTTCATCCGCGCTCTTCAGGTTCGGGGCATAGCCGCCTTCGTCTCCCACGGCTGTGCTTAAGCCCTTGCTGCGCAATACGCTACCCAAGGCGTGGAAGATTTCGGCACCGCAGCGCAGTGCCTCGCGGAAAGTCGGCAGCCCGCGCGGTACTATCATGAACTCTTGGAAGTCGATGGGGGCGTCTGAGTGGGCTCCGGCGTTGAGCACATTCATCATCGGTACGGGGAGTATGTGAGCATTCGGTCCGCCTAAATAGCGGTAGAGCGGTTGCCCGGTGGCTTGCGCGGCGGCCCTTGCTGTGGCCAAGGATATTGCCAGTATCGCATTGGCTCCCATGCGCGACTTGTTCACCGTGCCGTCAACTTCGCGCATGACCCTATCTACGGTTATCTGGTCCCGGGCGTCTAGCCCAATCAGGGCAGGGGCTAAATCTTTGTTGGCGTGGGTAACTGCTTGCTGCACACCTTTTCCTCGGTAGCGCCCTTTGTCGCCGTCCCGAAGTTCGCAGGCTTCGTGCTCGCCTGTGGAGGCCCCGCTGGGAACGGAGGCTATGCCGACTATGCCGCTGAGCAACTGTACTTCAGCCTCTACCGTCGGATTCCCGCGCGAATCCAGTATCTCGCGGGCCGTTATTTTTGCTATGTTTGCGCTCATTGTTTATCCTTTCTATTGTAAAAATGTTTGATGTGGCTAACTCTCTGCGCGTAATTTATCACACTCGGAGCAGAATGGCAAGCATAAAAGTAAGAAAAAACTAACTTATTTTGGAATATTTCAAACAAATGGTGCAATAAACGCCTATTCAGTCATCGAGCAGAGCGCGTAGCGAGGCGATGGCGTCCACGCATTGGTCCTCGGTGAGGGGCGTCTTCATGAGTTTATCGTAATCAACGAACTCGTAAAGGCGATTAGGAATTTCGGAAATGAAGCAGGAGGGGCGGCAGCGCTCCTCTTGCCCATAGCGCGAGCGCTTGGCGCAGTAAGTCATGGTCAGTCGCTCGCGAGCGCGCGTGATACCCACATAGAACAGGCGGCGCTCCTCATCGAGGTTACCTTCATCGACCGAGCGAGTGTGGGGCAGCAAACCGTCTTCCACACCCACGATATACACTTGCGGGAACTCCAAGCCCTTTGCGGCATGCATGGTGATAAGGCACACACCGCTTTTGGCCTCGATGTCATCATCATCTCGGTCGTTATCGAGGTTGATTTTGGCGAGGAAGTCAGTCAGTTTGGCACCCGGCAGCCAGTACTGGCGCAGGGCGGATTTGATGTCATCTATCGCGGATTGGCGGCGATTCTTTTCTTCCTCCGTTTTACAGTTTTTTGATATATATTCCTCGTACTGAGTCTCTTTGAGGAAGTCGGAGAGGATATCGACGAAGGGGCGCTCACTCTGCGCGAACTCGGTACCGTAGCGGGTAACTAATTCGGTGAACGCTTCGATGCTGTTTTGGGAGCGAGTGGAACACTCAGAGAGGAAGGAGAGGTCCAGCAGGGTGGCCCATATACTCTTCTTGTTGTCGCGGCTCCAGTCGATAGCGAAGGAGGCGGTGTTCACGCTGATGCCACGGGGGGGCGTGTTGAGCACACGCAGCAGGTGCAGGTCGGCATCCGGGTTATCCATCATTTGCAGGTAACTGATGAGGTCCTTCACTTCGCGGCGATCAAAGAAACTCTTGGTACCGACCATGCGGTAGGGAATATGGCGCTCGCGCAGGGCCATTTCGAGGGCTCGGCTCTGAG
Organism: Akkermansia sp.; assembly: GCA_045614705.1. GTDB lineage: Bacteria > Verrucomicrobiota > Verrucomicrobiia > Verrucomicrobiales > Akkermansiaceae > Akkermansia. The sequence goes on from JAZLDM010000081.1 coordinate 4,915, forward strand.
CATTGGCGCGGAAAAGCACAGCGAAGCTCTCCCACGGCAGACGGTCGCGCAGGTGAATCTGCTCGATTTCATCGGCCATGAACTCAGCCTCCTCCTGCGGGCCGGGCATAGCCAACAGCCGCACGGGGTACTCGCCTACCTTATTGGTACGCAGCGTTTTGTCTCTGCGCCCGGCGTTGTTGCGAATCAGAATATTGGCGCAGTCGAGCACTTGTTTGGTGCAGCGGTAGTTTTCTTCGAGCTTGATAACCGTGGGGTTGGGGAAAAAGCTCTCGAAGTCGAGAATGTTCGATATCTGGGCACCGCGCCAACCGTAGATGGACTGGTCATCATCACCCACCACGCACACGTTGTGCTCCGGGCCTACGAGCTGCCGCAGCAGGCTCATCTGCAGGGAATTCGTGTCCTGGAACTCGTCCACCGTGATGTACGAGAACCGCTTGTTCCACTTTTCATGCACATCCGGGTAGCAGCGCAGCAAACGCTCCGTCAAAATGAGCAAATCATCAAAATCCACAGCATTTTGTGCCTTCAGCTCGCGCTGATAAGCCCCGGCAACGGTCGAAATAAGCGTGTCTTCTATCGCTTTGTAATCTTGCCCCAGATTGCGCACGCGGGAATACTCCGCAATGACTTGCGCCGGTTCGAGCTTTTCGCGGCGCGCACCGTACTCCATAATCAGGCGCTTGAGCAAGCCGCTCTGGTCGCTGCCGGTGTAGATGGAGAAGTTTTCTTTGTAGCCCAATCGACCGATGTCTTGGCGTAAAATACGCACACAGAGCGAGTGAAAGGTGCACACGGTCATTTTGCGCGCTGACTTGCGGTCTACCAACCCGGCCACACGATCAGCCATTTCATTCGCGGCTTTGTTGGTAAAGGTAAGGGCGAGAATTCCGGTGGGGTTTACCCCCTTATCTATCATGTTGGCAATTCGGCATGTTACCGTGCGGGTTTTGCCTGTACCCGCGCCGGCAAGTATGAGTACCGGCCCATTGAGGGTCTGTACTGCCTGGCGCTGAGCGGGATTTAAGCTGTTGATGTCGAACTTCTCTGCCATAATCGTGCGAATGTACTGCCGTGGGTCGGCGGGCTATGCTAGCATATTTCCCCGTTCGCGGCAAGATTTTATTGCTTTTCTGTTGCAAGCCCCGGTTTTTTTGGGTAGACTGAGCGCATGAGCAAGAAGAAACAGAGCTCCCGTCAACTCTCTTTGCCGGGGCTCTTTGATAAGTCCTATGTGGCAGAAGCTGAGGAGTTTTTGCAGGAGCTGGAGGCGCGCCAACGTCGCGTGGAATCTGCATTGGCAGAGGTGTCAGCGGAGCGGGCAGCCCACTTTCCGACACCCGCCGGTCAGCGTTTGATAGAGCGCATAGAACAGGCATTTGACAATGTGACTTCGTATCGAGATGTTCGCGGTTTGCTTGGTGGTGAGGCGGAAGATGAGTACATGTCGCCCAACGCTCAGGCCTTGCTCGCGCCGCTGGAGGAGCGAGACGATTGGCGGCGTATACCCGATTCCCTGTTGATGGCATGTAATTGTTCCCTTACTTACATGGCCGCAGGGGCTTACCGCTTTTATTTGCCGGCTTTTATTTGTGCGGCTCTTCGTGGGGTGAACCTGTTGTTATTTCTCGGCACGGAACCCCCAACTGCCCGCAGCGATGACTTTTTGCGTGGAAAATGTGTGGAGTTTACAGCTGCTCAACAGGCTTGCCTGAGCGATTATCTTAACTACGAGTCGCAACATTCCGGCGAGCGCGAGCGCTACTGGCCCTGGGAGCTGGATGACTATGCTACCAATCACGCCGCCAATATGAGCCTGTATGACTACGGTTGCATGCTGGTTCAGCGCTATTGCGAGGCCGAAGGGCTCTTAAACGATTAAAAGAGAAGGGGAGTAGTGGAAAAAAAGTTGCTGAATTGCAAGACCAAATGCGACAGTAAGTGATTTTTCTTCTATTTAGGCTGCAAATTTGATAAAATGGAGCTTTTCTGCACGTGCCATGAGGCGTGCAGATTTTCCTTCAAAGATGCGGCGAGGATAACGGTTCA
>JAZLDM010000082.1:0-20343 GCA_045614705.1 Akkermansia sp.
TGCTTCAGAAGTTCGCCCTTAGCTTTACGGGAGCGTGTCTTTCGATACTTTACTGCGTTAGAATTCAGTAACTCCATTATTGCTTGTTTACTCATTCTGAGTGACATGTGTATATATTAGTGCCTGATTTATGAGGCATCCAGCTTTTCACGTGTCAGCCGAACTCGTGGGAAGTGTCAGTTCGGTGACTGGATTTTTGAGGCAATGCGATATAAGTTTTCAGGCTGTCATATCAGATAAAATGCTTGCATATAATAGAGTGATGCTGTATACTGGCGCGCGTCATGACTGAATTGCCCAAGGCTTACGAACCCACCGTTGTAGAAGAAAAATGGCAGAACCGTTGGATGTCAGAGGGTTGCTTCCATGCAGACCCGAAATCTGACAAGCCCGCCTACAGTATCGTAATCCCCCCGCCCAATGTAACCGGTGTGTTGCACATGGGCCATGTACTTAATAATACAATTCAGGATATACTTGCTCGCCGCGCCCGCCAGGAAGGTAAGGAAGTACTGTGGCTCCCCGGTACAGACCACGCCGGCATTGCTACACAAGCACGAGTCGAGAAAGAACTTGCAAAAGAAACACCGCCCCGTACCCGCTACGATGTAGGTCGCGAAGACTTTGTCAAGATGGTGTGGGAATGGAAAGAAAAACACGGCGGCATCATCATCAAACAGTTGAAGAAACTCGGTTGCTCCTGCGACTGGGAGCGTGAGCGCTTCACCATGGATAATGTGTTCGCCCCTGAAGTTGCTCGCGCATTCACCGAGCTGTTTAAGGAAGGGCTTATCTACCGTGGTCGCCGCATGGTGAACTGGGATCCGGTACTTCGCACAGCGCTTTCTGACGAGGAGGTAATCATGACGCCCTCCAAGAGCAAGCTTTACACAATCCGTTACAAACTTGCTGACGGCAGCGGGCAGTTGCTGGTTTCCACCACACGCCCCGAAACAATCATGGCCGACGTCGCTGTCGCCGTGAACCCCAAAGACCCGCGTTTCAGCCACCTCATCGGCAAAACTGTCATTCGCCCGCTCGTTGAGACCGAAATTCCCATCATTGCCGATGACCATGTAGAGATAGACTTCGGTACCGGTGCTCTGAAAATCACCCCTGCCCACGACCGCACCGACTTTGAAGTCGGCATGAAGAACAATCTCGAAATCATTGATATTCTCACAGCAGACGGGCACATCAACTGCCCCGCTTGCCCCGAGCTTCACGGGCTTGATCGATTTGTCGCACGCGAGAAATCCATCAGCATCATCGAAGCCAAAGGCCTGCTCGAAAAAGTGGAGGATTACGAAAACAATGTTGGCATCTCCCAACGCTCCGATGTACCCATCGAGCCCCGTCTCAGCATGCAGTGGTTCCTCAAATACCCCTGCGTGAAGGAGGCAGCAGAGGCCGTTGCCAACGGCGATATTGTTTTCCGCCCGGCTCACTGGGGCAAGACCTACGCTCACTGGCTTGAGGGTATTCAGGATTGGTGCATTTCTCGCCAGCTCTGGTGGGGTCACCGCATACCTGTGTGGTACCGCAAAGACAAAGCCGAACAACTTCAGGAGGCCGCAAAACTCGACGAGGCAGATGCCGCCGCCGGTGACATTTATGTAGGAGTTGAACCGCCCGCAGATGCTGAAAACTGGGTACAGGATGAAGACGCTCTCGACACATGGTTCAGCAGCTGGCTGTGGCCCTTTGCCACCATGGATGAAGAGTGCCGCAACAAGTTCTACCCGACCAGCGATTTGGTAACCGGCCCGGATATTATCTTCTTCTGGGTTGCCCGCATGATTATGGCCGGCTACCGATTTGCCGATGGCAAGCCCTTCAGCAACGTATTCTTTACCTCCATTGTACGCGACTTGCTTGGGCGCAAGATGAGTAAGAGCTTGGGCAACAGCCCCGATCCGCTCGACCTCATCGCTCACTATGGTGCAGACGGCCTTCGCTTTGGCCTCATGCGTATAGCCCCCACCGGCACAGACGTTAAATTCGACGAAAAACAAATCGAAGAAGGTAAGAACTTTGCCAACAAGCTCTACAATGCTGCTCGATTCCGCATGATGCAGGGTGAAGCCGGTACCGAGGCGCCTAAGTTTGCACCGGTACATATAGACATCCTTGCCAAGCTCAAGGAGCTGCATACCACAGTGGCAGATGCTCTGAGCAAATACGAATTCAACACCTACACGCAAGCTCTCTACAGCTTCTTCTGGAACGAATACTGCTCGCTTTTCCTGGAAGCCGTGAAGAATGATTTGCGCGATGGCGAGCCAGCTGTAAAGAATGCAACGCTCTACACCATCGACACCGTGCTGCGCCACTATCTGGCTCTGCTCTCCCCGATTATGCCCCACATAGCAGAAGAGTTGTGGCAGAGTCTCGGTTTTGCGGCACGCAATGAAAACAAGCCGCTCATGAGCACCCCCCTGCCCTCAGCAGAGTCTCTGCTGGCCGGCCTGAGCGATACGGATATATCGAAAGCTCGTGCCCTCTCCACAGCTCTGTATGAGACAGCAAACCGCGCTCGTAACCTGAAGGCTGAATACAACTTGGCGACCAACAAGAAAGTTAAGTTTGTTGTGAAGCCGGCTCTCCCCCTTACGGATGATTTGGTAGCACGTTTGGCTCTGCTTGCAGGTGCCCAAAGCGCAGAGATGGATTCAACATACGAACCGGCGAAGGGAACCCCCACTGCACTTACCCCCTTCGGCGAGCTGTTCCTGCCGCTGGAAGGCTTGGTAGATGTGGACGCTGAGCGAAGCCGCATCAGCAAAGAACTGGAGAAAATTACGAAAGAAATCAGCAAGAGCAATGCCAAGCTCAGCAACTCCTCGTTCGTAGACCGTGCCCCGGCTGCAGTTGTTGACCAAGAGCGCGCCCGATTGGCGGACTGGGAGAACAAGAAGGCACAGCTCGAAGCAATGCTCTCGGCTCTTATCTGAGTTTACCCACACTATGCAAGCAATGCAAAACACCGTCCAACTCTCAGAAGCAGAACAGCGAGCTTTCGCCATTTGTGGCATTACCGATTTTAATCAGGTTAATGCCATAGGCGTTGAGCAGTTACTGCGCGATGTCTCACAAGCAAAAGAAAGCTTTCCTGAAGAGATGGCAGTGCTGACGCCTGAGCGATTAACAGAAATTCTGCAAGTTAATCCCCAAGCACCGGAAAGTATTTATTCAGAGGAACCCCGAAAGGATTTCTCGCCTACAAGAGAACTTCTCTTCCCTCGCAGCACCCCGGTACTGGGTCCCTCACGACATCGCAGAGGGAGCAAAAAGAACAAGGCTTCCTCGCCCGCTGCCCTGCACGATAAAAGTCATAGTATTCACTGTTCCCATCCGGTGCGTGTGTTCCTTTGTTCTTGTGCTGTGGTGCTTTTCTATATTGACCTGTTGGCTTGGTTAATCATTCCACCGATGATTATCTTTGGAGTATTACCTGAACTGAAGGCCGAATACATAGTTGCATTGTTAGCATTGCTACTGATGCCATACTTTATCACCGCAGGAAAGACGAGGTGCTCGGTATGTAACATGCAACTATTCAGCTTGCGCCCTTACGTAAGAAACGGACATGCACACAGACTTCCGTTTCTGGGTATCACCCTTCCAACAGCGCTGCATATTATATTCTTTTTCTGGTTCCGCTGTCCAAACTGCGGCACCCCTCAAAAGCTCTACCGCAAGCACCGCTCCAGGCATTAACCCAAATCCCCGGCCGGATATCCAATGAACATTCATTTCTTCCCGGCAACAGCCGCAGTACCATTCCTCCTTTGTTCTGCAGCTGTTGCTCAAACGGATTCACACTATAGCCTAGCACAAGAAATTGTTGCCCTCCTTTCCGAAACAGAGCTATTGCTCAGTAGCTGTACGGATAAGCCCACTACAGCTGCAGCTCTTCCGCAATTGCGAGAACTGGCTCAAAGAGCCGCTGACCTCAAAAACAGACAAAACAAGCTCCCCAACTCCAGCCTGCAAGAAGATATTAACATTGCAGCGCTTGTGCAAGATTTCCAAGTAGTCTGGGGTGGAATTTGCTCCCACATTGAACGCTTGGAAAATAGCGGATTGCTCACCGATGAGCTTCGAGAAGTCCTCCGCATCGCACCCACTACAAATTAAGACACACATTTTTTTTATAACACAAACCACAATATATTGTACCCATTGAGCAATTTTCGTGCTACATCCTTGTAGCGTTTCAGTTTAGCGACTAACAAAGGGGGGCGTGTTGAGAATTTTGTGCTTGCAAAATGTCAGCAAAGCCGTAATATCGAGATAGCCAAAACACTTCTACACGACACATGAAAACCCCTCTCTCTCCCAATCGACTTAAGCTGACAAGTGATGAAGCTCAAAATCTTGCCGACTTTGTACTTTTTTCGCAGCGCAACTGCATTCTCAGACTTTCGCCGGAGCTGACACAAGACAAAATATCGTATCCTCAATTTTTTCTGCTGACCTATTTAGCTGAGGAAGAAAGCCTGTCGATGAGTAACATCGCACGCATGATGGGTCACTCCACAGCTGCCGCGACCGGCATGGTAGATAAATTGCAAGAGCTCGGTCACATAAAACGCATCACCGCAGCAGCCGACCGTCGCAAAATCATGGTTCGGATTACAGAGCAAGGTTTAGAGCTTGTTGAGAGAATGCGTGGCAACATAGCTCGCGATTTAGCTAACCTGATGTCGCAGGAGGACAATGCAGCCCGTACCGGTCGCGCTCGCACTCTCATCAACCGCCGCAGCGGCAAAACAAGCCCCACACCTAACTAAACAGTTCAATAACCACTCGCCTCACATGAGTAACTACGCCCCCAAATGGCTCGATTGCCTGAATGCCGTCCCTGAGAACTTTGCACGCTTTGTCACTCGTATACCCGGCATTGAGCCTACAACTGACCGAGGAGCAGTAATCGCCGCGCTCACCCCCACACATGAGCAAGTTTTAAGTGAAGGCGGCATCTCCCCCAAAATGTTGCGCCGCGCACAGCAGGTACACGGCAACAAGGTCGCACTGGTAGGAGATATTGGCTGCTCCTTTCCGGTCGAAGGTGTAGATGCGCTTTTCTGCGGCGGGAAAGCAGACTGCTGCTTAGGAATCTATGTAGCTGATTGCGCGGCCGTTTGGATTTATGACCAAGAAACCGGGTGTCGTGGTTTGGCTCACTCCGGAAAGTTGGGCACCCAGCAAAATATCGTTGGCGAATTGCTGCGCTCCATGCGGAAAACACTCGGTGTGTTGCCGTCCAACTGCCTTGCCGTCATCTCTCCCTGCATAAGACCGCCGCACTACGAAGTTGACATTCCGGCAGCCATACGAACCCAACTCGAAAATGCAGGACTGGCACCGGAAAATATCATCGACTGCGAACTCGATACTGCCGCAGATTTAGAAACCTTCTACTCATACCGCGTAGAAAAAGGCAAAACAGGAAGAATGCTGGCGCTCTTCGGCCGCAAACCGGAATAAATAATGCCAACTGCTAACATCAAGCGCAACTTGCGCCGAGCCATACTCGAGCAACTGCGCGCCATGAACGCCACACAGCGCAACGAGCAATCTGCTTGGTTGCGCTGTGCCTTATCTCCCCTTCTACAACAAAAGGAGTCGCTGACAGTCGCTCTATATGCCCCCATGGCACATGAGGTTAACCTGCTACCCTTAACAGAACAGTACCCTCAACACCGCTATGTATTCCCTCGCTGCCGCGGCGCGCGTTGCATGAACTTTTACCACGTTACCGACATCCATTCTCAAATTCAGCCGGACAAGCGCAATATTCCTGCACCAATCGAGGGATTGCCTCTCATACCGCCAAACGAGATTGACCTCATTGTAGTACCCGGGGTCGCCTTTACGGACAAGGGCAAGCGCTTAGGCTATGGAGGCGGCTACTACGACACCTACCTACCGCAATGTCCGCAAGCCGAAATTATCGCAACCGCCTTTGATTTACAAATAGTGAGCGATTTACCAACGGAGGAGCATGACCTGCAGATACCCCGCATCATTACCCCCAACCAGATATGACATTTTACCGAGTACTACTGTTGCTCTCTCTCGTTTTCTTCGTGCACAACGCCCATTGTGAAGATGAAAAACGCTTGTTGCTTATTGGCAACAGCTACACATTCTACAACAATCTGCCCGAACTGCTGCAAGCCATTGCGGATGCAGACAACACCCCACTGATTGTAGATTCATACACCGCAGGAGCAATGAGCCTGCGGGGATTCCTCAACAGCCCCCAACATGCCGCAGGTAAAAACAAACTCATCAAGGGCGACTACGATTACCTATTGCTGCAAGACCAAAGCCAAACCCCGGCCTATAAACCGGATGAAACCCTCGACTCCGTGCACCGCTGGAGCGAACTGGCTCGCCAACATGGGGCCAAACCAATTCTATTCCTCACATGGGCGCACGCCACAAGAACAGGCAACAAGGTAAAACTGCTCACCGACATGCAAGATGACACCAGCCTGACCTACAGCCGCGCAGCAGTGGCCGAGAAGGCAAAGGTAGCTCCCGTGGGTGAAGCATGGCGCCGCTGGTACTTCAAACACCCGGATACCCCACTCCATGTGGCCGATATGTCTCACCCTACAGCCGAGGGAACTTACCTGGCAGCCTGTGTAATCTACAGCACAATCACCGGCAAAAAAGCAACCACCATCCCCGTACGCCTGAAATCCGCCCCTGTGCGCATACCCACCGGGCGAGCCAAAGAACTGCAAAAAATTGCGGCAGAAACAATCAAGAGCTACACCCCCGCCGGATATATAAAAAAATACAACGAAAAAAACAGCAAACTGCTGACCCCGGCCGAAGCCCAAGCACTGCTCACTCGCGATATGACGGCAGCAGAACTCACAAAAGCTCTCGGAAAGCCTACACTTGTACAAAAGAACGGCACGCAGATAACCTACCAATACCGCTTGCGGGATAACGCAGAGTTCGTAGCCTATTGCAACAAACGCAGCAAAGTACTCAACGTCTCCATATCCTCCCCCACCGGTGGAGTCTCCATCATCGACCTCAGCAAATTGTGACAATCATTCTCCTCAAAAAAATGACCAATTTGAAAAAGTGGGATTGACGCGCGAAAGAATATAGTGTAAAGTATAGAACAGGTGCGGTACTCTCACCGCCTCTCGTATTGCGCAATACTTTCACCTATTCAGAATCCCGTGTACTCGAACGAAAATTATCTCTTAGAGCTGCTGACAGAGGCCGGTGCCATCGACGCCGGAACACTCGACTCCGTGCGAGCTGAGCTCTCACCGCTGGACAGCGTAATCGATTACCTCATCAACAACAACTACCTGACGGCAGAGTATGTTGCACAGGTAGCAGCCTACAACTCCGCTATGGAGTATGTAGACTTGGGCTCATTTGAAATTGACCCGAACATTATAGCGAGCGTAAATGGTGAGCTTGCGCGCCGCGTGGGATTCCTGCCGATTGGGGATGACGGCTATTCACTGCAAGTGGCCATTGCCGACCCCTTTGCAATGGAAACCCTGGACAGTCTGCCGCAATTCCTTGGGCGCGAAATCTCATTCTTTGTGGCATCCGAACCCGGTCTGCAAAAAGCTTTATCAAAATATTACCCCGAAAAGAAGACTTACGCCAAAGGTGACACGGAGGCTCCCATCGTTGAACTTGTAGACAATATGTTCAACGAGGCACATGAGATGCGAACCTCCGATATTCACATTGAGCCGATGGAGGACAGAGTGCGCATACGCTTCCGCGTAGACGGTCGCCTTGTGGAAGTTGCCAGCCACCCCAAGAAACTTCTCGGTCCCATAGTGGCACGCTTGAAAGTAATGAGCTCCACCATGAGCATAGCCGAAAAGCGCGTGCCGCAAGACGGACGTATTGAGCTCGATTTGCGCGACGGCAACCACATTGACCTGCGTGTCAGCACCGTGCCCACCAATCACGGCGAATCCGTGGTTATGCGTATTCTCGACAAATCCGCACTTGCGCTGGGTCTGCCCCAACTCGGGTTCCTTTCCGACGACGAGGCCACATTCGATCGCCTGGTCACCCTGCCCGACGGCGTGATTCTGGTAACCGGTCCGACCGGTTCCGGCAAAACCACCACACTCTATGCCTGCCTGAACCACCTCAACCGTCCGGACAAAAAGATTATCACCGCAGAAGACCCTGTGGAATACGAAATGGCCGGTATCAATCAGGTCATGATTCGCACTGAAATCGGCATGACTTTCGCGGCAGCTCTGCGCGCCATGCTTCGTCAGGCTCCGAACATCATCATGATTGGTGAAATTCGTGATGGCGAGACCGCAGGTATCGCCATCCAAGCCGCCATGACCGGTCACCTTGTGCTCTCCACACTGCACACGAACGATGCACCTTCCTCCGTTGCACGTCTCTCAGACATGGGTGTTGACCGTTTCCTCATTGCCTCGGCCGTTCGTGCAGTCATGGCTCAGCGACTCTGCCGCAGTCTCTGCTCCGAATGCAAGCAGGAAGGCAGACTCACGGAAAAACAAGCTGCAACTCTCGGCATTGACATCAATCGCCCCGTCATGGTGGCACGCGATGGTGGATGTCCCAAGTGCAAAGGAAAGGGCATGCGCGGTCGTATGGGTATCTTTGAGATTTTCCAAGTTACCGACGATGTACGCGGGCTCATCAACTCGAACCTCACATCGGCCCAGCTGCGCAAGCGTGCTCGCGAGCTCGGCATGCGTACCTTGCGCGAAGACGGCATCCGTAAAGTACTCGCCGGCCGCACCACTGCCGACGAAGTTATCCGCGTAACCACCGGCGATGCCAGCTAATACGCTCTCCCATATTCACCTTTAACCTTTAAGATTTTGTATGGATACGAATGTTGCACTTGATGTTTTCATCAACAACGGCATGATGGACAAAGCCCTTGCGAAAGAAATCAAGGAGAATATGTCCAACAGTGGCAAGGAGTTGTGGGAGACCCTCATTAACTACGGCGTCATCGGCGGGCCGGAAGATTTCTGGAACGTCATAGCCACTGAAGTAGGTGCTCAGTACATCTCCCTGGAGGGCTTTACACCTTCTGAGGAAATACTGGCCATGATACCCGCTCCGCAAGCTCGCATATTGGGAGCTCTGCCCATTGAATACCGCGAGGGCGAAGGGCTCTATGTATGCTTAGAAGACCCGCTCAATCCGCAGACCATTGATGATTTGCGCATCGCAACTAATCAGGACATCTACCTGTACGTTGCAGCCGACTACGAAGTACGCGCCCGCGTAAGCGAGTGCTATGGTGGTGCGGATGCCGCCATGGGCGACCTGCTTGGCGAACTCGATGGCATGAGCATTGCCAGTGGAGATGGTTCGGAGGAAGCAAACGCCGCCCCCATCATCAAGTTTGTCAATCTCGTTATTGAGCAAGCAGTAAAGGAGAAAGCCTCCGACATTCACTTGGAGCCCTTCGAGAAGGAGTTCAAGATTCGCTATCGCGTGGATGGTGCTCTGTATGAAATGGCACCCCCGCCTGCATACTTGGCCAACCCCATCATTTCCCGCGTAAAGGTAATGGCCGGCATGAACATTGCCGAGCGCCGAGTGCCGCAAGATGGTCGAATCGTAATGAAAACCGGCAAGGGCGGTGTAGATATGCGTGTTAACTCACTGCCAACCCAATACGGTGAATCCGTGGTAATGCGTGTGCTTGACCGCAACAGCGTAAGCCTGAATCTCGATAACCTCAACCTCTCACCCAAGCTGCACGAGTACATCATCGATACCGTCAACAAACCCAACGGCATCTTTGTTGTAACCGGTCCTACCGGCTCCGGTAAAACCACGACCTTGTACGCGGCTCTGCGTGAAATCAACACCGAAGACACGAAGATTCTCACAGCGGAAGACCCTGTGGAATACGACATCGACGGCATTGTACAGGTTCCGATTAACGAAGCCATCGGTGTTACCTTCCCCAGAGTATTGCGAGCATTCCTCCGTCAAGACCCGGACCGCATTCTCGTGGGCGAAATTCGTGACCAAGACACGGCACAGATTGCTATTCAGGCAGCTCTGACGGGTCACTTGGTGCTCTCAACCCTTCACACGAACGATGCAGCCGGCGCCGTAACCCGTTTCATCGACATGGGTGTGCAGCCATTCCTCCTCTCGGCCACCATTCTCGGCGTGCTGGCACAGCGACTGGTACGAACCATTTGCCCCTACTGCAAGACTCCATACAAGCCGTCGAACACCCTGCTCAATCAGTTAGGCATCAATCCCAGCCTGCTTGGCAATCAGCAGTTCTACACCGGCGCCCGCTGCGACAAATGCGCAAACACCGGCTACAAGGGCCGAAAGGGTATTCACGAGCTACTGAATGCCAGTGATCCCATTCGTGACCTCATCACCCAAAACGTCCCCTCGATTGTTCTCAAGCAAAAGGCAATTGAACTTGGCATGACAACCCTGCGAGACGATGGTATCCAGAACATCTTCGAGGGTAACACCACTATCGAAGAAGTACTCAAATACACCTAAATAGCTTGACGCCACACGGAACATCTGCTATTGTTAATAAGTAATCAACATTTTTCCGCTAACTTACACCACATATTATGCCTAATTTCAAATATACCGCACTGGATCAGAACGGCGTAGAGAAGACCGGCATCATCACGGCAGACAGCAAGATTGCAGCCGCCGAAATGATACGCGCTCAAGGCCTGCTTCTGCGTGAATGCGAAGAAGCCGCCAAGGGGGCAAAACCCGGCCCGGCCAAGGAACCCAAGAAGAAAGGTACTAAAGGCAAGAAAAAAGAGGCCAAAGCCGGCAAGGCCGGTGGCTCCGTCAGCCAGAAGGAGCTCATGATTTTCACTCGTCAGCTCGCCACACTGATTAGCGCAGGCTTACCGCTTTTGCAAAGCCTCAACGTGCTTAACAAGCAGGAGCCCAACCCGAATCTCCGTGCTACTATCGGGGCAATTGGTGAATCCGTACAGGGCGGCTCCACTTTCTCCGAAGCTCTCTCCGCATACCCGAAAATGTTTAACCGCCTTTTCGTCAACATGGTGAAGGCCGGTGAAATCGGCGGTGTGCTCGAAACAGTTCTCAACCGACTGGCTGAATACCAGGAAAAAGCAAACAAGCTGCGCGGCAAGGTAACATCCGCCATGGTATACCCGCTTATCATCATGGTTATTGCCGTAGGTATTCTTATTTTCCTTATGCTTGTCATTGTGCCCAAGTTCAAGGAAATGTTTGAAGGTCAGAATATGGAACTGCCTGCAATTTCGGAGTTCGTGTTCGGATTCTCGGATAACTGTATGGCGGACAGCATGATTCCCTTTGTACCGAATGCCGTGGTATTCCTTACTGTTCTTGCAGCAGCCATTATTGGTATCAGCATTTGGAAACGCACCCCCAAAGGCGGTCGAGCCATGGATAATTTCATGCTCAAAATCCCCAAGATTGGTCATCTGACCCGCGTGAATGCCGTTGCTCGTTTCTCCCGTACCTTCGGCACACTAGTAAACTCAGGCGTACCGATTTTGCAGGCTCTCATGATTACACGCGACACAGCGGGTAACGTAATCGTGGCTGATGCCGTGAACAAGATTCACGATGCCGTGCGCGAAGGTGAATCCATCGTCACGCCGCTCAGTTCTGCCTCCAACATCTTCCCGCCCATGATGATTTCCATGGTGGACGTGGGTGAAGAAACCGGTCAGCTGCCCGACATGCTCATGAAGGTAGCCGAGGTATACGACGAAGAGGTAGACAACAGCGTAACGGCTCTGACAGCCTTGCTCGAACCGCTCATGATTGTATTCCTCGCAGTAGTAGTCGGCGGCATCGTATTGTCCATGTTCATGCCGATGATGAAAATCATGGAAAGCGTATAAATCAGAAGGCCATGAAACTTCGAATCAGCAAAAACGCAGGTGGTTTTACCCTGATTGAAATTCTGGTTGCCATAGCAATCTTGGCCTTGCTGGCGGCAGGTGGCTGGCAGGCCAAAGGGCTGATTGACAGCAAGCAGATGAAAACGCTGGCTCAGACTCAGGTCGACACGCTCTCCGCTGCTATGAACGCCTACCGTGCCGATAACGGGGATATTCTCCCCTCCGGCAAGGGTGATGCAGTAAGTGCTGCGGTGCTCTACTCCGCTCTGTATCGAGATGAGGATAGCGATGGCGCTCCCGATAAAGACGCCGGTGGAGTAACTCTCATGCCCTACTGCGAGCAACTCGTTATTATCGAAAACACAAAGTCCAACGAGCGCGAAGAAGGCATTCCCTGCATCAAGGTTAAAATCTCCGGCAAAGGGGTAAATGGGCAGCGCCTTAAAGGTAAGCGTTACGCTATCATTGACCCTTGGAATCAGCCTTACCGCTACAGACTTGGCTGCGAAGCCATCGATGAACAAGGTAAACCGGGCAAAGGCATCAACCCCGACTTCGACATCTTCTCCCTCGGGCCCGATGCTAAGGGTGACGGTTTAACCAAAGACGGAGATAACGAAGACAACATCTCCAACATCAAAGTCTGGTAATACAAATGCAATAAATAGCTAACCGAGGAAAATCCCCCCCCAACGCCCGTATCCATCAACCGACACGGGCGCTTTTTTATCACAGGAACCATCATATACCATTCACCAACGTGCACAACCTTTCCACAGCCTTTCTGAGTACGGCCATAGCATTTATGCCGATTGCCTATACTGCTCAAGCAGCACCTGAGCTGGAGGCAGCTCAGCAACTTGTGGCACGCGTAACACCACAATATGCCGGGCGCATCAAATTTAAGCTGGTACCGCAGCAAAGTACACCTACCATCGTAGGCCGAGGGAAATCCGTACTTATACAAGCAGCCAACGTGCGGGAATGCATTCGCGCCTACGGATACTACCTGCGGCATATCGCAAAGGTGCATTTTTCCTGGAATGCAGACAACTCTACAGGCGCCTCGTACATAGTACCCTCACGCCAAATCACCGTACCACAAGCCCTACCCTACAACTACGCCTACAATTACTGCACGCTGAGCTACACAGCAGCAGCTTGGGACCAAACACGCTGGGAAAGAGAGCTCGACTTACTGGCTCTCAATGGCGTTCGGTATGTTTTAGTGACATCCGGACTGGAAAAAGTGTGGCAGGATTTCCTGAAAGATTTAGACTACCCCGCCGAAAAAATAAGCAAGTTCATCGCTGCGCCCGCATACGCAGCGTGGTGGCACATGGGCAATCTGGAAGGCGAGGGCGGCCCCGTAAGTCAGAGTCTTATCGAGAGCGAGGCCAAGTTAGGGCGCTTTATCGTACAACGTCTCAAAGAGCTTGGAATGGAACCGGTGTTACAGGGCTACGTTGGTTTCCTACCCCACGATTATCCCAAGGCAGGAATGAATGGCAAAATACTACCTCAAGGCAAGTGGTGCGGCTACATACGCCCTGCGGTTCTACAACCGACCTCCCCTGCCTTTGCGAGTATTGCCGAACTGTGGTACAAACACTTGCACAAGGTATACGGCACGACAGCGCACGCCTATGGCGGAGACCTCTTCCACGAGGGCGGAAAGAAAGCGGATACTCAGCTGGATGCAGCTGCGAGAGCTGTGCAAAAGGCCATGCAACAAGCATCGCCCGGTGCCACATGGCTACTGCAAGCTTGGGGACATAATCCCGATAAACGTCTACTTGCCGGCACAGACCCCAAGCATACCGTCATACTCGCCCTTCAGAAAGACCTGACCCCCAAAGCGCAGGTAAACTTCGACTATTCAGGGCGCCCGTTCGTATGGTGTGAACTTTCTAACTTTGGCGGCAAACATGGTATGTTCGGCGGTATGGATGTTATCGAGAACATGACCCGAGCTAAGAGCAAGGCCATAGGACTGGGTATGATATCCGAGGGCCTCGAAACCAGCCCATTCTTTTATGAACTATTTTGGACCCGCCTTAGTGCCACGGGCAAAATAGACAGAACAGCCTTCATCCAACGCTACACCAAAAGCCGCTATGGCAGCAGCGACCAACGGCTCCGCTATGCCCTACACTTGCTTGCCGGCAGTATATTCACCCCCGATAAACGCCGTGAGGGCAGCTTGGAAAACATCATTTGCGCACGCCCCAATCTCAATGCGCGTAAAGCCAGTACATGGGCTGACCCAACCATGTACTATCAGCCACACATCATTGAGCAAGCAGCTAGTCTGTACCTTAAAGCCGGCCTCAAAGCAGGAAATAAACTAAGCTCCTTGCCTACTTACCGCTACGATTTAGCGGATCTTTGCCGACAGGTGCTCGCCGACAGAGCGCGCGCAACTCTCGCTCGTTGTAAAAACGCATACGACAACAAAGACATTGCGGTATTCAAGCGCGAAAGTAAAGCATTCCTAAAAATCATTCGTACCTCAGCCGCAGTTCTTGCTACCTCAGAACACTTCCTACTCGGCCGTTTTTTGGAGGGAGCTCGCAATCGCGGCACAACGGAACAAGACAAAGCACAACTCGAGCAGTCACTGCGCAGGCTCATTACCACATGGCGACCGGATATCGGGGTACTCAACGACTACTCCCACCGTCAATTCTCGGAAATGATGCAGTATTACTACCTGCCCCGCTGGCAAACCTACTTCGAGCAATGCATTGCAGAGCTCAACGGCACCGCCGCTAACAATAATCACACCGTGCGTGAAATCACTCACAACAACGGCGAAGCCGTAGAACATGTCACCACCACAAACCACAAATTACAAAACATTGAATTAGCCTTTCCCAAAGCCGATATCCCCCTGCTCTACAAACCTCAGGGAAACTTACTTAAACTCGCCTCCGAGATACTTCTCCCCACTTCGGCAAAAAAATAATAAAACACTTATACATTCACACACGTCAAAATAATTGTAAGCACAACTTCTGCACGCACCTTACTAATATATCACAAAAATTAGCTGTACAATTTTACACACTTATGTATAATATGCGCAGGTGTATTGCACTATCGTATGACGTAGTCCCTGTTCTGTTCACCTAACATGAAAAAGAAAAATCGAGAACTGAACGCATTCTCCATTTCGGCGCTGGATTTATTCTGTTCAGCGATGGGGGTTTTTATGCTCATTTGCTTCATTGTCATGAACAAACGGGCAGAAGAGTCAAAGCCTATTGAGATTCCGCCTCAGACGAAGGTTATACAAAGTCTGACCTTTATACTCAGTTGGGACGTTAAATGCGAAGAGCTCAGCGGTAATACAGCTACGACACGGTGGCACCCCCTGGCATTGGGGGATGTTGATATGCGCGTGCGCTATACCGACGACAAGAACAATAGGAAAGAATTCTCCCCCAACTCGAGAATTGTCGATGGCTACAAACAGGCACTCTATGCAGCCGACAGTATAGCCGGTGGCGCGGATGTATGGTGCGCAGCAACGGCTGCGCCCGGCAAATATGAGATATACTATGTCATTGCCAGCACATACAAAGATGTCAATAACATAGAATGTTACGATAAACGATTTGACGGCGAAGTAAAACGAATCAATATCAAAGGGTTCAGAATTCGTCTCAAAGCCATCAGCAGTGGAGAATTAACTCAGAGCAATCAGCCGGATATAAACGACTCCAGCATCATTGCTGAAAAAGAGTTTGAAGCATCTCTGCAACCGTCTCAAACCCCGGTTCTGTTCGCTACAGTCAACGTTGACCAAGATGGCAATATCAAAGTAACTCTACCGACTTCCGAAAATCATTCCAATATAAAGTCTTAACTCTCAATATCAGAAACCAATCATGAAAGAGGTCAAAAACACAATAACCATCGGCCGACCTGACAAAATCAACAAAAATGCACCCCAGCCGGACATTCCCATAACCGGCGAAGGCAACAGTTCTGTAAGTCGACGTCAAGCTGTACTCAGCCGTACCGATCGAAAGGGGGTGTACATACTTAGCGACAACGGAAGCTCCAACGGAACATATTACAAGGATGGCGAAAAATGGATAAAAGCCGATAACAGTTTGGTAACCACTCAGACTGTGGTTCGGTTCGGTTATTTTGAAGATACTGTTGGTGCTCTTGTCCAGCTCTACAATAGCCAGAATCCTCCCATTATTGACCCCGAAGGAAAGCTCATTATATTTGATTTCTAATTGTTTAGTCATTTAAGTTTTACCAGCGTCTATGAAGTCATCAATAGTGAAGCAAGGTCGAATCGCGGCCTTTAGCATGAGCGCGATATGCGCAGTTGTTGTCATAACTATCTTCAACGTGCTACCGAGCATACTCCCCTCCACCAAGCAGCTAGCTCTGATTCTGGTAGATAACCACAACGGTACAACAAACCTGTTTGCTGTACAGAATTTCATGTGGCTTGCATTCTTCATAGGCTTAGCGGAACTGTGGGTACGTCTGCTCTATATTCGCGAAGAGGAAAAAGAACTATCCGCTCAGCTATTGCCACAAACTCCCAATACACTGATAACAACAGCACAGATTGGCATATTGAGAGAACGCCTGAAAGACAGGACCGGTGTACTGTCCGGCATCATCGGGCGACTGTTGGATAACTTCACGGTAAATCAGGCAACGGATCGCTGTAATACCCACCTGACAACAGAAGTTGAGCTGATAAGCAATGACATAGACCGAGCCTATGCAAGCTTGCGCTACATCGTATGGCTACTTCCCACCTTGGGTTTCGTTGGCACAGTGTGGGGTATTATGAAGGCTCTCGATGCAGCAAAATACAACAGCGGGAGCGGAGATTTGCTCAGTTCAGTTGTCGACAAAATGAGTGTTGCATTCTGCACCACATTGCTGGCGCTGATACTCTCTTGCATATTGGTATTTGCCATGCAACTGATTCAGACGCGTGAAGAAAAATTCCTCAACAAGAGCCATCGCTACTGCCTTACCTATTTCATCAATCGTCTGTATGACAAAAAGTAAAAGAACATTCTGCCATTTCATACGCATTGCACTAATTACAGTGTTCTGCTGTCTGCATTCAGTTGCAGTGGCAGAACATTGTGCAACTATTGACGTACTGACAATTTTTGACAAAAGCGCGGTTGAGCGACTGAATACGCCGGTTCAATTTCCCGAGGGAAAACGCTTAAAGGTCAGCAGTACTGAATCTATGGCGCAGTTTGCCGTAGCCCAGCTCAACCAAGTCATGAACAATTCCGGAGTGGGGCACAAAGTCTTATTCCGGAATTGTGGTGTCATGCACCTTAATTATACGGCTTACGCCGCAAGAGAACCCCATACCAACGGCAGAGCTCTAGCCAAAGACCTCAACAACCTCTGCACCGGGAAAGAAGGCAACACCCCACTGCTCGGCACCCGGCCCTACCGCCAACAAGAATCCCCCGGCAATCCCGTTCAGCCGGAAACTATTTCGCAGGCTATGAAACGCACAGGTGCAGATATCTGCATCATGCTGACCTCATACGATATCAATCCCAAAGCAACTTTTATTCAAGGTTTGGCACAAGTGGGCAACTATTTTGTGCTGACCGCGGACAATGATACCCCCTCCCGCTATGCTGTATTCAACCTTATGAGTGTGAGTCAGCACGCACGTGTTTTCTGCCACGAACTCTGCCACCTGCTCGGAGCCGGTCACACAGACAGACAATTCCGCTCTCCCGGTCCACAGGCGGAAACAGATGCCGCCGGTCATTACTATAAGTCAGAAAATCGTAGTTACACAACACTGATGGGCACCGTGGCCGACTACGATACCAATATCCCTACCCTCAAAAAAGCAAGATTTTCAGCTATTCAATTAAATCAACTTTCGCACCCCGGTACCACCTACATAGACAATTTAGAAATACCGGTTGGTGACTTGGAGCAACACAACAACGCAGCAGTTGTGCTGCGCCATGCCTCCCCCGTATCCATGTACCACCGCCGAGGGGATGAAGTAGTTATCAATGATAACTTCAAAGATGCACTGCCCATCCCCCCGCTCACTGAATGGAAAAAGAAAAAGAAGAGATTACTCTACGCCTGTGCCTTTAATCAGCTTGAAACTTTCGCACGAAACGAGGCTCTGAAACAACTCAAGCAGGAAGGAAAAAACATTAACGACCCGGTTCTCGTTTCCAAATGCACAAAAGCTAACTTGGCATCGTATTGGAAAGATAGAGAGGCAACAGCCGAAAGAATTGCCAAGGAAAATAAAACCTCTGAACAATTCATTTCTAAAGCTCTCAACAACGAACAACAACATGAGCAAAACCTCTATATTTCCTGCCTGATTGGCACCAATGCACATGCCACGGCCGAACAAGAAGAACCCAAAAACGAAGAGGGAGCTCAGCGAACAGTCTGGTTCACCATCACTCCGCCGGCTGACGGTAACCTGGAGGTGCGTGTGCGCAAGGTAGGCACAGCTCCCGATTTTAAACCTATACTGAGCCTGTACCAAGGAACTGATATCAAAACGCTTAAATTACTGGGCAAAGGGCTTCCGAATGGCAATGCAGATTATTTTATTGGCTCACCTGCCAAAGCGGAGGTCAAAGCCAAGGAAAAACTGTACCTCTCTGTAGACAACACAAATGGCGAGGGAAATCAATTCAATCTTTTAGTCAAACTCTACGCCAAGGAGGCAGATTCAACCTCCGGAGCCGATTCGAAAACAGGCGGCACCCTCATTCCGACAGCATCATACCAAACGGCTAACAGCGCAAATGATTCACTGAACAGCCAAAAAGGGCTCGCGTTGGGAACTACTATAGCATTCATGATTGGTGCTTTAGTATCTACCGGCAAATTGCTTTCTCTCGGGTTCGCCAATGGCAGCAGTATGTTGCAGCCTCGCCGTCATGCCAGTACCCCCAAGCGCATTAAAACCCCCATTCGCAAAGATGTTCGCAAAATCATTTTCGAAGGAACTTTGGCAAATGGTAAAAAAGTAAAATACACGATAGACCTTTGCATCATTAATACTCAGCACGATTTTATAATCGGGCGAAGTGAACAGAGTAACTTAATCATCAATGATACCACAGTCTCCTCGCAACATGCAGCGCTTAAACTTCTGCCTGACGATCAGGATTTCAAATTGATTATAGTAGATATAGGTTCAACCAACGGGACCGCTGTAGATGGTCGCGAGCTCAACGCTCATGACTCAGCCACACTATACGATGGTTCAACCATTACTATGGGCAAAAGTCAGTTCATCGTCCATACGCCTAATTCCCTAAAAATAAATTTCGACATGTCTCAAATTGGCAAAGTATTACTTTGGTTGACAACCTTTATACTTTCTCTCGGATTCTGCATCTATTCGCTCATTCAGCTGTGCGATCAATCCACCACCTCACAATCCCCGGCTCACGCGAATTCAGCAGCCCAAACCAATCACCAAAAGACGAGCAAAGCAAACGAAACTCCGATTTACCAGATGGTAAATATCGATAGACCCAGGCTGAAAAAGGCACAACGAATTGACTTGGGAACCTTGAAGGTCATAAATGAGCATCGGCCCCAAACTCCGAGCAACGATGGTACAGTTGCAATATACGAGGTAGAATTGCCGGCCAATGCGCTTGCATGGAGCCACTCGGGTAATGAACCCAATATCGGAGACATTATTTCTACCAGTGTGCTCGAAGGTGTCAATTACTCCTTCTGTGTAAGCTCGGTAGATATACAAGAGAGCCAGAGTAAGGTTATTGTATTGGGGCAACTACTTAATAAACACGGCG
Source organism: Akkermansia sp. (assembly GCA_045614705.1). GTDB lineage: Bacteria > Verrucomicrobiota > Verrucomicrobiia > Verrucomicrobiales > Akkermansiaceae > Akkermansia. The sequence continues at coordinate 19,742 of JAZLDM010000082.1, forward strand.
ATGTAACCATGATTGCTCACAATGGGCGTCTCTTATTGCAAATTGATGACCGAAGCGACTCTACGCCTCGTGTTTATAACTTGCTCTCCGCCTCAGATGATATTGAGCGCGACTGCTATATGCTCCAAGAAATAGATTCAACTCTCACACCTCAACAGTCACCGGACGCGCTCGACCTCGACGAAACTCATTCATCTTCCGAGTAAGCACAATTCTGCCGACCGTTCACTTTTCACCAAAAAAATTATCTTTACACTAAGAAATCATTGAACACTCGCAGGGATTCTCTCGTCCTAACAACCAGATAAGCATTTACAACCATGAGCAAAAATTCTCAAACTGACAACATCAATTCCATAGATGGGGTAGCAATAGGTCGCACTGTTATCGTCAAGAGAACCGGCGAACAGGCGGTTGAAAATCAAAGTTTTTTCTCTCACGGAGAAGCAGAAAACAATCCTCACAGACAGGCTCCCGGTCAAACAGAAGCGCTCCCCCGCAGACGGGCTACCGGCCAGACAGAGGCACTCCCTCGCAGGCAGTCACCCGGGCAAACAGAGGTGCTCCCCCGCAGACAAGCCCCCGGGCAAACAGAAGCGCTC
>JAZLDM010000083.1:0-1502 GCA_045614705.1 Akkermansia sp.
TAGCCGCTCTCTGCGGCGGGGCGCAGCATATCAGGCACGCCGTCATATTGTTTGCTGTCGATGAGCTGCTTTGCTTTGGCTACGATTTCTTCGTAGTTTATCTCGGGCTGCCGCGGCGGAATAGTACCGAAAGTTGGGGTGTAGATAGCCGCCGCCTGAGAGTTGTTGGCGGGAGAGTTACCCGACAGGGCTGCCAGCCACTCTTGCGCACTTTGCCAGCGCTCGGTGGGCATGGGGCGCAGGGCGCGGTCGATGCTGCCGAGCAGCGCATCGCTGAATCGTTCACGAAGCTCAGCCATATTGCTGAGCGGTTGATAGGGGTCGGTGCCGAGGCGATTTTTCGCCTCGGGGGGAATTTTGCCGGCGAGCAGGTGGTAGCAGGTGGCGCCCAGCGAGTAGAGGTCGGCGCTGAAGCTGGCATTAGTGGAATCCTGCTCAATCGGGGAAAAGCCCGGCGTGCCTATTTGCAGTGAGGTCGTGGCCTTGGCGTCAATGGAGCGCGCAATGCCGAAGTCGATGATAACCGGCGTGCCGTCCTGCCGTAGCATGATGTTGTTCGTTTTCAGGTCGCGGTGCAACACCCCAAAGTCGTGCAGGTAAGCGAGCGCGCCCAGTAGCTTTTGCAGAATAGGCAGCAGGCAAGCCTCGTCAATTTTGTCCGGCGTGGGGACGGCTTGCCACAGCTCATTTGCCCCTTCCAGATAGGGCATGGTGTAATAGGCGGTTCCCAGTGCCTCGAATACGGAATACACGCGCACGATATTGGGGTGCTTCAGGTGGCGTATAATCTGGGCTTCCCGCAGGAATTTGTCGCGGGTGGAGTGGAAAAACTTCTCCGATTCGTCGTATGGGGTAAGCTCGCCGCTTGTCTGATTTCGCCTAGCGGTACCAGTTGGGTAATTTTCCTTTATCACAACCGTTCGGTTGCGTTTCATGAAGTGCTCTGTCGCCAAGTAGGTGATGCCAAATCCCCCCGTAGTGCTGAGAGTTTTTTCGATAACGTACTCAACTCCACCGAGTTCTGTGAGTCGAAACCTCGGTGGTAGAGGAGGGCGGTTGCTGTTTGTTGTGTTTTGTTGAGACATGGCTACTAGGTGAATTGGCGGCGAGTAATGCGCTGCTAACTGTTACGACGTATAGTGTAGCAAAAATGTTGCGAAAATAAAGCGGAAAAATCCCCCGATTTTATAATGTTTAGCGACTTGATTACCCGAAAAGGCGACCCCACAGGCTATTCATGCGGTTGAGTTCCTTGCGGGCATCTTCATACCCTTGGTCAGCCGCTTTCTGTAGCCATTTCATGGCCTCGGTGCGATTTTTGCTTACGCCGTGACGGTACCGGTAGCACAGCCCCAGCTTGTACTGAGCTTTGGCATGCCCCTGAACAGCGGCTTTTTGGTACCACTTAACAGCCTTGGCGTAATCTTGCTGCACGCCGAGTCCATTGTAATAGCACCAACCCAGCTTGTACTGAGCGTTGGCATGCCCCTGTTCCGCGGCTT
>JAZLDM010000084.1:0-51910 GCA_045614705.1 Akkermansia sp.
GGCAGTCCAGCCCTTCTGTTTGTATATTTGTTTAATCATCAACTCTTTGTAACGGGTGTTACAAAGACAAGCAAGACTGGATTGCCACTTTTTTTGTCATCGAGGGGGCTACTTGGGCATCAGCAAATCTGAAACAGACCCCCAAAAGGGCGGGAGAAAGGGGCAACTTTCCCCCGCCCTGTACTGCCTTTAGTTATGGCAGATTACAATAACCAACTCTATGAGCCGGAGTACTGCCTCACTATAAGGCAGAGCGGAATATATTATCTTGTGCATATTAACCGCTTTCGCGGCGCGGGCATTGTACATCAGGGGTAGACAACTGTCAAGGAATCTTTGCCCGTTGCAATCAGCCCCAAAAAAGGCACCCCAGCGCGGTTTCTTCATTAGCTCCGGGGTGCATTCTGCCAGACTCACTCAAGCCCAGCAATAGCTCATTGTCACACTCAAGGCGAAGCGGCTATGGCAACATGCCATCATTCTACCACGGCCGGCCATCACGAATCTAGGGAGTTAGCAGGGAGTAAGAAAAAGCGAAAAACTCCCCAGCATATTTTATTGGTTTTTAGTAGCTTAATTACCATCTAGGGAGTTAGGGAGTCAAAATCTTAAGTTCACAAAGCACACGAACGCGCACGCATGAGGGAACGCCCGCACCGGGTACAGCCACGGCACGGGCGGCAAGGTTCATTCTCTCCCGGTGTTACTCAGCCACGGGCGGCGCAGGCGGTAGAATGGAGAAAAACGCCTTTGCATCCTCTCGCGGTACAGAATGCCTATAATGTTTCCCCAGCGTGCGGATATCGTTTCCTAATTCCTCAGCGGCTTCTCCCATACCCTCCAGAGCGGCAATCATAGTCGCGGCGGTATGGCGCAGCGAGTCGCGGGGTATAGTCACCCCGGCCCCTTGGCAAGCCGTTTCAATAGCACGGTGTACCTATCGCGGCGGCGTTCTTCTGTATCTCCGGGGAGAATATGCCCGCCAGGCTCTCCCGATGGCAAGCCCGCATAATGCAGCCAGGCAATCACATTTTCTCTCAGCTTCGCACGTCGGGCAAAATCAGTCTTGGTAATGGTTCGTGACAAATAAGCCTCATTGCTTCCACCGGGGAAAAAAATCGGACATAAAAAAGGAGAAAAAAAGGGCAACCTGCACATCTCTCGATTACTGACTCATACTATTTCCTAATCAGATAAAGCCAAATCCGACAAAACAGAATTTCCCCAAGTGCTCTCACAACATACTACAGATAAAAGATTAAGAAAAAGAATTCCGCATATTGAGCACCATTTCTACGACAACAGTCATGAGTAATACTCGTTTTAGTATTGACAGCCCAACAAGTTTGCGCTATATTCGAACCGTGAGTAAGCTTTCCGGCTTCCCCGCGTTCGAGCTTTGTATTCATACAAGGCACTGAAGCAGCGAACACCGGTAGACCTCCTGCAAAACATATCATTCACCAGACCATGAAACGCACAAATCTCTTTGGCCTGCTCGTAGCAGCCGCACTCAGCCTTACCCTTTCCGCTTGCAGCAACAAAGCGGCCAGCGATGACGTAGAATTCGATGTACCGGATGATGTCGAAGATGTAGGTTTCGCTCCCGCCAAAATCCGTTATCACGAACTTAAGTTCAAAGCTCCCGCCATTGCAAAGTACATCCCGGAAGAAAAGACAGAGAAGGATGCAGAAGGTAATGACGTCAAAGTGATAATTCCCGTCACCGATGCCGGTTTCGGCACAGCCACAGACGGTGCAACTCCCTTGGTAGAGCGAGTGTACACCTTCTACGACAAGAAGTTTATCTACGAAGAGGCGTTCGGCAAAAAAGACGGTGAAAAACAGATTTACGAATCTGAGACTTCGAGCTACCGCTACGAAAAGACAGGTGATGATACTGCGACTCTGAATGTTAAGACAATTCGCCCCGGTGAGGTGAGCCTGAAGATGGAGGCCTCCAAACCTACCAGCGAATCCCTCCAGTTTACTTTAAGATTCTCGAGCGAACAGGTGGGGACCATCCACTTCAGTGGAGCACCGACCGAAGGCTATCCGTTCGAAATTCGCCGTTGGGCTAACTAATTACTCACTCCACCCCTTTCGTGCCATCTCAGACATACCTACAATCTGAGAAAAGCGGTTCCCCGAAGGGGGAGTCACAACTTACAGCCCCGAGTTCGCTCGGGGCTTCTCGTATATGACAAAAAACGCATTAAAAGCCATAGCGTTTGCCATGCTGCTGCCTACGTTGAGCGCAGCAGATGAATATTATATAGCGCGCTATGCTACGACAGTAGTCCCCCACCGGGTGCAAACCATGCCATTAACCCCGGGAACATACATAGAAATATGCCACAGCGGGGAAGGCATCATCCCAAAAGGGACACTGCTGGCTAAAATCAATGCGGAAGATTTGGCACTGGCCGAGGAGGAAATGCGCCACCAGCAGCGGAAAAACAACATTAATGCTGAAGAAGCCCTCCTGAAACTACGCAGGCAAAAGGAAGAGCTGGAGTTCATCATGGCTCAGCCGAATGAAAGGCGCAAGTTCATGGAGGCTCGTTTTAGCACACAGGCTGACCGGCGAGCCCTCGATTTGCTGAACGAACAAATTGCCCTGCAGGAAGAGGCTACCCGTATAGCCAATACCAAATTACAGAAAAGTTTTGACAAAGAAAAAGCCTCTCATGAAATTAAGATGCCCTTTGATGGCAAGGTGCAATTTCACATAACGCCACCGTCGAATAAAGAGGAGCACTTTCTCGCGACCCAGTCGGGGCTACTGCTTTCTGCAGTCGATGACAGTCATCTTTTCATGGCTATATCTCCGGAAGAAAGCTCCGTTGTTAACATACCGGCAGAGAAATTGCAGCTGAAGCTTGTTGACAATTCCGGGAATGGAATAAAAGCCGAATGGCACCACCGAAAAATTGAGAATAAGGGGCGTAGCGAAAAACTGATTTACTATTTTGTAATAGGTGAGGCCGACAAAGAGAAAGCTTGGTCGCTGATGGGGGCCAACCTGGTTGCCGAGCTGCACTACAAACCGGCTGAGGGTGAAAACCTACAAAATGTGCACAAGGCCGAGCTGGCTGCCGAAGCAGGCAATACTCCCTACGAAACGTGGGCAGGGCTTGTGGCGGCACTCCGCCCCGGTTTTGAGATTCTTTTCATCGGCGAAACGCACATCTGCCTGCGAAAGATAGACTGAGGAAAAGCATGAGAGGCACATTCCGGATAGGCTTTTACTTGGCAAGAGATACAGCGTACCGCTGGGTAACACGCATGTCGAGCCCGCTTGCCCGACTGGCGGTTGTGTTCTTTTTGAGCCTTTGCGGATTGGTCTTTTTAAGCAATTATGTTCTATCCATCAAGCTACTGCGCAAGCGCATACACAGAAGCGGAGCAGATTTGATAGTAGCAACGGAATACATGTCCTCCCGGAACATACATCAATATGGGCGAGGCCTATTGCCCTACAAGCCCGATGAATATGAGCTCTATAGCTTCAACGAACCATATTCCGGTGCGACCATTGGCAAGCAACACTACCCCGTCGTGGAGTACATGCCGGACAGCATGTCACTGTTTCCCGCCACCCGGCGCAACTCCTTTTACTTGCTCCCCTCCAAACGCACGGAGCAAGTCGGGCCAGCAATCGTGAATCTGGAGGGCTTCAGCTTGGAGGTAGTCACCATACCGGAAAAAAAGGCACGCCTGCTGCGGCGCATCTATCAAGATGGCGCGGTATTCGTCCCCTACGGCAGCTTGGCCCATGTATGGGAAGACGGATACACACGCCGCAATATCTTGCGCATCAAATCCCCCACGGTAGAGAACGTGAAGAAGCACGAGGAGATATTGCGCCAGCTGGCTCGCTTAGATAAACGGAGAATGAGTATACTCAGCAGCGGCAAGTTACTCGAAGAATTGAACGAGATGCTCGGCTCTCAATACACGGTACGAGTGGGTGTAACACTGGGAATATCAGCCATTATCTGCCTGCTGCTCACCTGTATATCATCGCTGGAGTTCCGCCAGAATCGCTATGTCTACGCACTGATTGGCAGTTTCGGCATCAACCGCTTTCTTCTCTTCCTGAGTTTCATCATTGAAAACACAATTCTGGTGGCACTGGGTTTCGTCGGTGCACTGGCAACAATTTGGGGAGTACGGGATTACATAACAGATGTTCTCTATAAGAGCCCGGATATCACACTATCACTTATTGAGCTGGAGGCCGACATCCGCACCTTCTGCCTTGCCTTCGGCATCTGTATTCTCGTATCAAGTATCCCCATTGGTATCGCCGCCATGCGTCCTATCGGCAAAGTCCTGCATTAACAAACATGAACAGGTATATCACAACTTTCCTACACACAGTCACCGCCATTTTGGCCCTGCTCTGCTTACCGAGTTGCTCGGTGGAAAAGCAGCTAGATAAGGCCAATGAAAAACTCATGGCACAATATCAGACCTTGCCCGCGTTGCAATCCTTGCCGGAGCGCCCGCTGAGCTGGCAGCGAGCTATAGCCATGCTCGACAACAATACGGAGATTAGACAACTCCAAATGCAAATTGATAGTGCCCGCCGAGATAAAGAGCGAGTGTACCGCGACCTCATCCCCAGTCTGGATTTAGGCCACTATTACAATACAGCTCTGCTTAAAAGTAACAGTGCGTACGGCCGCAACACCTCATTCAACATCAATATCATTTTCAGTATTCCGGCACTCAGCCAGTTACCCATGGATCACTACCTCCGCACACTGGCGCACTTTAAGGCAGAGCAAAACCTGCTACTGAAAAAACGAGAACTCGTGGCCAGATTGTGGCAATATTTCCATGAGTATGAATTGGATATGCGCAAAGACGCCATGGAAAACGCCAATCCCTCCGCGCGAACAGCCGATTTGACACTCATCAAACGCGAACGCGAAATACGAGAACGAGAGCGCTCGCTTAAAATCAGCATGATGCTCAACGATTTCAGCGCCCGTTGGATACCGGTCGCCGATACTACCCCCAAAATCAATTGGAACAGCTACCGTAAAATGGCAGTGGTTCCCGATAAACTGACCCAAACCCAAATGGCGCTCAGGCTGGAGTCCGCCCGTTTACAAAAATTAGGGATAGCACTACGATATATGCCTGATGTTCATGTGAACTTCTACAGCCCTTCCCTCTTCTCAGTCACCGGCGGCGAAACAACCGGTTTCATGAATGGTGCAAAAGATGTGCGCATGAACCTCAATACCTACATGCAAATCGACACCAGACTGGATATCTGGAGCGATTGGGCGCAAGCTAAAGAAAACTACAAATTGGTCGAGCTGGAACTCACTCGCCAAATGTACCAGTACCGCAATAAAATGGAGCTGCTACTCGATAGTTGGCACGCATACGATGACTGGTTACAAAGCACGCAGGACTATATCAAGTTCCGCCGCAATCAGGGCGTGTGCGATGCCGCCAGCGTGCAGGAGCTCTACCGCGAAGATTTGTCACTACAAAAAGAAATGCTCGATCAAGCCGGTGCAAACTTGGAGCGAGAGTGCGCTCTCATTCAGGAATACGGGCTCCCCGACGAGCAGAACTAATACTTGACGCTACGCTTGTTTTGTGAGAAAATACCGCTGAAATGAAGAAAGCCATTGTCAGAAAGGTCGACCAGATTTCCGTTTCTCATTTTTACGAAACCTATCGCAACGAGTTAGGGCTGCAACTGCTCAACAGCCCATTGGGGATGACCCGCAAAATTCTGCAACCCACGCTAAACCGTCCGGGCTTGGCGCTGGCGGGGTATTTCAGCTACTTTGCTCACGAGCGCATTCAGATATTCGGTGCGGCGGAAATGTCGTACCTGAACACCACCTTGCAGGGCGATGACCGAACCGAGCGCTTACGCCTGCTGATGAAGAAAGACGTCCCCTGCCTCATCTTCTCGCGCGGCGCGGAAGTGCCGGAGGATGTTCTGCAACATGCGGATGATTTTTCCGTGTGCGTGTTCCGCTCTACCCTGCCAACCATGAAGCTGGTCAATCAGACCACAATCATTTTGGAAAATGAGTTTGCCGAAAGTACAACCATGCATGGTTGCATGGTAGACGTGCGAGGTGTGGGGGTACTTATTACCGGTAAAAGCGGAATCGGCAAGAGCGAAATTTCACTGGGTCTGGTAGAGCGTGGTTCATCTCTGGTTGCAGATGATATGGTACGAATCCGCAACATTAGTGGCCAACTGGTAGCAACCTCCCCCAAACTCAGCAGCGGCTTTATCGAAATACGCGGCATCGGCATCATTAACGTCAGTAACCTTTTCGGGCTCAAAGCTTACCGCCGACAGAAAGAAGTAGACCTCATCATCAACCTGACAGATGGCGAAATGAGCGAAATGGAGCGACTGGGACTCACTCACCAAACGACAGACATACTGGGGGTCGAAGTGGAGCGCCTGAACCTGCCCGTAGCTCCCGGTCGAGATATGAGTCGACTGGTCGAGGTGGCAGCCCTGGGGCGCTACTTGCGCGAAAGTGGCTACGATATGGCCGGTGAATTCAACAAACGACTGCACAACGAAATCAAAGTTCGCAGAAATCTGGGTGGAAATCCCACTAATGCATAATATGACATCACTCAAAGATATCACCAATCTGCTGGATAGCACCCTGCGTATAGCAGAGGTGAAAGATGCCTCCGTCGCCGTCAATGGTCTGCAAGTGGAGAACAACGGGCAAGTCACCAAAGTAGCACTTGCCGTAGACGGTTCTCAGAAAACAATAGATGCCGCCATAGCAGCCGGCGCGGATTTGCTGGTCCTGCACCACGGTATATACTGGTGTGGGCTGGTGCCCATGACCGGATGGTTCCGCAAGAAAATAAGCAGCTGCTTGGAGCATAATTTGGCCATTTACAGTGCCCACCTGCCGCTGGATATGCACCCCGAGCTTGGCAACAACGCCGGTATAGCCCATGCACTGGGATTACAGGATTGCCGCCCCGAGGTGGACTACCACGGCGTGCTCATAGGGCAAAGCGGTGAATTCTGCGGCACCGTGGGCGAGCTGCGAAATAAGTTTGCCGAAATCTGCGGCTGCGAAATCACCGGCTATGTGAAGGATGCAACAGCTCCGGCCGGCAGAGTGGCGGTTTGCTCCGGCGGAGCGGGCGACTCCATTTACCAAATGCACGCCAAGGGCTACCGCACTTACCTGACCGGAGAGGAAAACCACTGGGTGGTAAATGCCGCGGAGGATATAGGCATGAACATACTCTTCGGCGGCCACTATGCAACGGAGACCTTCGGAGTAAAGGCCTTGGGACGCCTGCTGGAAGAGCGTTTCGGGCTGCCGACAGTCTTTATTGACCACCCCACCGGCATGTAAACCGATGCTCATTATTGCAGAAGATTCCATAGGTTCCCGCTTGGACCAATTTCTGGCAGCACAGTTGCCGGAGTTTTCGCGCGCACGTATACAGGCTCTCATCAAATCGGGAGATGTTACCGTAAATGGCAAAACCACCAAAGCGAAAACCCCGGTTGAGCTGGGAATGCGCATAGAAGTGAATATCCCCGAGCCGGAACCGGCCGAGGCTCAACCTCAGGATATTCCCATATCGGTACTATACGAAGACCGCGATGTTATCGTCATCGATAAAGAAAGCGGCATGGTAGTACACCCGGCAGCCGGCAACCCCGATGGCACCTTGGTAAATGCCGTGCTCTACCACTGTGGGGATTTATCCGGAATCGGCGGAGTGGAACGACCGGGCATTGTACACCGGCTCGATAAAGACACCAGCGGCTGCATAGTCGTAGCCAAGAATGACAATGCTCACCTTTCGCTCACTACTCAATTTGCTGAGCGCGATACGTCAAAAATCTACCTGGCTGTCGTACAGGGCTGCCCGAAAGAGCCGGAGGGCACGGTGTTCACCAACATAGGGCGCCACCCGGTTAATCGCCTGAAAATGGCTGTGGTAAACCCCGGCTCCGGTAAACCGGCTATTACCGACTACAAGGTACTGCGGCACGAGCCGTCCACCAATTCGAGCTTAGTCATGTGTACCCTGCACACCGGTCGAACTCACCAAATTCGCGTACACATGCTGCACTTGGGGCACCCGCTCATCGGTGACCCTATCTACGCACACCCGCAAAAACAGAAAGCCCGCCCCGGCAGGCTCATGTTGCACGCCTGGAGACTGGCCTTCAACCACCCGACCGGCGGCCACCGCGTAGCACTGCAAGCGCCCATTCCCCCGGAATATACCCCTTGGCTTATCGACTTGGATTTGCCGGTGTGGGAAGAAAGCCCGCACCTGTTGAATTAACCGGTTTACAACCTTTCGGCGGAGCGGCAAATAACACTTGCTCATCAATCGCTTTTGTGCTATAGTCCCGCAGTCTGCCAAGCTCTCTCCATTAAGCACTCACATCATGACCGCCATTATCGTTTTTTGTTTATTGTCCGCCCTTTTGGTTGCCGGCAAATTACTGCGCACACTTATACCGCTGTTGCAACGCTGCTACCTGCCCAGCTCCGTTATCGGCGGCTTTATAGGTCTTTTGATATTTCAGTGTTTCCCTGATTTATTTCCTGCGGAGATAGCAAGCACAGTGGGGAAATTGCCGGGATTCATGATTAACGTGGTATTTGCGACACTGTTTCTGGGTGTCGTCACTCCGCCCATGGCGAAGGTGGTGCGTATAGCATTCCCGCAGCTGTGCTTTGGTCAAATTTTGGCGTGGGGGCAATATGTACTGGGCTTTGCGCTGGTTGGTTTTATATTGATGCCCTTTTTCGGGGTGAATGAAGGTTTCGGCAACCTGCTTGAAATCGGGTTTCAAGGTGGACACGGCACGGTGAGCGGCATGGCCGAGAGTTTCGAGTCCTTCGGTTGGGAAGACGGCATAGCACTGGGCTACACGGTTGCAACGGCCGGCATGCTGCTGGCAGTCATTCTGGGCATCGCCCTCATCAACTGGGCTGCGCGCCGTGGGTATATCCAAAACATCCGCCGTTTCGATGAGCAAGATAAATTGCAACAGCGCGGCATTTACACCAAAGATGAGCAACCCGCAGCCGGTGTACAAACAGTATATTGCGACTCCATCGACTCTCTGGCATGGCACATCTCGCTCGTGGGTATCGCCATCTTGGCCGGGTTCGGCATACGCTGGGCTCTTATGGAGCTGGAATCCTGCTGTCAGCCCGATGGCGTGGTAGTGCTGTTGAAAGGCTTTCCGCTTTTCCCCTTCTGTATGATTGGCGGTCTGCTCATGCAAAAATTGGCGCAGAGCGTAAAAGTACACCACCTCATTGACCACGGCCAAATGCAGCGCGTATCCGGTGCTGCGCTGGATTTCCTGGTAGTTTCCGCCATGGCAACCATTAAGGTTCAGGTAGTTCTCGACAACTGGGCAGGCCTGCTGCTGCTCATTGTGGCGGGCACGCTCCTGTCGCTTTTCATGGTGGTGGTGGTAGCACGCCGTTTGTTCCGCGAATCGTGGTTTGAATGTGCGATTGCAGAGTTCGGTCAGTCCTTGGGCGTAACTGCCACAGGCCTGCTGTTGCTGCGCGCCGCCGACCCCGAAAGCAAAACCTGTGCCACACAGGCATTCGGCTATAAGCAGTTGCTGCATGAACCCTTTATGGGCGGCGGGCTATGGACAGCTCTTGCGCTCACCCTGCTCTATAAGCTGGGGTGGCAGCTCATGCTGGGTATATCTGCAGCGGCGCTTCTGTTGTGGATTATTGCCGCCGTTATCTTCGTTCGCCGCAGAAAAGCCTAACGTGCTCGGTATGGGGGGCTAGATGCCCAGCAAATTGCGCGCCACAAACCACACGAGAACACCCCAAGCATAAAAAAGAAATATGCGGGTGTAGCTGCGGTGATTTGCCCAATCCGGCAAGCGGGTAAAATGCAGCAACAGCATGCGAACATACTCAGCCATAAGAGCCAACACACCTAAAGGCAATATCAGATTATACCGAACAGCCCCCACTATATCGCCCTGTAAAAGAGCAACCGCAGCGCGTGTTCCCCCACAACCGGGGCAAGATATACCGGTATAACGCCTAAATGCACAACCGGGCGATATTTTGCTTACCAAACCGGCAAGCTGCTCAGGCTGCCATACCGCATACCCAAGCAATACCACAATAAACAAAGTACAAACAAGCCCACCCACCCGGGCAGCACTCCATCGGAACCTACCACGGGGGATTGGGGGTAACTCCATATATACAGTGAATCAGATTCGCTTAGATTCCGGCGGAACCCATAATCAGAAAGGTTGCGACCAAACTCAAAATTGCGCTCCAGATACAAGCGGACTTGGCCGCAGCTGCGGCATTCTGAGCAGCTTCGTATTTACCCTGATTCCACAAATCGGCAACGGAAGCTGATTTGATAATGGCATATATACCCACAGGCATACAGCAAAACAATGTAGTCAAAATGCTCCACACCAAATAATTATCAGGGCACGACGCCGCTCTCTGAGTAACAATGGTTTTATCATCGAAAAGCTGCTCCACCGGCTCCCAAGACGAGGCTCCGGGTATACTGTAACAAGTACCGGGAGGAATAGTTCCCACCTGCACCCCTACGCGAATATCTTCAAGACTCATGGGGCCTTCCGGTTTCATTGACCCCGGTTTCACAATATAAAAATCAGCCATAATACGCTGTATACTTACACCAATTTTCACGGCCTGTCAAGCGGCAAAAGCCCAACAAACCGACAAAACTATTGCCATTGACCAACTTTAGCGACCTCGGCCTGCTGTTGAGCGGCCCACAAGTCTGCGTCCTTCTTTTGGTCCGCATACTTGCCATGGCAACGAGCCAAGCCCCGAGCGATTAACTCTTGGTTAACGTATTTCGCCCCCACATAAACCTTTCCCACATAGCGACCATAGCGATCAACAGTCTGAACAACCACAGTTATCTTTTTCTTTTCTACAAGTTGTTTCAAACAGGCACGAGCCTCTTCCGCATAGGGTTTATAGCGCTCAGGAGCATCCACACCATGCAGCTGAATGATTGTATCTTCCGTCTGCCCCTCCTGCACTAAGCAAAGAGAATCGCCATCCTGCACATAACGGCACACGCCTTGCAGCAACTCAGCATCTGCCGGGAATACCGGAGCCTCTTCTGCCGCCACTTCAACCGACTCCGATTGGGGAGAATCATATACCGTGCCGTGCTCGCGGCGATGCTCTCGCGGATTTTTAGCTTGCTCATCGCGCCACAAACCAAGCCGAGCCTTACGCGCCTCGGACTCAGCCTTAGCTAAGGAAGCATCCTGCGCAGCATCAGCATAGTAATCATAATGCCACGCCAAACCGGCTTTCAACATCTCCAAATTTACGTAAACCTTTCCCACGTAAACCTTTGCAACATAGCGGCCATATTTATCCTTATCAACAACCTCCAAGCGAATATTTTTGCCGCGCACGAGTTTCTCAAGCTTCTTGCGAGACTGCGCCGCGAACTCCTGATTTTTCTCCGGAGCATCCACCCCATACAGGCGCACACGCACCTCCTCGCTCCGACCATTCTGCACGAATTTCAGCGAATCGCCGTCCTGCACATAACTGCATTTGCCGCGAAGTGTTTCAGCAGGTGCAGCGGATATACCGAAAATCAATAGAAGGCCTAATAAAAAGCGTTTAAACATAAAACAACGGAGGAGGAAATCGGAAAAAGAGTAACAACATCAACAATAAATAGCAAGCCTTTTTTGCTTGCCGTGCAGAATTATATATGCTAATCTCATGCAGTATGAAAGCTCTTCTTATCAACGGCAGCCCGAACGCAAAAGGTAACACTTTCCACGCCCTCAGTATGGTAGCAGACGGTCTTCGAGCCGGTGGCGCAGAGGCCGAAATTATTCAGATTGGCACGCAGGCCGTACAAGGTTGCATCGGTTGCCGCCGTTGCCTGAAGTCCGGTTGCTGCGGCATAAACGACGAGCTTTACAATTCCATATACGAAAAACTGGATGAGATAGATGCCATCGTCATCGGCAGCCCCACCTACTTCGCCGGACCGAACGGTTCGCTGTGTGCCCTGCTCGATCGCTTGTACTACTCCGCCGGCAGCAAACTGGCGTACAAGCCCGGTGCCACCATCGCTGTAGCGCGGCGCGGCGGAGCCTCCACCACCCTCGACCGACTGAATAAATACATCACCTACAACAATCAGCCGCTCGTCAGCTCCTTCTATTGGAACATGATTTACGGCATGCGCCCCGGTGAGGTTCAAATGGACCCTGAAGGCTGCCAGACCATGCGCAATCTCGGCCGCAACCTCGCTTGGATTATGCAGTGCATCGCAAACGGCCCCGAGCACCCAACCCTCGATGAGCCCCGTGCTTGGACCCACTTCGTGCGCTAGTCCCCCATAACGTTAAGCGCAAAAACATTCACACCACTCAACCGCCGGGCAGAAAGTCCGGCGGTTTACTTGTTATTCACGGCAAACACAGTTACAATGCGGCAGCGAATGTATCAATATGTACAATCGGCAAAGCCGTTCGCGCGGAAAATAGCGCGTATGGAGTCGGTAAGTTCCTTCTCGGGAGGCTCGACATCTGCGAGAGTGTAATCCAGCCCCAGCTCCTCCCACTTAAAGCGGCCAATCTGGTGGAAAGGCAGCACATCCACGCGCTGCACATTGCCCAGCCCTGCGGCGTAACGAGCCAACTTTTCCACATCGGAGGAGACGTCGGTCACACCGGGCACCAGAACGTAGCGCAGCCATACGGGTTTACCGGCGGCGGCGAGCCGCTCGGCGAAATGGAGCGTGGGCTGCAGGGGTTGTTTGACGAGCTCACGGTAAACCTCAGGATTCCAAGCCTTAATATCCAGCAATACAAGGTCGATATCAGCCAGCATGGCATCATCGACATTCTGCCCGAGGTGGCCGGAAGTATCGATGCAGGTGTGCAGCCCCTGCTCTTTACAACCACGCAGAATAGCGCGGGTAAAGTTCGGCTGAAACAACGGATCACCACCGCTGATTGTTACACCGCCCCCGGCAACCTTTATGAAGGCCGCATAGCGGCTGATTTCCTCCAATACATCCTCGGCCGTTCGTTCCTTGCCACGGCGCACAAAAGAAGTATCAGGATTATGGCAATAGCGACAGCGCAGACTGCAACCGCTGAGAAAGAGCACAAAGCGCACACCCGGCCCATCTACCGTGCCGCAAGATTCCACCGAATGAACAAGCCCGATGGGGGCACCGGCCGCAGTCGTTGGTTCAATAGTGTTGCTCATAGCTGTACTCTTTCGTTAAAATAAGTTCGGCACCCTCGGCATGTGCGCTTTCGCCACACATCGAAGGCGCCGAACTTTTTATTTAATAATCAGTTAATTGAAATAACTCCTTACTTCGTGTGGAAGGTACGGGAGATTACTTCGCGCTGCTGCTCGGGAGTGAGCTTGATGAAGTTCACAGCGTAACCGGATACACGGATGGTAAGCTGCGGGTACTTCTCGGGGTGCTCCATAGCGTCAAGCAGGGTCTCACGCTCCAGCACGTTCACATTGATGTGGTGACCGGTGGCGGCGAAGTAGGCATCCAACAGGCCGACCAGCTTGGTGCGCTGCTCGTCTTCCTCCTTACCCAGAGCACCGGGTACGATGGAGAAGGTGTAGGAGATACCGTCCTGACTGTCGTCGTAATTGAGCTTAGCTACAGAAAGCATGGAAGCCACGGAGCCATTCTTGTCGCGGCCGTGCATGGGGTTAGCACCCGGTGCGAAGGGCTCGCCGGCGCGGCGGCCATCAGGCGTGTTACCGGTCTTCTTACCGTATACCACGTTCGAGGTAATGGTAAGAACAGACTGCGTGGGCAGAGAGTCGCGGTAGGTGTGCAGCTTGCGAATCTTGTTCATGAAGTTCGTGACAAGGTCGCAGGCGATGTCGTCCACGCGCGGGTCGTTGTTGCCATAGCAGGGGAACTCGCCCTCGGTCTCGAAGTCAACGATAAGACCCTCCTCGTTGCGGATTGCCTTCACCTTGGCATACTTAATGGCAGACAGAGAGTCGGCAGCCACGGAAAGACCGGCGATACCGCAGGCCATCGTGCGCAGAATCTCGGGGTCGTGCAGAGCCATCTCGATTCGCTCGTAGCAGTACTTGTCGTGCATGTAGTGGATGATGTTGAGGGCATCCACATAGGTCTTGGCGAGCCAATCCTGCATGTTGCTGAAGAGCTCCATGACCTTATCGTACTCGAGGTACTCACCTTCGTAGCGAGGAGCAACGGGAGTTACCTGCTTGCCCTTCACTTCATCCATACCACCGTTAAGGGCGTAGAGAAGACACTTAGCGAGGTTGGCACGAGCACCGAAGAACTGCATCTGTTTGCCGATACGCATGGCGGATACACAGCAGGCAATGCCGTAGTCATCGCCCCAGTACGGGCGCATCAGGTCGTCGTTCTCATACTGCACGGAGGAAGTCTCGATGGAAACCTTGGCGCAATACTTCTTGAAGCCCTCCGGCAGGCCCTGTGCCCACAGCACCGTAAGGTTCGGCTCGGGAGCCGGCCCCAGGTTGTAGAGGGTCTGCAGCATACGGAAGGAGCTGCGAGTTACCAGCGTGCGACCGTCTTCGCCCATACCGCCGATGGATTCTGTTACCCAAGTGGGGTCACCGGAGAACAGGCTGTTGTACTCGGGAGTACGGATGAAGCGCACCATGCGCAGCTTCATCACGAAATGGTCCATAAGCTCCTGAATCTCAGCCTCGGTAATGGTACCGTTAGCCAAGTCACGCTCGAAGTAGATGTCGAGGAAGGTGGATACGCGGCCAAGGGACATAGCAGCACCGTTCTGCTCCTTCACAGCGGCCAGATAGCCGAGGTAAGTCCACTGCACGGCTTCGCGGGAGTTCTGAGCGGGACGGCTCAGGTCGCAGCCGTAGCTCTGACCCATGCGGGCAAGTTCATCGAGAGCGCGAATCTGCTCATTCATTTCTTCGCGCAGGCGGATGAGGGAATCCGTCAAATCACCGCTCTCACGGTCCTTCAGGTCCTTACGGCGAGCAGCAATGAGCTTATCGGTACCGTAAAGAGCTACACGGCGATAGTCGCCTATGATACGACCACGGCCATAAGCATCGGGCAGACCGGTGATGATACCGGCAGAACGAGCGGCGCGAATGTCGCTGGTGTAGGCATCGAACACGCCCTCATTGTGGGTCTTGCGAATGCGACCGAAGAACTCAGCCGTGTGCGGGCACATCTGCATGCCGTACGACTCCAAAGCCTTCTGGGCCATACGAAGACCGCCAAAGGGCATGAGAGCGCGCTTCAGGGGAGCGTCCGTCTGCAAACCGACAATCTGCTCCTTCTCCTTGTCGATGTAACCGGGGCCGTGAGATACGATAGTGGATACAACCTCAGTATCAGCATCCAACAGACCACCGGCTTCAATTTCCTTCTTCATCAGGTCCAGCACCTCATCCCACAGAGCTGTGGTGCGTTCGGTCGGACCGGCCAAGAAAGAGCCATCACCCTCGTAAGGAGTGTAGTTCTGCTGAATGAAATCGCGCACGTTAATGGACTCTGTCCACACGCCGCCCTTGAACCCCTCCCAGGGGTTTACCGGAGTTTCTGTTTCAGTAGTCATAAAATTATTGTTGTGAGAGTAAAAATTGCAAATAACTTTCCGTGTACAGATACTACATGTTTTCCCGTGTATAGTCAAGACGAATCGGCATTTTTTTAATCATTCCAAGATTCTCGATTCACTCAGCACACAACTGCACGCCCTCCCTTCATCTTAAGGTTGAAGAGACACATACATAAGCGCCGGAGCTTTCGTCTCCTTATCGGATTGAGGAACAGGCAATAACACATATTCACCGTAATCGAGATAAAGAACCGAGGCATCCTGACAACGCGTGAAGGGCATGCGGCGAATACGCGGACGCCGAGCTTGCGGATTTGCGAGATAGTGTTTCAGCAGAGCATTCACCCGCTTACGCTCCGCATCGGTTCTGATTGGGCAGATATAGAGTTCGACTTCATCCTCCGGCGCAAAGTGAGGGCGCAATGTAAAGCGGCGAGTTTTACGAATGTGACTGAGCGTGAAAAGCTCGCCGCTCATACTGCATTTCACATGATAATCACCATCCGGCAGATAAAACCGGTGCAAATATGGCTCGGGCGCCGGTAGATGCTCGCCTACAGCCACAGCCAAGGCAGCTGAACTTCTGCATTCAGCACGCGCCTCATATTGCTCATCATGCTGCCACAAGCAGCTCACGGTCAGCTCACTGCGGCAAGACACACGGTATTCATACCACTCCACCAAGGGTAAAGTAGCCAGAGCGACCAACACCAGCAACCATATATCCCAATACCGCCTGAAACGCCCATGCACCGCCGGAGGTGGAAAGCGGAGCGGCAGTTCCAACTGAACTCCAACCTCAGCCGCATCCGCAGCTTTTTCTTTAGCAGCCTTGCGAGCTCGGTATGCGCACACGCCCCATATCACCGCCAGAAGCAGTGCCGCAGCGGGCGCCCCCCACAAGCCAACCAGAGCCACCACATGCAACCAGCGCCACAGTGGCGCATACCCCAGCAAATCACACTCCCATGTGTAAACAGCCCCTGCCAACCGCTCGATGAGTATACAGCAAACCACCACCATCACTAATCGACGCAGGATGATGAATCGGGGGTGATTTATAAAGGAGCGCAAACGTTCTGACATCACTCTACATTATAGAGATACGTCACGTTGCTTGTCAACGATAAAAGCAAAAAAATAACGATTATGGGTCCAATAAGAGATTTCCTCGACCTCCACTCGGTCGATTGCCCCGAAAATCAACTCAGGCGACGCCCGAAAACGGCGGATGAACGCCCACTGGCTTCGAGCACAGCGCGGCGAGATTCAGGGAGCACATCGCGGGGCAATTCCGCATATCCAAGCCTATCCCGGAAATAATCCACCGCGCTCTGAGATATGGCAAAAATCCATTCATACCCCAGCTCTCTGGCTCGCTCCTCCACATATCGGCACATAGCCCGCCCGTAGCCATGGCCTTCGTAATTTTTCTTAATAAACAGGCAGCCAAGCTCGGCGCAATGTTCGGCAGCGAACGGATAGAGGGCTACACAGCCCACAATGGTGTCATCCAGCGTATAGACATAATAGCTATCTATATGCTCCCGAATACTCTCGTAAGTACGCTCTACGAGTTTCGAGTCAACAACACAGCGGGCAATCATGGAGAGCAGCTCCGGTATATCATCCTCCTTCAACAGGCGGATTTCACGATAGGAGTCGGTATGCACCATGGCACCCACACCTTCCTCCGAGAAAATTTCATCCAGCAACACTCCCCGCTGGCGGCCATCCAACAGGTGAACTCGCGGCACCCCACAACGGCACACCTCAGCGGCCTGCAACAGCGTGTCAGCATGCGTGCAATCATCACAGGCGCCGGAAAATACATCTCGCTCAAGAACCGCAAAAATCGGCTGCCCACCTCGGCCGGGCACGCCACCCGCCTGCAGGCAAATATACTTTGCAGCGCCCAGCTGTGCAGCAAGTGCTACACTCCCCGCATCAAACCGACCGCCGGTTCCCGAGGCAACAATGGCCACCTGACGTCGCTCCACTATCTCCTGCACGCGAGCGAGAGCCGCCTCCCCCGCCGTGAGCGGTAGCTCTGCGGCGGCGGCATGCACCTCGCACAAACCGGCGCGGCGCAGCAGCAGTGAGGTGTCTTCACCCTCTGCCACCAGCACCAAACGCACACCTATTTCATGCAGGGCATCGACATCGAGCAAGGCATCCACCAAAGGCTCCGCCGGCAGCAGCTCTTCGCAGATGTGAACTACGAAGAGCCGACCGCGAAAGTAAGGCACGTATTCCAGAACAGAGCGAATGTTCATACCGTGCGGCGGAAAAGGGGTCGATGGTGCGAGTATTTGCGCTTTACTCAGGTTTGCGCACCACTACAGTAGCGGGCTCCTCCACCGCTGTAGCTGCTTCCACCACTACAGTAGCAGGGTCCTCCACTGCAACAGGCTCCTCAACAGGGAGCACCTCGGGCAACAATTCCTCATCGCCCATAGCCATCACAGCGGGATTCGTTTCGCGCTTAATCTTACCCATCACCTTGCGGCGGGGCATGGTGAGCTTTTTCTCAGCCTTCATGCGCACACCGGGCATGGGAGCACCGCTCACGCTGGTACCCTCGGGGAATTCCATATCGGGCACAGGGAGCTCGGGGATATCAAGCGGCTCGGGAGCGGACGGCACATTCTTGGCGCGTTCGGCAATCTGGCTCATCTGCTCGCGCAGCATGGAAAGAAGGTCGCCGTTGCCGAGGATATCGGTCACATCTGCGGACTCCTCCTCTGCGTTGCTGGAGGGCAGCGAAGCGAGGAAGTCTTCGAACGCATTGAGGCTGGTGGTGCTACGGAAGAGGTTGTTAAGAATCTCGAACTGGATATTGTTCATGAGAGATTCGAAAATCTCGTAAGCTTCCTTCTTGTACTCAACGAGGGGGTCACGCTGCCCCTGAGCACGCAGGCGCACACCTTCGCGCAGGGCATCCATATCGGTAATGTGCTGCTGCCAAAGCTTGTCGATAGACTGCAGCATGATAGAACGCTCCATCTGGTCCACGCGGTCAGGACGCTCGCCGGAAATCTTCTTCTCATACATTTCCCGTACCTTGTCAATGATGACTTGGGCAGCCTCATCAGGAGCCTTGGTCAGGAAATCGGACTGAGCCTCACCCCAGCCCAAGGGGAAGGTCGAGTTCACCCACTGCAGCAGGTCAGTGCGGCGCACGGTACCGGTGTTGTCCTCATTCAGGTAAAGGTCGCACTTGGTACGGGTACCTTCTTCGAGCTGTTCGTAAATCATCTCGCGGGGCTCCTCGCAAAGCAAGGCCTCGTTGCGCATGCCGTAAACGATGGTGCGCTGCTGGTTCATGACGTCATCATAGTCCAGCACGTGCTTACGCCACATGTAGTTGCGCTGCTCCACGCGTTTTTGAGCGCCTTCGATAATCTTGTTCATCAGGCCGCTTTCCACAGCTTCGCCCTCTTCCATGCCGAAGCGGTCCATCACTCGGGTCATGCGTTCGCTGCCACCGAAATTGCGCATGAGGTCATCCTCAAATGACAGGAAGAACTGCGAGGCACCGGGGTCACCCTGGCGGGAGCAACGACCGCGCAACTGGCGGTCAATACGGCGAGATTCGTAGCGCTCGGTGCCCAGCACGAACAGACCGCCCAAATCAGCCACACCCTCACCCAGCTTAATATCGGTACCACGACCGGCCATGTTGGTAGATACCGTTACGGCACCGCGCTGACCGGCACGAGCTACGATTTCGGCTTCGCGCTGGTGGTTCTTGGCATTGAGCACTTCGTGGGGGATGCGAGCACCGGCAAGCATGCGCGAAAGCGTCTCGGAGGCAATCACGCTCGCGGTACCCACCAGCACGGGCTGCCCCTTCACATGCAACTCCTTAATCTTGGCGACCACGGCGTTGAACTTCTCACGGCGAGTCTTGAAGATGAGGTCATTGTAGTCCTGACGAATACAGGGGCGATTCGTAGGAATGGGCAGCACATCGAGCTTGTAAATGTCATGGAACTCAGCCGCCTCGGTCTCTGCGGTACCGGTCATACCGGCTAAGCGGGAGTAGAGACGGAAGTAGTTCTGAATGGTGATGGTAGCGTAGGTCATGTTCTCGGCCTCCACTTCCACGCCTTCCTTAGCTTCCACGGCCTGGTGCAGACCCTCACTCCAGCGGCGGCCGGGCATTTCACGGCCGGTGTTCTGGTCAATGATGACAACCTTGCCGTCTTTCACCACATACTCCTTATCCTTTTCGTAGATAGTGTAGGCCTTCAGCAGCTGGCTGATGGTGTGCAGGCGGGCGGCGTTCTCATCCAAGCGCTTAATGAGGGCGCTCTTGCGAGCCTCGCGCTCACGTTCGGTGAGGGTTTCATCCTCGTCGATATTCACGAACTCAGTACCAAGGTCGGGCAGTACGAAAGCCTCCGGATTACCGGGGCTGATATGCTCGCGCCCCTTCTCCATGAGGTCGGCATCGTGCAATTTTTCGTCAAGACAGAAGTAAAGTTCCTCCTTGAGCTGGAAGAGTTCAAGTTTGCGCGGGTCCTGCAGCAGGAAAAGCTCGTACTTTTCAACCATGCGGCGCATCTCCACATCCTCCTGCGAGCGCATGAAGGCGCGGTTGCGGGGCATACCGAGCTTCACCTTGTACAGGCAGCGACCGGCGGCCATGGCATTACCCTCCTTAGCGTACTGCTTTGCCTCAGTCATCAGCCCGTTACAAAGCTCAATCTGAGCCTTAACCACCTTCTCAATCAGGGGTTTAAGGGCATCGTACTGCTGCTCGCGCTCAATGACGGCGGGTCCGGAAATGATAAGCGGCGTGCGAGCTTCGTCAATAAGAATGGAGTCAACCTCGTCAATAATAGCGAAGTAGTGGCCGCGCTGCACCTGAGCACTGCGGGTAGAGGCCATACCATTGTCGCGCAGGTAGTCGAAACCGAACTCAGCATTGGTACCGTAGGTAATATCG
Source organism: Akkermansia sp. (assembly GCA_045614705.1). GTDB lineage: Bacteria > Verrucomicrobiota > Verrucomicrobiia > Verrucomicrobiales > Akkermansiaceae > Akkermansia. Next base: position 20,613 of record JAZLDM010000084.1, read on the forward strand.
CAGGAGTACATCTGGCGGCGCAGGTCATTGGGCATCATGCTCTGAATACAGCCAACAGTCAGACCGAGGTATCTGAAGAGCGCACCCATCCACATCGAGTCACGGCGTGCCAGGTAGTCGTTGACCGTCACAACGTGCACACCCAGACCGGTAAGGGCATTCAGGTACACCGGCAGGGTCGCTACCAAAGTTTTACCCTCACCCGTGGCCATTTCGGCAATAAATCCGCGGTGCAGTGCTATACCACCAATCAGCTGCACATCAAAGTGCACCATATCCCACTTAATCGGGGTACCGCAAACATCCACCTCGGTTCCGCACAGATTGCGTGCCGCACATTTGGCAACAGCGAATGCCTCGGGCATTATCTGCTCAAGGTACTTGGCGCGCAGCTTGTCAAACTTCGGCTCAATTTCAGCAAATGCTTTCTTACCGGCTTCGATGGATTCTGCCGTTGCCTCAATCTTCGGCAACTTGGGGAAAATATCTTTAAGTGACTCAAATCGAGTATTGAGCACATCGGCATACTTCTGCAAATCATCCTGATCGGCGGCAAGAATTACGCCACGAGTCGGCAAATCAATGGGGGTAAAGCGATGGAGGTAGCGCTGCCACTCCGCTGTCTTACCGACGAGAAAATCGCGATCCTTGCCCTGCCAGTTAGTTTCTATTTCGAGCATTTTCTTCACGATGGGGCGCAATTTACGCACCTCACGCTGGTTCTTAGAACCTACGATTTTATTGAGAATCCACTTAATCATTATTTTTGACGGTTAAAATTGACGGTAAAGCGAGCCCGGGCGGCATACGCGGTTGCTCATTGTAGCATAACTCCCCTGCCATGGCAAGCTTAACCCCGGTTTTCAATGCGCTATGTTGTGTCATGGTAAATATACCGGCTCCCGCCTCGCGAAAAATACGCCTTTTCCATGCGACATGAACGCAAACTTACTTCCCATCCCCGGTATTTTATGCTTGCTGAGTCAACTGAAAAAGGCTAAAATAACGAGCATGAGAAAGCTTACATTCCCCCTTTGCGCCGCCCTGCTCGGTTCCCTGCTGTGCACTCCGGTTGCCGGAGCCGCTTGGGATTCCTTGTTGGAGGACACAAGAAAGCTCGAACAAGGAGCACTCGACTTGGGAAAGCACGCCCAAGAATTCGGCATGCAAGCCCTGAAGAAAGCCAAAAATTTCTGGGATGAGCTGGAAATCAACAGCGCCCTGCAAGAGGCTTTCGGCAGCAGTATTGACGAACAATCCGCGCTCGTGGGGCGTTTCTATGACCTGAAGCAGCCCATTGACGGCAAGGCACGCCCGCTGAGCCGCCACCAAGTTGTGGACTTATTCCGCCAATTTAATAATAAAGAGTGGGACAGCTCATTATTCGCCGCTTACTATTCGCCGAAAATCAAACTCTACGCCCCCTATTTTTACCTGCCGCGCTGCAAGGCGAAATACGGACCGAAAGCCTTTCAATGCAACGAAAAAGCCGGCGAAAAACAGGTAAAACCTACCGACTGGGTGGTGGTGTATCGCGGGGTTGTCACCGCACCGGAGAGCGGCTATTTCCGCTTTGTCGGCATGGGGGATGATGTGCTCATGGTTCGCTTCAACAATAAATTGGTACTAGAAAGCGGGTGGAGCATCCCCACGCGCAACAACATGACGTTGGGCACCTCAAAAAATTACCAGCGAGAAATCACATCGAGCAAAGGCGGTCGAGCGCTCTACCAATACAGCTCTACCCCACACTGGAACAAAATGCTCGGCGGCATACCCACCGGCACTCCTTTCAAAGTTCAACAGGGTAAAAAATACCCGATTGAAATACTTGTATCGGAAATCCCGGGCAATGAATTCGGGTTCTGCCTGCTGGTTGAAAAACTCGCCCACGCGAACAAAGCCCCTCACGGCACCTACCTGCCGGGCAAGGCACCTACCCTGCACCTGTTCCGTACGGATAATTGCCTGCCCGATTTCGACCGCATCCGACAAGCGCTCACGGCGGACGGCGTAGATTACACGGTTAACAACACCAACGAAGGCCCGCCCTTCCTCAAAGACAGTCTCGTTTGGAAAGCTGATTTTGATGAAGCCGAAAAACGCGGGCTCTTTGACAGACTGTTCGGTAAACTCACCGGCAGCGATAAAGATACGGCCATGGGAACTTCGCACGAGTCCGACGATGAGCCGGAAACACCAAAGGATAGCAAGAGCCTTTGGGACTCGCTGTTAGACTGATTTTTCGCACCCCAATCACATCATCTGCCGCAGAAAAATACACTTTTCTGCGGCAGTATGGCATATAGTTTGCTATTTCTCCTTGCAATGGTAGGAATAACGTGATACCATCCCGTCGCAAGCCAATACATCAAGCATATATGAACAGAGACACCATTTGCGTACAGAGCGGTTGGCAGCCCAAGAAGGGCGAAGCCCGAGTGCTGCCTATTTTCCAGTCCACTACCTTCAAGTACGAGACAAGCGACCAAATGGCGCGCCTGTTCGATTTGGAGGAATCCGGCTTTTTCTACACACGTCTGCAGAACCCCACAAACGAGTGTGTAGCCAAAAAGATTGCCGAGCTTGAGGGCGGTGTAGCTGCAATCCTGACCTCATCCGGTCAGGCAGCCTCCTTCTACTCCATCTTCAATATCTGCGAGGCCGGCGACCACTTCATCTCCACCAGCGCCATCTACGGCGGCACATTCAACCTGTTCGCCGTCACCTTCAAGAAGCTGGGTATCGAGGTCACCTTCGTTGATCAGGACGCCCCCGCCGAGGAAATCCAGAAGGCTTTCCGCCCGAACACCAAGTGCGTGTTCTCCGAGACGATTTCCAACCCCTCCCTGCAGGTGCTCGACATACGCAAGATGGCTGACATCGCTCACAAAAACGGCGTCCCCCTCATTGTGGACAACACTTTCGCCACTCCCATGAACTGCCGTCCCTTCGAGCACGGAGCCGACATCGTCATGCACTCCACCACCAAGTACATGGACGGCCATGCCACCCAGGTGGGCGGTGTCGTGGTGGACAGCGGTAACTTCGACTGGGTCGCTCATGCCGACAAGTTCCCCGGCCTGACTCAGCCGGATGACTCTTACCACGGCTTGGTATACACGGAGGCTTTCGGCAAGGGTGCCTATATCACCAAGTGCACCGTTCAGCTCATGCGCGATTTGGGCTCCATCCCCTCGCCCATGAATGCCTTCCTGCTCAACCTCGGTCTCGAAACCTTGCACCTGCGCGTACCCCGCCACTGCGAGAATGCTCAAAAGGTCGCTGAGTTCCTGGAGAAGCAGCCCGATGTCGCTTGGATTAACTATGCCGGTCTGCCCTCCAATCAGTACTACGAGCTTGCTCAGCGTCAGTTCGACGGCGGTCGCACCTGCGGTGTGGTTACATTCGGCATCAAGGGTGGTCGCGAGCGCGCCATTAAGTTCATGGACAGCCTGAAGCTCACCTCTATCGTGACCCACGTGGCAGATGCTCGTACCTGCGTGCTGCACCCCGCCAGCCACACTCACCGCCAGCTGAGCGACGAGCAGCTTATCGAGGCAGGCGTGAAGCCCGACCTCATCCGCTACTCCGTTGGTATTGAAGCCGCAGAGGATATCATCGCTGACCTTCAGCAAGCCTTCGACGCTATTCAATAAGCCCCACGGCATAGCCTGACTTTGTCTACAAAAGCCGCAGCTACTCAGCTGCGGCTTTGTGGTATCAGGCCCAGAATTCCCCAGCATCTCCCACCTGCTGCATACTCACATAGCGTGTGCACTGCTGCCCGCCGTCGCCGCAAATAAAGCTTCATGTAAAAACAATTACATGTGTGGTTCGCCCCCATAGCCGAAAGGCTGTGGGGGCGAACCATTCAAGGGAAGGCAAGCCCCCACGCACGGCTCAATCAATTCGGCAGGAGATACTCCACGCACAGGGGGACCTCCCCCAAGGTCAACACACTCCCATCCCCGAGCGGAGTTTGCGGAGAATAGGCATCCACCTGCACATCATCCACAAACACTCCGTTGGTTGACTGCATATCCGAAACAACAAGGCCGCTGTAGTTGATTTCCAAACGCGCATGAACGCGCGACACGCTATCATCCGCCAGAGTCAAGTCGCACAATTCCGACTCACGGCCGATAATCACGCCACCATCAGCAGCAAGCGAGCTGAAGGGGATGAAGTGCTCCCATGGGCGGCCATCGACCAGTAAACCGAAAATTCTCAATCGTCCGGGGGCAGAATGACGCGCCTTGCCGGAGTGGAACCCCGCATCTGCACAACCACGGGCAGAGGGTAAGCCCTTCCCCAGTCCCCACTTACGGCGCAAGGCATCGTGCAAGGGCAACGACTGCAACAACACCCCGGGGGTAACACCCAACATACGAGCACCCTGAGCGCTCAACTCACTAACCGGCAAGGTCCTATGCGGAGCATGAACGGAATTTGCGGTTGAATCGCCCTCGCTGCTTATCTCTGCCGGGCCGGTACGCCGGTCAGCCAAAGCGAGGGAACGGGCTACGGCAAGCTCCGCCTGCACAGCCGCCAGCTCGGCGGCGAGAGCTCTGGCTCGCGCCTCCATCTCAGCAAACATGCTTCCTGATTCTACAGAACTCGTTCCCATGCACTCGAAATACTATCACATAAACTGAAACCGGACAAACAAAAAATACACGCGCATCAGCTGCCGATTTCCTCAAAAAAGCCACCGCCAAGCAATTGCTCGCCGCGGTCGGCATCGGGCGCGTAAAACGCACAGACCTGCCCAAGCGCCAAGGCACGCACCGGGGCATCGAAATCAAGGCGGTACTTATTGTTTTCCAACGGGGTGCAAGTAGCGTGCACAGCGGCGGCTCTGTAGCGAGGCTGCGCCATGATACGCTCCGGCAAGGTGCGCAAGGTATTGGTGACCGAGCCGACCACCGCACTGCGGGCATACAGCCCCGGGGTATCCTCGCCCTCGTAGCCGAGAATCAATCGATTGCGCTTTAAATCCTTGCCAACCACCACATAGGCCACGCCCTCGCGGGGGGAAGCGACATGGTGGCCTTTTCTCTGCCCCATGGTGAAGAGGTGCAAGCCATCGTGCCGACCGAGCACCCGCCCGTGTATATCCACAATATCACCTGGATTATCCGGCAAATAATGGCGCAGGAAATCACTCATCTTTACCTGACCGATGAAGCAGATACCCTGAGAATCCTTCTTTTCGGCATTGGGCAAGCCAAAACGGCGGGCAAGTTCACGCACTTGGGGTTTAGTAATCTGCCCCACAGGGAATACGGCGTGAGCAACCTGCTCCGGGCGCATGAGAGCCAAGAAATATGATTGGTCCTTGTTTCGGTCGGCGCCGCGCAGCACATAACTACCCTCCCCCGGCACATCCAAGCGATTGGCATAGTGGCCGGTAGCGACAGATGAAAAACCCTGTTCGAGAGCATAATCCAGCAGCACACCGAATTTCATTTCGCGGTTGCAGAGCACATCGGGGTTCGGAGTTGAGCCGGCGCGGTAGCCTTCTATCAGGTAATTAACGACACGGCTGCGGTACTGCTCAATGAGGTCAACCACGCGCAGCTCAATACCCAACTTGCGGCACACGCCGAGAGCATCCTCAATATCGCGCTCCCACGGACATTCGCCGGGTATGTTCTCTTCATTCACCCAATTTTTCATATAGGCAGCCACAACTTCATGCCCCTGCTCTGTAAGCAGGGCAGCTGCTGCGGCGCTGTCAACGCCGCCACTAAGTGCCACTAGAATCTTAGCCATGTTTCGTTTTAATGGAAGGATTGAGCGCGGTACCGGCAGCCGGAACATCGGCCAGTAAACCGGGCGGCAACTCGCGGGGTGGGAGCATACCCTGCTCCGCCAGTCGGTCAGTCAACATCAGCAATGCCGTAATCACCGCGCGCGACATGTCGATGTGGTTCTCTGTACACAAGCGCTCAAGCGCCGTAAGCTCCGCCTCGGGACAACGGAATATGTACATCTGTTTCTGCATGCGTGCGCATGGTAGCAGATACTACCGCACTTTGCAAGCATTCTATCGCGGAGATTGTCTTTTTCTCTTTACATATCACATACCTACAGCTAATATACAGGTATGAGCAAGCCCACACCATCGCCGCGAAAAACAGCGGCGCGTCGCCCGCTATCCACACTCCCGGCAGCAACAAATGTGAAAAAATCCGGCGGTGGGGGCGGAGTTTGGTTGATTGTCCTGCTTTTGCTGGCAGCCGTGGGCGGCGGTTGGTACTACTACGACCAACAGGAAAAGGAAAAAGCACGCCTTGAAGCCCAGGCACAAGCACGCGCAAAGGAAGAAGCCGCGCGCAAACGCGCCGCCGAGGAGGAAGCCCGACGCAAAGCAGCAGCAGAGGAGGCTCGCCGCAAAGCCGAGGAAGAAGAAGCCCGACGCCGCGCTGAAGAGGAAGAGGCCGCACGCCGCCGTGCCGAGGAAGAAGCCCGACGCAAAGCTCAGGAGGTCGAAAAGACTGATACACCCGAAGAACCGGAACCAAGCACCGTAGAGCCGCAACCGGAGGAACCGACAGAAACGCCCACTCAGGGCTCCCCCTACGAAGCCGATTTACCCCTCATTGGCGGTGCCACCACGACCCGCGAAAACAAAGACTTGTACAACTCTATGATAGAGCGGGTACTCACCGAGGGCGACTTCCAAGACTTCGAGCGCGCATTTGCAGAAAAAATCAAAGCAGCAATCCCGGAAATAGTCAACAACGACAAGCTTAACTTCAATTCATACAAGCGCAGCAAACAGCTCATGCAGGCCGTGGCGCTCTGCCACCTCATACGCCTGACTGGGGTGGACAACATGAAGGAACTCGTTAAGCCCTCCCCGGGAACGATGATTGGCGAAAACGAACTGGGCACAGAGGGCGGCAAACTCTTCATGCAATGGATGCTGAAGGATAAAAGCGACCCCTTGCACCACTTCATGCACAGCTACACTGCCAACAGCGGTCACCCCCGCAACATGAACTACCACCTGCAAACACTTTACAAGCTGTGGCTTATAACCCCGGAGCGCGACCGCGCCAAATACCTGAATCTCGCCATTGCCTGTGCCCTGATTGAACCGGGGCGCGCCGCAGCCAACAGTCAGGTTAAAACAAAAGAACCGACCCTCACCATAGAACAGGTTTACAACTATTTCCGTGAGATGGATGCCAAAAACAAACTGCTCACGGATGTGAAAAAAATGGACGTCAGCGACCTGCTCTTCGTAGTGGACGTGCGCCTGCCGAAGTCAGAGTTCGACTGGGTTCAGAAGAACATGAAGTATACTCAGGCGCAGTGGGGAGACGCCTACAGCTCAATACGCTACCGCATGGAAATAGCCGCAGGGTCGCTCAGCGAAGCCAAACTCTACCAAAAATACAACTTCGCCGAAATCCGGGAAGATGGTGGTGTGTGCCGCCACCAAGCTTATTTTGCGGCCAACACCGCCAAATGCAAGGGAATTCCCGCCGTCTACATTGTTGGTGACGGCGATCGCGGACCTCACGCATGGATAGCCTCTATGACGGACAATGTTACATGGAAGCAAACCGGTTCATACGGTTACAACACCGGCCGTTTTGCCAACCCGTGCTCCGGCCGTAGCATGCACGAAAGCGTGCTGCTCAATCAGACCAAGAAAACCTCGGACGACAAACTTTCCGCAGCCTACGAGGGTATGCTGCTGGCCGAATATCTGGTAAGTATAGGCAGTAGCGCGGAAGCCCGAGGCACCGCCCGCTACGTCACCGGTGCCTTCCCCCAGTTGACAACCGCTTGGAGTTCGCGTATTCGCGTGCTCACCGCCGACAAGGAAAACATGCCCAACGCCGATTATTGGCGCAAAATGAGCAACGAACTTAAACGCCATGGTAAGAAAAATGCTGAATTGCTGGACCTTGCCGGCGAAATTGACAGCAACTACGCCTTGGAAGGCAAGAACTACAACGCCAAGCGCACCGCGATGAAACGCAACCTCGATAAACTGGTGCGCACCATCGGCGATGAGCGCAGCGACCTGCTGCTCGAAGCCGTTAACAGCCAAGCAGAATTGCTGGCCGAAGAAAAAGATATTCGCGGGCTCACTCAACTCTACAACAAAATGTTGAAGGAGACAACCAAGCGTGGCGATATCTTCGGTAGCTTGCTGCGCCAGTATATCAAGCACATGCAGGAAGCCGAGGCATCCAAACGAGACTGGGCAGCCATGGCTCGAGCCACGGAAAAACTCTTCGAAAAAGGAGTACTGAGTAATACAAGTGACCACTTCAAGCTCTCCAAGGAAGTCGAAGTGCAAAAAATCATCGGCGATATCTACGAAAAAGCCGGTAATACCAAAAAGGCAGACAAACTCAGGGAAAACGCCGAAGAACGCCTGCGACTCAGCAAAGAAAGAAACGGATAAAATTAACACACGCAGCCGCCCGCAACTTACTATGCGGGCGCTGCGATGTTTGGCGTTGACAAGCCGCACACAATTTGATACAATACGCTTACCATGAAAAAGCGACTCCGCAAAAAGTACCGTGTGGGCGAGTTCCGCGAACTCTGCTTTGAGTTTACCTTTGACTACAAGGGCGATGTAGAAAGCCCTGAGTGTGAAGCATTTCTGCGCAAATTTGTGGACGAGTGCATCGACGCCAACGGCTTGGAGACCAACGGTCTGCTGACCGAGCAGGGCTGCAGCTTGGTAGCCTATGATGCCAACCCCACCCAGACCACGGAAGCGCAGCGCGTAGCTGTGAAGACATGGTTGGAGGCTCGCGAAGACGTAGAAATCAAGTCTTTTGGCGAGCTGGTGGACGCCTGGTACAATTTCTAAGTTACCCGGAACCGAGCGGGACGGATACCCCGCAACAAGATTTAATAAGCCGGTGCGGCGCGCACCGCATCGGCATCTCCCCTTTACGAACGAAGAATGAAAGAACAGCAGACATCTAATCCTCCCCTGTTTGCCAAGGGTCTCAAGGGCGTCATTGCCAACGAGACCGGGCTGAGCGACGTGCGTGGTGAGGAGGGACGCCTCCTCTACTGCGGGTATGAGATTGAAGATTTGGTAGACCTCTGCAGTTATACTGAGATTGTCTACCTTCTTCTCAATAAACGCTTACCGAATCGAGACGAGCTTGCCGCCCTCGAACAACGCCTGCGCAACGACCGCGAACTCCCCCAACCCATTCTTGATTTCTTCAAATCCGCCACCAAGACAGCTCGCCCCATGAGCGCCCTGCGCACGGCTGTCTCGATGCTGGGTATGTACGATGACCGCACCAAAGACCCGAGCCAGATGAAGGAAATCGGGCTGTCGCTCATTGCCAAGATACCGGTAATGGCTGCGTACTACTACCGCATCTGCCAAGGGCTGGAACTGCCGCCCATCCGTACTGATTTGGATGAGGCCGCCCACTTCCTGTGGCTGCTGAAGGGCACTGAGCCCGACCCGCAGGAGGCACACATTCTCGATGTTGCCTATATTCTGCACGCCGACCACGGCATGAACGCCAGCACTTTCTCCGCCCGCGTGACCGCCAGTACCCTTTCCGACATGTACTCGGCCATCACCTCCGCCATCGGCTCACTGAAGGGGCCGCTGCATGGTGGCGCCAATGAGGCTGTGATTGAAATGCTCAAGGAAATCGGGAGCGAGGAAAATGTGGAGGCTTATGTGAACGAGAAACTCGCCAACCGCGAGAAGATTTTCGGCATGGGTCACCGCGTGTACAAGACCCTCGACCCGCGCGCCCCGCAGCTGCGCCGCATCGCCATCCGCCTGACTCAAACAATCGGTGAGCCCAAGTGGATTCGCATGAGCGATATGATTGCCAAGATGGTGCGTGCCCGTAAGAACCTGAATGCCAATGTAGACTTCTACAGCGCCACTGTATATTACAGTCTGGGTATTCCCACGCGCATGTTCACCACAGTGTTCGCCATTGCCCGCGCGGCTGGTTGGGTAGCACAAATTCTCGAGCAGCTGGAGGACAACACGCTTTACCGCCCGCTCTCGCGCTACACCGGCCCGGACGAACCCTTGCTGGTGCCTGTGCTCGACATGCGATAATTTTTCACTGCCAATCCCCGGTTGCCCGCACAACCGGGGATTTTTCGTGCCCGGCATCTCACAACGCAGCGAAGGGTCATTATGCCGTTATTATGCCACAAAAGGCACTTCACGCGCGGCGGGGGCTGTGATAGAATGGGCGTTGAAAATATGGAACTTCCGAAAAATTACTACATACCGACCGTCATTGAAAAGACGGGCCAAGGCGAAAAGGCCTATGACATCTACTCTCGTCTGTTGCTGGATCGCGTCATTTTCATCGGTACCGAAATTGATGATACCGTTGCAAACTCAGTGATTGCGCAGTTGCTTTTCCTGCAGATGACCGACCCCAAGAAGGACATTCACATCTACATCAATTCCCCCGGTGGTTCCGTAACAGCCGGCTTGGCTATTTACGACACCATGCAGTTTATCTCCTGCGATATCAATACCTACTGCATCGGCATTGCTGCAAGCATGGCTTCCGTACTGTTGGCAGCCGGCACCAAGGGCAAGCGATTCTGCCTGCCGAACTCCCATGTAATGATTCACCAAGTGCGTGGTGGTGCTCAGGGTACAGCCGCTGACGTGGAGCGCACAATCAAGTTTATGTTCAGCCTCGACAAACGACTCACCGGTATTCTTGCCAAACACACCGGCAAGGACTTCGACACCGTGAAGGCTGACCAAGACCGCGACAACTACATGACCGCTGAGGAATCTCTCGCCTACGGTCTGGTTGACCGAGTGCTCGAACACAAGGAGCACGGCAAAAAAGCTTAACCATCTTACTACATGGCCAAGAAAAAGGAAAACAGGATTTGCGTATTCTGCCGCGAGAAAGAGGACGATACCTGGCCTGTACTCACATGGAACGGCATTGATATATGCTTCACCTGTCTGGAAAACATGCTGCACCAAATGCTGCATGAACCCATGGGTGATCAGGCGGCACAGCACATGCTCATGCATGTAAGCGAAGCCCATCCCCAGCTTTTGCCGCAGGATGACCATGATGGCAGCCCCGTGTTGGAGGTAGAACTTCGCGACCAAAGTGCCCTGCCCACACCGGAGCAAATGAAACAGGCGCTCGACAACTACGTTATCGGGCAGGACTTCGCCAAGCGCACCCTCTGCGTGGCCGTTTACAACCACTACCTGCGTCTGCGACAGACTGAGAGTGAAGACGGTACCGAAATCGAGAAGAGCAACATCTTGCTGGCCGGCGCTACCGGTTCCGGCAAAACCTTGTTGGCTAAAACACTGGCTCGAATTCTCGATGTACCGTTCTGCATAGTGGATGCTACCACCCTAACCGAAGCCGGCTACGTGGGCGAGGATGTCGAAAATATAGTTCTGCGCCTGCTGCAAGCTGCCAATATGAACGTGGCCAAGGCCGAGCGCGGTATCATCTATGTGGACGAAATCGACAAAATCGGCCGCAAGACACAGAATGTCAGCATCACCCGCGATGTCAGCGGCGAAGGTGTGCAGCAAGCTCTGCTGAAAATCGTGGAAGGCACCGAGTGCAACATCCCCCCCAAGGGCGGTCGCAAGCACCCGAACGAAGAGTACATCCGCGTCAACACGCAAAATATACTCTTCATCTGCGGCGGCGCCTTCGTAGGCTTGGAAGGCATTATCCGCAAACGTCTCGGTTCCACCTCCATGGGCTTTGCCTCCATCGAAGAAGAGCGAGACACGAAGGAATATACCGAAGAAGAAGTGCTGTCCAAAGCTATGCCTGAGGACTTCTTCACGTTCGGCATGATTCCGGAGCTAGTGGGGCGTCTTCCCATCTTTGCACCGCTGACCACACTGACGGAAGACCAGTTGCTCAAACTGCTCACCGAGCCGAAGAACGCGCTGGTTAAGCAGTATACCAAGCTGCTGAAGATGAACGACGTAAAGCTTGTTGTCGAAGAACCTGCTCTTCGTGCCATGGCTCGCCAGGCAATCGAGCGCGGCACCGGTGCGCGCGCTCTGCGTGGTATTTTCGAGCGTCTTATGCTCGATATCATGTACACCGTACCGAGCGACAAGACCATCACTACCGTCACCGTAACAGAAGATGTGGTTCTGGGGAAGGCTGAGCCCAAGCTCACCCGCCGAAAGCCCAAGAATACCACCAAAACAACCAAATAATCACGCCATGCTGGTTCTGGGTATCGAATCCAGTTGCGATGAGACAGCCGTAGCACTCATCGAAGAGATAGAGGGAGAGGTGCAACCGCGCCTACTCAGCTCGGTCATATCCACGCAGATTCCGTTGCACCGCCTTTACGGCGGTGTGATACCCGAACTGGCATCGCGCAACCACTCCACCAACCTGCCCGGGGTGCTGAAAGAAGCCCTTGAGAAAGCCGGGCGAGACATTAGTCAGGTGGATGTTTTTGCCAGCACGGCAGGCCCCGGGCTGGTAGCTGCTCTACTGGTGGGGAACACAGCCGCCAAGGCTCTGGCACTGGCTGCCGGCAAGCCCTTTGTAGCAGTGAACCACTTGGAAGGGCACATGCTCTCCCCATTTATCACCCACCCTCAGGGGTTAGTGCCTCACTTGGCACTGGTGGTAAGCGGTGGCCACACCCTGTTGGTTGACGTGCAAGGCTCAGGAAATTACCGCCTGCTGGGACGCTCTGTCGATGATGCTGCGGGCGAGGCTTTCGACAAAGTGGCAAAAATGCTCGACCTGCCCTACCCCGGCGGTCCAGAAATAGACAAACGAGCCGAACAGGGAGACCCCAACCGCTTTAAGCTCCCGCGCCCCATGCTCCACGAACCGCACTTGGATTTCTCCTTCTCCGGCCTGAAGACAGCCGTGCTCTACACCTTGCCCAAACTGGTGGAAAGCGGCAACCCGAATGACCTCGATGAGCAGACCATGTGCGACCTCTGCGCAGGTGTGCGCGCCGCCATCGTCGAAGTGCTCATTCACAAGGCACTCAAAGCCGCGCGGCAAACCGGCCACCGTATAATGGCAGTCAGCGGTGGTGTAAGCTGCAACGGAGCACTGCGCCGCGAACTCAGCGCAGCCTGCGCCCGTGCCGGAATCGAGCTGATTCTGCCGCCCAACAGCCTGACCACCGACAACGCAGCCATGATTGCCTTCGCCGGTTTGCTGCGTGCCCGAGCTCACGACTTCTCGCCGCTCGATACACCGGTAGACCCCAACCTGCGCCTTGCCGGCGCTCAAACCCGCGCCTGAGCCATACCCCATGAGCCTGCGAGACAAACTGGTGGAAATACTCCCCACCCTGTTACCCGCCCGAGAAGAAGACGCCATCAAAGGAACGGAGCTTATCGCGCGCGTGCGTGCCGTACTGGGAGACGCCTACTCTGACCGCTCCCTGCGCTCACAGTTTTCCTTTATCGCCCTGGAACCCGACTCCTGCTTGGCGCGAGTCCCCAATGGGCAAGGCTACTACCTGCGCAGCGAAAGTGAAAGCCCCTCACTGCAACACGTTTTCACGGACGAAAGCGACAGCCATAACCCGCTGCACAAGGCTTTGGCTCTAGCCGTACGACTGTATGATACAGCCGGCATGGGGGTTTTCGTATACCCGCCGGAAGATGACAGCTGGGAACACCCCGACCTGGTAGCCGTGCAATGGCCGGCCGGCTGTACAGATGCAACGGGAGCCTACATCATTGACCCGACAACACCGAGCACGGTATCCTATCGCTCCGTCTGCGTAGCACCGGCAGATGATGCGGAGGAATGCCGCCGGGCCTTTTTCCGCAGTCTGGCCTGTGGTCTGTGGGCTCAGGAAATTGAGCTTCTGATTGTGGGAGATGACGAAGCTGCCGCGCCGGAACTTCTGCGGTTGGCCTCACAATTCGGGGTAGGCGTGCGCACCATCGCAGCGAATGACGAGATATTGGACGACCTGCCGAGAGCAGACGAAATATTCCGCGCTACAGCGGCGGATGCTCGCGCCATGTTGGCCGATTTGCAGCTGCCGCCACTCGCGCATCCACGCTACCGCAACGCCGTGATTCAGACGGAGGATGACCTGCCCGCCGCCATGGCTGCCCGCAGATGGGCCGAGGGCTGCATTGCACGCGGCCGGGTAGAAACTTACGAATTTCGCGTAGCTGTCAACTGATAACCAACAGTCAACATGAGCAAGTTCAAACAATCCATCAAACGTCGCGGCATCTTTGTGCTCATGCTGTTGGCTGGTTTTTACTACGGCTGCATGGCTCTGTGGGGGCTTACGAACACCCTGCTCTACTACCACGAGGCCGTGACCCTGCCCGCCACGGTTATCGATGTACGCCAACGACCGTTCGAATCGTACTCCGAAGCCCTGCACTACGGCAACCTGCCATGGCAGGGCGAAATTGCCTACCGCCCCATTCTTACTTTTGTAATGCCAGCCGGTATTCGCATCAACTCCTATGCAGCCCCCGATTGGGACAACACCGATTACAAAATCGGCGAGCAGGTAGAACTGATTACCCACCCCCACGACCCCAATCAAGCCCATGTGAACAAATGGAAATTCCTGTGGGGAGCTGATTGCATGCAGTTAGGTTTTGCCTTGGTACTTGCTGTGCCCTCATGGTTGGTGTTGTTCCCGAACAAACGCCGCAAAAACACCCCGGGCTCAATCAAGAAAAAAGAGCAAAAACGAAAAGAAGTTCCCTCGAACAACGAGCCGTCCCCCGCCACGAAAAACCCACGGACTCCTCGCAAGAAAAAGGAGACAGACCCCGATGCTCCTAAAAAGCCACGAACTCCCCGCAAGAAAAAGGAGGCAGACCCCAACGCGCCCGCTAAACCTCGCAAACCGAGAAAGAAAAAAGCGGAGGAATAATCTTCTTTCCCACCCCACACTACAATGATGAACCCTTTTAACACCCTTCTGCCGCTTCTTTTCGTTGCGGCAGTCAGCAACTCGACGGCTCAGCCCCAAGCAATCGCGGCAAAACAATCGCCGAAAATCATCCAAAATAACGAAGAACTGCCACCGCTTCACCGCTATTTGAGCATCCGCCGAGTCACCCCCGCAGACTTTCAAGCTATTCTCGCAGCAGGTAACGATATTAACGTGCGGGATAGCGAAGGTAACACCCTACTGCACAAACCGGAACTGCTCAACAATATCAATCTGCCACTGGCTGAACTAATCGCTGCCGGGGCAGACATAAATGCCCGAAACCATCAGGGAATAACACCGCTGATGATTCATGCCGGTATAGACAAGCAACGATTTTTTGTGCAACTGCTGGAGGCCGGAGCCGATGTACACGCCCACGATGAAAACGGCAAAACGGCAGCCGACTACGCCGCTGAAAGATATTGCGCGTACAATTACATTCGCCTATCCATGGTAGCTAAGGGCAAGGCTGAGACAAGCCATGTTACCGGCCTGTTACATACACTTGCCTGGACCGCCAACCGCTGTTATAATCCGGCACAACAGAAAGAGTATATTTCAAAGTTGGAAGAACTACTGGCCGCCGGAGCCGACGTTAACATACCGGATTGGAACGGCACTTCCTACATTTTTCATGCCCTGCACTGGTACCGTGACTGCCTCCCCTTGGAACTGGCCCTGAAATACGGCGGGGACATTAACACCCGCAATGGCGAAGGCAACACGCTTTTGCATCTCTCAGCCGGTAACTCCACACGCTTATTGCTGAACGCCGGAGCCGACCCGAACGCCGTCAATACAGTCGGAAATCCGGTCATTACCCAAGTTATCGCTAATTTTCGAACAAGAGGCGAGGATGATGTTTCCAACGCTGATGTAACCGTAGAGCTTTTGCTAGAGGCCGGAGCAAACCCAAATGCAGCTGATACTGAGGGGAATACAGCCATGCACCATCTTATACAAGGCATGGATTGCGGAAATATCATTCGCAAACTGGCCGCTACCGGAGCAGACATCAACGCCCGAAACAAAGCAGGTGCCACACCACTCATGCTCGGAGCCGCCTACGGGTGGAGCAAAACGCTGTGCGTTCTGCTGAAACTCAAGCCCGAACTTAATTGCCGTGACAATCGAGGACTCACAGCCATGCACTATGCCGCGCTGAACGGTCACACACCCTCTACCATCCGCGAAGCGGGGGCAAGTACCGGCAATGCCTTAGAAGACGCTATAATGCTGAACAACAGCCAAGAAGTACAGCAACTGATTGATAACGGAGCCAATGTGAATGCCGCAGGTGCTCACGACTATGCACCGCTGCACTGGGCCGCAGCTTGCGGAAATGCCGACATAGTACGCATGCTGTTAGCCGCCGGAGCAAAACCGAACGTGCAGAATAATGACGGCCACACCCCCTTACAACTCTGCTTCCATCGCCATTACAATTCATATTTCATTCACGAAGAAAGTCTTCGACTGCTGCTGGAGGCCGGGAGCAATCCGAATGTCAAAGCCCGTGATAACGATGAGCTGCTTATTTTTGCGGCGGCACGAAATGCCGCTGTACTGGAACACATGCTCAGAAAAGGCATATCCCCCGACATCAAAGATTCTAAAGGAACACCTCTCATCTTCCATGCCACCAGCTACCGCTACGCTCCCGATACCCCTGTTAAGGTTCTACTGAACGCCGGGGTCGATATCTTTGCTAAAAATGCAGAGGGAAAAGATGTATTCGAGGCCGACCTGATACTGGAATACGAAATCTTCAAGGCGCTGGATGAGGCGCGACAAAAACGAACGCCTGAGGACGAGAGACAGTAAAATCAAGGAAATCAGCACCGGCTCAATGTGTGGCATGCAGAATGTTAGGGTTTGACGAGAAAGGCTAAATATGCTAGTCTACCCAAACAGGCAGGGAAATACGCCTGTTTTCATTAACCCATCAGACACACTTTCAGAACAATGAAAAAAATCGCACTTTTCGCAGTACTGGCAACAGCCGCTATGGCTCAGAGTGAAATGCTGACCGCCGTTAAGGACGCCGCTGTAAACGAGGCCGAAAATCAAATCAAAACCGCTATCACCGAGCAGATTACAGCTGCTACGACCGGCGCTGCCGATACAACCTCCGGCATCACTGACAAAATCGCTGACACTCAGGCTAAAGTAGAGGCTGTCAAGTCAGACATCGATGCCAAGGCTCAGGCCGTTACCAACGCTAAGGAGCAGGTTCAGTCCCAGGCAAACGCAGCCAAATCTCAGGTGGATGCCGTGAAGAAGGCCGCTGCCACCAAGCAAAGCAACGCCAAGGCCGATGCCAAAAAGAAGGCTACCAAGGCTACCGGCAAAGCCGTAAACAAGGGGCTTAACAAACTCCTGAAGTAAACAATTCCCCGCTCAAAAACAGGTCGGTTTCCCGCTAAACCGACCTGTTTTTCCTTAAAAATTCCCTATAATTGAAAAAAGACGTAAATTTGGCTTGCCAAAAGCACTCAATTAGGGTATAAGAGGCGACCACCAGTCCGCAGTGATGCGGTATTAACCTTTTACACAAAACACAAGATATGTCCAAGCACTCCACACTCAAAGCAACCGGTACCGTTGGCGGTAAGCGTTCTGTCCTCAAGCGCTTCGAGCGCGTTAAGCTCATGAAGGAGCGCGGCCAGTGGAAGCAGGGTCAGAGCCCGATTGGTCTTCCCAAGACCAAGTTCGAGGCCTGATGCCGACCACACCTACCCTCTCTGCGTGAGGGGTACTTTTATCAATTTTTCTCCCGGAGCCTCTCGGTATACAATGCCGCGAGGCTTTTTTACAACCTGATAACCAAGGCGCGAGAGCGCCGGAACAACGATATTGAACATGACAGAAGAGAACAGTTACCCGCCGGCCCCCGAGGGCAGCGTGCGTCTGAATAAGTTTCTGGCAGCCTGCGGTTATGAATCTCGCCGCGCTGCCGACCGCTTGATAGCCGAGGGGCGTGTGGAAGTGAATGGCAAAGCAGTTGACACTCCCGGTCTGCGCGTATTGCCGACCGATTATGTAAAAGTGGACGGTCGCCACGCCACCCCGAAAGAGGAGGTTGTAGTACTGCTCAACAAGCCGCGTGGTTACGTTTGCAGCCGCGAGGCACAAGGAGCCATCGGCACCGTATACGATTTGCTGCCGCCTAAATACCGCTACGCCAATTACATCGGCCGCTTGGATGCCGATAGCGAAGGTTTGCTCATCTTCACCAACAATGGTACATTGGGGCAGAGCATCGGCCACCCGAGCGGTGGTATCGAAAAGGAATACTGGGTAACACTGGATCAGGCATTCGACAACAGTGTGCTCATTCAGCTGCTCAAGGGCGTGCGTATTCCCGAAGGGCAAGCCAAGGCAAAATACATTTCCCGCCTGAGTGCCCGCCGCGCCTGTGTGGTGCTGGAGCAAGGGCTCAAGCGCCAAGTGCGCCAAATGTTCTCCTGCTTAGGTCTGCGCGTAAAGAAACTGGTTCGCGTACGTATCGGCTCCCTGTGGGGTGGCGACCTCGAACCGGGGCAAGCTACGCTCATGACCGCCGAGCAGATTGAACAGGCTATGACTAACCCTCGCCGCCGCAAGGGGCTCATCGGCGCTAAGCAGGCATTCAAACCCCGCCCGCAGCAGGGTGGTGCCACTGCTTCGCAAAAGGATGAAGACGAGGACTACATCTTCAACCCCGATGATTTCGAAACCGAGGAAGAAGCGCTGGGCATCACAACCAAGTTCACAGATAGCGAATCCTTTGAGCCTGAGCGTGAAGAAAGCCGTCGTCCCTTCGGACGCGCTCCGCGTAACCGCCGTGAGTTCACCGGCGATGACCGTGGTGAGCGCCGTTCCTTCGGCGACCGTGGCGAGCGCAAAGGCTTCGGTGAGCGCCGTTCTTTCGGTGACCGTGGCGAGCGCAAGAGCTTCGGTGAGCGCCGTTCCTTCGGCGACCGTGGCGAGCGCAAGGGCTTCGGTGAGCGCCGTTCTTTCGGTGACCGTGGCGAGCGCAAGAGCTTCGGTGAGCGCCGTTCCTTCGGTGACCGTGGCGAGCGCAAGGGCCTCGGTGAGCGCCGTTCCTTCGGCGACCGTGGCGAGCGCAAGAGCTTCGGTGAGCGCCGTTCCTTCGGCGACCGTGGCGAGCGCAAGGGCTTCGGTGAGCGCCGTTCCTTCGGCGACCGTGGCGAGCGCAAGAACTTCGGTGAGCGTAAGAGCTTCGGTAACCGAGGCGAGCGTAAGAGCTTTGGAGAGCGACGCAACACGCGCACATTCAACAAACGCCGCCCGTACAATAACGGTAGCTTCGAATAAAATCACACAACCATCAAAGCCCCGTTCCGACGGGGCTTTTTGTTGACGATATTGTGTCAGCCCCTCGAACAAAGAGTATCTCACGACCATCATAACCGCATGAAGTTCTTTTCACTGATAGCCGCTATCGCCCTGCTCCCTCTGCCTATGCAGGCGCAAACAACGGAGCCCGAGATACCGGCAGCGCAAACAGACACCGCTACCAACGAGCTTACGCAGAAAGCAGAGAGCGGAGATGCCGAGGCCACACGCCAGCTCTACAGCCAGTACGCATTGTCCGGTGACACGCAACAGGCAAAAAAATGGGCTGCGCTTTACGAGCAGCAACTTACGGCTCAGGCAGATACCGGAGACGTAAAAGCCATGATGCTACTGGCTACCGGCTACCTGAACGGTAGAGATTACATGCCGCAAGATTCCGCTAAAGCTGTAGGCTGGTTCGTGCGCGCAGCAGAGGCCGGACAGCCGGCGGCGGCTTACATTCTGGGTGAAATCTTCACACAGCACAACAATAAGGCAGAAGCAGACCGCTTCTACAAACAAGCCTACGATGCCTACGCCACCACCACCGCAAACCTCAGTGAGCCCCTGACCACGGAGCAGCGTCAGGCTCTCTACTGGCAAGGCTACATGAAGCTCATGGGCATCGGTACCGAAAAAGCCCCGGAGCAAGGCATTGCCCTGCTGCAGCAAGCAGACAATGAGTGGGCTCACCAACAGCTCTATAGATGCTATGTAAAAGGAATAGGCGTGAAGCAAGACATTGAAAAAGGCATCTCCTATGCCCGCCGACTGGCAGATGAAACCGGTGACGGTATGATGGCCTTTGTAGTAGGTTCTGCTTACTTATTCGGTACGGGGGTGGAGAAAGATGAAGCCCTGGGGCACAAGTACCTGAAAATAGCTGACGATGCCAACATACCGCAAGCAATCCACCTGAATGGAACACTGTTGCAGGCAGAAGGCAAAACCAAAGAGGCGTGGGAACACTTCAACCGCGCCGCAAGCATGGGATTGCCGGAATCCATGACGGAGGTGGGCAAAATGCTGATGCACGGAATCGATGGAGTAGAACAGGATGTCGCCCGAGCCCTCCAAATGCTCAACACAGCCAGCGACCGTTACAGCGACCCTCGCGCACCTTGGGAGCTCGGTTGCTACTACGACAGTATCGGAGAGCCCGAACTCGCCAACGCTCAATACAAAATTGCCAGTGACCGAGGCGTTATTGAGGCGATGGCACGCCGCGGGTTGCTGCACATCACCCCGAACTCAGGAGTAAGCTGGAGCCCCACGCAAATGTACCGTTGGTGGCGACTCGGCAGCGATGCCGGTGACCCCACCTGCTCTCTCTACCTCAACCTTTTCCTCTTCGTCTTCATCCCCATTGTTCTCATATTGGCCTTTGGCGTGCCGATTGTAGTGGTACACATTCTGAACAAAAAAGCCATGGCGGAGGAAGAACAACAGGAAAAACAAGAGACCGACAAATAATCTACCGGTACAGCTTAAATAAGAAAGGCGGGTATATGACCCGCCTTTTTTGTAAGCGCGATTTTAGCCGCCGCTCACACGTTCTTTCGCTGCACTATACTGATATTCTTCAGCAAGCTACCGCGCTTTCGTGCGCGCATCGCCTCCATCTGCTTGGGGCTGGGTGCTCCGTTCAGGCGGTGGTCGAGCTCATCGCACAGGGCGCGGCGAGCGAGAAATCGATTAATTTCACGCTCGCGCTCACGGTGACATTTGATTACCAAGCCGGTAGGGCGATGCACAAGGCAAACGCAATTGTTCGTCTTGTTCACCTTTTGGCCGCCCTTACCGCTGCCACGCACAAAAGTCTCCTCCAAATCCCGCTCGTGCACCCCGAGAGCTTTCATGCGCTCGAGCAACTCGTTGCGTTTCTGCGGGGAGACCGGCATAACTTTACACAGTCACCTCACCCACCAGCGGCTCACCGGGAGCAAACGAGTGAGCGCCGGTCACGGTGAGCTTCTTCACATTCTTCAGGCTGGGCACACCGAGGGAATCCAGCGATTCAACAAGCTTATATCGCTTGCTATCAAGCTGCACTATGGGAGCTACGCCACCACATTCCGGGGCAAGACGCATGAGCCCGTCTTCATTGATTTCCACAGCATCTGAGCGCAGCAACAGCAGGTCACTGCAAGTCTTCACCGGGAAGAAGCGGCTACGCGGCACACAAACGGCACGCGCCCCGGCAAAACACTGTATGGCAGCACCCATAGCAACCTCAAGCTGATATACCTCGGGGGTAGAAGCATCTCGAGGGTCAACCGTCTTGGTGTTTCGAATGACCGGCAAAGGCATCACGCCGCCGTTGGCCGCAAGGTAATCGCGCAGGGCATCGAGGCGCACCCAGAGATTGTTGGTATTGAAGTATCGGTGTTTTTCAATGTCTTGGAACGCGGTTAAATCTTCCTCCGGGCACTGAGCAATCTCGCGCAGCAGGGGCTGCCCATCCGCCGCACGTGTGGCCAAGTGACCGCCCTTTTTATCCGCCTCCGTACGGCGGGTCACCTCCATCACAAACGGCGCACCACTTTCGGCAAACCAGCGCAGGAAATGCGTATCCATCTGCGCACCAAGGTTGTCGGAGTTCGAGACAAAGGCATATTTCACCCCGGCAGCCAACAATTTATCGAGCCACCCGCTACCAACCAGAGCGGGATAAATATCACCGTGGCCGGGCGGGCACCATTCTAATTCGGGATTGGCGGGGTAGCTCACCGGCTCCAGTGTATCGGTAAGCAACTTGGGCACGCGGTTCTGAATCATCTCCACCTGCTCGGGGTCAGCAAATCCATCTCCCGCATACCGAGCGAGGTGAGCCATAGTATCCTCGCTGGTAGAGAATGAGTTCATGAGCAACAGGTTGACGGGGTAACCGGCCGCGGCTCGCAGACTCTTCACTTGCCGAACAATGAGGTCCAGGAAAGTAACCCCGGGCTTAATTTCCAGCAGGCTCTTAGCCTTTTGCAAGCCCATGCTCGTTCCCAATCCACCATTAAGCTTTATGAGCACGGACTGAGCCAGCAGCTCAGCATCGGCAGCGGGAGTGGATGCAACCAGCTGCTCCCAGTCAGTCACCCCCTCGGCGGGTACAATATCCCCTTCGGGTATCATCATACTCTGCTTGCTCTCCAATACCTGCACACTATGGCGAAAAGCGTTGATGGCGGCAGCTGAGAGCCCCACTGACTGCATCTTGCGTTCAATTACGTCAAAATTGCTCATAAGCCCATTATATACAGCAACGACCACACTTTCAATACCAAAGTGCGGTCGTTGAATATCTTTTCGATTAAAATCAATACGAAAAAAGCCGGAACTCCATGTGACGAGCTTATTTCTTAACCGGGATTAAGGAAACTCCCCACGATTGATGTTCACCGATATAGGGAAGCTCGAAAACGAAAGTGTTTTTACCCTTTTCGAGGTTGATTTCAATAGGCTGCTGTACCCACCATATTTCTTCGGGGTCAAGCGGCTGTTCAAAGTTCCAAGCGTTGCCGGGGTGAGCCTTCTGACCGGCCAAGCGGTACGTACGAGGATTTTTGATTTCCTTGCCATTGAGCCAGACACGCGCACCGGTTTGCGACCATGTGTTCTTTTGGGGAACACCGGTCCAGCGGCGATTCGAGCGAGCAGGAGCATCGAAACCAATCATAAACTTCTGCTTGCCTGCTTTGTCTGCCCGAATGGAGGTGACAGCCCAAATGGTATTGCCGGGGCGGACTTGGGGGAACATGCCCAAATAACCGGTATCGGGACGTGTGCGGAAGTAGAGGTTGGCGCAATAAGCCTTGCGAATACCAACCCCATCGATGCGGCCGTCAATCACGTCATCTCGCATAGTTGCGGCCTTGGCTGTGGCCACAGGACCAACAACGGTCCAGCTCATGCCCGATTCCTTCCACATGGGGAAATCTTCACCCGCAAATTGAGCTCGGCGCAGGCGCTGCATGCGCTTTTCAAACAGCGCATAAGCACGGCCCGGCACAGTATCGGCAGCAGGCATATCAAGCGGCAGGTGGTCACCATCTGCCCCGCCGCCAACCCATGCGCGCTCCGCCATAGCCATCATGCCCGG
Source organism: Akkermansia sp. (assembly GCA_045614705.1). Lineage (GTDB taxonomy): Bacteria > Verrucomicrobiota > Verrucomicrobiia > Verrucomicrobiales > Akkermansiaceae > Akkermansia. Next base: position 44,002 of record JAZLDM010000084.1, read on the forward strand.
CCACATGGCGCACATTCCGGGGATATATGATTTATTGTCGACCTTACCATCCGGCCATATACAGATGATGGAGCCGAGTTTCTTGTCATCCCCCGCAGCGGAGCCACAGGGGCGCATGAAGAAGTAACGGCGCACCAACAATGCAGGGTCCAGCAAATTGGCGTAGCCCATGGTGGAGTCTATAGCGTGGCGGGTAATACGCTCAGGACGAATGGATTTAGCGACCATATCAGCACCCTCGCCCCAACGCTGCTCGATGGAATGCTCGCCCACAGGCAAGTCGCGATTGCTGGCCCATTGCATGGGGGTACGGCCGTGGCTCAGCAGTTTCTTGGTCACAAAATCCACAAACTGAGCCGCGTTGGGAATGCGCACTTCATCTGCACCGAAATGGATGATGGGGCAAATGTCGGCGGGAATTTCACGGCAGAATTCATCGAGCAATTCGCCCACGATTTTCATACCCTGCGGGCTGTGCATCTTAAAGCCGAAAGCTCGGTCAAAGTATGCACTATGACCGGGCATATCCAGCTCGGGGATAATGGTAATACCGCGTGCGGCAGCATAGGCAAACACCTCACGAATTTGCTCATAGCTGTAGGTATCGTTCTTGTCGCGGGTACGATGCTGGGGCGCATTGAGCACCGGGTAACAGCGGCACTCCACATGCCAACCGGGGTAATCGGTCAAATGCCAGTGGAAAACATTTACTTTCAGCTGAGCTGCCAGAGAAAGCTCTTCCTTCAAGCGCTCCACACTGCGGAAATTGCGGCCGCAATCCTGCATATAACCGCGATATTCGAAAGCTGGCCAGTCAGTTATATTACAATACGGAAGTTTGCCTTTCCCGGTAACAAGCATCTGGCGAAGAGTTTGAAAACCATTCAGCAAACCTTTGGGAGTTACAGCAGACAGCTGCACACCGTCCTGCTCCACACGCAGACTGTACCCCTCAGCCGCGCGCTCTTTCGGCAGAGCATCCGGGGTCAGTTTACAATTAACGGGCAAAATGCCATTTCCTTGTTTTCTCCCGGCCTGATAATCTGCAAGAGCCTCACGCAGCATGTCATTCACATCGCCGGTCAAGCGAGGTTCCTTCCCTTTCACATTCAAGCTACCGGCATGCCACTCAACCTGCTGTGGGAATGGGATAAGCGCCACGGTAGCCTCTTCCTCCAAGCGGAGCTCGTGCGGAGATGACCAATCTGCGGCATCCGCCTGCACAAGCCCTGCCCCAAACAAACACGCAATCAATAAAAATATACGCTTGAACATGCCCTACCTCTACCATAGTCAAGGTGCGATGTCAAGCAGAAAGCGCCCACCACCAATCAAACTCAATTAAGGAAGTAATCAATGATTCGCAGCTTCACGCAGTCAAAATAATTAGCCTGCTGCACACGGCGCCGCTGCTCATTCCAGCGAGGCAAATCATGGTACAAAAGACCGTAGTGGGCACGCAACCGCTGAAGCTGCTCCGCCGTAGCAAGCTTACGCGCGCCTTGGGTGGCGGCATAGCGAACCAGCAAAGGCAACAATTTATCAACAGCGCTCCGTGCCTGTTCTGCACTCTGAACGGAGGCGTATACCGTTGCCAGCTCAGAAATAACTCCGCCTAACTCTTTGTACTGCTGCTCAAGCTCTTCAGCTGTAAAATCGCTCACATACACCGGGCTGAACAACACATCCATAGGCAGCCATTGAGCGGCGTCCAATATATCTTCCGGTGCCAAATGTGAGGTTTCAACAAACAAGCGCAAATCAAGCTCATGCACTCTGTAGTCGCGGTAAAGTTGCCGTAGCGCTTCACGCACAGTGTAGCGGGCTCGGGGAGAGAGCTCACCCTGAGCCTCCAGCTGCATGAACAGGGCGAATACCATAGGAGCCCCCAACTCAACAGCCCGTTCAGCCGATATAGCGTAGTTTGATGGGCTGACTCGGTGACGTTCGGCTTTTGCCCGCACCATCTGTTCCAGCAAGACTCGCTTAATGGCAGCCGCTCGGGAAAGCCGAAGTTCAACCGGCAGGGCTTCGACCTCAGTTGTAGTGTTGATAAGCGGCAAGCCGTACTCTACCAATGAACAGTACGGCTCATTGCCGGCGATAGCCTCCAGCAGAGCCGGCGGCATGGCATTCTGCGGCTCAGCCCCCTGCACGGCAAAGCGACAGAGGGCTGCAACAGCTGCTATGGCAAGCGCAAACCGCATGAGCGCATCAGAACTCACCAAGGTAGAACTTCTTCTTGCCACGGCGAATGACAAGCACCTCGCCACCAATGGCAAGCTCAGGTGTCACCTCAAATGCGGGGTCTTTCACCACATCGCCATTCAAGGAGATAGCACCGTTGCCGATGAACTCGCGAGCCTCGCGCTTAGAGGCGCAAACCTTGCTGCTCACCAACACATCTACCAACGAACCGGTGGTCAATTTAACGTGCGGCACATTGCTCATGCCGGCTTTCACATCGGCCAAGCTCAGGCTCTTAAAATCACCGGCAAAGAGTTTGCGCGAAATGTCCACCGCTTTTTCAAACTCTTCTGCACCGTGCAGGTCAGTAATGATTTCGCGGGCAAGAGCCTGCTGTGCCAAGCGCTGCTCGGGGTGTGCAGTATGCTCAGCCTCAATCTCCATAATCTGCTCAGGTGTCAGGAAAGTCAAGCGCTTAAGGTATGTGATAACCTGGGAATCTTCAGCATTGATAAGGAACTGGTAGAGCTGGTAGGGAGAGGTCTTGTTCTTATCGAGCCACAAAGCATTGCCCTCGCTCTTACCGAACTTATTACCCTGAGAGTCAGTCACCAAGGGCATAGTAAGGGCATACACCTCGTCACCTGTAGTCTTGCGAATAAGCTCGATACCGGTGGTGATATTCCCCCACTGGTCGCTACCGGCCACCTGCAAATCCACGCCACGATTCTCGTGCAGATATTTGAAATCAATAGCCTGAATAAGCATGTAAGAGAATTCGGCATAGGAAATACCGCTTTCCATCTGGCGGCGCACATGGTCCTTGGTCAGCATGTAGCCCACGTTGATATACTTACCGTAATCGCGGAAGAAATCAATGACATTCAGCTGGTTAATCCAATCGTAGTTATTCACCACCTCGAAGCCGAAAAGCTTTTCTACCTGAGCCTTCAGAGCGTCGTAGTTGCGGAACACCTCTTCCTTCTGCTTCAGCTCACGCTCCACCGTACCACGGGGGTCACCGATAAGGCCGGTAGCCAAGCCCACCAGTAGAATGGGGGTATGACCGGCTTTACGCAGGCGCCTGGTAATAAGGAAGCTGGAATAGTGGCCCAGATGCAGGCTGTCCGCCGTCGGATCTGTGCCGATGTAGAAGGTCAGCCCGCCTTTGTTGAGCTTTTCAATCAGATCGGGGCTGGAAATCTGGTTCACAAGCCCACGCCATTCGAGTTCTTCGTAAAAAGTCATAAGCGGTTTGAGGTTTTGAAGTCGCAGCATATTATCACACAAGCCCCCTCAAGTCAATCGGAATATACATCTTACCTGCGCCATAAACACTGTCTGACTATCAGCAAACTGCACAACAAAAATACCCGGCAAGGCTTATGAAAGCACCTGCCGGGCAGAAAAAACGCAGCTATTTATCAATTAAGCCAAGGTGCGCACCTTGCGCTCCCAGCTCCAATCCCAGCGGGTCAGGGAGGAGAAGCAAGCGGCAAGCAGGTCCACACTGGCCTGAATATCCACCTTGTGAGCCATCTCAATGCTCTGGTGTACGTTACGAACCGGAATAGATACAGCACCGGCCACGGAACCACCGGCACAGAACTTCTGCATGGCACCGGCATCCGTACCACCGGCGGCAAGCAGCTCAAGCTGGTAGGGGATTTCCTTCTCTACGCAGAGAGCCTGCATGAACTTCACCATGCGGTTGTCGGTAATGAGCGTGCCGTCGTACACCTTGATAGCTGTTCCCTTACCGAGCACGGTGCACTTATCGTGACTGCCGGAACCGGGAGTATCGAAAGCGATGGTAACGTCGAGCGCGAAGGAGAAATCAGGCTGAATGGCCTGAGTAGCAACCTGAGCACCGCGCAGCCCCACTTCCTCCTGCACGGAGAATACGGCGTAAAGGTCATAGCAGGGCTTCTCACCGGCCTCGACAATGGCGCGAATAGCCTCGATAAGCAGGTAGCAACCGCCACGGTTGTCAATACTCTTCACATTCAGGCAATCGCCCATTTCAACAAGATCCCCCACGCGAGTAATGGAGTCACCAAGGGATACATGCTTCTCGACCTCCTCTTTCGGCAGACCTACATCCACCACATAGTCTGTCACAGCGGGCATCTTGGTGCGCTCCTCGGGGCTCATCACATGGATGGGCTTCACGCCCATGCAACCGGGGAGGTCCTTCGTACCGTGCACAATAACGCGCTGTGCAGTAAGAGTTTTGGGGTCAAAACCACCCAGCGGAAGAATGCGGATAAAGCCGTTATCGTCGATATGGCGCACAATAAAGCCAATCTCATCCATGTGAGCGGCGCACATAATCTTCTTATCGCTGCTCTTACCCTTAATGAGAGCCGTAACATTGCCGAGGTTATCCACGGTAATGGAGTCCGCCAGCGGCGTCATCTCCTTAATGATGAGGTCACGAATGCCGTACTCAAAACCGGATGCACCGGTAGCCTCGCAGAGTTCCTTAAACAGTTTGATATTCATCGCGCACCAAGGGTAACGCAAAACCCCGCAATTTGCAAGCAAATTTGCGGGGCAAGCAAAGTTAATACCAATAGAGGTGACTGATATCTGCGATTAGATATAGGTGCGAATAATGGCTTTCTCGCGCAGGCGCTCCACCCAAGCACGGTAACGGCGCTCGTTATTCTTGCGACGCACGGATTCCTCTACCTGCTCTTTGATGCCGGGTGCGGTAAGCGCGGGCGCCGGAGCTTGGCGCTTGCCGGTCACTCGCACAATAGTGAACCCCATGCGATCCACCAAAGGCCCGGTCAACTTGCCATTCGGCAATGAGAATACGATATTGGCGAACTCCACAGCCAAATCCTTGCGCTTAATGTAGGGCCACTTGCCGCCGTCCTGAGCGTGCATGTCCTTAGAGTACTGACGTGCAGCTTCATCAAAGGAAATTTCGCCGGATTTGATGGCCTTCACCACCTGCTCTGCCATGGCATACTGCATCTCGGGCGAAGCATTGGGGTCATCCGGATTCATAGCCGGTATGAATATCTTGTCGTAAGATATGCTATCATTGCTCATATCACGATAATCGGCCTTTGTAGACTGATATTCAGTTTGAATTTCATCCGGCGTGGGGGGAATATCGCGCTCATATCGAGTGCTGCGCATGGCTGAAACAGTTATCTCGCGGCGCACGGAATCACGGAACTCGGCATAGCTCATACCGCTTTGGCGCAGATTGTCCAACAGAGCATCGCGATTGCCGTTGAACTGCATCAAAACACGGCGGCTGATTTCCTCATTCACGGCGGCATCAGGTATCATTAAGCCGGAGGACTCAAACTCACAAAGAACCAACTCGCGCTCAATCAGTTCATTGAGCACGTCTTTCTTAGCCTTCAACAATTCGGCATTGAAACGGGGACCTTGGCGCGGATAGAGCATGCTGAGCTCACGAACATAAGGAGCCAAGCGAGCGCGAACCTCACTCGAAGTAATCGGGCGACCGTTCACCGTAGCGGCCACGCGATTAACGATACGCGGTTTTTTGGGCTTGGCAGGCTGGCGCTCCTGTGCATCGACAGAGCACGGGCACAGGCAGAGCACCGCAAACAACAAAGCAACGGAACGGCTAAGGTACTTCATATACAAGCCCATTCTACACCTTTTGTCTCATATTGCAATAGCCTTTTTTGTCAACAAGTCACTTTATTCTCGCATTTCTTCACAAAATATGCTAGAACTGTAGTGTTCACGAAAACACATCCTGCCTATGGCTATCAAACTGTTTATTCCCGGTCCGACAGTTGTGTCGGAAGATATCCTTACCGAAATGAGCCTGCCGATGATTGGGCACCGCTCGAAGAAAGCCTCTGAGATTCAGAAGCGTATATCGGACAACATGCAGAAGATTCTCTACACGGACAATCGCATTCTGCTCTCCACCTCATCGGGTTCCGGCCTGATGGAAGGTGCTATTCGTTCCTGCACGGCAAAACGTGCCGCTGTATTCTCCGTGGGTGCATTCGGCGACAAGTGGTACAAGATGGCCGTAGCCAACGGGGTACCCGCCGATAAGTTCTCCAGCGAAATGGGTGAACCCACTACCCCTGAGATGGTGGATGCCGCGCTTTCTACCGGCAAATACGATGTCATCACCGTAACACACAACGAAACCTCCTCCGGTATTCAGAACCCGGTGGAAGAGATTGCGGAGGTCATGAAGAAGTACCCGGATGTCGTGTGGTTGGTGGATGCCGTATCCTCCGCCGCCGGTTCAAAGATTGAGACCGACAAGCTGGGGATTGACGTGCTCATCACCTCCACCCAGAAGGCACTGGCTCTGCCGCCCGGCCTGGCCATCTGCGCCATGAGCCAAAAGGCCTACGAACGCACCGCCGAGGTTCCCACTCGCGGCCTGTACTTTGACCTGCGCACCCTGTGGGATTTCATCGACAAGAAGAACTACCAGTACACCTCCACCCCCTGCCTTTCCCTGATGTATGCCCTGGACAAGCAGCTGCAGCACATCGTGAACGAAGAGGGAATCGAGGCTCGTTTTGCTCGCCACGAGCAGTGCGCAGAGTTCACCCGCGCATGGGCAGACGAATACTTCCGCGTGTACCCCAACCGTAAATACCTTTCCAAGACCCTCACCGTCATCGACGCCCATCCCAAGGGCTGCTCCGAGCTCATCTCCATTCCTGAGCTCAACAAGGGCCTTGCCGAGCTTAACATGCAGCTGGGCAATGGCTATGGCGGTTTGAAGGACAAGACCTTCCGCATTGCCCACATGGGCGAGCTCTGCATGGACGACATGAAGGAGATTACCTCCGCCGTGGTGGACGTGCTCAAGCTCAAGTAATCCCACGCGGGAAACTTACACCAACGAAAAACATACTCTCTTTGCAGACCGCCGTTGCGATAACGGCGGTCTGCTTGTTTATCGGACAAGCGCGATAGCGCCGCAAAATGTTCAAAAAAAACGCCCTGCTGCGCAGCGGCAGCAAGGCGTGAAGATGTTCTCTTATATCTTTTTCAGGTGCAGCGAGGCAATTACTCAGCGGTAGCCTGTTGTTCAAGCTCCCCGAACTTACCTTTACGTATTTGGCCCATCAGGCCATTGACGTGGCGAGTCCACGAACTGTGGCTGGAGCAATAAGCACGCCCAATCTGGGCCACACTCACTCGGCCTTTGGCTCGGTATTTCGCAAGAATTTGAGCCAAATCATTCACACATGCCTCCTTGCTCTCATACTGGCGCTGGCGCCCCGTGCGCCCCATTATACCGGCCAGATTGTTCCGTCGGCGAGCGGAATACGATGTTGCATTCGCAGACTCGTGGCGAATAATCGCCTCCATTAACACCGGGTCCACGCCATGTTTCGCGGCCGCCTCATTTATTGCAGGGCGAAGGGCCGTGACGGTCTCGGCCATCGCACTGCACATCAGCATTATGACGCTCAGAATTGTGATGGTAGATCTCATGTGGCGCAGAGAATACCGATTTTTATCTATTTGTCAATACTAAAATTTGAAAAAATTAAACTTTTCTGAAATATTAATTGCTGACAAGACAGAATAAATAAGTTTATAGCACACGTGTCCCAAAGATTTTCTGAAAGGATAGCAAAACAGCAAAAATCAGGGCAAAGAAAATGGAAGGTTGATTTTTTCACCAGCAAAACGTATGCTGGTGTTACTCCAAAAAAACACCTTCCATGGGTACTGTACATCT
>JAZLDM010000085.1:0-64847 GCA_045614705.1 Akkermansia sp.
GTCTCGCCACCCTTCATCAGGTAGTCGAGAGCGCGCAGGTGAGCATCGGCCAGGTCATCCACGTGGATGTAGTCGCGGATGCAGGTGCCGTCCGGGGTGTCGTAGTCGGTGCCGAATACAGTGATGCCGGGGCGTTCGCCCTTGATGGCCTGCAGAATGACCGGGATGAGGTGGGATTCCGGCTCGTGGTCTTCGCCGATGGCGCCGTCCACAGAAGAACCGGAGGCGTTGAAGTAGCGCAAGAACACGCTCTTGAGGCCATAGGCGCGGTCGCAGTCCTTGCAGACTTTCTCCAGCATGTACTTGGAACCGCCGTAGGGGTTGATGGGGTCTTGCTTCTCCGTCTCGGGAATCGGTACCTGAGTGGGTTCGCCATAAGTAGCGCAGGTGGAGGAGAATACAAAACGCTTACAGCCGCCCAGCATCATGGCGCGCAGCAGCACCAAGGGCTTAGCAATGTTGTTTTCGTAGTATTTGAGCGGGTCTGTTACGGACTCACCTACCTGAATGAAAGCGGCGAAGTGAACCACGGCATCGAACTTGCCGTTTACCAGCAGGGGGTATACAACGGCGGGGTCGCCCAAATCGCCCTTCACGAGCTTAACTTCTTTGTCTACAATAGCAGCGGGGTGACCATAGACCATGCTGTCGAGCACGGTTACATCTGCCCCGGCTTTTACCAACTGGCGTACGGTGTGCGAGCCAATATAGCCGCAACCACCTGTTACGAGTACTTTCATGATATGATGTTAGTATTGATTTAAGATATTAGAGCATAGCGGCCAACATAGCCTCCAGTTTGCGAATGTCGGCAGCGAAGCGGCGAATGCCGTCGGCGGTCTTCTCGGTAGCCATGGCGTCCTCGTTGAAGAGGAAATGGAAGCTCTTCTCGTCTGCCGGAATACGCTCGATGTCGCTGGCCTGGGCAGCCTCCACATTCAGGCAGGGGGCTACGGGCTCCTCGCTGGCGGCGAGCTCAGCCAACAGGTTGGGGGAGATGGTCAGCAAATCGCAGCCGGCCAGAGCCAGTACCTCGCCCTTGTTGCGGAAGGAGGCACCCATAATCTGTACCGGGTAACCGAACTTCTTGTAGTAGTTGTAAATGGTGCGTACGGAAACAACACCGGGATCGGTCTCGGCGGTGTATTCCTCCTTGGTGTTGGCCTTGAACCAGTCGAGAATACGGCCTACAAAGGGGGAAATGAGGCGCACGCCGGCCTCGGCACATGCTACGGCCTGAACCAAGCTGAAGAGCAGGGTAAGGTTGGTGTGAATGCCCTCTTGCTCCAGCACACGAGCTGCCTGAATGCCTTCCCAAGTGGAAGCAATCTTGATAAGCACGCGTTCGCGGGGAATACCGGCGGCCTCGTACATGCCCATGATGCTGCGGGCGCGGGCAACCGTGGCCTCCGTGTCGAAAGAAAGTCGGGCGTCTACCTCGCTGGATACGCGACCCGGCACGCGCTTGAGAATTTCCAGACCAAAGGCTACTACAACCTTGTCGACAATCTCATCCATCAGTGCGGGGGTAATTTCACGACCTTTGTAGGGGGCCACGGCTTCTTCCACGATACTGCGGTATTCAGGCTTGGCTGCCGCAGCGAGGATGAGGGAAGGATTGGTGGTGGCATCTTGCGGGGCGAACTCTTCCATCTGGCGGAAATCGCCTGTATCGGCCACTACGGTGGTATATTGCTTCAGTTGCTCAAGTTGTGTTGCCATAAGCGTGAGTTATAATCTTGCAAGGATATAGTACCACACTATATCATTTTGTACAAGCCGCTTTGTGTAGAAAATCGGGACAATATGACTTTTTCTCGCATTTGTGCTTGACTCACCGGGTGATATCTGTATAATCCCCTCCGCGCTGCGACGGTAACGCAGCCTATAAGACTATGAAAGCTGATCTGCATCCCAAGTACAACCCCGTTGTGTTCGTGGACATCACCACGGGCCGCCGCTTCATCACCCGCTCCACTGCTACCTCCGCCAAGAAGGAGGAAATCGATGGTGTTGAGCACTATGTAATCTCCTGCGGTATCACCTCTGACTCTCACCCCTTCTTCACCGGTAAGAATCAGTTCGTTGACACCGAGGGTCGTATCGACAAGTTCCAGAAGCGTTTCGGCGCTGTTCGTCGCGCCAAGAAGCCCTCTTTGGGCTAAAGAACGGTTTCCCGTCAGATTTTATTCTCGCTCGCAGTGCCGCTCGGCACTGCGGGTTTTTTTGTTAATTGGCTCTCTGTGTAGCGGGATTCAAGGCAGCACATGCCTTATTTTGAACAAGATTCAATTTTTGATTGTGCTAATTTGGGTATTATCAATTTGCGGAGAGTTTTTTTCTTGCATATTGCTCAAAGTGTGAGATACTGAGTGTAGAAGCTATGCAAGAGGAAGCTGAAAGTTTTTACAAAGAGCCGTCGCGCAAAGAGTGGGGCGGTTTCTGGACGCTCGTGGCCGTGCAGGCGGTAAACGCCTTCAATGAAAAAGCGGTGCAGTTTTTGCTTATTCCGCTGGGTGTGTGGCTGTGGGGTACGGCAGGTAGCGATTTGGAGTATTTTTTGGGTGCCATATTTGTGTTGCCCTATATTTTGTTCTCCCCGTTGGTGGGTTGGTTGGCTGACTGTTTCTGCAAGACTCGCATCATACAGGTGATGAGCTTGTTGCAGATAGTGGTGATGAGTTGCATGTTGTTCTGTTTTTACAAGACCGACATGCGCGGTGCGATTATCTGGTTTGCCGTGTTTGCTACTCAGGCCACGATATTGAGCCCGGCGAAGAAGGGGATTGTGAAAGACCTGCTGGGTTCTCGGTATATAGGCTTCGGCTCGGGAATTATTGAGATTAGTTTGGTATTTGTATTGCTGTTGGCGCAGATTGGTGTGTTCTTCTGGTTCAGTTATCTGTTGGATGTCTACACCGGTGAATATATTGCTTTGCATGGCAGCGAAGTAGGGGACCAGGAATCGGGCTGGAGCGCGGTTAAACTGCCTACGATGGTGTTTATTTGCATCGCCGGTGTGGTGGCTTTGTGTTCATTCCTGTTGCCGCGTTACCCTGTGAAACCGAATAAGCCTTTTGCGTGGAGCTTGTTCTATGAGCACTTTGTGCAGGTTAAGTACCTGTGGAAAGACCGTGAGCTGAGACTCAGTGAAATAGGTATTGCCTATTTCTGGAGCTTGGCCGGTTCACTGTTCCTGATTCTCATTCAGATAGCTAAGGAGATGTCTGCCGTCGACCCGTCGGTGGATTTCTCGATGCAGTGTGGTATATTGATGGCTTGGCTGGGTGGTGGTGTTGTGCTGGGTGGTGCTGTGGCATCGTTGCTGTGCCGCGGTAAAAATGAACTGGGGCTTATACCGTTCGGTGCCATTGGTATCACAATCAGTACGTTTATGCTTACCATGCTTGAGGTGGATAGCTTGGCAAGCAACATTTTCCTGACTCTTACAGGCGCTTTCGGCGCAGCTTACCTGGTGCCTCTCAATGCCTTCTTGCAGGATAACTGCGACCCGGCTAACCGTGGCAACATTATTGCCGCCGGTAATCTTATTGATAACCTCATGGGCTTGGTGGCTGTGGTTATCATGTGGTTGATGAATAACTACGGAGCCGGTCCGCGCGACCAGTTCCTTGTGCTATTCCTGCTCAGCGCCTTCATCATGGTAACGTCACTGCGCCTCATTCCGCAGGAGTTCATTCGCATGGTGGGTATATGGTGCATGAAGTTGTTCTACCGTCCGCGAGTGATAGGCATAGAGCACATACCCCCGGTGGGCGGCGCCCTTATCGTTTGCAATCACGTGACTTATGCGGACGCTTTGTTCCTGACCATGGTATGCCCACGCCCCATCCGCTTTGTAGTGGCTGAGGAATTCATGGCAGCCAAATTACTGGGTTGGCTGTTGGAGATATTTAATTCGCTGTCCATATCCAGCGAGAAGCCGAGGGAGGCTATTACCAAGGCAGCACGCGGTATAGAGAATGGTGATTTGATTTGCATATTCCCGGAAGGACAACTTACAAGAACAGGTTGCCTGACTCCCATCCGCCGCGGTATGGAGCTCATTGCTCGCCGCGCGCATGCCCCAATTATTCCCATTTACATGGATGGACTCTGGGGGAGTATCTTCTCGTTCTACCGAAATAGATTCTTCTTCACCTTGCCTTTCAAGCTGCCGCGCCATTTGCCTTATAGTTATACGGTCATGGTGGGTGAACCCATGCACGAGGATTTCAATTCGGATGCTGTGCTGGCTGCGTTCCGCAGGTTGTCGTCGGATTGCTTGGATGTTTCCGGCGGTGGCAGTCGGGATGAACTGTTGCGCTTGCTGGAGGCTCGTGGTCGTCGCGCTGTGGTGGCATGGAACGGTGGGTCATTGAGCGGTTTTCAGGTGGCCGGGTCGGTTATATCTCGCAAAGTTCCTGAGAATTGCCCGCCTATTGCCGCGAAGTGGATTGAGACTTTGCTTGCGGCCACGGCTGATTTGGAGCAATTGCACCGCTTGTGGCTCAATGTTGAGCAGGTGCGCCGCGTGAACGCGCTTAAAGAGGGGCGCCACCGTCTGCTGACTACAGTTGGCCATGGTGAGCCTCACGAGATGGTGCTGGGCGTGCTCTGGCCCATTATCACTCGTACCCTTGTTTGCCTGATTGATTCGGCAGATGAGCAGATTGAAAACCGAATTTCGCAGATTGTGGGCAGTGCTCACATGCGCCGCATTCTTCTGAAAGCTATTCCGCCGCGCCAGATGCCGTTCTACGATTTCAGTAATGGTCCGGATATTGCCACACCCAATATGCGCTGGCGCCCCTGCCACGCTACCAACGATGGCATTATTATATCCATGAGTACGGTAAACAGCGTGTTTAAACTTTCAGACGGTACTATACAGCTCGGTGTGCGTCCGCGTACCCGTGGCTTGCTGTTGCCCTGCTTCCGTGTACAGCGCTCCGGTGGGGCTGAGGAGTCCGTGGTGCTTTCCGGGCCTAGCTTAAGTGGGCTTTATACCTGCTCCTCTAAATTGTACCTTGACGAAATCGGTTTCCTGAAGCAGTTGTTCTAAACTCTTCTGACAATCATTATCAAAAAAAGCCACAACGTTGAAGGCGTTGTGGCTTTTTAGTAATTTGGAAATTGAATTATCCGTGCTTTTTGCGCAGGGTGTGGAGGCGTTGCTCCATTTTGGGGCGCAGGTGGTGCTCAATCCATGCGTAGGCGGCTTCGAGCCCATCTGATTTAAAGATGCGGCCAATCTGTGCTTCTACTCCGGTTGCGTTGCCGGTTAGGCGTAAGAAGTCATTGCTGGTGAACTCGATGAAGAGTTTACCGTCTATTTGCCCGCGAAACGAGAGAATCCACTCGCGCACATACAGAGCAAGTATAGCATCTCCTACCCATGCTTGTGCACGGGTTTTCGGGTCGAGATCGGGGGGGAGGGTTGACATGGTGCGTAGTGGCAGTTTTTCAGGCTGTTATAAGCCCGGTGGCGTCATTTGTGATTGTTGAGTTTTCTCGCACCGGGGGATGCAAGGGCTGGTAGTACTCGGGCTGGAATTTTTTCAGGCGCTCTTGTAGTTCTGTTTCGGCGTCTGAGTTCCAGTAGCCGGAATCGAGCTCGATAGCAATGCTGCTGTAGGGCAAGCGGGTGGAGGTGCGGATATAGAGGATGCGGAAATCCTTTGCTGCTTGGTTAAGCTGCATATCAATCACACGACTGTTTACAGCATAATGAAATCGCCCGAGTAAGAGTTTTTCCAGATTTTCGCGGTGTTCGGTAATGCCGGGTGCTCGCTCCTCGCTGATGGCTGACAGCTCGTGGCTTATCCATATTCGGGGAATTACGGCTCCCTCGATTTCGAGTAAATCAAGCACCTCACGGAAGGCGTCAACCGTGTTTGACGGTACGGTGATGCTCACAATCCCCATGCCGGCCGGAAGCGGGCACGCCGGATCAGCTACTACTACCCAATTGCGTGCTCCCAGTTGCAGCAGGTTGGGTGCAATTTTGGCTCGGGTCAGGTCAATGTCGTTCACGATGCGCGGCCCGAGCTGCTGACACGAACAAAACACCGCGGCGGCTGCCACAATCGCGGCTGCCGCCCGGCTTAAAAATCTGTTGGTGAATAATTTCACGATTTTTTGTCAGCTTGCCACCTTAATCGTGAGCGCGGGGCTCACGCTCACCGGCAGTCAGCACACCCGGGCGGGTTGTGAAGGGGCCGCCACCGGTCGGGGCCTTTTCGGTGAAGGCAACACCGGGCAATTCCGTCGGTTTGCCCGCAACGGGGAAATCCTTGCGCAGCGGGTGGTAGGGGTACCCATCCCACATCAGAATGCGGCGCAGGTCGGGGTGCCCCACGAACTCGATACCCATCAAGTCGTACTGTTCGCGCTCCAGCCAGTTGGCAGAGCGCCATACCTTGCACAGGCTCGGTACGGAGCAGTCGCTTTCGCTCACAGGGCAGCGTACCAGCAGGTTTGCCCCGCTTTCTGCCTGAGTGATGGTGTAGTTTACCTCGTAGCGAGGTTCCTCACCCAGATTGTCTACGGAGGATACGCACACCAGCATATCGAAACCGCAGCTCTCCTTGGCAAAGTTCATGACCTCCGCCAGTTCGTCGGCGGCTACTGTAAGGGTGATGTCGCCACGGAATTCCTTGCGGCTGACTTTCGGGAATCGCGTGCAGATGCGCTCGGCAGCGCTGCTCTGAAGTTCGGTGAGATTTGTCATGGTTCAGGGCCTTTCTGTTATCTCTTCTGGTAAAATAATCAGTCAGTGATGGGCATCTTGGCGGTGATGGTGTCGGCATTTTGTGCGACACGGGGCTCGTGAGTCTTGAAGAAGCCCTTAAGCGGATGCTCGGTGTCCATAATCTTTTCTTTGAGGGTCATCAGACCCTGCAACAGAGCCTCGGGGCGGGGAGGACAGCCGGAGATATACACATCAACGGGTACGATTTTGTCTACACCCTGCAGCACGGAGTAGGAGCGGAACATGCCGCCTGAGCAAGCACATGCGCCGCAGGCTATGCACCACTTGGGTTCGGGCATCTGGTCCCATATACGGCGTACCTGCATGGCCATCTTGTATGTGATGGTACCGCAGATGAACATGAAGTCCGCTTGGTGGGGGGTGTAGCGGTTCACTTCGGAACCGAAACGAGAAATGTCATAGCGCGAGCAAGATGCCGCCATATATTCAATGGCGCAGCATGAAGTACCCATAGGCATGGGCCACAGCGAGTGCTGTTGAACCCAGTTGATGGCAGCCTCTGCCGTGGTGTAAAGGAAGCCGCCATCGGCATCCGGGTCGCACATGTAATTCTGCTCGATTTCCTGAAGATTGTTACTTGCCATAACGTACAGTGCAGGGGGTGAATCATGCTACCCTGCCGGGGGGTATATTACCTTATTTTTGCCTATCGCGCAAGCCAAATTTGCGCGGTGCATCAACTTTACGCTCAAATCCTCTTTTGTTTTGTTCTTGTGTTACAAAATAAATGCACGGATAAATGCTTGACAGAGCAGGGGCGCTCGGGTAAATTACTGGAGTATGAATGCACGCACGCTCAGTTGGTCCGCTACACTGATGGCCTTAGCCATGACCATTTCCACACCTGCCCGCGCGCAAGAGTCGACGGGTGACCCATTCCTCGATGCTATGCTGAGCGATCAGCAGGCTGCACAAGAAACTGAGGAACAGAGCTCAGAGCCGGATTCTGATGCAGGCGTTACGGGCACAGCCGAACAGGCTTCCTCCGAAACGGCGACCGCCAGAGCTGAGGCTCGCCTGACCAAACCGACCGATGATTTGTTGGGGGTTGGTAATGATGTGATGGAGCGCGAGTTCGGCGATAGTACCGCAGTGTTTGCCAATGATCATGTGTATGACGGTAAGACGGTTGAGTCCGTGCGTGTGCGCTATATTTCCGGCAAGGCCGTGCTGCCCGAGCGCCGTTTGCTTGACGTAGTTCAGACCCGCGCCGGCACCAAGTACAGCTCCATGCGAATCGGTGAGGATTTGGAGCGACTGATTAAGAATGGTTTTGTGGATGGCGATGCTCGTGTGGCCGTTGAACCCGGCGGTAAAGGCGTGCGCGTGATTTTCGAGGTGCGCCCCACCAGTGTGATGGGTGGTGTCGGCTTTACCGGCAATACCCGATTTGATGATGATGAACTGCGTGAGGGATTGCTGATGTCGAGTCAGCTCGGGGAGGTGAAGTCTGCCGTGTCGGCTGAATCACTTCGCTCCGGCACCGCTTTCAACGACCAGAAACTGGCAAATGCCCGTGCCCGCATTATTCAGATGTATAAGGAGGCCGGCTATCCCGACACAAAAGTGAGCTGGACCACTACCGCGACTGCTCGTGAGGGGTACAGTGATGTTGTATTTAATATACAGGAGGGGCGTGAAGTGCGCATGCAGAATATCGAGTTTGAAGGCAATACTGCTTTCGATGATGTTCAGCTTCGCCAAGTCATGAAGACGAAGGAGCGCGGCCTCTTCACTTGGTTCACTAAGTCCGGTCGCGTAGACCGCGAACAGGTAGAAGATGATCTTGCGGAGGTTATTCGCCTGTACCGCAACTACGGTTACCTGCGCGCAAAGGTGGGTAAGGTAGAGTATTTTGACCGTGGCGAGGCTGATGGTCCCCAGAAGCTTACCATGCGTGTGACCATCGAAGAAGGTCCCATGTATAAGGTGCGAAATGTTGCTTTCTCCGGCAATAAGGTTTACTCGGCTGACCAGCTCATGAAGGGTATGAGCATGATTGGCGGTGATATTTATTCCTTGCAGAAAGTATCGGATGACGCGGTTATGATTCGCCGTTACTACGGCGCTAAAGGATATGCAGATGCCGGGGTGCGCCCCGATATTACTGAGGTAGGGGTGGACGAGAGCGGCCGTCGTTTGGTTGATATTGATTATCAGGTTTCCGAGGGCGAGCCGTATTCCGTGGGGCGTATCAATGTGCTGGGAAATACCAAGACCAAGCCCCACGTTATTTTGCGCGAACTTCCCCTCAAACCAGGTCAACCGCTGAATTCCGTCGACCTCGAAACTGCGCGTAAGCGTTTGGCTAACCTCAACTACTTCGGGAATGTTGAGGTCTCCCAGACTGCCTCCGCTACAGCCGGGTATCGCGATATCAACGTCAATGTACAGGAGAAGATGACCGGTAGCTTCAGTGTGGGTGTGGCTTTCTCCTCCATCGAGAGCGTCTATTTGTATGCTACCATAACTCAGTCGAACTTTGATTTGGGCGGCTTTATGGATGGTACATTCGTAGGCGGTGGCCAGCGCTTGTCTATATCCGGTCGAATGGGTACCGAGACTCAGAGCGCCAGTCTCTACCTGCTCGAGCCTTGGTTCTTGGATCGTAAGATTTCGTTGGGTAACGAGCTGTACTACTCCAAGTCCACCTACATGAGCGATTATTATGTGCAGTCTAACTATGGTTATTGCCTGACCCTGCGCAAGGCTCTTGATGACTACAATAGCTTCAAGCTCCAATATCGTATCGAAAAATACGAACTCGACCCCGAGGCTTACGCTCCTGACTACTTCGTTGACAACAGTGGCGATTTCACTCGCAGTAATATTCGACTGGCTTACGAATATGACTCCCGAGATGCCCAGATAACTCCGCGCAAGGGTGGTCACCTCGAACTGTTCGGCGCTTGGTCCGGCCCCGGTAGCACGGTGGAGACTATCAGTGGCGGGCTCGCCGGTTCTTATTATTACAATTCCTTCTGGGATTCTATCTTCAGCATAAACTTCGGTATCGAGACCATCGATACGGTGGATAGTGATAAAGAGGTGCCGATTTTCGAGCGCTGCTATCTGGGTGGCCCGAACAACCTGCGCGGTTTCCGTTATCGTGACGTAGGCATGATTGACGAGAAGTACGCCGGCGATGAGTCTATGGGTGGCAAGAGCTCGGCCTTTGTGCAGCTCGAAATGACCCTGCCGCTGGTGGATTCCATGCGCTTTGCCGTCTTTGCAGACGCCGGTTTCGTGAATGCGGATGCCTGCGACTTCTCTACCTCGAACTACTCGGCTGACGTGGGTATCGGTTTGCGCCTCAACTTGCCGATGGGCCCCATTGCTGTTGACTATGCCATACCTGTTAAGACCGGGCAGGCAATCGACCGCAGTGGTCAGTTCCAGTTCTATGTGGACTATAAATACTAAAGCTTGTTTTACAAAAAATCCCCTTGGCAGCGATGTTTGCCAAGGGGATTTTTTTTATGGAGTTGTGCTTATTTTGAGCTGCGCTCTTGGAGTTGACGGAGCAGTTTGCTCATTTGATTAACGATAACCGGTCGCTGGGATGCCAGGTTGTGACGTTCCTGCAAATCTGTAGAAAGGTCGTAGAGGTGCTCGGTTTTGCCGACTCGGTAGTATTTGAAATTGCCGCATCGCAGGGCAAGGGTACCGCCATTGTTGCTCTCAATGATGTGGGGTGCTCCCACGGAATCTGAACCGAGCAGTGCCGGTAGTTGGTCTCGGCTGTCCGGGAGCGCCTCGCTCGGTATTTCCGCACCTACGAGATTTGCTAAGCTACGGGCTAAATCCACTTGGCTGATAAGGGCTGAGCTATCACCTATACGGGTATGCCCGGGCCAGTTTACAATAAAGGGCACTCGAGTGCTGCCTTCCATTATACCGTATTTCCCGCCTGTAAGTTTGCCGTCTCGCCACTTGCCGGCACTCATGGGGGCTACGGGATTGTGGCCTTTGCAGTCGCGTATGGAACCATCGAAATAGCCATCGTTGATGACCGGTCCGTTGTCACTGCTGAAGATGAAGAGGCAATCGCTGTAACCGTGCTCGGTGAGTGCTGCTCGCAGTCGCCCTAAGCTGTCGTCCATTTGCAAGGTTACATCGCCGCGTATTCCCATGCTGCTTTTGCCGCTGAATCGCCCGTGCGGGGCTCGCGGTACATGTATGTCGTTTGTCGCAAAGTACAGGAATATGGGCTTGTTTAACGCCGCGCTATCGGCGATGAAACGAATGGCCTCTTCCGTTAATCTGTCGGCCATGTCTTCATCTACCCACCGTGCGGCATGTCCGCCCTGCATATACCCGATGCGGGGAATCCCATTGATGACGGCACAATTATGTTGCGGGCCGTTGCTGCGCGCGTGCGGTTTGACTAGCTGCGGGTGAGTGCGCCCTAATGGCTCGCCCGGGAACGGTGTCTTGTAGCTCACATAGATGGGGTCCGTGGGGTCGAGCCCTACAACACTGCCGTTCTGCAAATAGACGCAGGGCACACGGTCGCCCGTGGCTGCGAGAATGAAAGAATGCTCGAATCCAACCTCTTTTGGACCGGGCGAGATAGGGAGATTCCAGTTAGTCGGTTCATTACTACGGCCCAGCCCCAAGTGCCATTTGCCAATGACGGCTGTGCGATATCCTGCCTGTTGCATGAGGGAGGGCAGGGTAGCGCGCTCATTTTGCGTGGGGAGTATGAGTTTTGCATCGCCCGGCAATATCCCTGTGCCGGGGCGGCGCCAAGCGTATTCACCGGTCAGCAGTGAGTAGCGCGACGGTGTGCAAACGGAGTGAGTGCTGTGGGCATCTGTAAAGCGTAGCCCTTCGTTTGCAAGTTTGTCGAGGTTGGGGCAAGGGATTTTTTCGCAGCCGTAGGTCGAGGTGTCATGGTACCCCAAATCATCGGTATAAAAAATAACGATAGCGCGTGGTTTTTCTACTGCTGCAATCAGCGGCAATGCCGATATAAGCAGGCAAAATAGGTGCTTTAACATGCTCTAAAGTATAGCAGACTTCCCTATGTTGTACAGAAAAAAACTGCCGAGCGGTGTTTACCGCTCGGCAGGGAAAAGAGGTAAGAGGCCGATGGAGATTAGTCCTCTTTCTTATCGCTTTGCACCAGCTTGGCGCAGCAGACGATAAAGAGTCCCCATACGATGCCGCAGGAAAGCAGCATGGTGATGATACCGGCTATAGTCATATTGTTAGTTCAGATTGGGTTAAAGGTTATTGCGGCTTTTTGCAGTTGTGGTGGAACTTGTTGGATGTGCGGATGACGAATCCGCAGAAAATCGCGACAAGTACAACCCACGTCAGAGGTATAACCGCACCGGGGCGCAGCTCTATAATGTTGGTAATATAACTGCAGGGTTTACCGATGATGTTCTGGGAAACCCAAGCCACAAAGATGGCGGCCATGAGGGTGGGCGTAATCCAGTTAATGAGCAGGCGAATAGCCTTGGGCAGGCGCAGGCATGAGCCGTGGCGAAGCTCGGCCAAGCCCTTTTTGCTGCCCCATACTACATTGAAGATGTAGAGGTAGAGCCCTGTGGTGAAGTACAGGCAAATGTTGCCGAACCAGAAGTCGAGCGTGTCGAGCGCCAGCAAGTCACTGGTAAACCATGCTACCAGCAGGGTGCCGCAGGTTATCAGTAGCGCCAGTAGGGAAACACTCTGTATGCGGCGCAGCCCCCAGAACTCCTCGAGGAAGGCAATGCCGGGTTGCAACATGGAAATCGCACTCGTTACGGCTGCAATGAAGAGCAGCAGGAAGAAGAGTGTGCCAAAGAGCTGACCGCACGGCATGCTGTTGAATACCTGGGGCAGTACATTGAAGCCCAAGCCGAAGATGTTGGCTCCTGCAGCAGCAGCAACGCCTAAGAAGCCTACAGCTGCCGGGATAATCATGATACCCGCCAAGCCTACCTCCGTGGCGGCGTTGGCCGAGTTTGCCGTAAGTGAGCTGAGGGCTACATCTTTACTGCGGCGTACATAACTGGCATAGGTACATACTGTGCCGAAACCTACCGAAAGCGAGAAGAATACCTGACCGGCAGCTGCTAACCACAGCTCGGGGTTAAGCAAACCACGCAGCAGGGAGATGTGGCGCTCTTCGACCTTCACATCCGGGTTGGCTGCTTGTACCTTAGCCACAAAGAGCTCTTTTTGCTCAGCGGTGATATTGGCCGGCACCATATCGAGGGTGGCACCGTTGGCGCTATCGACCAGCACTACTTTGTCGGGGTTCCACATGTAACCAAGACCTTGGTCGATACTGCGCTCCGGATGCTCCGCATTCGGCGTGCCCATGGTGAGCACTCGCAGCAGGATAAGCAGGCAGGTCACCAGCAGTATCGGCATGCTCCATTTGCAGAACCACTCGATTCCCTTGCTGATTCCCCTGAAAATCAGGTAGAAGTTTACAAGCAGAACGATGAGGAAGAAAATGAGCGCGCTGCTTTGGCCGGAGAAGATGTGGCCGTCACCGGTCAGACCTACGAAATTGACAAAGAAAGCGCCGTATTCGTCGCTGTTGCTCAGGTTTAAATCGCCCACGGCTGTGTGCCAGGCATAACCCAAGGTCCATGCCTCGAGATACAGGTAGTACATGGCCAGTGCCAAGGGGGCAATGACACCCATAATACCTAAATATTTCCAAGCGCGAGAACCCGACAGGCGGTAGAATATCGCTGCCGTACTGTGGCCGCCCAAGCTGCCACCACGGCGGCCGATACTCCACTCTACCCAGCTGATGGGGATACCCAGCAGCAGGAATGCGCAGAAGTAGGCTATCATAAATGCGCCACCGCCGTACTGGGCTGCCAGTCCGGGGAAACGCAGGAAGTTACCGAACCCGATAGCGCTGCCGGCTACTGCCAGCATAACACCCAGATTGGTATTCCAACTTTCGGTTTTTGTTTGTTTTGACACGGTTGTCGGGGGTGGGGTGAAGGGTTATTAAGAGAAGGGCTCGCGTTCGTATTTTGTTTCGAGTTCTTTGTTGCCGTGGCGGAAACGGCGAGAGGTATGTGCCACAAAGCAGAAGAAGAGGGTTATCACACCAACCCACAGCAGGGGCAGTATGGCACCGATTTTACCTTCCAACAGGTTTGTGATGTGGTAGCTTTGCTTCACAAAGAGGTTTTGATAAAGCCAGGCAACGAAGATGGCCACCATGATTGCCGGTGTAATCCAGTTGATAACAAAGGCAATGCCACGGTTAATGGGAAGGAGCGCACCGCTGCGCAACTCGGCTAAGCCGGCAGGGGTTCCCCACACGAAACGGAATATGATGAGGAAGAGAGATGAGCTGACATACAGGCTCATGGTACCTAACCAGAAGTCCAGCGTATCGAGCGCAAGCAAATCCTCCGTAAACCAGATGACTATGAGTGAGCCTACACCCAGCAGCATGGCAATCAGGCTCACGCTCTGAGCGCGGCTCAGATTCCAGAACTCCTCCACGAATGCCACGGCCGGTTGGGTAATGGAAATCGCGCTGGTGATGGCTCCAATCGAAAGCAGTAGGAAGAAGAGTGTGCCGAAGAATTGGCCGCCCGGCATGCTGTTGAATACCTGAGGCAGCACGTTGAAGCCTAAGCCGAACGTGCTGGTGCCGGCTGCTGCGGCTACACCCAGCAGAGATACCGCTGCGGGGATAATCATCATGCCTGCCAGACCTACCTCGGCAACTTCATTGGCTGCATTGGCAGTCAATGAGCCGAGCGCTATGTCCTTGCGGCGGCGTACATAGCTGGCGTATGTGCAGACGATACCGAAACCGATGGAGAGTGAGTAGAAAATCTGCCCGGCTGCCGTAATCCACAAATCGGGGTTCAACAAGCCCTTAATCAGGGTGATTTCCTCCTTTTTAATCTTGGCTTCAGGGTATTCCTGCTGCAGGCGCTCAGTAAGAGCTGCTTTTTCCTCTTCGGTGGCGCCGGCCGGCACCATGCCGATGGTTTTCTTTGTAACGCTGTCAACCAGCATTACCTTGTTGGGGTTCCACATGTAGCCCAAACCCTCGTTGACATTGCGCTCGGGGTGGGTGGCATCGGGCGTGCCCATGGTCAGCACGCGCACCAAAATGATAACGGCGGTTACAACCAAAATAGGCATGCTCACTTTGCTGAACCACTCAATGCCTTTGTTAACACCACGATAAATCAAATAGAAGTTGGCTGCAATGGCTAAGATAAAGAAAATCAGTAGCGTGCTCTGTCCACCTGTAAATACCTCACCATTAGCACTAATGCCGGTGAAGTTCGTAAAAAAGTTGCCGTACTCTTTCGTACTGGCCAAGTCCAAATCGCCTACAGCGGTGTGCCAGGCATAGCCCAGGGTCCACCCTTCGAGGGCGATGTAGTACATGCTGATGGAGAGCGGTACAATGACGCTGACCAAACCAAGGTATTTCCAACACTTGGTCTGCGAAATGAGGTAGAACACAGATGCTGAACTGTGCCCACCCAAGCGCCCGCCCTTGCGACCGATGGCCCATTCTACCCAGCTGAGCGGTATGCCCATCAGCAAAAAGGCGCAGAAATACGCTATCATGAATGCGCCGCCACCATATTGGGCTGCCAGCCCGGGGAAACGCAGGAAATTGCCGAAACCGATGGCGCTGCCGGCTACAGCCAGCACTACACCCAAGTTACTGCTCCAATTTTCGTTTTTAGTTTTCTTGCTCACGGTAATGGCGGATATTATACGCGCGCGTATACGAGCTGTCAAGGTAGAAATTCGGTCCCTTGCGTTAGAGGCTGATTTTTTGCAGTTCTATTTTCCATTGAGCAAGTGTGCACCAAAAAAGCCCCGCAGTTTGCACAGCGGGGCTCGTGAATGATGTGGATTGTGATTCAGGCGTTTTTCAGCGCATCCACGCAAATGGCTGACCATGTTTCAAGCCGCTCGTACAGCGGGCCGGCCAGCTCTTCGAGCGTGCAGAATCGCATGTCGGTGAGTTTCTTCTCCAAGGGGGTTACCTCGTCGTTATCCAGTTCAAAACGGTGCACAATTCCGAGGTGTACGGAGCCTACTTCGTTCGTATCGTCGTTAATGACGGCGTAGAGCTGCTGAGTCGCATTGCCGGAGAAGGCAATCTCCTCGCGTATTTCGCGCTCCACACCGGCAAGGTAGGTGGAGAGGTTTTCGGCGAGACCATCTACAGGGTTAATATGCCCGCCGATGCCCAAGCTCATTTTATCGTGCAGTCGGCTCTCGCCGCCTTTTTTGGTGCGAGCGTAGGCAAGCACCTTGCCTTGGTAGCAGAAAATAGCGTAGGCGATAATCTGTTTGAACTGCGGGCTTTCCTCCGCGATATCGCGATCCATATAGCGCGCTACTCCCGGTTGAAGGAAGGCTGCCAGGTATTCCTGCGGGTTGAGTCTTACTCCGTTAAATGCGCCCACAGCCTCGAAAGCTTCTCTGGGTACTACCAATACCTGTTCTCCATTGTAGCGTGACATGGCCCGCATTGTACGCTCCGATTCCTTGTAAGTCAAGCGCAAAAAAGCCCCGCCTGCGTGGTGCAGGCGGGGTGGTAAGTTTGCCGGTGAGTGTTTTACTTCAGGGCGTCATAGGCGCCTTTGAAGAAGTAATAACCCCAGCCCCATTCGGAATCACCGGACCAATCGGGGTCGTAGTGATGGCGGGGCTTGAGGAATCGCTCGGGGTGGGGCATAAGCCCCATTGCGCGACCGGTGGGGTCTTGCAAGCCGGCGATTCTCAGCTCGGAGCCGTTGTGGTTATCGGCATATTGCAGTGCTACGCAGCCGTTGTCGAGGTACTTCTGAGCGTCACCGGGGTCGCAGACCAAGCGCCCTTCGGCGTGGGCTGAGGGAAGCTCAAAGTTCTCGGGCAGGTAGGTGGTGAAGGGGCAGTTCGGAGCCACTTTCACCAGTTTGTCCCACATGCACTCAAAGCGCTCGCTCTTGTTCCAAATGAGCGAGGCCTTGGGCAGAATGCCGAGTTTGGTGAGGATTTGGAACCCGTTGCAGATACCGAAGAGGAACCCACCGTTGGCGTGGTGCTTGTGGAGGGCGTCGCCTAGGAATCGCTCGGTTTCCAGCTGAGCCAGACGGCCGCTCATTACATAGTCGCCGTAGGAGAAACCGCCGGAGAATACAACGAGCTGAGCCTTGGCAACGTGCTGCGGTGTAGCAGTGGCAATGGGCTGCACCTGGGTGGAGAAGCCGGCGGCCATGAGCGCGCGCTCGGTTTCTACGTCGCAGTTAGTGCCGGGGTATTTGAGGAGTAATGCGTGAGGCATAATAAAATTGCGAGTTACAAGTTACGGGTTGCAAGGATTAATAGAAGGGGGTAAGACCATTCTTCCAGATGCTCTTGAGCTCTGCCACCTCAGCCTGCAGCACGGTGCTGCCCTTAGCGGTGATGGTGAGCTTGCCGTCTGCTGTGGCGGAGCCGATGCGGGCGCAGGGCGTACCGGCCATTGCAGCTGCAAAATCATCTGCCAAATCTTCATCTACCTCGACCAGGAATCGGCCGGTGCTTTCTGCGAAGCAGGGCACCACATTGTTCTGCCAGCCACCAACGGTGGGCAGCTTGTCGAGCTCGATGCTGATACCACCCTTGCCGGAGAATGCCATCTCGGCGGCGGCTACGGCCAGACCACCTTCGGAAAGGTCGTGGGCAGAGAGCACCAGCCCCTGTGTAAGGGCGCGGCTGTAGTACTGCTTGTACACCTCGAAGTTGGCGGCGCAGTCGGTCTGGGGAACCTTGCAGTCTTTCACGCCCTTGATGCGGGCGTAGACACTGGCACCCATTTCATCTTCCGTGTTGCCAACGATGAAGATAGCGCTGTTGTTGCGGCGCAAGCTGGCACCGCGAACGTGCTCGGGGGTCTCGACCACGCCGAAACCGGAGCAAAGGAAGGTGACGGGGATGTTTACCGGACCGTCTTCAGTCTCGAAGTAGTTGTAGAAGCTGTCTTTGCCGGACACATAGGGGGCGCCGTAGGCAAGTGCAGCTGTGCGGATACCCTTGGCGCACTCTACGATACGACCCAGCTCGGTCGGGCACTCGGGGTTACCCATGCAGAAGTTGTCGAGCAGGGCAATCTTGTCGGGGTTTGTGCCGGCAAGTACCAGCTGGCGCACGGTTTCATCCACCGTGCCGGTACCCATGGCGTAGGGGTCGGTCTTGCCCCACTCGGGCAGAATAGCCAGAGCAAGCGACATGAGCTTGTCGGAACCGTCGATGTCGATGACGGAGGCGTCTTGCGGGGCGTCGGCAGAGGCACCGGCAAGGGGCTTAAGCACCGTGTTGCCCTGCACCTCGTGGTCGTACTCGCGGATGATGGGTTCGCGGGAAACGATGGCGAAGTCGCCGAATACCTGCTTGAGGTCGGCTGTCAGGTTGCTGTCGTCGAGGGCTACACCCTGCATAGCGGGGCAGGGGGTGAAGGTCGAGGTCAGGTACTTGGTGGGGGCATCGTGCAGCTTGGAGTTGTCCATCTCTACCACGAGCTCACCGTTGTGCCATACGCGCAGCACGCCGCTGTCGTTCGACTCGCCCAGCACGGTCATCTCCGTCTGGAATGTGTCGGCCAAGCTCTGCAGCTCTTCCAAATTCTCGGGTTTTACAGCCAGAACCATGCGCTCCTGAGATTCCGAAAGGAAAATCTGCCATGAGAGCATGCCGGTCTCCTTCAGCGGAGCGCGCTCCAGGTACAGGTTGCCACCTGTCTCGGAAAGCATTTCACCTGCGGCGGAGGAGAAACCACCGGCACCGCAGTCGGTCACGAACTCGATGAGGCCGCGCTCGCGGGCTTCGAGAATGACGTCGAGGGTCTTCTTCTCTTCAATCGGGTTGCCAATCTGTACAGCCTGCTGGTCCTCCGTGGCGGATTCTTCGCCCATAGCGGCGGAGGAGAAGGTGGCGCCGTGCAGGCCGTCCTTACCGGTACGACCGCCGATAACTACCACGGCCAAGCCGGGTTTCATTTCTTTGGCAATGTCCTTCTGGGGGATGACACCGGCGGTGCCGCAGAATACAAGCGGGTTGTAAATGTAGGTGGGGTCGAACTGAATGGCGCCGCTGGTGGTGGGAATACCCATGCGGTTACCGTAGTCGCGCACACCGTGTACCACGCCGCGCATGATACCCAGCGGGTGAATGATGTTGTGCCCCTCTACCATGCTCTGCGGGGTATCGGGAGCACCGAAGCAGAATACGTCGAGATTTGCAATGGGCTTGGCACCCTTACCGGCACCCAGAATGTCGCGAATTACACCGCCCAAACCGGTGTTGGCACCGGCGTAGGGTTCGATGGCGCTGGGGTGGTTGTGGGTCTCTGCCTTCAGGCACACGGAGAGCTTGTCGTCGAGCTTAATGAAGCCGGCGTTGTCCACAAAGCAGCTGAGCACGAACCCGGGCTTCTGCGCCATGATTTCCTTGGAGGGGCGCTGAATGAAGGTCTTGTACATGCTGTTAATCTCCTCCGTCTCGCCATTCACGGTGTGCTGAATGGTGGCGGCGAAGATGCGGTGCTTGCAGTGCTCCGACCAAGTTTGGGCGATTACCTCGAGCTCTACATCGGTAGGCTCGCGGTCAATCTCGTTGAAAATCTGCTGCACGACCAGCATGTCCTCCGTCGAGAGGGAGAGCTTCATGTCCTGGCTCAGCTTGGTAAGTTCGGCCTCGCTCAGGCTGCGAACAGGTATGTGACGATATGTTGCCATGGTTGAATAAAAGGTCGGGGTTGTGCTTTATTTCACGCTCCAAGTGTGAATGGCGGGGTTGCACACATCGTTGCAGAATCGAGCGGCCAGGGCTTCTTTGTCCCCGTTGCCGAAAATGTAGATTTTCTGCGTGATGGTGAGGGCTGAGATGGTGAAGCTCAATCCCTTGCGGCCGGCATAGTTGGTCAGGATTGCCTCCTTCTCCAAGTCGAGCGCACCTTTCTTAATGCCGTAGGAAATGCAGAAGAGCTCACCCTCCAGTGCGGGGGCTCCGCCTTCTTCTACCTTCTGGGAGATGGGGTCAACCAGTACGCGGCGCATGTAGTCAGCCGCTGCCTCAATGTCACCCTCGCACTCAACGGTGTACAGGCGAGTGTGATTGTAGGTCAGTTTGTCGTTGATGGGGGTGTAGAGCAGCTTGTTCGCATCCGTAGCGGATTGAAAGCGGCTGAATACCTCGAATGTAAGTGTTGCCATAAAGTTGAAAAGGGCCACCGCACACTGGTGCACGGTGGCCATAAGGGGTTATTTGGTTACTTGCTCAGGCGCTCCAGCACCTCGGCGTAGGATTCCATGAACTCGCCCAGCCCTTGGCGGAAGCGGTCTTTGTCCATCTTCTTGCCGGTGGTTACATCCCACAGGCGGCAGGTGTCGGGGGAGATTTCGTCGGCCAGTACAATCTGCGAGGGGTCCTCAGCCAAGCGGCCAAGCTCAATCTTAAAGTCGATAAGGCGCAGGTTGGACTTCAGGAAGAACTCGCACAGGGTTTCGTTCACTGCCAGAGCCATCTTCTTGATGGCGGCGCACTCTTCCTCGCTGGCTGCGCCCATCTCGCGGGCATAGTCGTCGTTGATGAAGGGGTCACCCAAGGAGTCATCCTTGTAAGAGAACTCTACAATCGGCTTTTTAAATGCAGTACCCTCAGGCACGCCCATGCGCTTGGAGAAGCTGCCGGCGGCAACATTGCGCACGATAACCTCGAGCGGAATGATGGATACCTTCTTTACCAGCAGGTTAATGTCATCTACATCGTCTACCAGGTGGGTGGCTACACCCTTGGCTTCGAGCATGCGGTAGATGATGAGGGTAATGGCCTTGTTGAAGCGGCCCTTGTTCTCGAAATCCTCCTTCTTTTCACCGTTGAATGCGGTGGCGGAGTCCTTGTACTCCATACGCAGAACATTGGGATTATCTGTCGTGAACAGCCTCTTGGCTTTGCCTTCGTAAATCGGTTCCATGATATATATGTGAGGGTTTGTGATTACACCTCACCGCAACTATACTCGGATAGGCAGCTTTGTCAAGCCTAAAAGTATGGGCCGGCGATTTTGGCGATATGTGGGTATAGTGTATTGTGAATGGCGGGTAAAAAAACGCTCTGCCATACGCGGGGTATGGCAGAGCGGTGAAGTGACGGGTTCCAATCTATCAGCGGAAGCTCAGCCCTTTGACCTTGGCTGCGAGGGAGTCGAGCACGCACTTGTGGGCGGCGTCTACCTCGGCGGCTGTCAGGGTCTTCTTGGCGTCTCGATAGAGGAATGTGTAGGTCATGGCCTTGCGGTCAGCAGCGAGTTTTTCGCCGGTGGGGTCGCAGAATACATCCTTCAGGCCTGTGCTGACCAGCAGCTTTTGCTTGGCTGCCTCGATAGCCTTCATGATGTCGGCGTGGCGTGTAGCGGCGGGGACATCGAGGGAGGCGTCGCGAGAGGAGCCGGGGAACTGGGGCAGGTCGGCGGCCTTGTAAGGTGCGGTGGCTACCTGCTGCAGCTTGCGCAGGTCGAGCTCAGCGTAGTAGCTCTCCATGGGCAGGCCGAGGGCGCGGCACTTAGCGAGCGACAGGCGGGCGAAGTAACCGCAGGCTTGGTTGTTGATTTGGATATCTGCACCCACGGCGGCGTTCTCGCGCTCCTGCTTGGCGGGGATGAGGGCGATAGTGGCCTTGGGTACCAGGATGTCGAGTACGGCGCGAATGTGCTCGAAGCCGGCTGTGGCAGGCTTGGTATCTGCCCAGCTGGCGGGGCCTACCTTGCCGGCCATGAATATGCCCAGCACCTCGTTTTCGATATCCTTGCCCTTGCCGCCGCCGGTGTTGCGGAATACGCGGCCGCACTCGAAGAAGCGCAGGGATTCGAGCCCCTGATTGATGTTGCGGGCGGCTACGGAGATGAGGCCGGGAGCCAGCGAGGGGCGCAGGGTGGAGTGGTCCTCAGAGATGGGGAGTGCCACGCGAATGAGGTCGCCGTCCATCAGCGGTTTGATGGGCAGGGCGTTTTCCACACTGGCAATGGTGGGGTCAATGCTTTCTGCTGCAATGAGTTTGAAGGTCTGGGCCTCCCAGAACCCGGCGCCGGCGAGCTTGCGGCTCAGGGCCATGCGGTAGTCACTGGCGCGGTCGTGTGCGCTTTCCTCGACGTAGATGGCGGTGTTGGTGGCGGGGATGTTGTCGATACCGTACACACGCACGATTTCCTCCAGCAGGTCGCAGCTGCGCTTCAGGTCCAGGCGCCAGGGCGGGCAATCCCAAGTGCCACGGCCGTCGATGTTCTTCAGGCCGAGGTTTTTCAGGATGGTGGTAGCCTCCGTATGGGGGATGGAGCCGTTGGTCATGACGTCGAGCTCTTTCCAGTCGAGCTGCACTTGATCCAGTGCATAGTAAATCTTGGCGTCGCTGCCTTGCTCCACAACTGTGGCGTTGGGGGCGTTCTCCTCGGGTACAAGGCAGGGAGCCTGACCGGCTACCAGCACGGGTTCGGCGGTGCCGCCGGCGCAAGCCAGTATCAGCTCGGTAGCGCGGGCTGCTGCGCGCAGCACGTTCCACGGCGAGGTGCCGCGCTCAAAGCGGTAAGAGGAGTCGGAACCCAGCCCCAGTCGGCGGCTGGTGAAGCGGATGTTGCTGCGGGCAAACCAAGCACTTTCCAGCACGATGTCGGTAGTCTGCTCCGTTACGCCGGAGTTCAGACCGCCCATGACACCGCCCAGCGCAAGGGCTGTGCCCGAGGCGTCGGAGATGACCACATCGTCGCTCTTCAGGCTGTAGGTGTCGCCCATCAGGCTTTCGAACTGCTCGCCTTCCGTAGCACGGCGAATGTTGAGGTTGCCGGTAAGTTTGGCTGCGTCGAAGGCGTGCAGCGGGTGACCCAGTTCAAACAGACAGTAGTTGGTGATGTCTACCACGTTGTTGATGGGGCGCAGGCCGATAGCTACCAAACGGTCGGCCAGCCACTCGGGAGAGGGGCCGATTTTTACGCCGCTGATGCGGGTTGCGGTGTAGAGCGGGCAGATATCGGGTGCGGAGAGGGTGATGAAGTCCCCGGCCGGGCGGGTTTCCGCTGCACCCATGGGGGCAGAGGCGGGGTCGGTTTTCAGCTTGCGACCGGTGATGCCGGCGAGCTCGCGTGCCATGCCCCAGTGGCTGAGCAGGTCGGGGCGATTGGGGGTGATTTCGAGCTCAAAGATGGTATCTGTACCCACGAAGTTGCGCACAGGTGTGCCGATTTCATAATCGGCCGGCAGTATCCACAGGCCGTGTTCCTTGTCGGGCAGTCCCAGTTCGGAGGCGGAGCACAGCATGCCACGGCTTTCTACGCCGCGCAGTTTGCCGTCCTTGATTTCCCAGCCGCCGGGCAATACGGCACCGGGCAGGGCGCAAGGTACTTTGTCGCCTACCTTGTAGTTCTGAGCACCGCAAACAATTTGGCGCAGGGAGCCCTCACCGGCATCTACCATGCAGACGTTGAGGTGGTCGCTGCCTTCGACGGGTGTTTTTTCCATTACTTGTGCTACCACGACCAAATCGGTGGTGACGCCGCGCTCTTGTATAC
Organism: Akkermansia sp.; assembly: GCA_045614705.1. GTDB lineage: Bacteria > Verrucomicrobiota > Verrucomicrobiia > Verrucomicrobiales > Akkermansiaceae > Akkermansia. Next base: position 23,307 of record JAZLDM010000085.1, read on the forward strand.
CCTCTACCTCAATGCCGGCGAAGGTGAGCATGTCGGCCATCTGTTGGGTGCCGAGCCCCTCCAAATCGATGTAGCTTGCAAGCCAGTTAAGAGAAACGTTCATTGTATCTTTATAAAGGGGTTAGTGGTTTATTGGAACTGGGCGAGGAAGCGAACATCGTTCTCGATGAGCAGACGGATGTCGCGAATACCCCAGCGAATCATAGCCAAGCGCTCCAGGCCAATGCCGAAGGCGAAGCCCGTGCAACCCGTGTACTGGGTCTTACCGGTAGCCTTGTCGATGTTCTCGAACACGGCCGGGTTTACCATGCCGCAGCCGGCAATCTCAATCCAGCGCGGAGCTTGACCGGCGGCCTGCAACAGCACGTCGATTTCGAAGCTCGGTTCGGTGAAGGGGAAGAAGTGCGGGCGGAATCGTACGGCGGTCTCGCTGCCGAAAAGGGCTTTCAGGAAGTATTCCAGCGTTCCCTTCAGGTCGCCAACGCTCACGTTCTTGTCTACATACAGACCCTCAATCTGGTTGAAGGCGGAGAGGTGGGTGGCGTCGATAGCATCTCGACGGAAGGCGGAGCCGGGGCAGAAAATGCGCACGGGCGGTGCCTGTTTCTCCATCACACGAGCCTGAACGGTACTGGTCTGGGTGCGCAGCAGCTTGCCGCTGTCGAAGTAGAAGGTGTCTTTTTCATTGCGAGCCGGGTGATCATCCGGCGTGTTCAGGGCATCGAAGCAGTGCCACTCATCCTCAATATCGGGGCCGTCTGCCAGTGTGAATCCCATGCGGCGCAGCACGCGAACGGCTTCATCTCTCACAATCGAGATGGGGTGCAACCCACCGGCGGGCAGGGTGGCACCGGGCATGGTAAAGTCTACACCGGCTACGGCGGCGGCATCCAGCTCTGCCTGCAGGGCGGCCTTGCGGTCATCCAACGCGGCGGTGATAATGGCGCGGGCCTCGTTCAGCATGACACCAACGGCCGGCTTATCTTCCTTCGGCACGTCGCGCATGCCCTGCTGTACCTGGGTCAGGCTTCCTTTTTTGCCGAGAATACCCACGCGGGCATCCTCCAGACCCTTCATGTCGGTTATGCCGGCAATCCGGTCCAGAGCGGCGGCTTGTACGCTTGCTATCTGGTCTTTCATAATTTGTTCGCGGGAAAATATACTCCCCTGCCATTCTTTCGTCAAGTCAATTCCCGTGTGCTGAGCGACTTCTGCGTGTCTTACAGAGCTAATTGCGCTTGCTTTTTTGCTCCCGGAGTTTGTTATTGGCTCAGCTCGATATCGAGGGGGAATTCGGGCTCATTTAGGGGGTAGAAATAGGGGCATGAAATAAAATTTTAAAAAAAATCATTTTTTTGCAAAATTACGCTTGACGTCTCGTTGAAAAAGAGTATTATTTGCGCACCCGAACGCAATCGGGTGAAAGGATAGAAAGGAACACTAGCAACATGATCAAGACAATCGCCGTAATTCTGGGTCTTACCGCTGTAACCGCCACTGCCAATACACTGCCCCCCACTTGGGAGGGTCCCGTGACGGAGCTGCGCTGAGCAACACCCCGTTACCGTCCGCACGGTGTGCACACTGCACGCCGTTATGAGTCGGACAAACCGATAGACGCGGCGGGTGAACTCAGCCCGCAGGATTTTCAGACAATCCGGTAGCTACCCAGTGGCTCCCGGTGTTTTTTTTGCCCACATTTTGTGCCTCAGAATACTACCCCGGGAGCAACCCGCCCTATATCTATAAAAATATAAAGCACAAACAAAAGAAAATCCATAATGATGATTACTATTCAAGGACAATACGCGACGGCTCGTGTAATGATCGACGAAATCGACGCCGACACCCGCCGCCAAATTTACCACATCTTGGCTGCTCCGGTGAGTGAGGGTAGTACCATTGCCATCATGCCCGATACGCACGCCGGCAACAACTGTGTGGTGGGCTTTACCCAACGCCTCAACAGTGCGGGAGCCGTATCTCCGAACATGCTCGGGGTTGATATCGGCTGCACCGTCTCCCTGTTCCCACTGGGGGAGCTCGCGGAAATTGACTTCGCCGCGCTCGATGCCTACATACGCAGCAACGTAGCGGTGGGGGTAGGTGAATACCGTGCCACTCTCCCGCTGCGCAGCATTCGCAACCGGTTCAAAGACACCGTACAGCTTATAGAAGACGCGGAGCGTCTGCTGGCCGAAGACGGCGAGAAAGGCCGTGGTATCTCCCCGCTCACACAGCTTGGCTCACTGGGTGGCGGTAACCACTTCATCTCGCTTAATCGTTCGCGGAACAGCGGGGTAGTGTATTTGGGGGTACACTGCGGCTCGCGTAACTTCGGGCTGCGCGTCAATAAACTCTACCAGCACCTCGCTGCCGACTATCGCGCGCAGCAAGGCTATGGCGGTACCCCTGAGATGGCATATTTGGACCGAGCCAGCGCCCACTATGAGCACTACCTCACCTGTGTGCATGCCTGCCAGCAGTTCGCGCGGCTCAATCACCTCATCATCCGAGAGGCCGTGGCGCGCTACTTTGCAGATGTGCACAAGCTGCCCGTGCTCAAAGATGTGGATAGCGCCGCCATGGTGAGCATGCACAACTACCTCGACCTCGAGGGAATGGTGCTGCGCAAGGGGGCTATCCGTGCCGCCGCCGGTGAGCCGGTTGTCATTCCCTTCAACATGCGCGACGGTATAGGCATCGGTACCGGTCTGGGCAATGCCGAGTGGAACAACAGCGCTCCGCATGGCGCCGGGCGAATCCTTACCCGCGCCGAGGCTCGTGCCTGCATAGACCCCGCCGCCGCTGCCGCCGACATGGCCGCCCACGGCGTGTTCACCACCAGCCTCGCCTACGCCATAGATGAAGCCCCGGATGCCTACAAACCCATGGACCTCATTCGTGACTCTATCGCCCCCGCGGTTGATATGCACGAAGTCCTGCCCGAGATTTACAACCTGAAGGGCAGGTGAGATGTGGAATAGGCGGAAAAACGAAACACAAAAAAAGCCACAGCGTTGCATGCTGTGGCTTTTTTAAGGGGGTTATTCTAGGAATTCTGAGTCTTGCAGAGAGCGGATAACGTAACACATAAGTTTCTTTCCAAAAAATACTTTAATACCAATACGCACGGCTCCTTCAAAGTTAGGTAGCTGACTCAATTTGCAGCTGGTGTTATGCAGGATGTTCAATTGGGACTCTACCTTTATCCCTTTTTGGCAGAGACGCGGGTAAGCGCAAATAAAGTGTGTCTATTTGCTCAGCTGGTTGGTTTACTGTTATTCCTCCCCTTCGGCGGCCTCCAGCACCTTTTCCTCCTCTACGCTGTATTCGCTTCGGAATTGGCGGTAGAGCTCGTGAGCCAGCTTTTCGCGGAGCCGGTTGCGCTTGTGGTCATCTTGCATCAGGTCCTCGAAGCCCTCCATGCTCTTGACGTAGCAATCCATGGCGGCATTTTCAAAGATATCCTTGAAAATGGTATCCATGAACACCTTCATGTTGGAGCTGCGGGCCGATGCAGCCAGCGAGGTGTTTTCCTTCAGTACGGCCATGATGGTGCGGGCGGCCACCTTGTTGGCCTCGGTGAAGTTGCCGCCCATGGCTTCATTGATGCGGTTCAGCAGTTCATCGAGCGGCTCCTTTTTATCCGTAGCACCACCGCCTGCGGTGGCCGTGCCCGGTTCCAGGATGCCGTCCGTACCGGCCAGCTGAATACAACCGTTTCCGGTTTCCTCCAGCTTGTAGTACTCCATCTCAATCTTGCCCTCTATGTCCACAAGTTCGCCGGGTTTAGTGGGCAACACCTTGATGAGGTAGCGGGCAAACACATATTCCTTGTGCAGCTCTAAGTCATTCAGGCGCGTTATCTGCCCGATGTGGGCATACCACTTGCACAGGGCACGCAGCTTGCGGCGGAACTCGTATTGTTCATCCTCGTTCAGTTTGGAGTTGTAATCACCAATAACCGGTATGAGCAGGTTCGTGATGGCCGCGGCACATGCAGCTTCCTGCTGCTCGCTGTGGCGCGTGTATTCCTCGGCAACCTTCTCCACGTCGTCATCGTGGTAGACCTCAAACTGGCGCAGGTCACGCTTGGTCTGATAAATGAGGTCATAGCTCAGGTCGCCCTCCAGCAGTGTTTCCTGATAGAAGGGCTGGAAGGCCTCCTTGATTTCCTCATGGTCGTTCATGAAGTCGAGCACGTAGGTATCCTCCTTGCCGTAGATGGTACGGTTCAGGCGCGAGAGGGTCTGCACGCACTTTACAGAGCGCAGCTTCTTGTCCACAATCATGGTGTGCAGCAGCTTCTCATCAAAGCCGGTCTGATACTTCTCTGCCACGATGAGGATGTTGATGTATCGCGCCGCCGGAAGTGCGGAGCTTTTGTTGAATAAGTGAGGAATACCACCCCACCCGGCAGGGGTACAGCCGGGGTGCGGCGGTGGGGCGGCGGGGGTACGGCGGGCACCCCGCTGGGTTATATCAGGGGGCTGGGTAGCAGCTCTGCAATGCGTGCCGCCGCCGTCTTGTAATTGTCTTCCGTCTTCTCTATGCCCACGGCATCCAGCCCCATCTGGTGGGCTGCCACCAGGGTGGCACCACCACCGGCGAACGGGTCAAGCACTTTGCCACCCGGGGGCACTACCTGCATCAGATGGCGCATCAGGCCCAGGGGCTTGGCCGTGGCGTGATAGCGTTCCTTCGGGCTGAGCATGCCTTCCCACATCTGGGCGTAGGTGCGGGCACCGGTGCCAATGAGCTTTTGCCCGCCGGGCGGCTCGCCCTTCGTGCCTATCACGATGAACTCATCCGCGCGGAAGAATCTGCCCAGCTGGGGCAGGCCGTTTGGCTTGTGCCAGATGTTCACACCCTGCCACATGTAGCCGGCGCACTGCATGGCGTTGCATGTGAGGGGAAGCTGGCGCCAATCTGTGAACACCATGCACCAGCCGCCGGGCTTCAGCAAGCGGTAGCACATGCGGAGCCAATCACAAGTCCACAGGTGGTGGCTTAATTGGTCGCGGGTGCCATCGTCAAAATCTGTGGCCACGGTTGAAAAATACTTTTCCCCGTTCGTCTTGCCCTGTTTTCTGGCCATGCCTTTGCCGCCGCTTGAATACGGCGGGTCTGCTATAACGGCGTCAAAGCTGCCCGCCTCTAACTGCGGCAGCACCTCAAAAGCATCTGCGTGGTATAGTTTCATTTTGTCAATCCTTCCATGATTGCCCACATATCCGCCGGCTTGCACCAGTGAGCTGTTATCTGCCTGTTACCCGGAGCCGGCACCTTGTCATGCGGGTGGTAAAATCTTCGTTCTGGCATCAGCACACCACCCAGGCGCTGCACCTCTTGCGATATATACACATCATCTGTTTTCCACGGCTGTGGCCCTGGATTAAACACCAGCCGCTCCACCCATCCACGGTGAATGATGTAGCCCGCGCCTCCGGAAAGAGCCACAGCGCTTTTTACCGGGTCAGGGTTGCCAATCATGGCCGCACTCTGTGGTGGCGTGTAGCTGGCCAATCTATCCAACGCGGTGAAGGTGTCATCATCGCACCTGAATAGATAGCTGAAATTGTAATTTTTCAGAGCCCAGCGCATCATCTCAATATGTGCAGCCGGCAGCGCCCCCTGGGCATGCGATATGCCGGGCAAGCGTACCATGTCCGGGCTGTTTTCGTCTGCTGCATGCGGAGCATCCTTTGCGCCACAGTAAAAGTGCACAGCCACACCCTCTGGCACATTCTTTGCCCATGTCGCGCGCACTGCATTGCGGCGGGCTTCGTGCTGCATGCCAGTGCATACCATTACCAGATATTTAATGCGGGGCAGATTGCCAGACATTCCGGCAGAGTCAGGTCTTATCATTTCAACACCCGCGCGCGCATAGGTCTGGGCTTCATATTCCCAGGCATGGCCACGCCATTGAGGGGTGCCGAACTTTTCACCCGGCGCAAATCCGGCCAATACCACGGGCACCGTGGGTGCTGCTTCCCGTGCCAGATGCCAGCATATAAAGCCACTTGTAGGGCAGCGCCGGGCATTGCGTTGGCAATACTCCCGCCACCAGGGACGCCGCTTGCGCATCGGCACATCTGCAATGTGGAGCACCTGCAAAAAGCCCTCACTGGTGGGCGGGTCATACCATTTAACCCGCTTGAATTGCTTGTCCGTCCCCTTGCGTACTACTAGCGCGTGCGTCACGCCCGGGGTATCTGCCACCTTGAAAAACTGCCGCGCCCTATTGATATGGATGCAATGGTCGCCCGCTCTTAATGGCAGCGCGCGTGGGTCAAAATTGCGCGTTACGTTGCTAAAAATTACAATGCGGCGCGTGCCTGCTGGTATGTTTAGCCCGTCTTCGAGTGCCGATTCAGCAAGCTGAGGCTCCATCATGCGCCGCTTTATAGCCTGCGGCATTTGGCGGCGGCTCTGTGGCCGTTGCCATTCGGGTAGAGCTTCGGCTTGAACTGTGGCCATCTCTGCGGCTTTTGCGCGCGCGTTCCAGTCTGCACCACGTTCCAGCCATGTGCCTGCGTTGCATTGTTTCAGGGCTGCGCCTTCATTCCGGCAGCTTGCAACTTCCGGCGGCAACATCTCCACCTTGAAGCCGGCGGCCATCACAGCCGGCATGATATGCCCTCTGAATATGGCAGGGCCAAGGCCATTGGTAGCAAGCCCGCCGCCTTTACGGTCACGGCGTGCCATGGCAATGAATCGCTGCGGTATATCTGCGGCACCTGGTGGCAATAATTCATTAAAGAGCTTGCGGCCTATATCTGCCACCATGTGTGCGGCCTTGCGCCCTTCTTCACCACGCGCCCACAAAAGCCATGGCGTGGGCAAGCATGGGTCAAAACGCTCCGGCCCCACATACAAGCCCGGGCTTTCCGGTGGGCATATAGCGTGCTGGCATCGCGTGTCTGCGTCCAGGTAAATGCCGCCATACCGTGCCACCAGTTGCAAGCGGTAATAGTCCGCAGCAAAGGCGTATGCCGTAGCCGTTGGTAGCGTCTCCATGCAGCGGCTTAGAGTTTCCGCCTCCGGTTCTTTCCCGAACTCTGCCAGAAGGTCTGGCCATGTCCATAGCTTGTAATCTGCGCCCATCTGCCTTGCCCATTCCTTGGCCGATTCCGTCCAGGCCTGAAATCTCGCCGGCATGGGTTCGCCTATCCATATTTGGTGAATTTTCATGCTGTGCCGTTGACTTGTTCCCATGTTCCTTTGTTCTCTAGTTTGTAGCTAATCTGCACCGTGATGGTGCCATTTTCGTAGCTGTAAACAGCGGTCGTGCCGCTACCTTCATAGCGGACGCCGCTCCATTGCCTGCCGTCCCATGTGCCAGTCCACCAGCCACCGGAGCCGCTAACCTGTACCGTGAGCCCGTTGTAAAGGCTGGCCATGGTAGCATGAAACAGCTCCACGCTTGCAGCTATGATGGCAGCTCTGTCGCATTTGCAAGCCATGTTAATAGTGGAAATTTACAGATGAATTGCCAGAGCCTCCGGCGGCACTGGCCGAAGCCGTAGCCGTCAGGTTGCCCGTCTCTGTTGTCATCACCGGGTCTGATATGGTGGCCGTAAGGCTCACCCCTGCTGCTGCGGCCTGTACCGCCTGCTGAATGGCTTCAAGCAGCCCAGCGCATTCACAGTTGCAACCGCTGGTGCCGCTCTGAGAGCCACCGCCGGAGCCATCAGAGCCGCCGGAGCCTGTGCCGGAGCCGGTGGCATTTTCGAGAGCGGCGAGGCGTGCTTCGATGCCTCTCTTCCATTCTTCAAGCTCTGCCCATTTTTCTGCACAATCACACGGCGCGCCGGATGTTCCCTGCGTGCCCTGGGTTCCTTGTGTTCCCGTGGTGCCCGTGGTGCCGGTGCCCGTGCCGGTGGTGCCGGTGGTGCCGGTGGTGCCCGTGGTGCCGGTGCCCGTTCCCGTGCCCGTGCCTGTGCCGCTACTTGTGCCAGGCCATGGTCCTGGGCCGGGCGTAGATGTGCCACCCGGCTGGGTTCCTTGCGTGCCCTGTGTCCCCGGAGTGGTGCCTTGCGTTCCTGTCCCGGTTCCTGTGCCGCTGCCGGTTCCCGTCCCGGTGCCTGTTCCGCTGCCTGTCCCCGTCCCGGTGCCTGTTCCGGTGCCGGTGCCCGTACCGCTGCCGGTGTACTCCGGCCATGTGTCCGGGTTCCATGTTGGCAGTTCCTCTTCCGTGGTGTCCGGGAAATCGTCTCCGCCTTCCTCCGTGGTGTCCGGGAAATCGTCTCCGCCTTCCTCCGTAGTGTCTGGCCAGTCATCTGGCCAATCATCATTTGTGGTGTAAATGTCTTCTTCTTCGCCGCCGTCTTCGGTTTCCTGTGCGTCAGCAAATTCAGGGTCTGCAAAGTCTCTGCCCAGCGTCACCGTGAGGGTGCGTTCCATGAAGTCCCAGGAGCACTGCGTCACCACAGCTTCCATGGTGTTCCAGCTTTCATGGGTGCCGGGGCCTATCAGATTCAGCTTGCTGCCCAGCGGGCTGGCGTCAACGTGACTTTGCAGCACAGTGATGGTGCCGCCCCATTGCAGCACATTGGCCGCCTTGTAGTAGTCACGGGCCACAGCGTCCCAGCTGTCCACATAGTAAGCACCGGTCAGGGAAAACACCTTGACGCCATCTTGCGCCATATCCAGGCCGGGCGGGTACGCATGCACTTCCACACGCCCTTCGTCACTTGTCCACACCACGGCCACACCCGTGACGCAAGACGCATATTGCGGGCTGATGTCGCTGATACTGGTGATGCCCCTTGCCGTGGTGTCCCAGGTCTGGGTGGGCATGTCGCCAATGGCCATGGCCGTGCATGTGCCGGCGGTGTAGTCCATGATGTACTGCACATCTGCGGCGCGGTTGCGGAGCTTCACCAGGGCGCTGGCCGTTGTGATTAGTTTATCCGTTACAGCCCACACAGCACGCCCGGCCACGCTGCTGCTGGCCTTCACCGTCAGGGTGCCGCCACCGGTGGTGCCGGTGGAGCCCTCTGCTGTCCAGCCTTCAGAGGTCAGTCCCATGGAGCCCGTGACGCTGCCCCATGTCACCCCCTTACTGCCGGCGGTGCTCTTGCCTATCTGGCCAGCGGTGAACTTCAGAGAGCGGGACACATCCACGCCGCTGCCGTTTTGGCTTTCCTTGGCGGCTGCGGCAATCTCTGCCACTTGCTGGCCCAGCGTCTGCCGGTCTAGCAGCCACATGAAATTGTTGACTGTTGCCGTGCTGGTGACAGAGCCGCCATCATTCGTGCGGGCAAGGTTCGTCATCTTTCCGTGAAAGAGCACTTTGCCCTTGTGGTACAGCGTCACCGGTTGCATGTACTTCAGCCATTCCGGGCCGAAGCCTGCAAAGCTGAGATTCAGAGAGCCCTCGCCGGTGGTGCTTTCGTCCAGGGTGGCGGCCTCAATGTTGGCCAGCTTGTAAAGTGTTTCAGTATGTAAAATCATGGTATTACCTCTTGCGCAGACGCTCCACGGCGCGCTGCAATGCCTTAATGTCTCGCTTTAATGCTGCCAGCTGGCCAGCCGCTGCCGTGGCGCAATTCTTGGACGCCACCGCCCCTTCGCGTGCGGCGGCTGTCAGTGCCTGAATGGCCTCATCTAGCCGCAGAACTTCGGCCTTTTGTTCGGCAAGGCTCTTGTTAGCCTCTTGCAGTTTGGCGGTGAGCTCTTGAATCTGCCGCGCCTGTGTTTTCGGTTTGGCCTGTCGGGCGTCCCTGGTGGCTTGCCGCGCGTTGCGTTCATTCGCCTTGGCTTCCTGTTCCTTGGCTTTTGCGGCGCGATTGCCGGCTCTTTCCTGGCGTGCATTGTATCGGCGCTGCATGCCCAGGGATTGCAAAACGCGGTTTTGCTGCCGCTGCTGGGCGGTGAGTCCACGGTCTTGCTCAGCTGTGCCCCTGGCTATGCTCTGCAGTTTTCCTTCCACGGCTCGCATGTGCCCGGCGGCTCTGCCGGTGTAGCCGGTGAGCCTTTCTTGCTGGGATGCATTGCGGCGCATGGCCGCAAGCGTGCGCTCCATGCCCCTTGTATCTCCACGGCTGGCCTGTCGTTCGGCCTGCTGGGCCAGGCGCACAAAAGCCTTTTCTGAGCGCTGCAGGGCTGTTTGCATGCCGCGCGTGCGGGCTTTCTGGCCTAGCGGTTTCAGTGCGGACACCGATTGCTGGGCGGCGTGCGCGGCGTCCCTCATGCTCTGCCGCAGCCCGCGCATCTGCCGGTCGGTTTCCTTTATTTTTGCGTTGATAGCCTTGAGCGTGGCGGCATCCACATCCGGGGCGGCCTTCAGGCGTTCCAGCGCTTCGCGGCGTTGGCGCAGCGCCTTTTCGTCTGCTGCATGAATTTGCGCTTGCGTGCGGTTATCCTTGGCGGCGTAGTTGCCCGTCACTTTGAATGTCTCGCCTAAATTGTTCAGCTCTTCATTGATGCGCCGGAGATTCACACCGCGCAAGGCTTCAGCCCATCGCTTCGCCTCTTCGCTACCCGCTTCAAAGCTGGCCGCTGTCTGTTCCAGCCATGCCGCTTGCTCTGCCAGTGTACCGCGCTGCACCTGCTGCCACTCTTCGGCCAGCCGGTTGGCTTCCTGCTGTTTCTGCAGCCGTGCTTCTTCCAGCCTGCGGGTGGCTTCCCGTTGCTCTTTTTCAGCCTGTGCCTGCTGTCTGCGGTTTTCGTTGGCCAGCTTCACTTCCTGGGCGGCGGTGCCTTCTTCCTGGGCTATGGCTTGCAGCTCACGCACGCGCTGCTCCCCGGCTTCGCGGGCTTCCCGCATGCTGTTCACCCATTTGATGAGCTCCGCATCACTGCCTTGCCAAGCTATGCCCATGGCTTCAAGCATCTGCCTCAGCTCGCTGATTTTGTCATGAATGTAGCGGCTCTGCACTCGCTCTTCAATGTTGCCCAGCCCTTCATTAAGCTTTATTTGCAGGGCTTCCCATTCCTCATTCGTGGGCATATCCACGCGGAGGATGTCTTCAAAATCCCCGAACTTTTCTTCCAGGGCGTTGGCCATTTCCTCCGCTTCCCTCTTTGCTCTCCACTTGGCATTGATGTGGGCCACATTGTTGCGGTGTGCTTCGGCTTCGTCAATAGCTTGCAACTCTGCCGCCTTGGCTTCTTCGGCAGCAGCCTTGCGGCTGATGGCTTCGGCTTCGCTAATCTCGCCCATGGTCTTGGCCAGCTCAATGCGTGCCACCTCTGCATCATAGGCGGACTGTGCCGCAATGCGGCGGCGTTCCTCTGCTGCACTGGCCTGCACATCGGCAGCACGCCGGGCGGCTTGTTCCTGCTGGGTAAACTGCTCCCATTCCTGGCGCATGGCGTCAAAGTCCCTTTGCCAGCGTGTCAGGGTGTTGTCTCTGTCCATGCGGGCAAACTTCTCCACCTCTTCCCAGTGCTTCATTAAGGCCTCATGCTCTGCCTCCATGCGCTCCCTTTCAGCCTTGGCCGCCTCTTCCTGCTTGTTCGCGTACCAGTCCCACGCCATGCTCAGCCCCTGAATGGCCATCATTATCCAGCCCACCGGTCCCATGCCGGCCTTGATGGCGGCGCCCAGGGCGTACACCGCATTGGCCATGCCCATCAGGGAAACGCTGCCGCTTTTCACCTCATTGCCCAGGGACTGAATGGCACCCATGGCACCCATGGCCACCTGCATTTGCCCCATCATGCCCAGGCGGGAAATCTCAAGCCCCTGATTCATGCGCTCAAACGCCTGGCGGGTCTTCGTCATCTGAGCTTCCAGCAGCTTGAATGCTTGCACGTCACCCGCTTTGGCTGCGCGAGCGCGTGCCTTGCCCAGCCGTTCCAGCTCCTTAATGAGCCCGGCACGCCCCTTGGCTTCAAGTGCCATCTGAGCCTTGAGCGCTTCAATCTCCTGCTGTTCCTTGCTCAGCGCCTCCGTATTCTGGGCGCAGGCCTGTTGCTTTTGCTGAGCGGCGGCGGTGGCTTCATCTGCTGCTTTTTGCTCAGCATCGGCGGCGGTAGTGGTGGCATCGGCGGTGGCCGTGCGTTCGGTGGCCAGAGTCTTCTCTGCCGTGGCTGCCGTGGTGGTGGCTTTCTGCCCATCGGTGCGGGCGGCGGTCAATTCCTTGCTTGCTTCGGTTGCCCTGCCGGTAGCCTCTGCGGTGTTCTCTCTGGCCTTGGCCAACGATTCCTCCCCGCTGGTGTCTACCTTGCCGCCATCCTGCGGCGCGGGTGCGGCATCGGTGCCGCCGGACTGCGGCACCGATGCCGCATTCTGTTTTAATTTGTCAATGTCTGCATTGGCTGCCGCTGCTCCGCTGGGGTCGTAAGCCATCCCCAGCCCTATCTCCATATCAAATGATTTTTCTGCCATGGTCTTTAGTTTTTCGGTTGAATATCCAGGCGGCGCAGAATATGCTCCGCCCCCTTCCGTGCGGCTGTCTCCATCTTTTCACGCGTGGGCATTACCTTCTTATTCGGTTTGTGCGTGGTGCTCTTTACAAGCTGGCCAAGCACGCGCACCGGAGCATCCTTGCCCATCTCTTCCACCAGTAGCACACGCCCCGCCTTTGTCTTCACCACATGCACCCGCTGCGGGTCGCCCACAATGTCGAACAAATCGCCGCCATTTGCCCGCAGCTCTTTGCCGGGTATCAAAATGCTTTTGGTAGGCTTGCCGGTCAGCTCGCTGATATTCCCGCGAGCCTTTACCTTGCCGCCGTAGTAGCGCAGCGCCACACCGCGCTTGCGTATCTCCACGCGCGTGCGCACCGTCTCACCCTTGCCCTCTCTAGTCGTCCATTGCGGGGCTACCACCACATCGTCCGCCGCTTCTTTCCAGAATTGGCGGGAGGGTAAGCTGTCAAAATGTTCTTCTACCACAGAGCGCACACGCCCCGCCGCAGCGTTCAACACATCCGCACGCCCCTGCGGCGGCAAATCCCCCAGGGTCTTTAATCCGTTTACTTTGAAAGTCAGCTTTATCATTTTTGCACTTGCTTTATTCATTTGCTATGCTACACTCAGGGCATGAAGGCACGCCCCGCCAAGTCGAACAAGCGAACGCTCCACCAGACTCCTCCGGAGATGGCGCGGGCTCTTCGTTTTCATAATGAGGGCTGGGCAAAATCTATGGAAGACGAACGCCGCCGCCATGAGCCTGAGCGGCAGGCTGACTACAAGCAGCCGTACAGAATGAATCATGACAAGCTGAGAGACTGCTACTGTCTTAATGGCCGCACGAAAAAAAAGCTTGTCAGACTTTGGAAGAGCCAGGGGCTGAATGTGGCATCCATGATGGAAAGATACAGATTCAATAAATAAAGCCTTCATAATTCTCTCAGGGTGTAAACATCTCTCTTGCCTCCATTGGGTAAATCATAGCGCTGCACGCTAACCACCTCAAACCTGGTGCCGGCAATAAAAAACAATTCGGCTTCCAGATGCGTAGGCGTTACCGGGTCTTGCTGCACAGTGCTGATGACCTCATACAGCGGGCGCATATCCTTGGCGCTGTGGTGGCCAATAACCTTGAGTATGGCCTGATACTTCTTCTCTTCTCCTCTTTTCTTGCCCTGCTTTTCGGCATATAATTTAGCCATCGATTCTGAGCTCGTGAAGGAATCGGCTTCCTTCCATGGTGCCGGGCTATATGTTTCCCCATTCCTTCGGCAGATGTCGCGCATTTTCTCCATCTCTCCTATATCATCCCAGCCCATGCCACGATACAACGGCTCTGTGGATTCTTCGCTTTTGAGACGCTGCAAAAAGTCGCGGAAAGATTGCCGCATTGTCTCGCTTACTGTTCCCTTTTCGGGGCGCTTGTCAAAAGCGTCATTTGTCCGCACCCATTCCACAAGCGCCTCTTTCTGCTGATTGGTGAAACTGCTCCCATTCGGTTGCTTTTTTGTCACCCAATCCGGCAGCCCTTTTGCCCATATATCCGCAAGCTCCTGCGGGGTGTAGGGGCGGGTGCCGTTCAGGTCTGTGCTGATAATCTTGCCGTCCCTCACTTCCACAAGCGCCCCCATTTGCTCACGCATGGCCTCCACAACCTTGTCATCCAGGTGACTCACATCTGCTTCCAGATGGTCATTCAGAGAGGTGCGCGCTGCTTCCGTCAGCTTTCGGCGGGCTTTTGTGCCAATGTCCGCCAGCGCGTCTTCCAGGCGTTCAGCACTCAGCTCCGGTGTGGCCACTTCTATTTCCTCCGCTTGCTCCGGTGCTTCTTCTTCGGGCTGCTTCTTCTCCTCTGCTTCCACCGTCAGGCGGTCGCTCTTCTCCCCTGGCACAAGCCCCAGCTTCTCGCATTCCTCATAAGGCACCGCACGCACTCGCATCTTGCTGCCGAAGTCGAACGGCGGGTACGGTTGCCCGAAGCGTGAAAGCTCCACCCAGATGGGGGATTCTATCAACGCCACCATCTGGCCAGCCTTGGCCACGCCCTCCCAGTCTACCGCAGCCGCAGCCTGCTGCCACCGGTCAGCCCAGTTGCGGGGCTGCCGTGCCTCCTGTGCGCGGTACAATCGCAAGCCCGGCTGGCTCTTGTCCTTCTTCATCTGCTCCCGCTGCTGCCACCCGCGTGCAAGGTCTACATTGGTCTGCAGCGTCACCTCCATGCGCCGGCGGCTGCTCAGGTCATGAATACCGCCGCGCTCATCCTCTGCCGGTTCATACCCCGCAGCGCGCAGCGCAGCACGCAGCTGCTTGCGGGCTTCGTTTGTTGTCAGTTGCCCGGCTGCTATCGCGTGGGCGGCGTTCCTGAAATCTTGCAGAATGCGGGCATTCTCCACCCCCGCCATGAAAAATGCTCTTTCACGGATCTGCGCGTCTATCATGTCCCACTCGGCAGTGGTCATGGCGCGGGTATCTATCTCGCGGCGGTTGATGTGTTCGGTTGCGTACTGTGGCATGGCGTCAAATCTCTTCGGGGTTCGTAAGGGTGAAGGAAAGCACCACGGCGCCCCATGCGCCGGGCTCTGCGGGTGCTTCCTCAGAGGTGAGGCGGCGCACGGAGCAAGTGTTGACTACGGCATCCCAGCGGGTCAGCAGGGTGGGTGCTGCGGCGTGGTAGGCTTCGGCCATATCCAGCTTGCCGGCGCGCTGTGTGTTCAGTGCTATTTCCAGGCGGCGCAGGTATCGTTCCAGCTTGGCCACGGTGCTGCGCTGCACCAGGACTTCCCAGTCAAACACAAGGCGGGCATTACCTGCGGGCACATCCAGGCCGTAAGGCGAGCCCACCAGATTGTGGGTGTTTGTCTCCGTGTTCCATTCCCGGGATGGCTCGCCGGTGAGATACTGCCCCGGCGTGGTGAGTGCCCAGGGCTGCGCCTCAGCATTGGCGGGCGTGTACTGGGCGCGGAATCGTGCTGTGAAGAAATCGGCCATGGTGGGGCGCAGGGTTATTGGGTGAGGTACTCAAAAAAGGCTACGGCCTCACCCTCCAGCAGCATTGCCAGAGGCTCCGCCGTAGTAGCATCATCCCAGCGCCGGTGGATTAACAAGCGCACGGCGGGCTGTGGCTCGGCGTCCGGTGTGGAATCTGCCGGCACGTCTACCAACTGCGCCTCGATGAAAGTGGCGGCCCACTCACCGGGGGCGACCCCGCGGAGTGTTTCCACGAGGCCATGCCAGATGGAGAGCCAGGGCTCGGGCAGGTCGCAAGCGGTGGTGGTGATGGGGAGGGCTTGGCGGCCATTGCGTGTGAGGCCGATGGCGGTGAGGGTGGAGGCGTCCCAATCCATAGGAACGCAGGCAATTTGTAGCTGTTTCATGATTAAATATAATTAAGAGTGAAAGTCCAATTTTTATCGTCAAGCGCAGCCGCAAGCTGAGTTTGGAAATTATCGTCATTTTGCAGTTCGCCTGCTGCACCGATAGTTATTGTTTGTGGCGAGGCCACTGTTGGCAGCGTTTTGGCAAGGCTTAAAAGCGAGGCCGCCGTAAGCGCATTGCGCGGAAATAGCGAACAACTACCGGCAAGCTTCGGCATATAAAAACGCACCTCCTGCACGCCGATTATGTTGTGGTTCAGAAAGTATGAGCCAATACTCCTCAATTTCGGGAACACTAGATTTATACGAGAAGCATTGATTGAATAAAACGAATCCCTCCCATTTACCAGCTCGGGGTAGACAAAAGTAACAACCGGCGCCTTAATTTCGGCAATGTTCCAAGCTTGAATGGTTGAAGCGCGTTCATAAATGTAGAGCGATTTTCCTGCAAAAGCCCTTTTTACAACGCTAAAGTTGCCGATATTGCACACTATGAGCTTCTTGAAACCCTCCGGCATTGTTAGGTCCGCCTCTCCGGCTGCTTTGAGCAAGATTGTTAGCGTGTTTTTTTCTGCTGCATCCAGGGCTGCAGAATTCTCCGCCTTCCACTCAGCATATGAGGCGGGCAGCAGCTCCATGGGTGTATCACCGAGCGCGGCCACTGCGAGATTCTGCTGTGTGTACCCCGCAGCGGAAATGTACTCGCTCAGCTCAAAGCCTTTGTACGATATGCCACCATTGGCGGCGATTACGCCGTTGAAGGTATTGGTGGCGGAGAATGTGTTATTTTCGTTCTTTTTAGCGGCGGCAGTGAGGGTGGAGGCTGCTTGTGAGGCTGAGGCTTCGGCGGCTTGCTGGGACTCTTTAGCGGCGGAGGCGGCGGCTTGTGCGCCGGATAGTTCTGCGGCCCAGTCGGCTTCTGAGCCTTGATATCCGTTTAGGGCGGCGATATCATAAGCAGATAGGCCGGTGTCTCCCTGTGGCCCGCGTGGGCCGGGGGTGAGGGTGAGCGTAATTTTCGCACCATCCACTTGACTGGCATCTATAGCCAGGGCATAGTCTACCACCCCGGAATCTTGGGGGAATGCGGAGGGGCGCACCAGCAAGTGGCCGAAGAGCACCGGCTTGCCGTCCGCTCTCACCTCATAAAGGTGCTGGCCGTAGTCAACAGCGGGAAAAAGAAGCACCCCGTCCGGCTCTTGTCTGGCGGGGTAGCTCTGCTGCTCTATGAGCACATACGCAGTCAATTCCGGCGGCGTTGCTCCATCTGCTGTAATGACTTCGCAGGTTAATCGCGTAAGGCACCCGGCCACGGTTTCGATATTCTTGTGCATGGTCTTGCTTGTTTTCTTCGGATGGTAGGCGGCGGGGCGGCGGCAGCCACCCCGCTGCCATGGGGTTATCAGGCGGCAGAGCCGGCCACGAACATGGCAAGAGCATTCGGCTTCACGCTCAGCTCATAGTCCGCCTGTGCGGGGTCGGACTTGGCTTCAAGCGGGTTTTGCAGGCTCAGCGTGCCACGCACCAGAATGCGGGCAATGCCCGTTTGCGTGCGGTAGGCGTCCGTCAGCTCATAGCAAGCCCACACTTCCAGGGAGTCATTACCGCTGGCAAAGACGGCTTGCTCCTCACCGTCCACAATGGCGGAGGTAAGGCCGAAGGTCATCTGGAAGGCTTCGGGCGTCACATCGTTTGTGGTGAATTGCAGCTTGCGCTTCTGGGCAAGCTTCATCTCCGTTACCTTGTAAGCGCCGGTATCGTCCACGCCCTCCACATCTGCCGTCTTGTAATCGGTCTGCGGCTTGGCGGTGCGGATTTTGCCCAGCGGCTGCCAATCGCCGGCGTCGGCGTAGCTCTCTGGCAGCTCCGGCAGCACCGTGTCGCTCACCTTGTTATTCTCACCAGAGCCACCGGTGATGGTCTGGCCAATCGTCACAATCCAGAGGCGTGCGCCCAGGATGGTGGCGGCGTCTAATCGGTCTAAATTCATACGTTCCTTTCTGCTTCGGGGGTTAGTAAAGGATGACGGCCACACCATCTGCCACCAGGCGGTCGGCGCTCTCCTTCGTTACGTTCAGCACCGCACCAGGCGCGGCAATGCACCCGGCCACATGTGCCTTTTTCTTGAGTTTCACGCGCACAAGCTCCGGCTTGTCCGTGCCTTCGGTGTTCGTCTTCTTCGTGCTCATGGCTTACTTATCGGAAGAGGTTTCAACGGGAAGCGGAAGCGTCAGGCTGTGGCTGTAGTCCACCGCGCCGTCTGCGGTCTGCTTGTAACTAGCGGTGCAGCCGGTGCCGGTAAGGGCAGCGGCGGTGGCAATCGCTCCAACAATCGCACCGGCAATGATGCGCGCAATGGTGCCGGGAATGCCCCAGCCCGTCAGCAGGCCAGTCACCCAGCCTGCGGCCTTCTTGGCCTTTTCGTTCGTGTTTGTAGTGCTCATTTTATGGGTTTCTTGTAGTTGTAAACAATGGAAGCGTGAATCAGCACGCCGTCCAGGTTGGCCAGCTTGGGCAGCTCTGCCAGGTTCAGCGTGTTGATGGAGTCAATCTTGGGCTGTGTGTAGGGGATGCCCGCGTCCATCACATCCCAGCGCAGCACCGCATTGAGGCACTTATACAGCAAGCCCGCCACGCGGCGCCCCGTCTGGCCACCCGGCACATTCTGCGTACAGAGGATGGCCACGGCCACGCGGGCGCGCAGCGTGCCGGCTTTCCCGTCCGGGTCATCGGTATTGGGGGCGGGCATCTGCGGCACCACCGCCACCGTGCCGGAGTATTGGCCGGCAGCCATGGCAAGAGCCTGCTGCTGTTCCTCTCTGTCCCAGGGCTGCTGGTACACATAAGGGGCCAGCACAGCATCACGGCGCAGCTCTTCAATGAGCTTGGCCGCCAGCATGTATTCGGGGGCTTCGGGTAAGTTCTCCATGGCTTCAGTGGGTGGGTGTGGGGTACCAGCCGATGCCGTCATTCCCGTAGGCCGGGGTCGGCGCTACCATTTCCGGCACCTGGCAGGGCTGCTGCGGCAGGTTGCCCGCCTCATCCAGCACAGGTGCTGCGGCACTGCGCACCGCTTCCAGCCTTGCCTCTGCGGCGGCTGCTGCCGCCTTGCGCTCATCCGTCACGGTGAGAGCAAAGCGCTTCAGCAGGCGCAGCGCGGCAATATCCAGGGCGGCGGGGCGCAGGCTGCGCGGAATGCTCAGCGGGTCACTGCCCAGCCTGTTGGCCTTGTTCGTGGCCACCGCTTCGCGCACCATGGCCACAATGTCCGCCAGCGTGTCTTCCACATACGGCAGGCATTCCGGGCGCGTGAGTTCGTCCAGCTCCGCCGTGGCGAACACGGCGGAAAGGTCTTGCACGGTCAGCGGCAGCCAGTACTTCATGCGATTAGTGCGGCGTTGATTTTCTCAGCAATCTGCATGGCGGTCTTTACCAGGTGCGCCTGGTGCTTCTCATCCCTCAGCTTGATGGAATAGCCGGGGGATTGCAGCAGGGCGCAGGCAATGGCCGTCACCTGTTCAGTGGTGGGCTTCCCCGCTACCGGCTGCTCAGCTTCGGGCTGGTCAACCGGTGCGGCCTTCGTGGTGGTGTTCTTCGTGGCCATAGCGTCAGGAAATGGCAAGACGGATATTGCAGGACGGGGCGGTCACGGCATAGGCGCGGTGCATGCCAACTTCGTAGAATGTCGTCTTCTTGTCGCGGTTGTAGTAGCTTTCCACATTCTCCACCGGGCTCTCGCCACCGGCGTGAAGCTGGCGCATGCCGCACATGTCACCAATCTGCTGGCCTTCGTCCACATAGGTGACCCACACATCAGAGCCCAGGGCATTGCTGCCCGTGAAGGGCACCTCGGCACCGGGGCGGTGATAGCCCACAGGCACAGTGGCCTTGAGGAACTGCGGGGCGGTCTGTCCCTCACCGGTGAGGTGCAGCAGCTTGAAGAGCAGCGCCGGGGTGAGTACCTTGGCGTCATTGTAAGCCACCAGGTCAGCCACGGCGGTATTCTCGCACAGCGTGTTCCAGGCAGCAGAGCTGAACAGGAAGCGATTGGGCAGCACGCCATTGGCGGCCTCAAAGTCTTCCAGCAGTTCGCGCAGCTCTTTGATGGGGTCAGCATCCACGCCGCTCCATGCACCCTTGCCGCTCTTGGCTTCCACCTGCTTGCGGAAGTAATCCAGGCCGTTGGCAATGGAAGAGGTGCGCCAAGTAGCCAGCAGGCTGCCGGTCTTGCCAAGTGCAATCTGGTCTGCGGCCTCCTTCTTGCTGCCGGCGCCGGGCTTAATCTCGCTGTCATCCACGCCAATGCGCAGGGTGTGGTCTTCAAGCAGGTACGGTACATCTTCGGCCAGCACATCCACGATGCGTGCTTCCTCATAAGGGGCGCGCTTCGTGTCTACCTGGCGGAAGGCATAGCCCTGCGGGTAGCGCTTGAATGTACCGGTCACACCGTCCACAGACAGCGCGGGTGCGATAAAGTCAAGCGGGTTCGGTGCCTGGCGGTTAAACCAGCCCACGGCGTAATTGTAAATCGGGTAATTAAACTGATTCAGTGCGGACATATATTTCTTGCGGGGTTAGGGGTTAGAGCAGAATAGCATTCACCATCTGGCCTGCCTGGCCGGCAGGGGCGGACTCCACAGCCACGGCCACAGCCGTGCCGCTGCCGGTAGTCAGCACACCGCCGGAGCCGCACACCAGCTTGGTGCCGGGGGTGATGGCGGCGCCGGTACTGCCTACGTTTACCTGGATAATACCAGCGAACTTGCGGTGCACCAGCGTGGCGCCGGTAGCATTGCCGGCCACAGCGGTGGCCAGGCTGTCCGGGTCACAGATAATGCCGAAGGCGTCATCTGCGGAAGTGGCAAGCTCAATCTCGCCGGCGGCGTTAAGCTTGCCCAGCTTGCCCTCATGAATGTGCGGCTGAGACTTCAGCGCGGCAGCATAGGGGGCACGGATGGCGGGGGTATGATTCGTAATCATGTGTCTTGTATTGTTTCTTGTTTGGGTTAGCGGTTCACTCCCTGTGTGTAGTCATTGTTGGCCTTGGCCCAGGCGCGGCCATATTCAGCGGGGGTCATCGTGCGGCCCAGTGCGCGCTCTGCCGTTGCCACGGCATTGGTGCAGTAATCCACACGCGCCTTGTCCTGGCAATTCACAGCGCGGGTGCTGTGGCCCACGCTCACCGTTACTTCGCGGTTAGGCGTGCTGCCGCGCAGGGCGGTGGCGCTGCGGGTGCCGTGATTCAGGGCGCGCAGGTGCGGGTAGCGCACAGAGTTGGCAGCGGTGCCGCCGTTCATGCTGGCATTCCTGTTTGCCTCTGCAAGTGCCGTGCGCAGCTCATCATTGCTGCGCTGAAGCGTCTTCACCGCGTCCACAAGGTCGGCAGGCTTGGCGCTATCCGGCAGGCCCAGCAATTCGGCCACCGCCACCAGCGCGGCGGAAAGGTCATCGGTGGGCTGCAGGTCGTCGTCATTGGTGGCGGCAGGTTCCTTGGCGGGCTCCGTGCCGGTGTTGGTGGCTTCCTCCGTGGCGGGGGTGTCACCGTTGGTGGCGGGCTCTTCGCCCTTGCTTGCCACGCCGGAGCTGTTAGCGGCGGCGGGGGTGTCCTCCGGCTCCGTATTGGTGGCCGGGGTCTTCTTTTCTTCCGTTTCGGTGTTCATGTTCTTATTGTCTTGGGTTGCGCAGGCACGGGCCTGCAAGGTCTTCATGTTCGTGCAGGGCGTCTGCGCCGGGTGGCGCGGCCCATTCGTCAGCGTGCAGCCTGCCAGCCTCTGCGGCTCTGCTCCCGCTGCGGTCTGCTTAAAATCGCGGTAATCATATTCCGTGGAGAAAAAGGCAAATTCCGCGCTGTCCACCAGCCCGTGGCCGTATGGCGTCAGCTCAATCCACGCCCACAGCTTCCCGCCATCGGCATGCAGTGCCTTTATCCACCCGGCGGCGCGCGTGTCCGGGCGCTCGCCCACCCCTGCATGGTCTACCGTCAGCAGCACGCCGCGCCCATCCGCATCCACCGCACGGAAGGTATCGGCCAGCGCGGCCAGCGTCTCAGGCGTGGCCACCTCACGGTCAAGCCCCGCTTCCACACAGGCTGCCCACAGGTCTGCCCCCTCTTCCGGTTGCAGGCCGTGGCTCCGCAGCATCGCCCCCGGGTTCGGGCAGGCGTGGCAGAATACGGTCTCGATGTTAAACCATGCAGCCCCCGGCACGCTCCCGGGCTTAAACGGGGCGCGCGGTGCTCTCTTGTCTGTAAATGCTGGTATGCTCATATCTGTGGTGGTGCTCGCTCTCATTTTGTCTGCTTGCCGCGCTCTGCCGCCCCTCTGCCGCCCTTATCAGGCGCGGTGGGGTACTCCGCACCCCTAAAAGCCCCGCGCGGCGCTACAGGGGCTTGTGCGGGCTTTTGGCTTTCCTCGCCTTCTTCCACCCCCTGCAGCAGCTCTTCCGCTGCATACTGGGCATCTGCCGCCATCTGGCCGGCATCCAGCCCGCCACCCAGCGCCCGCAGTGCCGCAAGCTCGCCGCCCGTCAGCGGCGGCTCCCCCGCAGCTTCGGTGCGCGGACTCTCTGTCCCGCTTGTCGCTTTCGCATTCAGCGCACGCTCAAACGCAGCACGCGCGGGCGGGTAGAGCATGGTCGGAGCATAGCGCACGCGCAGGCTATTGAGAGCCGGGGGCAGCCCCCCATCTTCCTGCGGTGCGGGCTGAAGCGGCATGCCCATGCGTTCGGCCATTGCTTCCTGGGTGGGCACATAGCCCGCAGCCTTGGCCGCGTAAATGGCGGTGCTGTCCATGTTGGCCGATGTGACTTGCAAGCCGGTGAGCTCTGCCACCTGTTCGTCCGGGGTGCGGTAGCCATTTTGTGCCAGGGTGGCGATATTGGCCACGCTGCCGGCGGCATTGTCACTATCCGGGCGGCGCATGACGAACTCCACAAGATACGGCTGGCCGGGGTGCCATTGTTCCAGCACCGGAGCAAAGAGCTTTTCTTGCAGTAAGTTTGCTATCTGCTCCGCTTCGCTTGCTGCCAGGTCGTCAAAAGCATCCTGGTGCGCGCTGCCCGTGGCGGTGTTCGTACCGGCACCGGGTGCGGTCAGCATGGTCATCAGGCCACCGGTGGCGCGCAGCACAAGCTCCTGGGTGCTCAGGTCAATCATGCGGCTGAAGGTATCGGGGCCACCATTGCCGGGCGTCACAGTCTTGACATCCGCCCCGGCGGGC
Source organism: Akkermansia sp. (assembly GCA_045614705.1). GTDB lineage: Bacteria > Verrucomicrobiota > Verrucomicrobiia > Verrucomicrobiales > Akkermansiaceae > Akkermansia. Next base: position 46,270 of record JAZLDM010000085.1, read on the forward strand.
AGCACGCCCGCTGCATTGCTCACGCACTGCATGGCAAATTTGATATACTCCTTGCGCAGCGATTCGTCCACGCCCTGCGGCATGATGGCGAACACCGGGGGCGTGCCGTAGCGCCCATTGTATACCAGCCATTGTGCTTTTGCGTTCTTCCTGTCCAGGCACAGCATCATGGCGGGCTGGTCAATCGGGCGGGGGCAAACACGGGTCACAATGCTGGCCGGGTCTACCGGCAGCGCCATGCCACGGGTGAGGCCGTAAGTGGCGGCGGGGTTCCATTGCCAGGCACCCGCATAGCCATCACGCGCCCAGTTCCAGTTCTCTGTTAAGTTCAGGCGCAGGGCTCCGGCCTCCGTCTCTAAAAGCTGGATGTGGCGGTAGTGGCGGAAGCTCGCTTGTGCCAGTGCTTCGATGCCTTCGTCCAGGTTCTCTATGGCGTTGGCAAAGTCTTGCAGCGTCCGCAGCTGGGCTTCGGCAAGCAAATCTTCGGCATCTGACAAGCCATCTTTCTTGCGTATGTCCCAGGGAATACGCTTCAGCGCACCCAGACGGCGCTCCACACAGGTGGCAAGAATGGAGTCCGCAGGCTCCAACTGTTCCCAGAGCCATTGCAGCTGGGCATAGGCTCCGCGCGTGGCTTCATTCTGGGCACGGCGTACCACGTCCACACTGAGAAAATCCAGAGGGCTGGTGAAGTCCAGCCATCGGTCATGTTCACGGGCCATGCCTTGCATGTCAACCGTGCTGAAATTCCACGGGTGGCTGTCTGTGGCTTTCCTGTTCTTTCTGCTCATGTCTTAAAAAGGGCGGTTCATAATTTCACGGCTTACGGGCTGCGGCAAATCCCATGCGCTCGCACGGTCTACCGGTATGGGCATATCCGTGCAAACGGCATCGGCTGCCGCACGCCATGCCAGGGCAAGGGCGGTGCAGCGGTCACTGTGGCCCTCTGAGGTGTGCGGGGCGCTGTAGGTGTATTCTCCATTTTTAATGAGCTGCTGCATGCTGTGCAGGTCTTCGCGGATGTCTTCACCCGCCGGGATGCGTACCCGCACCGGTGCCTCAAACGCCCTGCGCAGCTTCGGGAATATGTCGCGCTTGAATGCCACCGTGAAGGTGCAGAGCTCAATCTTGCCGAACTCATGCTTGCCCGGGTTCCATTGCCCGAACTCTTGCACCAGATGGTCGCCCATGCCGATGCCCGGGCCGGTGTAGTCAAAGCACACACGGCGTGCCACACGGATGCGGCTGCGCAGTATCTCTTCTTGTGCAGGGGTGGGGCAATTCTTCAGCACCAGCACTTCTCTGGTATAACACACATCGCCCACGCGCTCGAACATCCAGCACACGGTGGGGTCATTCGTTCGGCCAAAGTCAATGCCAAGGCGGATGTCCCGCCCGCTGCCGGGGGCGTAAACTTCAGGCGCGGCCACGCTGGTGGCATCCGGGCTGGTGGCTCCGGCTATCAGCTCATAGCTCAGCAGCTCGCTGGTATCGTCCAGGAACTCACAGTCCAGCTCTTGCGCCTGGGCTACGGCATCGTCCATCAGGTCTGCCAGCTCCTGGTAGTCCGTGGGCAGCCCTTCGGCAATGGCGCTTTTCAGCGGGACAAGGTGGCGGCTCCATGCGCCTTTTGTCTCGCCCATCATTATCTTGTAAAATCGCACACCGCGCACACCGCGCCCGTTCGGGGTGCTGGTAATCATCACGGTCTTTTTACCGCCGCGCATGCTGTTGGTAATGGTGGGCAAGATGGCTTTCCACGTCTCTTGCGGCTGCTCAAAGAATGCGAACTCGTCCAGCCATATATCACCGCTGAAACCACGCACGGTGCTGGGCTTGCCGGGCACCGCAATGCAGCGGCTGCCGTTCTTCATTTTGATGCTCTTGGCGAAGAGGTCGGCCTCGATGTCGCGCAGGTCTTCCACCTCATCAGCCCACGCCACAGAGAATGCCCGCAACCAGTCTTTTACTTTGTCCAGGGATTCATTACTCTGGCGCCCAGATGGAGCGGCAATCACCACGGTGAGCCCGGGAATCGCTATCATGCGCCCGGCCACACGGCAGGCCACGGAAAAGCTCTTGCCGGTCTGTCGCGCAAAGCAGGCCGCCACAAAGCGGCTTTTATCGAACACAAGGCGCTTTTGGTACGGCAGCAGCAGGTCAAGCGGGTTCGTGGGTTCCGCGCCGGCTTCCTCTTCCATAGGTGCAAACGCAGCGGCCACAGCCTCCACCGGGGCGGGGGCTTTCGCCTTCGCTTTCCCCGCGCGGCTTTCGCGCTTCCGGCGGGTCACATTGGCGGGGGCTGTGGCTTTTTTCTGCATGTTATTGCGTTCTTACTTACTACCTATGAAACCGGGCTTCACTCTCTCAATTCAGCCCGAAAATTTCTTTAATCTTCCGCATGCGCTCTTCCGCGCTCTGCGTCTTGTCTCCGGCCACCTGGCAAGCCTCATCCGCGCGGCGGGCTTTCTGTTCCAGCAATGCCAGCTTGCGCTCATTCTGCGCCGTGGCCTGGCCCTCATTCATGAGCTTGTAAAACTTGGCCAGCAGCTCCGGGTCTGCCTTCGGGTCTGTGCTCAGTTCAAAGACGCGCTGCGCCACAGCACGGTGGGCGGCATCGGTCACGCTCTCGCCCTCCACCTTGCTGAGCACGGCAGCAACCGTGGCCATGCGCTGCCACTTGCAGGGCAGCACATGCAGCCTGTAAAATTCGCTGATGCTCTGCAGACTCACTTCCACGCCACGGGCGGCAAGCCACTGCTGCGATTCTTCCAGGCTGTGCCCTTCCAGGTACACGCCCAGCTCGCTGCGCTGCTCTTCCGTGAGGCGGGCAAATTTGCTGTCTTTGCGGAGCTTCTTCATGATGGGGCTTTTTCTCTTCAGCATTCGGCTAGTGCGGCACGCCCCACGCCGGTGATGCACCAGCGCTTCACGCCCATGGCGTCAATCTCGCAATGAATCAAGGCATCCGCTTCCAGACGGCGGAAGGCGCTGTCAAATTCGGCATCGGTGGGCGGCGGACACACCGCAAGGCGGGCGCTGCCTTCCAGCGCTTCCTGCGGCTGCATGTACCCGCGCGGCGTGTTGGCCAGGTCTTCCAGCAAGGCGCGGCGCACCGTGCGTTCTCTCTTCTTTGGGTCAATCATTAGCTTACCTTTCTATTCAGTAACAAGTCCAGAATCTGCGTCTGCTTTTGGGCTATCTGCTTCAGTTCCCCCTTTATCTCTGCCACGGCGGGCATCACCGTATCAAGGCGCTTGTGTACGCGTTCAATATCGCTGGCCACTTGCTTGCGGTAATCCTCAAATTCGCTGCGGGTCACATAATCCTTGCTCATGGCCACCTCCAGCGGTTGCGGCTCAATCTTCACCTGCCGTGCTTTCTGCCACAGCACACCGCCGCCACAGCAGCCGCCGCACAGCATCACAATGCCCATCACCTGCTGCCAGGTCAGCCCGCTGTCATCCTCCGGCTTAGGGGCGGCAGCTGCCCACATGGCGGTGCCGTCTCCCTGCTGCGGGTATCTCCCGGCATCCTGCTGCATGCAATGCTCTGCACCGGCTCCCATAACAGAGCCGGTGCAGCCAATGACTACGCAAAGCGCGACTACTCGAAAAATCTTTTTCATGCTGCTACCTCTTCAAAATAATGGCGCACCCCGGCGGCTATGCACTCCGCTATCTGATACGGCTCCGTGGCCGCGTCTTCCGGGTGAGTGATGAAGCCGCACTCCACCAGCACCCAGGGGGCGCGTGTCTGCTTCAGGATGTACAGGTCGCCGCGCTTCACCGTCTTGCTTGCACGCCCCGGCAGCAGGGTGCAGAGCCAGCGCGCTATGCTCTCCGCCATGCGCTTGCCGGTGTTGCTCACATAGCACACATGCGCGCCGTGCGGGGCGGGGTCTTCCCCGATGATGGGCTGCTTGCATGGCTCGCCGTCTTCGTCTATGCTCTCAACATAGCCCACCACCTTGCTTGCGGCATCCATGTGCAGCGAGATGCCGAACGCGGCGCGGCTGATTCCGTTGGCCGCCTTTACCGTGGCCACCAGGTCTGCGCTGTTCGTGCTGTCCGGGTAGTCCAGCACGGTGACGGCGTACCCATCGTTCCGCAGCCTTGCGGCCAGAAAGGTGGCGATTATCTCGCACCGGGCATGCTCTTCCATGCCGTTGCCTCTTGCTCCGGTTCCCCGGGCGTGGCCTATGTCAATAATGATGTGTTTTCCTTTGCTCATGTGCTGTGCGCTTCGTTTGCGTACAGCATAGCACCGCCGGGCGCATTCGTGACGCCCCCGCTTCCGCTCTTTCCCCTCTTTCCTATCTTTCCGCTTTTTCCCGTTTTGCCCCTTTTTCCGCTGATTGTGTCATACCACGCTCCCAGGGCGTCACTCTTCCCGGGTCGCATGTTATAATTCTACCGTTGCCCCCGTTCTTCTTATGCCTGCCACCGCCTCCAATCTTGCCACCACTATGCCCGCGTCTCAACCGCCACCGGGCTCTCTCTTCATGTCCACGCTGGATGCCGCCCGCGTGCTCTGTATGTCCGACCGCTCCGTTCGCAACCTGGTAGCCCGTGGCCACCTCCACGCCTTCCGCCCCTGCATCGGTGGGCGCAAGTTCCTGCTCTACTCCGCAGAGGTCACAGCCTACGCCCGCACCGCTCAAAAGCCCGCCCACGATGCCGCCATGGCCAACGTGCAGCGCCTCCGTGCCCTCATCGGTTAGCCCATCATTTTCCCGGCGTCAGCAAAATGATGAAAACAAAAAAGCCCCGGCTCCCCGGGGCTCTTCGTTTTACTTTTTCGGATGTTTCACCAGATAGGCTTCACGCTGTAACTTCAGCGCCGCCACCTCTGTGGCGAACTCTGCCAGCACATTCTGGATGCCGGCGCGGTTCGCATGATACCCCGCAAGCTTCCATTTTTCTACGGTGCGCGCCGCTCGCTTCGGGTCTGCGCACAATGCCCGGAAGTTGTACAGCTTCCCATCGGTGCCGATGAATACCGCTTCAAGCCGAACTTCCTTGAAGCTGTTGCGGTGCTTCTCTGTCTTTTTCCCCTTCTTGATGGTCACTTGCTCTGTGCCGGTCTTTCCGGTGTAGACGCTCCGCCCATCCTGGCAGAATAGCAGCTCGGCGGCCTGAGCTAACCAGGCTTCCCGCTCTATCTTCGGCAGCCCCCGAACATGCCGCACGGCTTCCCGCAAATGCTCCCGGAGATTTACGGCAACCTCCGCGCCGGTGCTCATGTTGCCCATGCTCATGCCGCCCAGCATGAATGCCCCCATTAAAATCAAAAGTAGTCTTTTCATTGTGGTGATGTTTAAGTGGTGAACGGCGTTCACTAACGTGGCGCGCCACGGGTGAAAGCCTATTTTTTGAAGGTATCGTCCTGCGTGATAAAATGGAACACAAAGCGCATGCTTTCCCGCAACCGGGTGAGGTATTCCTCTGCGGTGCAGCTTTCCGCATCGGGTATAATGTGGGCGGATGTCTTCAATTCGGCAAGCTTAGCTTCCGCTTTCAAAGCTCTAGCTTTCCAGTCTTCTGCGGTTAATCCCTCTTCATCGGTTAAGGGATTATCCGTTAAATCTGTAACAGTAACACCCAGCGCATCTGCTAATTGTTGCAGTTCAGTTGCTCGCGGTTCTCTTGTACCACTCAGCCATCGTGACAATGTAACGGGGGTAATGCCTGCGGCTTCGGCAAGCTCCCGCTGATTGCGCCCGTCTTTCTGGATAATTCGGCGCAAAGTTTTGGAAAATTTCATAAAATTATCCATTTCTTCTTGACTTGCTGGTTAATTTGGTTAATATCTTCTTGTGTGGCGGGCAACAATTAACCGCGCCACGGTCAGCATATCAGAAAACAATTTAACTTGCAACTGTAAAGATGAACGCAAACACGCTATATGCAAAGGGCTGGACTATCCGGCAAGCAGCCCGCAAGCTGAATGTAAGCTACTCGCATCTTGCCTATGTCTTGCGCGGCCAGCGCGTGAGCATCACGCTTGTGGATAAGCTCCGCGCATTGCCGGAGCGCCCCCTCAACCTCCGCGAACGCGTTACCCATTAACCACCGCCATGATTCACCTCTACACCGGAGACAGCGCAGAGCTGGAAGAGCTCAGGACAGGCTGGTGGCTGCTGAAGCACCACCAGAAAAACAGCTGCACCCTCTTGCGCTTCTACCCCACACGGGAAGCAGGGGAAGCCGCGCTTGCCTACCTTGAAGCCAATGGCACACTGCCCCCGCACCCGGAAGATGACCCGGAAGACGATATCCCTTATTGATTCCCATGCCCCCGAAAAAGCAACAAGTAACCCTGCAGGCATCCGGCTGCTGCGCTTTCCTTCTCGCCCTTCTCGCCCTCTTCGGTGCCGTCTGTCTGCTCCACCTCATTCTCCCCTTTATCCTTCCTTAATCCTCACCCCATCACTGCCTATGTACCACGCAATCACCCCCGAAGCCGTATCAGTCACCCTCACCCATGAGGGCAAGGCCGGACGCTGCGCCCCCGCTGCCGAAGGTCTGGAAACACAAGCCCGCGCCGCCGCCCTGGTGCTGGGTGAAGAAAAGCAAGCCGCCATCCGCCGCAGCTATACCCGCATCCTGGCACGCCTGCTGGAAAAAGAGCAGGCCCACACCCTCACCGAAAAGGGACTTGCCGGGCTTGAATTCATGAAAGCAGCCAACAAAGACTGCAGCGCCGCCGCCGCCCTGGTGGAGTACCTGCTACTCACCTGGATGCTGACCGCAAAGGCCAGACATTCCGGCTTGCTCACACTGAAGATGGAAGCCGCCGCAGACATGGTGGAGGGCGTCTTCATGTTCGCCGGCATTAAGCTGAAAGTAACCCACTAACCCCACCGCCGCCGCCATGTTTGATGCTCTCATTGACCTGTCGCGCTTTCTCTTCTACCTGCTCGCCTTCCTGTTCTTCATGATGGCGCTTCCCTTCATCATCTGCCATGTGGCAGAGAATTGGGACGCTCCGGAATACCCCTACAGCGGCTTCACCCCCGATTGCCCCACCTGGGAAGAGCCGGAAAACACCCTGCCGCCTACCGATGTGCAAGCCACCTGCTGCACAGATGACCTGTGATTCTGCCCCATAACCCGCCCGCCATGTCCACCGCAAGTGACACTTTCACCCCCGAAGAGCTGGCCATCATCCAGGCGCTGCGCTGCTGCCCGGAGAGCCGGCTGGGGCGTGAGTTCCCGCCCACGGCGGAGCTGTCACTTGCCAGCGTGGCGCTGCTGCTTGGCCTGCACCCTGCGGCAGCCCGGCGCATCTTCCGCCGGGGGCTGTCTGCCCTTTCCCTGAGCATTGGAGCGGATGCGGAGCTCTGCCGCCTCATTGCTCATTACTACAACATCGAAGAGCCCACCCACGAACAATGACAAACGCAATCACAAACGAAACCGCAGGCGAGCTGGCCACCTCATACGCCGAGCCCACCTTCGCCACCCCCATGCCCATAGGGCTGCCCACCGCCATGCCGGTGAATGCAGCCGCTCCGCTGATGCACCTGGTGCAACTGGCCAACACCGCCAACACATCCCGCGCCGCTGCGGAAGAGGAACTGGTGCGCGCCGGGCGTGCGCACCTGGCCTATTCCTGCCTGGTGGGTGCGTGCGTGCAGCAGGTCTACCAGCTGGCCAGCGCCAACGGTGTGAGCATAAAAACACTGTTCAAGAATTATTACAAGGAAGGCACCAAAGCGGTGAAGCTCGCCGGCGGCTGCTCCTTCTCCTTCACCTATGAGCACGGCAACAAGTGCCGCAAGGTGTTTGAAGGCGTGCGCGCCCGCATGCTGCAAGATGGCGGGTACACACCCGAACGCCTGGAACGCGTCATCGCGGAGCATGTGCAAGCCCTCATTGCCGGTGCCTACGGTGACGTGGATTCCCTGCGCCTCTTCGGCCCGTTCCTCACCGCTGACAGCATGCGCCAAGAGCTGCTCAACCTCTTCCCGCCCGCACCGCCCACCGCCGGCGAAAAGGTAAGCGAAGAGGTGGCCAATGGCCAGCCGCTCTTCACCGGATGGGAAGCACAGCGCGCCCACCACAAGACGGAATTTCTGGGCTTCCTTTCCTGCATTGATACCTACATCGACAATGTTTGCATGTACACCACCGATGCGGACAGAGAGGAACAGGCACAGCGGCTGGAACAGGCAGCCCGCCGCTTGCGCGCCGCTCACACCCAGCCGGACTTGCCCGGCCTCCCCGCCTGATTTTAACCCACGCCGCCAACGATAATGAAACCGCTCTTCGACCCGTCCCTTGCTCTGCATGACCTCCCGCTCCCGGAAGCTACCCGCATCCGCGCGCTGATGGGTGCTTGCAAGTGGCTGGATGCTCAGTTCTCGCCTACAAAGCACTTTGCCCAGGCTGCCGAAGCCGTCACCCAGGAAGTGGCGGGCTTGCGCCGCGCGGATGGTGGGGAATGCCCATCCGCGCGCCCCATAAGCGCAAAGAGCATGGAACGCTATTACTACGCATGGAAGGGCGGAAAGCGGGACAAGCAAGGCCGCAAGGTGACGCAGCCCGGCTGCTGGCAGTGTTTCCTGGACACTCGCACCGTGGCTGCTAACCGCAAGCAGGTGCGCACAGCGCTGCGCCCCTTCCGCGCACACCTGGCCTTGCTCTTCTCCCGGCACAAGGCATGCGCCACCTCTGCCATTCATGAGCTCTGGCAGCAATGGGCTGAAGGCAAGCCCATTCCCGGTTATGAAGGCATGAACTACCGCCGCAACATGGAGCGCCCTGCCGGGTGGAGCATGGAGAATCTGCTCCGCTGCATGCCGAAGGCTCGCTCCCTCAAAATCGTGCGCGAAGGCATCCGCGCCGCCTACAATGAGATGCCGCAGCTCTTCACCACTCGCCGGGGCGGTTGGCCCTGCTGTGAAGTCTACTTTGATGACGTGTGGCTGGACATCGAAGCAACCGGCTACGATGCCGCCGGCAAGATGCAGATAGGACGCCCTCTTCAGTTGGGCTGCCTGGATGCCTTCACCGGCAAGCGCCTTTGCTGGGGCACGAAACTGCGCACGGACAAACAAGACGGCCACAGCGTTGGCCTGAATGCAGACGAGATGGTCTATGTGCTCTGTGACTACCTGGCCAACGTGGGCTACAGCAAGCGAGGCACCGTGCTGGTGATGGAGCACGGCACTGCCCACATTTCCGATGCCCTCAAGGAAAAACTCTACCAGATGACCGGTGGCCTTGTCCGCGTGGAAGAGGGCAGCATCCAGGGCAAGGTGCAGCCGGGCAGCATCTACGGCGGCAGAGGTGCCGGCAACCCGCGCAGAAAAGCTATGCTTGAAGAATGGCACGGCTTGCAGCGCAACCGCCTGGATTCCATCATCACCTACACCGGCCACGATAGGAAAGAGCCCGAAGCCCTGCACGGCATACGCGAACAGGCCAAAAAGCTCTTGAAACAGGCCGCCATTCTGCCTGCTGATATGCGCGAGCTGCTTATCCATTTTGTGCCCTCCCTGGCAGATGTCACCACCATGCTGGTGCAGGTGGTGGGCGCTATCAATAACCGCACAGAGCATGAGCTTTCAGACTGGGCGGCATGCGGCTTCACCGTGCTGGAATACTCTGCCGATGGCCGCACGAACTGGACGCCGTTCCACGCCATGCACCCCGCCGCTGCACAAGCCGCCAAGGCCGCAGCAGCCCAGGAGCCCCGCTTGCTGCGCCAGCGCAACATGAGCCCGCAGGAAGCCTGGGACATGTCTCTTGCCCGCCCGGAAAATGAGCTTGTGCGCTTCACCCCCGCACAGGTGGTGGAGCTGCTCATCGAGCACAAGCCGCAGCCTCTTCCGCAGATTAAGGGCGGGCATTTCCGCCTTAATAATCGCCGCGTGTGGCATGAAGAATTGATTTATGAGGCTTGCGTCATTACTGCCCAGGGCTTCGAGCGCGAACTGCCCACCGGCCCGGATTATTATTATATTTTTAACCCCATGGGGCAAGGCTGCTATGTGCTGGACGAACGCGGCACAGTGCTGGGCGCTGCCATCCTCTCCCAGCGCGTGCCCATCGTAGATGAAGCCGCCAAGGCCAGACAGATGGGACGCGTGCAGCACAGGCTTGCAGAGCGTCTGGAACAGGCCCGCATTATCGTGGCACAAGACACCGCCGAGCAGTCCCTCATTGCCGCCCACAATGCTGCCGTGCTGGAAGGCAAGCCGCTGGATGCTCTTGGCCGCCTGGATGCCGTACAGCTGCGGAAACCCCGCCGCCGCGCCGCCGCCCCCCTGCCGCAGCCGCTCTGCGCTGCCGATGAATACCAGCTGCCCAGCAGCTATGATGCCCCCACTTTCCTTTAACCCATAACCAATGACACACACAATGACAAACGCAATCACTACCACCACACACCACCCCGCCGTCCAATGGCTCACAGGTGAATTCTTGCCCACCATCGGCGGCAGCCTCAATGAAGCCGAACGCCAGCTCGGGCTCTCTGAAAAGGTACTTCGTGGCCTGATTCGCGGCAGCTATGAGGGCAACGCCGCCCGGCAGCTCGCCAAGCTGGATGAACAGCGCAAACGCATCACCGCCCAGGCATCTGCTGCCATGGCCGGCAATACTCAGTACATCCCCACCGAAATCATGCAGCGTGTATGGAATGCTTGCGACTGCGCCAAGGCTGCCCGCCTCATAAATATGGTGGTGGGCGTCTCCCAGATAGGCAAGACTACCGCCGCCCGCGCTTACCGGGAACGCTACCCGGAAACCACCATCCTGGTGGAGCTCATGCCTAAGCCCACAATGTCCGGCATTCTGCGCGAACTGGCCACAGCCCTGCGCTTGCCCGGTAGCGCCTGCCGTTCCCTGGCAGCCACCCAGCGCGCTGTCCGTTCGGCGCTGTCCCCGCGTCACCTCATCATCGTGGATGAAGCCCACCTCGCCCTGGATAGACAGCAGGGGGCGGACGCCCTTGACATCGTGCGCCGCCTGCATGACCTGACCGGCTGCGGCGTGGTGCTGCTTGTCACTGACCTGGACGGCTCCAAATTCACGAACAGCCCGCACGCTGGCCAGCTTGACCAATTAAAGCGGCGCGGGCTTTCTGAGCTGCTGCCGGACACGCCCACGGCCAATGACGTGGCACTCATCTGGCAGGCATTCCAGCTGCCCGCACCCACGCCGGACATTCAGCGCACCGTCCACGCCCTGGCAAGGAAAAACTGCTTCGGCACCCTGCTGGCCATTGTTCGCCTGGCCGTGGCCGAGGCTCGCCTCAATGGTGCCGCCGTAGATTTGCAACACTTCAGCGCGGCCCTGTGCCGCATGGGAAGGGGGCTTGCGTGACTAATGCCAAAAGCGTAGCCGCCGCCCAGCAGCTGGGTGACATCTTCAGCCGCCTGCAATGGCACCGCCGTGGCATCTACGCCACGGCGGGCAGCGAGCCCACAGAGGTGGCCATCCAGTACAAAAGCGAACTGCACGGCTGCTGCCGTGTGGTAATCTGTGACGCTCTGGCCCTGATGCGTTGGCTCAAAGAGAATGCCGCCAAGCAAGCCGCATGGGTGCGCTTCCTGGCCATCCTGGACAAGAAAGAGGAACGCCGCACACCGGTGCAGCAAGAGCTGCTTCCGCTGGGCTCCTTGTCACCGGTGGCACGCCGTTCCATGCTCCCTGATTAAGCAATTTTCCCGCAAATCTGATTTGGATCTGCGAGCAAAAACCAAAAACAAGCACAAAAATGAAAGCAAAAAACACAATAAAGACGGATGCGGCTTTCCGCCGCATGGTGGATGAAGTGGCCCAGCTCATGCCCGCCATTGAGGCAAAGAAAGCCGAACTTGAAGCCAAGCTTCAGGCCGTGCGCGAAGAGCCCGAAGCTGAGCTTGCCGAACTTCAGGAAGACCTCAAGGCAAAGATGGAAGCCCTGAAAAAATACTTTGCCAGCGACAAGGTGCGTGCGCGCCTGCTCACGCCCGGCAAAAAGTATGGAGAAAGCACCGCCGCCACCTTCGGCATGCGTGCCGGCAAGCCTAAGCTGGGCTACCTGGACGGCAAGACGGAAGCAGACATCGTGGCCGCACTTCAGGAAGAGGAACGCACAGAGTGGCTGCGTGACCGCGCGCCCGAACTTAACAAGGCCGCCATTCTGGGTGCCGGTCTTTCCGAAGACGAACTGCAGGACTATGGTCTCACCATCACCGCTGCTGATACTTTCTATGTGAAGCCTAAAGACGCCCCGAAATCATGAAGACGCTTTCCAAAAAGCAGCTTGCCACCCTGGGTGCTGTCAGCTCCCGCGCTTACAAGCACCTCCAGGGAATGGGCTTGCCCCTGGGCTCTTACGTTGAATGGCGGCATGAGTTCACCGGCTTGCACTGTGGTGGGCGTACCTCATGGCGCACCCTCTTCCAGACGGACTATGTGCCCCTCCTGAATGCGTTTGCCGCCTGTTATGGCGGCAAACAGAAGGAAGACAACACGCCGCAGAGTGACGCCGAGGCGCTCATCTATGAAATCCGCAACGTGGTGCGCTACTGGGAAATCCCGCGCGCCTACGTTGCCAAGGTGGTGGCGGGTAAAGCCCGCCGCCCCTGGGTGACACCGGACATGAATCTTGATGCTATGCTCACCGGCGTGCCTGAAAATATACTTCGCCAGCTGCTCATTACCCTGGAAAATCGCGGGCGCAGAATCAACAAAAAAGAATCCGCCGCCCTGGGCATTGATGCCCCCGCCCGCGTGCATGTCAGCCGCTCCACAGTACCGCCCCCGCGCCTTGTAGACTACCACGGGGACGTGGTGGCCACGCCCACCGTTAAACCCCGCCGCCGCACAAAAGCGGCACCGGTTCCACAGCCCTGATGCCGCCCATTTTTACACCCGCCCCGCTTCAATGCCGGGGCGTTTTTTTTGCCGTTCGCTGCCGATGCTCTTCCTCACCTATTCGACAGTCTCGCCGCTTTTACCGGGTGCATTCCGCACTTACTTCCTCAACCGCTAATCGCGCCCGTATCCCCTGCGTTTCAAGGCTTTTCACCCCTCTATCAGCCTTCCTCACCTCTCCCGCCGGGAATCATTGAAGTTGTTGTGGAACTCCTCCTTCGTCTGGGCTTCGGAGATATGTGTGCCGTCCGTACGCACGTTGAGCTTGCTCTCGGTCAGTTCTTCGCCGTCTTCCAGCTCAACCTTGCCGGAGAATGCCACCATGGGCTTCACGTCAGCGTATCCTTGCTCGGCGGCATAGGCCTTCACCGCGCGGAAATACAGCACCGCAGCCAGGCGGGAGGATGCCACCACCATCATCTTACCCTTGCCACCGATTTTGTGGCGCGTGGTTTCGCGGAAGGTCTCCACAATGATTTCTGCCTTCTGCCGGATATTCTCCGGGTGCAGCGTGGCATATTGGCGTATGAGGCGTGCGGCCTTGCTACTGGCCATTTCCTCGTTCTCCTCGGCGGTGCGGATGAGTTTCCAGCAGGTCTTGTACGTGGTGTAGTTCTGCAGCACGTCGAGGATAAAGCCCTCCTCAATGGCCTGACGCATGCTATACACGTGGAAGGGGTGCCACTTGCCGTCCGGGCCCTGTTCGCAGAACTGCTGCAGGGTGGTATCCTTCGGCGTGGCGGTAAAGGCGAAGAACGAGAGGTTATCGTGCTTGCCTTGGCTCAGGATTTCCTGCACCAGCTTGTTCTCGGCGTCGTTGGCTTCGGCGTCCAGTTCCTCCTCCTCGGCGTATTGCTCCAGCGCGGCACGGGTATCTGCCAGAGCGGCTTTCATCTTGGCCGCAGCACTGCCGCCTTGCGAGGAGTGAGCCTCGTCAATGATGATACCGTAGCGACGGCCTTCATAATGAATAACCTCACGATAAATCACGGGGAACTTCTGCAGCGTGGTGATGATGATGCGGGCTCCGGCATTGATGGCTTCCTTCAGGTCCTGCGAGGTCTTTTCATCATCGATGGCGGCAATGACGCCGCGGGTGTGGTCATGCCCTGAGATAGTGTTACGCAGCTGGGCATCCAGCACGGTGCGGTCGGTCACCACAATCACGCTGCTGAAAATGGGCTGGTTCTCTGCATTGAACAGGGTGGAAAGACGGTGGGCCACCCATGCGATGGAGTTGGACTTGCCGCTGCCCGCGCTGTGCTGAATCAGGTAGTTGTGGCCGCTGCCGTGCTGCTTCACGTGTGCCACGAGCTTGCGGACAACGTCCAGCTGATGGTAGCGGGGGAAGATGAGTGTCTTCGTCACCACTTTGTCCTCCTTGCCGTTCTTGCGGCGCACCTTCTCCTCCTTGGTCTCAAGGTTCATGAAGCGGTGCAGAATATCCATCAGGCTGTCGCGTTGGAACACCTCGCGCCAGATGTAGGATACAGCAAAATCACCGTCCGCTGCGGCGGGGTTGCCTGCGCCGCCGTTCTTTCCTGCGCCTGCGCTGCCCTGGTTGAACGGCAGGAAGTACGTATGCTTGCCCGCCAGCTTCGTGGCCATGCAGGCCTCGTAAAGATCAACGCAGAAATAGCTCAGGATGCGGAAATTGAACCCGAAGCAGCGTTCATTCGGGTCGCGGTCGTTCTTCCACTGCCAGCGGGCGTTGTCGATATTCTGCCCCGTGAGCTGGTTTTTCAGCTCCAGCGCAAACACGGGGATGCCGTTGAGCACCAGCACCATGTCCACCGAGTTCTTGCACTTCTCGCTGTAGTACCACTGGCGGTAGACTTCCACCTTGTTGGCGCGGTACAGGCGCTCATGCCCCTCATTCAGATTGCTCTCTGGCCGGAAGTAACACACGTAAAAACGAGAGCCTGCGGCCTTAAAGCCGTTACGCAGCACATGCAGCAGGCCGTCCTCGGTGCAGCGCTCGTTGAAGGCCTTGATGAGAGCATCCTCCGGGTTGCGTGTCACGGGGCGGGTGTATTTCTTCCACGCCTTGGGCTGGGTCTCCTGCACAAAGCTCAGCAAGGTGTTACGGTACAGAGCCGTGGCGCAGTCGTATGTGTCCGTGCCCTTGGTCAGACCGCCCGCGGGTGATGTCAGTGCGGCCTCAATGTGGGCTTCAAATTGCTTCTCCTTCATGCTGTAACCTCCTTTTTACCGGTGACGTATTCGTAAATGAGTGATTTCTTGTAGCTCCCGAGCTCCTCGATGAGCTGTTCCTTCTTCTGGATGATGCGGTCAATCTCGGCACACTTGGCGTCGAGGTAGGTGGCGATTTCTTGCTGTTCAGCCACGCAGGTAGGAACAGCTATCTTGAAATATCCAAGAGTCTGGTTGTTTATAATGGGGAGCGTTGTAAACGCCGCAGTATCTCGCAAGTATACACGCCCCGCCTCAAGAATGTATGTTAGCAACTTGGGGTTTGCAGAACACTCAATCAACGCCGTCACCTGCTGATTGCAACTACATTTAATCTGTGAGAACGACACCTTTCCGGCACTAGCTCCAATACCAACAAGCAAAGGTGTTTGAGGAGGTAGAATTACAGCCTGCTTTTCATCCTCAGCTTGTTTACTAAGGGTGCGCTGAGATACTGTGACCTCAAACGATTCAGAAAAGTCGCCGGGTGTAAACCATGGTATTTCCCCATTGAAATAGTGAGGACATGAAGTGGACGGCGTAGCTCCCGTTTGTAATTGGGCAAAATCTTTGATCCTACCCACTCTCCACTCTTCCGGAATATCTCCTATCCATTCCACGCCGCTGGGTTTCATGCGGCGGGGGCCGCGCACACCTTTGGTGACGGCCTCGGTGATGATAGCCTGCTTGAGCTTTTTGTACTCCTCAATCGTCGCACGGGTTTGCTCTACTACCTTGTCAATCTCGGCGCACTTGGTGTCGAGTATATTTGCTATGATTTCCTGTTCTTCCTCTTTTGGAAGGAAAAGAGGAACCTGCTCAAAGTTTGAATAGCGCAAATCCTGGCCGTCGCGGATATAATTACACGTACGCTGAAGCGCTGTGATGTATTCGGATGACTTAAACAACCACTTGTAGAACCTAGCGTTAATACCTTTGTGACAGCTGCGTAAAACCACATAATGCCATGTGATGCATCCTGACACTTGGCTCATTTCCAGACCTCCTTGAAAGCTACGAAGGCTGATGATGAAGTCCTGGGGCTCTACATGCTTCCATTTTTCTAAATCCTGCGTAGCAAGGACGACTCGACTCCCAGTCAAAGCCATATAGTCGCTCTGGCTTATAATCCCGTACTGTTGGCTTGCCGTAAGCTGGACATCATCGGCTTTTTTTGTTTCTCCGGAGTTGCAAAACATGCGTTTTGCCGGAAGAATATCCCACGTTTCTGGAATCTCTCCAATCCACTCTACCCCGCTGTCTTTCATCGCTCGCATGTTTTGCACTCTCGTTACACTGTTTTCTTAACTGGCAAGATTAACCGCATACCCTGTCATGAGCTTGGACATTTCTCCTCTGTGGTCGGACACATCTTGCCCCGAGGTCGGACATTTCTCCCCGAGGTCGGACATTTCTCCCCTGAGGTCGGCCACATCTTGCCCCGAGGTCGGACATATTCGACAACAAACATTCATACGTATCAATTATTTGGCTGTTTTGTATGCTTGCTGGGGATGATTGGGATTATCCTTGAATTTAATGACGAGAATCTGATTGATAGCTAGGGCAACACAATATCGCCGTATGGAGCGTTCAGCACGTTGAAGGATTTGCGCCAATTGAGCGACCGTCAGCCATTCATCGGCACAAAGGGAAACGATAGCTTCCTGCATATCACGTTTGGAAGTTCTTGAACTCGAACGAATCGCCTGAACAAACTGGGGATATTCAGGATTTTGGGGCTCGGGGATTTCGTCATTTATATCATCCGGCGCATGATTAATCAGCTCATATTTCGTAGCGCGAGCTCTACCTGATTTAGCGAGGATGTGTTGAGAGACCAATCGAGACAACCGTTTACTTACCTCAAAAGGATGCAGAGGGAGCAGCGGGGCGATATCAACGTGCCGTGTCAGCTGAGAAGATGCAATGCAAACGAGAATCAGTTTATCATATAAATCCAAAGCATCAAAACGAGAATGGCCTATGGTTTGAGCAACGAGTGAAAGATTTTCCTTGGAAATCAATCCTATAAAATTCAGCTTCCAAACGACTCGATCCGGCTGTTGCTGTTCCTCAACAGAAGGGACAGAGATACAGGAATCCAACCAGCCGCGTACGATTTTGTCGATACCGGAGCCGGCGTGATCCACCACGCCGAGAGCTTGGAACATACGCTGCAATGATTTATTGCGGCAAATACTGATATGTGCCTGTTCTGAGAACAACTGGGTACGAGGAACAAGCAAGCAGCCCGGATTCATAAACACGAGACCGGTAGGCCGTTTTTCAACGCGCACCCCAAAGCGCTCATGATAATCAGCATGAATTAAGGCATTGGCAAAAGCCTCGCGAACAGCAACATGAGCCGGTGTGTCATCTTTCCGAAGAAGATTTGCATCAAGCTTGAATGGGCGTTTAAGATTTTCCACTAAACGAGGCAACACACGGAAGAAAAACTCATACAGATTGCCCGGCCAAGTACCATCGTTTGAGATACGGTCACACCATCGTGCATTCGGGTCTTCTGATTCCTCGTATTCAAAGTAATCAAGGTGAAAATGAGGGCGGAGTTCGGCCAGAGCATCGCAATTACCTAACATCAGCAAGCCGGCCAAAGTAATTCCTTCTTGCCCGGACTCGCGGTCTCTGCGATAAGCTCCTACCTTTTTCAGGAAGGTCACATCATCCAGCCCTTGCCATATTTCACCCATTTGGGTATAGCGAGTATGGTTCCGGAACTTTTTAAATGTATCAGCATCCAAATCCTTAAGTGATGTATGGGGGATAATGACATCATCTTGTGAATATGTGGGGCATTCTGCAATATCGCGATTACGGCGCATGCGAATAAGGTCTTCGCGTTTGCAACGAACATCTGCTGAGGCACTACGCAGGTAACTATTTTCCTCTCGGTCTCGAATGAAGACGGGGCGTTGTTCCGGCAATGCCTGAGGAACATAGATAGCCAGTACATTTTTCCCCTCCAGCTCCACAATCTGCACCATAGTTTCATCACAGAGGTTAAGGCTGCACTTCTGAGGATTATTCAATTGATTGAAAATATCTTCTTTGTATTTTTGCGGGGTAGCCAAGCCGCAAATTTCGCCGTCATCATCCACCCCCAAAAGAATAATACCGCCAAGTGTATTGGCGAAGGCGCTATAGGTCGGCCACAGTTCCTTGGGTAATCCACCCTTGGCACTTTTAAACTCAAGGCACGTTCCCTCGAACCATTCATTTTCGAACAGTTCATAAACTCGCTCTTTCAAGTCATCTCCATTCATGGTATGTATCTGGTATAGCGAAATTTGATGCTGATGTAAAGGATTGAATATCTATAGCTGTATGCTTTACGTAAGATTGGCTAAACAGTGTTTGCCCAATTCAATAAAAGTAGTGCGCACGCGTTGGCGCGCTTGCTCAATAATATGAGCAATGTTGTCGAAAAGCTCCGTTTGTGCAGAAAGCTCATTCATAGGAGTATCAGGAGAAAAGATTTTTCAGAGA
>JAZLDM010000086.1:0-11379 GCA_045614705.1 Akkermansia sp.
ATGAACAAAATGCCCAGAAAACTCTTCGATGGAAAGTCGACAAAAGATAAAGCGAAGGAGCTCGGGTTAAATTTTGAGCTTGTAAAACACTAATAGTGCATTTTTTTCAAAAAAGTGTCGCATTTGAACTTGCAATTCACCTTCAATTCAAGCAGTATCCCGGCAAAAAGTGTAGAAGCCCCACAGATGACAATACAGGTAATGCCAATGGGAACCTCTGCACACCGGGGCACAGAAAAATGTATTTTTTAACGCTCTGCTAAGCCAAGAGTATGAACCCGAGCCGCGCTAAGCTGAAAAATAGCCCAGCCAAACACAGAAAACCCCACCGCCGCAAGGCACAGGGCTGAGGTGGCAAGGATTCTGGAGAATTGGAACTTGGTCATAACTAAGCGTGTATCTGTTACGGGGCATTATATCAATTTCTTCCCCTCTGTTCAAGCGTGGAGGTGGATTATCCACATTTTTGTCGTGTTCCGCGAATGCTGTATTTCATTTTCCATGACCTCTTACAAGCGATGTAACAGTCTCCTAAATTGGGAAGTGGTTTTCGCAAGGCACTTCTATCCAATATATTATAATGCGATTCCATATTTACTTTGGCTGAACGTAGGAAAAACGAAAAAAGCGAATTCCAGGCGCAAATTTCCCACGCTGATGGCTCGTTAACTCCAGACTTCGCAAAAACCGCACCAGGGTACCTGATGCGGTTTTTGTCTACGCCCAGGCAGGCCAGAATGGCTACCGCAGGTGTAGGCGCATTGGTCTTTCAGGCCAATGCGGGCCAATGCGATAGAAGCCTAGCCTCGGCGTAGAAAGCGAGCGGTAGCGAGAGAAGTCGCCCGGACTTAACCCTTGCTTAAATTGGCGGGATGTGCTAGGATTGCCACATGAACAAACGGCAGAGGCTTAAGCACAAAAACTACCGCATTGCGTTATGGCATGCGGTAACGCATGGAGACATGCGGAGAACCCGAAAATTGCTTCGTCTAGTTAAGGCTGATAGGGAAATTCTGCATGGTGCCATTTTTTCCGGTCAGAGTCGTGGCCTTGTGGAGCTGGTGCAGCAAAGTGTCGGTTTATCGGCGGAGGATGTTAAAATCAGCATGTTCTTCTACGCAGTACAAGATGACGATGTGCCCGCGGTGGAAGCATTCATTCGCTTGGGCATGAGCCCTGATACCATATTGAATGAATACGGAAGTCGCCCTCTCCATTGTGCGTATTCCGGTAAAATGGCACAAGCTCTCATTGCTGCGGGGGCAGATGTCAACGCGCTGAACCGCTTTGGTGAGCCCCCGGTATTTTATGCGCGCAGGGAAGTGCTGAAGGTTCTGCTGGCGGCGGGTGCAAATGCGCGCATCATCGGAAAGTTTGGTCAAACAGCTCTACTGCATCATCATTCTGCGGAGGATATCCGCCTCTTGCTGGCGGCGGGCGCAGCCCCCCATCGTTTGGGCCCAGGGGAGGATACGCCGCTGCATATAGCAGAAGATGCTGAAAGTGTTCGTATTTATGTGGAGCTGGGGCTCAAAGTAAATGCCCGAAACATATTAGGTGATTCTCCGCTTTTCCGCCCGTATAATCTTGAGGTAGCACAGGCGTTGCTGGCTGCGGGTGCAGATCCCTGCGCCGTCGATGATGAAGGGAAAACTCCCCTGCATTGCTGCAGTAAAGCGGATATAGCTACCTGCCTGATTGCTGCCGGGGCACACGTCAACGCCGAGGATGAAAATGGGCGTACTCCGCTGGATTATGCTCTGGATGATAAAAAAGGCTATCATGGGCAGAAAGCTCTTATCGCCGCTTTGCTTCGAGCCGGTGCCGCGAGAGGCAGCGGTAAGCCTCATGCCAGAAATTGACTCAGAGTTGATTTGAATAGTGGCTGCTGACTTCATTCTCCGCGAATGCTGTATTTCATTTTTGCTGACCTCTTACAAGCGATATGGTAGTCTCCTGAATCGGCTGGGCAGTTTAGTAAAGCATTACTATCCAATACGTTAGAATGAGATTGCTCACTTTTTCGAGAGTGTACGTAGGAAAAGCAAAAAACGCGGTTTCCAGTCAAAGCTTTTCCAAGCTGATGGCTCGTTAACTCCAGGCTTCGTAAAACAGCGTATCAGGTCACCTGATACGCTGTTTTTCTACGCCCAGGCAGGCCAGAATGGCTGCCGCAGGCGTAGGCGCTTTGGTCTTTCAGACCAAAGCGATAGAAGCCTAGCCTCGGCGTAGAAAGCGAGCGATAGCGAGACTCGAAGCCGGGCAGGAGGCCGTCGCATTACCCATTCCCGCCCTATTTTTCGGGTCAAGCCCAAACATTGTGGAGTCACCTGATACGCTGTTTTTCTACGCCCAGGCAGGCCAGAATGGCTGCCGCAGGCGTAGGGGGCTTGGTCTTTCAGACCAAAGCGATAGAAGCCTAGCCTCGGCGTAGAAAGCGAGCGATAGCGAGACTCGAAGCCGGGCAACACCCGTATTGCATACCACAGACGGTGCCAACATATCGGGTCAATAGCAAAAGGTGTGGAATTTGAATTTTCATATCACAATGTGCCCACATTCAATTAAGACTCTTAATCGGAGTTAAGAAAGTTACGATAGCCATAGGCTCGGCGTAGAATTAATTAATTTCATTTTTCCTACTTGCATTCACCCACTACATCCACTATACTCCCGCCATGCCAACATCTCACTTCCATTATGTCTACATCCTGTGGGATGCTACCACACACACCCACTTCTATGTTGGCCACACCTCAGACCTTGCAGCACGGCTCAAAACGCACAACGCCGGGCATGTACCGCATACCTCCAAGTTCGCACCGTGGGAAATTCATTCTGCCATAGCCGTTCAAACTGAAGAACAAGCGTCTGAGCTGGAGAAATATTTCAAATCACACTCCGGGCGAGAATGGGTTATCAAACATCTTGGCTTACCCTCGGGCATGACATCGCTTTCTTAAAATCCAAAAAGCCTACTATGCCTACCCGTCACGGCGTATCGTAGAGAAGCCGGAAGCCCCTTTGCTAAGCGCGAACACCTTTTAGGGGCACTAAAGAAGCCTCGCATCTACAATCTATTGATTCTATGGGCTTCCGTCTTCGGATTTAATCCTACGCCGTGACAAGCAGGCAATTTTGGATGAATGGTGACTCCGTGACAAGCAAAGATGTTTCGAACTAGCAAGCTACACATACTCAGATGTTTAGGGTGCATATTTCACCGAGTGGTAACCTAAAAAGAAACATCGATTGCAAGGGGATTACCTACCGTACTGAGCAAGAGCAATAACGGTGCCCGGAACCACCCACACCGGACTGATAAGAGTAAGAGGAACATCTACCCCAACGAACATGATAGCAGAAAGGGGATAAGCGTATAGCGCGTGCGCATCTGCGGAAATGTAGGTAGAGGGGCGCCCTTCTTTCGAATCGGTGCTGTATTCCTTATTCATCCCGGCGGTAAGTCCATCCACCGCATACAGCTTGACGCGTCTTTTCCGAGGCACTGCAAGGCGAACCGCATCGGGCGGTAATTCAGTGAGGGCTTTCTTGCAAGTAACTCTCAGACTCACATTATCTGAAAGTAGATTCCTGTCACCATACCGGAACTCGCGGCGCACGTCATTCCAGTTCTCATTTACCAAACGCAACCAGACTTTTTCTGCTTTATCCGTATGAGGCGTTACCTCATAAGTCGGTTCATCCCAATTCAGCATCAGCAAATCGCCCCAGGGTCTCCTGCCTCCCATAGTAACATCTCCGCTACTGCGGTAGGCCTGCACATAGAGCTCATTCCCGATGCGGTAAAGGCAGTCGGTTGAGCCTTCCAGCTCATTGACCCAGTATACTTCGTTTGCGCTTTGTCCCCACGCTCTGACTACCCGGTGGGAGGTGCTGATGCAGCTATTCAGCCCCATCGCCGCAAGGCAGAGGGCGCAGGTGGCTAGGATTTTGTGAAAAATTGTCTTCATTATTCTTTATCCCCTTTTCACTTATATTAACTCATTTCGCAGGTGAATCCGCAGCAAAAAATGCAAAAAAGTTGATTTTTCTACTTTATAGACGCTCCCGGCGGGCATTTCTGTTGCCGATGGCGCAATAACACACTCAGTCTTTGCATACTTACCATCACCTTCTATCTAACTAGCTTCAATAGCAAAGTCCGTCTTATTTTGGGTGTCTGGTGATAATCTCTCGCAATTGATTGTAATTCCGAGTGGGCAGGTACATGGACTCTTGCGAGGTACAGTGCTCTAGGTTGCGGGCTGATGCAGCATCCGTAATATCCCTTACATCAAAGTTGCCGATTTCCTCTCCGGCTGCGTTGTAAAAATGAAGGGTGGTTTCGTAATTTCTTAAACCTCGGATGTTACCTTGGAAGGGAATCGGTTTGCATTTGCGCAGCAGAGTACAAAGCTCTTGAGTTTCTGTCGGGGTTAATTCTCGGTGCCAACATGCCGTAAACGTGTTGAAAAAGCATGCTATTGTTGCCGTTTTGCAATTTCGGAGCGCAGTGTGTAGCACTTGCACGGCTTGGCGGTGGCTTATGGTTGCAGCCTCGTGTTCCTGCTCTGAGGGGGTAACTTTTTCACGGTGGATGATACTTTTCCAAATGCGGTAGAACTCGTCATCCAAGGCAAGATAAGCCCCCAGCGCATAGCCGTCCTTGCTTACCATGCTTGACGGGCACAGTTCTACCGAGCCGTGGTAGAGACTCTTGCCGTCCCTGTCGGTAAGCACCAATTCAGTCCACTCTGTCGGGGGAAGAGTGGGATGTACTCTTGTATCATTTTTGACGGGACGGTACGTCGATTTAAACAGAAGCATGAGCAGAGTTTCCTGCTCCTTGGGGTGCAAGCGGATGATGCGTTTTCCCTGGCCGGAATGCTGCTCCAGAGATACATTCGTGGCCTTGATAGTGGCATGCAGGATTTGGCTGCGGTATTCCTGACTTTCAATTTCCTTTGCTTGTATTTCTTCCCTGGTATACAAACTATCCTTGCCCCACGGCATTGCCGCATCTTGCTGTTGCATGCAACCCACACAAGCCCCCGCCGCAAGGCAGATGGCTGTGGTGGTAAGGATTCTGTGGAAAACGCTTTTTTTCATTATCTATCTCCTTTACATTTATATTAACACGGCTCAGCCCCGAATCCGCAACAAAAAATTGCAGAAAGTGCAGATTTTCTAATAAACAGACGCTCGTTTCCTGTCGTTTCCTGCATTTTTGTTGCTGATGGTGCAAAAACAGACTCCAGCTCCTCGTTGATACGCCGAGACGGGCAAAAGCCGAGGATTTGCTCGAAGTGGAGCCCTTGGTCAGCGTTGGGGAGGCTTCCCAGTCTTGCAGGTGGTGTTTTGTGCGCTGGTTACAGTTTCTTGTAATCAGCTCATTATCAAAAACTGATTTAAGAAATAGTCTTATTGTAACGAGTCGCTTTTATAAAGTCAACAGTAAAACAAAGAGAAAAGCCGTTGCTCCTCACCGAGCAACGGCTTTTTGAAGAAGAATCGCTTTGATTTTACTTGCGGCGGCGGCGGGCGGCCAAGCCGGCGAGAGCCAGCAGACTCAGCGTAGTTGTGGTCGGCTCCGGAGTATTCTCAGATTCCGGCGACAACTCTACTGCCAGCTGCAACCCCTGAGAAGCGTCTCCGTAATAAGCACCCTTTATGACAAGGCGACCGGAAATATCTTCACCATTGGCGGTACCGAAGTTGCATAACTTGAAACATTCTGCGAGCCAGTCCAAATCCAGAACGGCATCCACGCCTTCCTCCTCCAGCGGAATCCAGCGCACACCGAACATGCGAATGTAGAAGTATCCACCGTCTTCCATGAGCTCATCCGCCACGTAAACATGGCTCATATCCAGCGTCAGTTCGGCACTGGAGTCAAAAGTAAGACCATACAGCTGATAGGAGGCAACCGTCTGCCCTGCAGCCAGGGGCTTTTGCATCACACCTACACTTGAGCCGGTGTCACGGGGATCGAACTCCACGGTGTTGGAGCCGTCCACCAGAACCTCCGTGGAAACAGTGCTTGCGTGGAAGCTGGAAGTGCTATCCACATACAAATTATGAAGGTGAGAGGGTTCAATGAGGCTCATGCCGGCGTGATTAATCAGATTAATCGAGCCAGACGTCTGGTAAATCTGAGAGGCGGAGACGGTAGCGTCATTCACGGTAAAGACAACATCAGACTTGAGCCCTTTCAGGTCCATCTGGACGTTGGTTATGGAGGCGGTGGAGCCGTTTGCGTCCACAGGCCCGATGTTCACATTAGTCACGCCATTACCGCCCGTCACGCTTATGCTTGTTTGGGAGATAGAAGGCGTTGCATTTGCAATGCTCTTCGTGGCACCGGTAATTTTGAGCACACCCGTGGTATTCTCATCACCGATTAAGATGGAACCCGAGCCGTAAATCTCAATTTTATTGTTGGGTTTTACCAAATTCGGTATCTCATCTATGTCTTTGGCGATAACTGTTTGTTGAGCGGCTAATACCTCACCATCTTTAACAGCCTCGTTCGTCACTACAACTATCTCAATCGCGGGAGCTGTCGCCTCTTCCAAGGCGCTCACCAGCTGCACATCCTCCAGTGCGGCTAAAGCCGTGCCGGAACCTGCCACCAGCAGCAAAGTTTTAATGATTTCTTTCGTTGTCGTCTCCATGATAAACATCATTTGTGTAGCGGCTTCAGGCGCTCTCAGATTCCGATATATGCACCTACTACGGCTCTGGAGCGAGCAAAACGCGCGGCGCAGTGTACACATGTACCATGCTGCTGTCAAGCCTAATTTAACATATTATTTCACTTTTTTAATCTGTGCAAGTTGTAAAATCAAATGCGACACCGAAAGCCCCTCCCCAAAAGTCTCCATAGGAGCCCAAACTGCCCTAGCAGGATAGGGGGATAGGGGGAAGGACGGCAATGAGTCCTTCCCCCTTGTGGAAGCGATGAAATAAAAAAAGGATGCTTTTCGGTGTTGTAGGTGGCATAATGCCAGTGAACCAAAATACAAACAACACTTAACTCAGATGAAAAGCACCCAAGCAGAAATCAGTATATAAAAGCGAATAGCAAAAACTAAAAACACCAAAAACAGCAACCCCAGCACCACAAGAAAACACCCACACCCCGCGCGGGCGATGCGGTCAAATATGGTATCCGGGCGTATGAACAACATGACCTTCATATATAAGAATAACCCACTTTTGTCAATTATTTTTTGACTTATGGGATTTTTTGGGATTTTTTTCCGGGTTGTTTCAAGAGCTCTGCCATCCACGAATGGATACCCCCCTGCACCGCCAATGATACCGATGCCTGAGAAAACTTTTGCTTACCGAGGACCATGTTTTTACAGCAAGAGCACGCTACCGAGAGGTAGCGTGCTCAATGCCAGGGGAGAGGTGGTAGCCTGTCTTGCCCGCAGTACGGGAAGACAGGGTTAATGAGTCGGAATTATTTAACGGTAATGTTGATGGATTTTTTGACGGTTACGCCATATTCATTGGAGAGCTCGTAGGTGAGAGTATCGACACCGCTGAATCCGGGGGCCGGGGTGTAAAGGGCTTCGCCTTTGTCTCGGTAAAGGACCTTGCCGCCATGGGCGGATTCGGGCACCCAATGAATGCGCGAGCCCTTAGCAAAGCTCAACAGCTCAGCATTGCCGCAGGGAATGGTAAGCGGGATATTCTTTTCCGTTGTTGTTTGTTTGGGCTGCACCCAATAGGTCATATCCCACTTAGGCAGTTTGAGCGAGTCGAGGTAGATGTAGGTGCCGGAAGAGGGGAAGAGCTTGAAGTGCGCAAAATAGGGGCGCACGTCTCTTTGAGCAGCAACGGAAAGCGCGATGAGATAACGGTCTATCTTGGCTTGGTCGTGGTCAGAGGTATCGATGAAGTCCCATTTATTCAGGCCATCGTTGGGGTCGCGCAGTCGTTTGATGGCGGCCTTAACGCAATCCCAGCCAAAATCTTCAGCATAGGCAATCATCATAGACGTGACGGCGTATGACCAGTGGTGAGTTCCTTTGGTGCTGATTTTGTACCATTTCTCCTCGCGGATTTCCTGCATGTTCTTATTCTTGGCGTCAAAGAGGTTACGCAGGTGCAAGTCATGGGAATCTTTCCAGTCAAAGGAGAGCCCTTCACGGTCTTTGAGGTAGTAACCGCCCCAGTTGGTGGTGGATTCAGCCCAGAAGGAGAGTTCCATTTCCCAGAAATCGCAGTGGTGGCCGTGCTCATGCAGGAAGAGGGCGGAGTTGGTGGCTTTCATGGCCTCCAAATCCAGCAGGTTGGATACATTTTCAACATCCCAGTGAAGCGGCCAGTAGGAGAGCCCTTCTTCTGCATAATGCCCGGAGTGCATGCGGAACGGCACTTTGGGATAATAGGCATAGAAATCTTCCAAATCACGGTTATTCTCATTCCACCAAGTCATGAGCGCCGTGGGATTGTCCAGCTTTTGCAAAACATCTCGCGGCACGAGCAGCACCAAGTGCTCACTCACAAGCTCACCCCATGGGGCCGGTGCTTGGCGCAGGGATTTCCAGTCGGCATCCGTATGGCGGCCTAAAACAAACTGAGGGGCGCGCAGAGCACCGTCTACGGTAATCGGGCTATTCTTAAGCTCAACGGCTTTGGGAACCATCAACAGCATGATTCCGCCGTGGGGGCTGATAAAGGTGGAGCGTTCCTGATTCAGCTTGAACCATCGGGAAGTGGCGGGCATGCAGATGAGTGGTTTGTTTTTTTCAGGGAAGTGGTGACCGAGCTGAAGTTCCAGATTTTGCCCGACCAATTCCTTCGGAATGGTGATGGTAAATGGCTTACCGGGGGCAGCGTAAAGCCCCAAGGATACATATTCCTCGCGCCATTTATCGCCGGCGGAATTGAGGTGCTGCGTAGTTTTGCATGGGCGAGCACCGGCGGGGATTTTTCCCAGTGTGTCGGCGAGTCGATGCGCCCCGAGTTTGAGCAGCTCATCATGCGTGAGTGATTTGAGCCAGTCTTCTTCCATCATGAGAAGACAGCGGGCAATCGGGTGGTGTACAGGGGTGGCCGGAGTGGCAGAAATACCACGAGCAACTTTGGCATACGGCTGCAATGCCGTGCGCACAGCATCGTTCCCCAGAATAAGCAAGCGGCTGTGCAGGCTTTGCAGAGCCTCCATCAGCACCGTCATATCCTCTTTGGACAGATTGTTGAGCCAAGTCTCCAACTGAGCGGGCTGTTGACGGAGCAGCTTATCGAGCAAGGCTTTGCCGTGGACTTCACGCACGGTGGTTTGCTCCCAGATTTTCATCAGTTTATCATCCATTCGCGGCGTGAGCCAAGCGGTGTCGATAATGGATTTTTTGATACCGGGTCCCTCCCAAGCCAAAGCCACATGGTCATCTTTGACGGCATCCTTAAAATGCACAGCCAGCGCATATTTTTTGCCTTTTACCAATTTCACTTTGGCAGAGGTTCTGCCGGGGGCAAAATGGTGGCGCGGCATGTAATACGGAGCCTCGCAAAGCTTTTGGAGCTTTGCTGCATCTTCTCCCGGACTGAGCCAAAATTCCGCTGAATCATCAGCAGCGAGGTAGAAGGTGAATTCTCCGCTGGCAGGAGCCGTGAGCCAAGCAGAATAACGAGCTGCAAACTGATCTCTACCGGAGGCGCAGTCATCGATTCTATCCTTCAGGTATACCGAGTCGGCGGCGCGTCTGCCGCTGACATCTGCCACCTCTTTAACATTTTCGCCCCTCACATTGTCCCAAACCTCCATAACGACCCCGTGGGCGGGTAATTCAGGCGCACCGAAAGCAACGGCTCCGGCAGCCCATAACAAACTTGTAACAGATATGTGTTTCATGGCCATACGTTGTTAAATGATAACCGGCAAGAGCTAAGGCTCAACCACCCTGACAGTTTGACACAAGCCCCCTGCCATGGCAAGTTTTTTTTCATACCCGGAGCCCTTCCGAGAGTAAAAAAATCAAAGTCTACACCGAAAAAAGCCCCGAAAGTCATCGAAAGAGCTCAAACGCCCCCGCCGGTGGAAGCAAGGCTTGGGTGGTGGTGTTTATTGAGCAACTTTACGCTTAACTTTAGTGTCAGCAGGCGTTTGCTTTGATTTTTGCTTCTTTTTGGAGGGGAACTTGTATTGCGGGGTAGAATACACGCGCACGTAATCGATGTCGAAGTTAGCGCTTTTGGCTTTCAGTTGAGCGGGGTCAGCTTGCCCGGGCCAATTTCCACCTATCTGTTGGTCAATCAACAAGTAGAACTCCACCTCCCTATCAAATGGCCAATAAGTATAGCCATCGCGGGTAAAGAATCCTGTTTTTTGGCCGTCTACATAAAAAGTAATGCGACCGGGTGCCCATTCCACCCCATAAGTATGCCAATCGGTAACATTATTGATAGGCGGCTGCGGGTTAATAGTGGTAGAAGCATCTCCACTACCGGAATTACGCAGCAGATGGATAGTTTGCCACACCTGTTTTTGATAGTTAATGTGCTCCATGATGTCGATTTCGCCCCCATTGGGCCACCCGCCGCTCTTGGGCAACAACCAAATGGCAGGCCATACACCATCCGCACAATCGAAGCGCGCTCGCACCTCAACATAACCGTATCTGAAAGAAAAAGTTTTGTCTGTAAAGATACCGCCGCAAGCAAAACTCTCCTGCTTACCGTTTTGATTACTTTGGCTTTTGAACTTTCCGTATACACCTTTCAAGCGCACAAAGCCGGTTTTCTTTTCCTTTCCCGGCACAACGAGAGCATTTTCGCGCGATTGATGTTTGCGCCAATCCGGAGCGGGGCGAGACATGTATTCGATTTTATTCCATTTGTTGCCCCATTTTAATTTTTTACCCTCAAACGATGAGGAGGAAAACTCATCTTGGAATACAAGAACCCAATCCGGGTTAGGATTATCCGCCTTTGCCCCCGCTCCGTAACCAACTATAAAGACAACAGCACACATGAGCCAGTGCCCCACACCCACTACATACTGCATGGCCTTGTAAACGCCTTGTTTCTGAACACTTATCTCCTTACCCATGCAAACATTATATATGAGCACCGTGCGTTTACAAGCAAAAATGAACAGGTAACGGCAATCGAGGTGGCTTATTGTGCCTATACACGCGCTCCGAATGAAAAGAGCGACCAAAACAACGCCCCCGTAGTTCTATGAACCACGGGGGGTATTCTGCAAAACTTGCAGGAGTAGCTTACTTGCGGCGGCGGCGGGCTGCAAGACCGGCCAATGCCAACAGCGAAAGAGTGGCAGTGGCTGGCTCGGGAACCACCTGTTGCAGGTAAACTACTTCGGCGTCGGAATCGTACACCAGCAGGGTGTCAGCATTGATA
>JAZLDM010000087.1:0-62750 GCA_045614705.1 Akkermansia sp.
TGGGAATTGAGATGAATCACCTTGCCACGTTGAAGCTCCCGATAAATAGTTGAGCGATGAAAGCCGAGTAAATCCGCAATTTGAGCAACTGATTGCCCTTTGCGGTAAAGTTTTTCGATAATCTGGCGCTCAGAATCATCATTATGCTTGCATTTTTTGCGGGAATCGCTAGTCTTGTCTTTGGTGTTTTTCATGTAGAGAGTGTATTTTTGGTTTTGGCGAATTAATTATACTCTTCTTCTGGAGAGCACCTTTTTTTGTGCTCTCATCGTGTCGCATTTAATTTTGCCATTCTCAACCTTTGTTGCTTTTATACTTTTCTTCGGCCGCTTTTACGATTTCGAGAGGAATTTTTCTTGCAATCTGAGGAAAAAGATGTAGTTTAGCCATGGAAGGTTTTGTGTTTTGTGCAACCCCGGTATATGGTTTACTGGGTTAAACTCAACCTTCCATTTTTATTTTTTGTGACTTCCTTATTGTCGATATGTCTTTGTCCCCTTCTGACAAACTTTGGGACACATGTGGCCACAAGTTGTGTCATCAGCAAATCTGAAAAAGAGCCTTTTTTGAAACGACACGCCCCTTTTCCTTGCCAATGATATAAATCAATGTTACACTTCTTCCGTATTGTACAATCTGATGTCTGTAAATATGGCTGCTGAAAATAAATCTATTCCGTCATTGTATGCATTAAAAACACTGGCTGCTTTTTTCGTGGTAGTTATTCATTTCCCGATGTTGGGAAAACAGCAACTGGAGCCCCTTGTACGCACAGCTGTGCCGTTGTTTTATATTATTACCGGATTTTTTCTGTATAAAGGTACCCAGGAAAAAGAAGTTTGTACAGCTAAACACTGGGTGAAAAAAGTAATCGTGTGCAGTATTTTGCTGAATGTGTGTTATGCCATCTGGAATTATGTAGTACATGATGCCATACTCACTCCGCAAATGCTTATCAAGGCAGCTTTATCAGGAAATGGTATCAGTGTGCCGCTATGGTACCTGACTGCGCTGTGGCAAGCCTTACTTGTTTTTATTCTATTAAGAAAGAGAGCATATGGACTTATGAATTGGTCAATTGCTCTGTGCTTGTTGAATCCATTGCTGGGAAGATATTGTTTTCTGTTTATGGAGAATGGAGAGCAACTTTATACCAGCATTCGCACCAACGCTCTTACAGTGGCATTGCCTTACTTATGCATCGGATATGCAAGTGGAAAATATCAGTTGTGCAGCAAATGGGGAAAAATACAATATCCTATAATATTGGGCGTGGCGATGTACGCGGAATATTATACGCTGCAATGTTGCGGTGTTAATAATCACGTGTCATATTTGTTCACAACAGCAGCATTTTCATGGGCCTTTTTTTTGTGGGTCCTGCAATATCAGGGGAGTTTGCCGTACGGGGCAGTTGAAATTGGCAAACAACATTCGGCGAACATATACTATTGGCATTCGGCGGTTGGTGCAGTCATAATAATGCTGCTTCCCGGCAGTGCCTGGAAGAAGATGGTTGCAGCGCCTATCGTTTTCCTGCTTTCTCTTCTGCTTTCAATGCTTTTACTTTTCGGCAAGGAAGTCGTTAGGAAAAAGCTTATGCACAGGAATTAAGCGCAAACTCAGGGCAGAAAACGAAACCTATGTCCTAATTTGCTTTTCAACATCCCATATAGGTAGATACCGGCAGTATCTTTTCTGATAAACAAGAGCAAGATATAAAGGCTAAACGAAAAAAAGCCACCTATTGTAAGAGCCAGCAAGGGTGGCAGATTTGTTGTATTTACCACGTATGCCGGTATATTGGCCAGTATTGCCATGAATGAGTAAGGCAGAAAATCACTAAGTTGCTGTCTGAATGAAAGCTCACAGATACGGGAGGTAAATATACAAGACAATAAGAAGGCCACAATGCTAGTACTCATCCCTGCCAGGCATAGCCCGATAACACTGTGTGAGGCACCAATCAACATGGCTGTTACACCATAGATACGCAGAATGACTTCTCGTTTCATCATGACATCTGCCCGGCCTAATGTTTTATACAAATCTGAGTTAATGTTGTATAAGGGGTCAATCATGATACCAAGACAGAGCAGCTGGGCATATATGATACACGGAACCCACATAGGACCGTACAACAGAGTAATGAAAGAGGGGGCGTTTGCCGCCATGGTAATCATAGCCCACTCAACAACCATGGCAGTCAGACGAATGTATTGCCGGTAAACACTGATGAGTTTTGTGGGGTTGTTTTGAAGTGTTGCAAGTATTGGATAGGTAACGTTGCTGAGCACTCCATTGACAACATTCATGGGTGTATGACATACTGCATAACCCCGCGTAAAATAGGCAAGCTGTGCAGGAGAATAGAATTTACCAATAATAAAGGTTCTTAATTCTCTGTAACCGGTCGTAATAAGACCTGATGCAGTCAACTTGATGCCAAAACCAAAAAAATTAATCAAAGACCGACTTGAAAATACAAGTTTCGGCTTCCATGGTGAAATGATCCAAATGGTAATGAGCGTGAGTATACCGGTGAGTACGCCTTGGAGCATAGGAGCCCAATAACTCCATCCCGAAAAGGCAGCCCAAATGGTGAAAGGCATAGCCACCAGAGTTGTACACATAGAGACTATAGCCGGAGTCTTAAAGTCACGCCGAGCCTGATAGAGGGTCATGTGCACGCTCAATGTGGAATTCAGGAACATGAGCAAAGCGGAGACTCGTGTCAGGTTAATAAGCGCGGGCTGTTCAAAAAAACTGGCGAACCAGGGAGCGGCCAGAAAGAGTATGGTAGAAAGTACCAAACTCATGGCAATATTGAACCAGAAGACGGTGCAGACATCTTCGTTGGTGCGGTCCTGCTTACGTATGAGTGCCGCACCGAAACCACATTGCTGCAGCTGCCCTGCTATGGCAAAAAAGATAGCAGTGAGACCGAGAATGCCCATTTCATCGGGGCTGATGAGACGTGCCAGAATAATGCCATACAGAAATTGCACCGGTTGCATGGTGCATTTCTGTATAAGCCCCCATTTGATGCCACGGGCGGTTTCTTCCTTAACACTGGCCATAGATATTTTTTAATCGAGGTTCTTTCTCAGGAAATCGAATGCGCGTTCTTGCTCGCTACAGCGTATGGCGTTTACTCGTTCCCAATCAATCGGGGTCTTCAAGATTTGAAGAATAGAGTCAGGCTCGAGCTTGGTTACCAGCCTGTCCTGCAAACCGAAGGTACCCAGCAGGGAATCGAAGCGAGCTGAACCGCGTTTTTCATTGCCCAAACAAACGAAAGGTTTATTGAAGATAATAGCAAAGACACAGCCGTGGAAGGAATCTGTAATAAAATACTCCGAATCACGGATATACCTGAGCCATTGAGGAACGGTAAGAGCCATTCTATCGCTCCACCTGTTGGCAGTACGATTGGGCAGAAGAGACTGATGAACAAGCTTCAAACCATCTACACAGTCATGCAAAAGGCGTGTTATCTCGGTTGATTCATCGAGCACATAGGTAGCCAGCCATGGTGATTTGTTAGTCCGGGTTCCGGCACTATTGATGATGTTGTCATATTCACTTCTCTCCAGTAGAAGCGTGGGGTCAGGCATTTGAACAGCGTCCAGCCCGAAAACATCCTTACAAATACCCACTCCACTATTCTCTCGCACGGAAACGGCTTTGAACTCCTGGAGCAATTTTTTACAAGCCGCTGTTTCAGCTTCATTGCCTTCCCATTCATCGCTCCCGAATGAGGCGGCATAGGCTATACTCTTGCGGCGCTGTGCGGCCGTAGCAAAGTTAAGGAAGTAATATTCCGGGCTTCTCATCTTGCGGCAATATGTAGCCCGCCAAACCTGATCACTCCCCACATAGTAGCGAATATCATCATCGACAAGCGCCCCCTGAGACTCGCTGACGAAGTTCATGCGTGCAATAAATTTATTTGCAATATAGAGTTTTCGCCAGATGAGTCTACCATTTTTACCAAGAATAATTTTCAGCAACGAGCCATAGTACCGCAACCAACTGAACGACTTTACAGGAAAATCATCCGGCAGATAACGGTATATATATGCATCGCACCCCAAATTATTCAGAACCGTATAACTGGCGTACGCCTGCAAGAGACCTCCGTAATTTCCCGTGAGCGGGTGAGTGAGAATCAATGTTTTTTCATTCATGTTCGGGAGATATTTGAATTCGCTCCAGCAAAGCCTGCCACTCAAGAACCAGTTTATCCATATTGAATTGGCTGAGGTGAGCAGCTATTTCATCCATGTTGTGTTGGTTACTGGTATTAGTGGATATCACTTCGGCCATGGCTTTTGCTAGTGCCTTTGTGCTGTGTTTAATGCGTGTACCGAGCTTGGTGCTTGGTATGACAACAGGAGCCGAGGGATAATCAAAGACAATAGGATGGCAACCATAGGCCATACTTTCCAACACAACACAGGAGAATGATTCGTGCTTGGATGGCAGGACGAGATATTCTGCACGATTGTAGAGAGCTTCTACGTTTTCCACATGCCCATGGAATCGGACTCGGGGAATCTTCTGTTCCTCTACCAGTTGGAATAGGTAATCCTGCAAATTGCCGCTGCCAGCGATTTCCAGTTTCCACTCAGGATAGCGAGGCGCGATTTTTGCCCATGCCTTAAGCAGGAGGTCTACATTTTTTTCTTGCGATAATCGCCCCACAAATAAAAACATTTTTTCCTTTGAAGTAGCATCATACCTAGGCCGTAAATTTTCCAAAGGAAGAGGGTTGAGAATGGAGACAATTTTTTCCGGATGTATACCGGTTAATTGTTTCAGCTGCTTGGCAATGATTGGGGTAACTAGTACTACCGCATCAGACACCCGGAGCATTTTTTGATATCTGGCGCGGAATTCGAGATATCGTTTGACGCGGTACAAATTGATGCCTACGCGAAGAAAAGAATCACAGATAAATCTTTTAAGCGGATTTGTGGAGCGACCATGAGATTTATCCCTTATAACACCATATACGTCATAATGAATACATGTAATGATTTTGATGTCGGGTAATACCTCTTTTGAAAAAATGGAGAAATCATCCCACGTTCCCCATTCATTGATGATAACATCTATATGGTGTTTCTGACAAAGAGTAGAAACTCTCTTTTTCCTCTCTTCAATATCTAGCTCCGGATTAATGAAAAAGTAATTAGCTGCCTGTAGTTGCGCCTCGTCTTCCGCTGATGCAGCAGTTGACAAGTAATAGATGTTATGCCCTTTTTCCTGTAAACTATTCGCGACACTAAGTGCTACCCGCTCAGTTCCACCCCGAGTGGAAATGAGTGCGGTAAGGAAAACAAAAAGAATGTTCATAATCGAGGTGACCCGTTGATTAAGTACGATGTATTTTCAGGCTGCTATGTCAGTTGCTTTATTTCTCAATCAAACTTCTTGTTCATAGAAGGATTTATGAGGGAACTTCTTTTTCAGAAAATCAAGCGCCAAAGCGCGGTCCTTGTCTGTAGATATTTCACAATCATTGATACAAAATAACGCAGGGTGATTTGGGTCAATGTGTTTCAGGGGATTGCAGTTAGATAAAGTGTATGAGTCAATGTACGCCAGATGAAACTTCTTCATGACTCGTTGAAAAAAAGTCCTATTAACGTCTTTCAGAACAGCCTGTTTTTTAACCAATGCATACATATGGAACAGGATACGTTGCATGCATGATTCGTTACGAAATGGTTGATGAATGGTATGATAAAAAAGCTCCGGGAACGTCTGCTCACACTCCGTCAGTATGCTTTTGGTATACGCATCCATATTGTGGTGAGCCTCATAATTTGCGTAGGATACACCAAAGCGTTGCTTAATCGTATTATGCGCAGCTTGTATCGTATGCCAATACTGCCCATCACAAGGTTTGGCATTAATCCATCGAACTATAGGTCTCGCCATACGATCGAAAAAGAAAGAAGGGGATATCTTTCTCCCTACAAAGCAATCATCGTTGGCGTAAATAAAATGCTCTGCCAGATTGGGAATCTTATGCAGGCAGCATTCCAAAGCTTGCGAATTAAAGCAAGGCCGCGCCGTTTCCGGCAAGATTTCCGAGTGGTCGACAATAGTAATTTTTTCGTGCTGACGAAACCATTTGGGTACCTGATTATTTGTTACAACATAAATATGATGAATCCAAGGCATGTACATCTCGACACTCCTGAGACTGTACTTTAACTCATCAATTTGTACATAACGGCAATCATCGTTACATCTCAGTTCAGCACCACATTGTTGCATGCGCTCGCGCTTTTGCTGTGTGAAATTTGCATCGTTGCCATCACACCACAGATAGACAAGGTCTACATCGTATTCTTCCATAACTTTTTAGGGGCTATGTAGCAGCAAAGGTGAATATATTAAAAGCACCTCATCTTAAAATACTCTGTCCAATATATCCATTTCAGGCGCCAGAGATAATGGCGAGCTACAGAGTTGGAGTACTTGATAGTCTTGCTGAAAAGCGGCTGCACAACATCATCAATGGCAGAAATAATCTCCTCTCCGGTCCACCTGTTATTGTATTGCAAATCCATGATGGCAAAAACGGTCTGCTCGGCAAAATCACCGCAGTGGTCAGCCTGATAACGAATGCAATCAAGAGCCTTATTATTAAGCAACTTCAAACCACCATGAATATAAACCACACCGCAATTAATGGGGTGTTCCGTATCATAGAGATACTCGGATGCGGTATTTTTGATAAAATCTTTATCGTAACTGTGGCAGCAATCCTCGGATACCTTATACTTGGTTGTGCCCCATTCCTCCGCAGTCAAGGGGTCACCATACCACAAAACATCCGGATCTGAGAATAAAACCCGGTCAGTCTCAGACAAATAGAGAATGGCGGCCATCTTTTTACCCCAAATGTGCTTCTCCGCCCATATAGTAAGCTCCGGCATAACCGGTCTGTAGAACTCCGCACAATGCTGCCATGTGAGACATTCAACACTCAACCCACGGCGGGCAAAATAGCGCACACCATACTCCGGTTCCCAGCTTCCGTCCGATACGATAACGACACGGGAGGGCACAACCGATGAATTGCGATACAAGCTGAATAGTGAAGCTGCCACCATATCAAGCCCGCGTTTTTTGCTTATTGTTACGTACGTATATTCCCCACATTTCTTACCTACTGCAGAAATCTTGCATGGTAACAACATATTGAGCACACGGCATGCACGAACAAAATATTGCTGGCTTTTCACCCGCTTTCCTTTCGTGGACTCGATGAACGCTGAATTGTCTATCATTTCTTGTATCGCATTTACTCAAGACAACTGTGGGTCAAACAATATGGCCCACAGTTGTGTTTTTTACATTTGGTTTATACGGTTCTACTCGCACTCACATCAATACCCATCGGGGGTAAAGTGAGCATCGGAGCCGTGGTGATAGTTACCATGCATACCGGGGGCGAGGAGACCGAACTCCTGATATACGGGCTGAACGAAAGAATAGGTAGGACCATTCTTACCGTCAACCTTCACGGTTACGCGCTGGCAGCGGGTATTGCCCATGGAGTCAGTCATATAACGACCGGCAAGTGCACCGGCAGCACCAAAACCGATAGCGGAAGCGACACGACCGGTACCACCACCCAGCAACTGACCGGCACCTACGCCAAGAGCAGCACCGATACCGGTACCCAGAGCCTTAGCGGTGGAGGAAGTCTCGCCCTTCACCTCATAGGCGGAGATGACGGTAGCGGGCAGAACCTGCTGAGCCACGCCAATCTTGTTGGCAGATACAGAGCCATAGCTTGCGTCCCATGCGCAAGAGGAAAGCCCCATTGCGACGGCAACTAACAGAAGAGTGTATTTATACATAATATTCTGAATAAAAAAGAAGTGAATAACATGTGCCCGACCTTGGGCGCACCTACGCCCCTCGTCACATCACTATGCTATATTTTTTGCCGTGAAACGTCAAGCAAAATTAGTTTAGTAACGAAAATAATTTTCCAATGCAGCGACAAAACAATGGGGCAAGGCATCAATTAAATGCCCT
This sequence comes from Akkermansia sp., assembly GCA_045614705.1. Taxonomy (GTDB): domain Bacteria; phylum Verrucomicrobiota; class Verrucomicrobiia; order Verrucomicrobiales; family Akkermansiaceae; genus Akkermansia. Next base: position 8,068 of record JAZLDM010000087.1, read on the forward strand.
GCCCCAGATAATCTTATACGCTATCACTCAGCCTGTTCGGCGGCGGCAGCTTTCTCAGCCTCGAGTTTCTGGCGGAGTTTCTCAGGGAGTTTAACCTGAATGTGAATATCGCGCAGCTGATTGGGCTCAGCGGGTGCGGGAGACTCACTCATAAGGTCAGCACCACGGTTGTTCTTGGGGAAGGCAATCACCTCACGAATGGAGTCGCACTGCCCGATGAGCATAACAACGCGGTCGAGACCGAGTGCCAAACCACCGTGGGGCGGCGCACCGAAGGAGAATGCAGCCAACAGGTGGCCGAACTGCTCCTCGATGGTGGCATCATCAAGCCCAAGAGCGCGGAAGGTAGCATCTTGGAGTTCCTTCTCGTGAATACGGATGGAACCACCACCCAACTCGTTGCCGTTGAAGATAACGTCGTATGCTTCTGCACAGATGTCGGTAGAGATTTCACCCTTAAGCACTTTGTCCACATCCTCCGGCACGGGGCGTGTGAAGGGGTGGTGAATAGCGCAGTAGCGCTGCTCCTCGGCATCCCAACCAAAGAGGGGGAAACGATTGACCCAGAAAAGGTCGATATCGGTATTGCCCTTGAGCAATTCCATATAGTCAGCGCAGGCAAGACGAACACGCCCGAGGATGGTGCAGCTCTGCTCCCATTCACCGGCAGCGAAGAAGATGCAGTCACCGCTCTCAATATTCAGGCGCTCAATGAGGGTAGCACGCTCCTGCTCGGAAAGACGCTTAGCGAAGGGGCTCTTCCATTCCTTCACATCGTTAACGTCGCGCACCTTAATGTAGGCCAAGCCCTTACCACCTGCTTCAATAGCAGTCTGCGTGAGCGACTCAATCTGACCGACGGAGGGATTAAAGCCCTTGGCGTTGATGGCTTTCACAACACCGCCATTGGCAATTGCACCGGAGAACACGCGGAACTCGCAGTTAGTCAAGAAGTCCGTACAATCGGTAATCTTCATTTCAAAACGACGCTCAGGCTTGTCGGAGCCATACTGGTCCATAGCGTCTTTCCAAGTCATGCGGGGGAAAGGAGTAACGATGTCGCGACCGACGGACTCCTTGAACACGCGCTTGAGCATATCCTCAATCCATGTGTAAATATCCTCCGGGGTAATGAAAGAAGCCTCAATATCAATCTGAGTGAACTCAGGCTGGCGGTCAGCACGCAAGTCTTCGTCGCGGAAGCAACGAGCCACCTGGAAGTACTTCTCCATACCGGCAACCATGAGCAACTGCTTGTACTGCTGGGGAGCCTGTGGCAAAGCGTAGAAAGTACCGGGGTTCAGACGGCTGGGCACCAAGAAGTCGCGAGCACCTTCAGGTGTACTCTTGGAGAGGATGGGTGTCTCAATCTCGAGGAAGCCTTGTTCATCGAGATAATCGCGCATGGTCTTGGTAATGCGGTGGCGCAATATCATGTTGCGCTGCATGGCATTGCGGCGCAGGTCGAGGAAGCGGTATTTAAGTCGGATATCCTCATTGGCGATATTGCGATCCAGCTGGAAGGGGAGCACGGCTGCACGATTCAGCACATTCATGGAGGAGGCATCGACCTCAATCTCACCGGTAGCAAGGTCGGGGTTGGTGGCATCCACCTCATCCGTCTTCAGTCGGGCAACAACCTTGCCGGTCACCTGAATAACTGACTCAACGCGCAAATTCTCAGCATCATTAGCCAGCGCAGCATTATTCTCGGGGTGGAATACCACTTGGGTTTTGCCGGCGCGGTCACGGAGGTCGATGAAAATCACACCGCCGTGGTCGCGAACTGTGTCCACCCAGCCCACAAGCGTAACCTGCTTGTCGACGTCTGAAAGGCGGAGCTCATCGCACGTATGGGTACGGTAACTGTTCATAGTAATGATGCTTGATAAAAATTACGGTCGGCTGCGCACACATGCGAGCCAAAACAGCTGAGATTCTACTCTCCGCCACCTGATTGTCAAGACAAATTTGGCTCATCAACAGGTGCTGGCACAAAAAAACAACCAGCCGGAAAGCACGCAAAGCCCCGCCACGGTACAAAACCATGGCGGGGCGAGTATTTCTATAAAAAAAGCGTATTATCAGCCAGCTATAGAATACGCCCTAATGATATGGGCACACTCAGCATGACCGAACTTCTCCGCGACACGCAATGCGGTATCACCGTATACATTCGGCTGCTGGGGGCAAATCCCGGGGGCTTGCATGAGCAGCTGCACACACTCAGGGCTGTTGCGCATGGCTGCATAGCCAAGCGGCAACCACCCGGTTGGGAAGGGGTGATTTACATCTGCCCCGGCTGCGATAAGCTGCTGCAAACAATCGCAATTTTGAGTCTGCAAAGCAAGGTTAAGTGCTGTCAAGCCTGTGCGGTCTGCACAATTGGGATTCGCACAATAGGCAAGTAATAAGTTCACACAACCGGCATGCCCGTTTTGAACGGCATACCACAGGGGACTTATACCATCTTGGTCAACAGCATTCATATCGCCACCTTGATTCAGCGCAACAAGCAACTCATTTTCAAGCCCCTGCTGAGCGGCTTCGAACAGCTCTGGCATGTAAACAAGCTCCTGCTCCGGTCCAAAATCGACCTCATTATTATACTCCGGTTCGATGTTCGGCGTGGGCTCAACCATCGGTTCCGGTTCAATGTTCGGCATAGGCTCGCGCACCGGTTCCGACACATTGACAATAACCGGTTCAACACCGATTGACTTATCACCCGGATTACGATATCTCCCCAGCATGACAGCCCCCATGACTGCGGCCTCGGGGAACTTCGCCCAGCTGCGAGTTTTCAAATAAACAGGAGAGCCATTTTCCTGTTTTCCTACAACTACAGCTTTCAAAATTCTCTGCGCAACATAATCCAGAGACACCATACCGCCCACCAGCAACGTCATTTCCGGAGCGGGGGAATCAGACAAATTTGCATAAAGGGTAGAAAGGTCGTTTACTACGTCATCTACTCCATTATCCAGAATAGCCAGGTATTCCTCACGAGTCACGGTCGCGGTATAGAGATACGCATTGCTCACGCAGGAAAACATGCACTCCGTTGCGTTCTCTTGCGCCATGCTGAGTTTGACATTGCGCACCCCCTGCTCCACGGCGAATGTGGGAAGTATATCTATTTCATCTTTGCAAAGGTTCTTGTTGTTGCGCATTTTCTGCATCACAAGCTCATAAAGAGCCTTGTCCACACATCTACCACCTCGCTCAACATCACCGTAGTAACTTACCAAACGCACATCACCATTGTTTTCGCGTTGCACACAGGCAAGCTCGGAGGAGCCACTCCCCCAATTTACAATCAGCGCACGTTGGCGAAATGCTTTTTCAGGACAGCACACACAATATGCTACACCCACAGCCTCGGGAGCAGAAACCAGCACAACAGACGCCAAGCCGGCAGCCCGAGCGGCTGTCAACAATTCCTCTCGCTGATCATCATTGAAACAGAGCGGGCACGTCAGCATAACCTTACCGATTTCGAGCCCCTGCATATCGTACGAGTTTATCACAATGTCAAGCACGTATGCCAGGAACTCCTGCACGATTGCACGTGCATTGTAACGACCGAGCAAAGGCTGACGATTCCCTAAACTGTGCAAAAAGCCGGTTAAATAGTTGCTGGAATCAGTCTGAGCAGCTGCATCAGCCTCGAACCCGAAGCACAGCCTACCATCGTCCCCCAGTATTACAGAGCTCGGCACATACTTGCGTCCATTGTCCAAGGTAAGGACATAGGGCCAGCCGCATCCGTTTTCACGAGCAACTCGCGTCTTGGATGTACCGAAATCTATAGCTAAAGTTACCTTACTACTATTCATTGTGCTTCAAGATATTTTTCCTCTTTTTTTTCACTTTCCCGCAAGCAGAGCGCAGCACTCAGTGAACCCACTTTCCTGCGCGATTTCGTATGCGGTGTACTCTAAAATGCTGTCCCTGATAGAAGTATCTATACCGGGCACGGACAACAGAAGCTCTACTACAGCGACCTTATTGAGCGAAGCAGCCAGATAAAGCGGTGTATTGTTATTCGAGGGCAGAACTACATTGACGTTTACGGACGGCGAGCTGAGCAAACGGCGAACGACCTCCACATTGCCGCTCATAGCGGCATCGTGCAGCATTGTGCAACCGTGACCATCCACTACATTAACATCTGAACCACCGGCAATGAGTACCTCCATGCACGCCAAGTGCTCAGCGGCGGCGGCACAGCGCAGCGGGGTCCACCCCAAATCATTCAGGGTCTGATGATCGGCACCCTTTTGCAACAGAAGTTGCACGATGGCATCGGAGCCGGCGCCGGCAGCATTGTGCAAAGGAGAGTTTCCTATAGCATCCGTAACATTTACCTCCACTCCATTTATCCCAAGCAGAATCGCCACCAGCTGAGCCTTACCACTCATCACCGCATTTTCCAACGGGCGGCGGCCATAGTCAGCATGGGGTGCATTGACAATTCCGGCAGTGATATACGGAGCAATCTTCTGCAGCTTATCAGCATCCTCTCTGAGCAAGGCATCCCACATAGTGCTCTCAACCTGCGCAGGTGTCGGAGTCGGTGCAGGAGCAGGTGCCGGGGCGGGGGCGGGGGCAGGAGCAGGTGCCGGGGCAGGTGCAGGTGCGGGGGCGGGGGCAGGTGCAGGTGCGGGAGCCGGGGCAGGTTCAGTGGATTTAAACATCTGCATGGCATACGCGGCACCTTCGGCGACATCAGTCGGCTTCACTCGGTAAAATACAGGCTTACCGACTACAACGTTTCCAAGCATATCCTGAGCACCGGGCATCAGAGCCAGTTCGCCGGTTATCAGAGTAACCTCAGGCTCACCGTATTGTTTTGCAGAATCATAGCAAGCTTTCACCTGAGCTTCCGCCCTTTTCAGGAAAGGGGCAAGCAGCTTTTTATAATCCGAACCGGGAATCTGCACCACAACATTGCGACCGCCAACATTAAACTCATACACATTCACCCCCTCAACTGAAAGAGTGCTCGCAATCTCGCGCACTTGTCTCAAAAGTGAAGGCAAGGCAATTCTGCCGACAGCCTCCGTTTGAGAAATCTTGTTCATCACATAGAGGGCGAGTTGCTCGTTTATATCCTCACCACCGATGTCCACAAGCCCGCCCACAACCTTGGGATTAATCTTGCCGCCTTCTGCATCTGCCACCAAATGAGCACATTCCATACGCCCGGCAGTCCAATGCACGATGAGGGCATTTTTGTTATAGAGCGGTGCGGAATTACTGCGACGCAGACGCTCAGCCCATACACAACACACAGCACCGGGAGCCACGACAAGAACGACCTCGGAAGCCCCTGCTTTGTAAGCTGCTTTTTTAAGCTCTTCGCGTTGTTCGGGAGTAGATGTTACCGGGCAAGACAAAGCAACCCGACCTATGGATGCAAAGGGCATACCAACTCGAGCCAGCACCAACGGAAACAGATATTTCAGATATTCCTCTAACAGCATGGCAGCCGTATATCCCCCTATCAGCTGCTGGGTACGACTACCGATATTGCGAATGAAGGCTCGGCAATACCCCATCGGATTAACCATGGCCTCTTCTTCAGCCTTGTCGCCAAAACACAGCTGACCGGTAGTTGACAAGCACACGGATGTAGGCAAACCGTACGTATTTTCCCCCAGTTGGATGTACCTTACGCTATCTTGCTCCAAAAGAACAGCATACGTTTCCGCTGCTCCTACATCAATAGCTATACTAATTTGTGCGTTGCTCATATCGATTGTTGATTCTGAATAAATATTAAAACTCGCTCAGGTCACCGCGTGCGACCGCCTCGTATTAAGGTTAGTCTATATATACCACGTTCGGCATTAAGATGTCAATCTCATTTCCGACTCCAAGTGAGATATAACGCGTGCTACACTTTATGAGACGAGCTTCGTATGCTATTTGTTTTATAAAAATGCACATTTTCTCAAAAAAAAGCCTGTACCGACATACGGTACAGGCGAAAATAAGGGAAAACGGAAGAAAAATTACTCCGTCACGCGCAGAGCGCGAGCCTGCTCTTCTGTCAGTTCAATACACTGCCAGGGCAAACCGTACTGATTGAGGGCCTCCATGAAGGGATCGGGGTCGTTCTGTTCCATATTGAACACACCGGCACCGCTCCATGTACCGGACATCATCATGCGGCCGCCGATAGCGGCAGGTACACCGGTAGTGTAAGAAATAGCCTGAGAACCAACCTCGCGGAAACACTCCTCGTGATCGCAGATATTGTAAATGTAGACAGCCTTGTACTTACCGTCCTTCTTACCCTGAATCACACAGCCAATGCAGGTGCGGCCATGGGTGGTCTTACCCAAGTCGCCGGGGTCAGGCAGCACAGCTTTCAGGAACTGCAGCGGCACAATCTCCACGCCGTTGTAAACAACGGGGTCGATGCGAGTCATACCCACATTCTTCAGTACCGTGAGGTGGTTAATATAGTTGGGAGAGAAGCTCATCCAGAATTGAGCACGCTTAATGGTGGGAATGTGCTTCACCAATGACTCCATCTCCTCATGGTACATACGGTAAATCTCATAAGTACCCACACCATCGGGGCAAGTGAAGGGCTGGTGCATGCTCATGGCGCCGGTCTCCTGGAAATCACCGTTTTCCCAGTGACGGCAAGGTGCCGTAACCTCGCGGATATTGATTTCCGGGTTGAAGTTAGTAGCGAAAGCCTGGCCATGGTCACCACCGTTCACGTCAATGATATCGAGGTACTCAATTTCATCGAAATGGTGCTTAAGAGCCCAAGCGGTATACACATTTGTCACGCCGGGGTCAAAACCGGAACCGAGCAGAGCAAAGAGACCGGCTTCCTTGAAGCGCTCCTGATATGCCCACTGCCAGCTGTACTCAAACTTAGCGACATCGCGCGGCTCGTAGTTGGCGGTATCGAGATAATTTACCCCGGCTTCCAAACAAGCGTCCATAAGGGGCAAATCCTGATACGGCAAGGCCACATTGAGCACTAAATCAGGCTGTACGGCCTTGATAAGAGCCACCGTGGCAGCCACGTCATCGGCATCCACCGCATGGGTTGTAATCTGCACGCCGCTGCGAGCCAGCACATCGGCTGCAATCGCATCGCACTTGCTCTTGGTGCGCGAAGCCAGATGAATGTTCTTGTAAACATCTGCCATCTGGGCACACTTGTGAGCCACTACATGGCCCACACCACCAGCTCCGATTATGAGTACAGTGTTGTTCATTGCGCCGCAAGATTGCACTATAACGAGCGCAAAGTCAAGCGAAAATATCCCCCCTGTATGATAAGTTCAGGTCATACACGCAAGCAGGGCGATTCACCTGAACCGCCCTGCCCGTTTATTTCTATCTTACAGTTATCGCAAAAAGATACGCAACAATTTCTCTGCCAATGTTGTGTATGGGTGATAACGCATCGGCAAATCCAACCAATTAGCTTTCGTCAATACCGACTTGTAGTGTGTAAACGTATCAAAGCCGGCCTTGCCATGGTATGAGCCCATGCCACTATCACCTACACCACCGAAGGGAAGCCCATGAACAGCCAGATGAATGATGGTATCGTTCACACAGCCACCGCCGAATGATAAATTATTCACAAATCGGCGCTCATTGGCGGACGAGGTGGTAAAGAGGTAAGAAGCCAGCGGACGAGGACGACTGAGCACAAAGCTCTCCACCTCTTCCCACTTATCCCAGGTCATGATGGGAAGAATCGGCCCAAAAATCTCCTCCTGCATGCAGGGGGACTCGGGTGTCACATCATCAAGCAACGTGGGTTCTATGCGAAGAGTCGATGAATCCCCCTTACCGCCCAATATGGCGGTAGAGCCCTGTATGAGCCCCATCAGGCGTTTGAAGTGCTTTTCGTTGATGATATGAGTGAAGCTATCATCTTTCAGCGGTTCCTCGCCCAACATGCGCTTAACCTCGGCACAATAGGCAGTGATGAATTCCTGCTTGCGGCTGCTGTGAATGAAAAGATAATCAGGGGCTACACATGTCTGCCCGGCATTGAGAATCTTACCGAATGCCACACGACGGGCAGCCACACGAATGTTGGCTGTTTCGTCCACAATACAGGGGCTCTTGCCCCCCAGCTCCAGAGTCACGGGGGTGAGGTGACGAGAGGCAGCCTCCATCACCAAATGACCGACAACGGGGCTACCGGTAAAGAAGATGTAGTCAAATTTCTCTTTGAGCAACGCCCCGATTTCATTGCGACCGCCCAATACGGTAGTCACATATTCCGCAGGGAAGATACTGCCGAGCATTTCAGCAATTACCGCAGAGGTAGCAGGCGACATGGAAGAGGGCTTCACGACGGCGCAGTTACCGGCGGCAAGGGCTGCGGCTAAAGGATCAAGGCACAGCAGAATGGGGTAATTCCACGGGCTCATAATGAGCGTTACACCATAGGGCTCCGGCTGCACACGACATGTGGAGGGGAACTGAGCCAACGGAGCCATCACCTTCTTCGGACGGCTCCATCGGCGCAAGTGACTGATATTCTCACTCAAACCGGCGAGCACCATACCGATTTCGGTCATGTACGTCTCCGTACCGCACTTCCCGAGGTCAGATTTCAGAGCTTCTGCTATGCGGGGTTCCCACTCAATGATGGTTTTCTTGAGCTTTTTAAGCGCAGCGAGTCGGTATTTGACGTCACGCGTTGTGTGGGTCAGGAAAAATCGGCGCTGATTTTCAACTAAATCATGCATATCAGTAAGCGGCGTTAAGAATTTCTATTACCTGAGCCTCGTCGGCTGCACGAGGATTCACGATAAGAGCACCGTCGTTCACAGCCACTTCGGCCACGCGAGCGAAGGCATCCTTCGGCACATTTACCTCACTGAGGGTCAGCGGTATACCGCAAATAGAATTCAACTCAACGGTGAGAGCCACCACGGCATCTATAGCAGCTTGTGCGCGTTTATCCGCAGGAGTATGCGCGGCCTCATCTTCACCCACAAGCCAGGGCAGCAGGCGAGCATAGCCTTCCGCGCAATGGCTCAGGTTGTAGCGCATAACATGCGGCAGCAATATAGTCATAGCCACAGCATGCGGCACATGGCAAACACCCCCCAGCGCATGACCGATGGCATGCACGGCACCCACCATGGAATTAGAGAATGATATACCGGCCATGGTTGATGCAAGAGCCATAGCAAAGCGAGCCTGCTTATCCTTACCGTTGCGAGTAGCTTCAACCACATTTTCAGCAATCATGCGAATAGCCGCAGTACCGTAAGCGGTGCTCAGCGGATTAGCCTGCTGACATGTGCAAGCCTCGATAGCGTGCACCAATGCATCCATACCCGTAGTTGCTGTGGCTTTCGGCGGCAGCCCCTGAGTCATGCGGGGATCGATAACTGCAATATCGGGCTCTACATAGGGAGAAAGGAACTCCATCTTCACGCCGTTAGAGTCGTTGCGAATCACTGCCACACCGGTACACTCCGAACCGGTACCGGCCGTGGTGGGTACAACAACAAAGGGCACATGGCGACCGCGGACCAAATTATCCAACCCACTGAGAGAAAGGATATCCTGCTTATTCTGCGAAAGCACCAATCGAACCCCCTTAGCAGTATCGATAACCGAACCGCCACCTACGGCCACAATGGAGTCGCACCCCTGCTCGCGATAGAACACGGCTATGCGGTTAACGACAGCCAGTGACGAATCCACCGGGATATCGGAATATACGGCAGCAGGCTCAAGCCCCTCGGATTCCATGGCCTTAATCACCGTTGAAAGCGTACCGATTTTAGTGAGCACGGCATCGGAGAGCATGAGCGGTTTCTCACAACCCAAATTCTCAAGCTCAATAGCTATACGCTCCAAAGCAAGCTCGCCGCAGAGCAATTTAACGGCATTCTGAAATTCAAAATATGGTACCATAATTTATCGGGAAAATTTATATTTACAAGTCAAGAAGCCCAGAGCAATACGCCCATAGGCCCGCAGAAAACTCACCTCTGTCTCGGGCACATCAGTCATGATACGCCGGGTAATAATCTTGGGAAAAAGATAAGCCTCTACCAAATTAACCAACCGCGCAAGGCGCATAACATCCCCGACTTCTCCACCCATGGTAAAAGCGTGTCGGGCATAGGCCTGAGCCAAGCCCATCTGCCCGGTAAACAGGCGGAAAGACAAGGGCATGCTCTTTATTCGCAATGCGCATGTCGGAGCATGCAAATCGCGCAAACGCTCCAAAACCTGCCCATTCCAACGCACGAAGAGCTGCGGTCCTTGGTAGCCGGTTTGTATAGCATAGCTCAGGCCCTCGGGCATGCGCTCAAATTCTTTTGCCACACGGCTGTCCAGCTCTCGCAGCTCAACCAGCGCAGCATGTACCACTCGCAGCACAATACCAACGACCAGAGATTGTATTGCTCTCATATTGAAACTGGGGATTTTTTTATACCTCCTCTCGTTTGGCAGCAGCGCGGCGCAAGCGGTCCATCATAGCACAGCCCAGCCCGGTTTCCGGCAGTTCTTCAGCCACAATTACCTGAACCTCCTCATTTTCATCCATGGCACGCATCACTGCAAACAAACGAACGGCAGCCTCGGCCAGACGCCCGCTACCGGGAGAAAGCGGCATAACCTCAGCCCAACAATCCTGCTGAGCCAATGGAGATTCGCCCTCATAACTGATGAGCCCGTATGTCACCCCCTCTTCCGGCGTAAATTCAGTTCGCGGGTCATGAAGCAGCAAGGGTTTACCGGGAGCATAGTGACTCTTCAGCTGTCCGGGTGCGTTCGGGAGCACGGCCTCCGCGCCCTTCCCCTTGCCGGGTTTAATCACACGGCAAATGCCACGCAGTTTTTCACGGGTAATGGGACCCTCGCGCAGCAACCGCACAGCAGGCTTCCCTTTTTCGTCTACACAGGGCATCAAAATCGTACTCTCAAGCCCCTCGGAACAAGCCCCGGCATCAAGCACCAAAGGAATAGAACCACCCAGTTCTTTCTGTACGGCCTGAGCACTTGTGGGCGATATGTGCCCGAATCGATTGGCACTGGGAGCCGCTATCGGGTGCCCCAATGCACGGGCTACACCGCGCATCACCTCATGCGAAGGCACTCGGCAGGCAACGGTCGGCAAACCACTGGTCACAATATCAGGAATTATCGGCTTGCGCGGCAGCACCAGCGTCATCGGACCCGGCCAAAATTCCTTCGCCAGTTTATCTACAAGTTCCTTCAGTTCGGCAGGAACATCCGTATAATCAGCTATATCTTTCGCGCGGGCAAAGTGGCAAATAAGCGGGTCAAAGCTGGGGCGCGCCTTCACAGCAAATACATTCGCCACGGCCTCAGTATTGAGAGCATCTGCCCCCAAGCCATAGACAGTTTCAGTCGGTATAGCAACCAGCCCACCCTCAGCCAGCACGGTTGCAGCCTCTTTGTACACACTGCGGCAGTCCTCCAACGGGTCTACCTCTATTACTCGTGTTTCCATGCGCTCATCATACCCCCGACCGGGCAATTTGTCAACGCAAAACAAGAGCGACAAAGGCCACTACTGCATTGAAAGCACTGCTCTTGCCACAAAATCAGCTATCAACGAGCAGCAAATTCTCGAGCTAACTCCACATAACCCAGTGCATGGCGGTAATTTTCCTCTTCCACTTCAGGCGAAAGTTGCTTCACCACGCGAGCCGGCGACCCCAGCACCAAACTATGAGGGGGGATAATCGTTCCCTTAGTCACCAGAGCATGAGCCCCGACTATAGAACCATGCCCCACCACAACACCATCGAGCACAACCGCCCCCATACCAATCAGACACTTATCCTCCACCGTACAGGCATGTAAAGTCACACTATGCCCCACGGTTACATATTCCCCCAAATGGCAGCCCAGCTCATAATCCACATGCAGACAGCAATTATCCTGCACATTGCTGCCACGGCCGAGGGTAATGGGCGCCACGTCACCGCGAACAGTGGCATTGTACCACACCGATGCATCTTCGCCCACACTTACGTTACCGATAATATCTGCACTAGCCGCTATAAAAGCCGGATTTTTCAACTGCGGGGTAGCCCCCCTGAACTGCTCGATTGCCATGCGCAAAGTGTAACATAAAAAAAGCGAATAGACAAGTTCCATTCCTTCCATTTTTTAGCGTACAATCGTTCATCTTCACAGTAAACGCGAACAGACAATTATAAGCCCCCATCGTATGAATAAAAAGCTTCAGCAAACAATGATGCATGGCATATACTTTATTTACGCTTGCAATTAACAATCAGATATGCTAGCATGCCGCCCGTTCATGATAACTGACCACCAGTCACTGACCGAATGGAAGATTCGCGCGATGGCCCAACCCAAGGGGCGCACCGTGTTGGATTTGGAGGCCGACAGTATGCACCGCCACCACGAAAAGCTTTGCCTCATACAATATGCAGACGAAGAAGGCGTGGCCATCATCGACCCGCTGGCCATCGAGGATTTGCGGCTTTTCGCCATCTGGATGGAAGAAGCCGAAGTATGGATGCACGGTGCCGACTACGACATGAACCTGCTGCAGACCTCCTTCGACACCCTTCCCCGCCTCATACTCGACACTCAGATAGCAGCTCGCTTGCTGGGTTTTCGCCAGTTCGGGCTTGCTGCGCTGGTCGAGCACTTCTTCAATGTCACCCTCAGCAAGAAAAACCAGAAGGCAGACTGGGGTCAGCGCCCCATGAGCGCCGACATGGAAGAATACGCACAAGGCGATGTAAAATACATGCTTTCCATGGCTGATATACTCGTAGAACGCCTCAAAAAACTCGGCCGTTACGACTGGTTTATCGAAAGCTGTGAACTACAGATGAAAAAAGGTCGCGAGCGCCACCAAGCCGGCAGCATCGACCCATGGCGCATCAAAGGCAGCGGCAACCTCGAAGCCCGTGGCCTGGCAGCCCTGCGCGAGCTATGGAACTGGCGCAATGAAGAGGCCGCCCTGTGGGACCGCCCGGCCTTCATGGTATGCTCGAACGATGAGCTTATTCGCTGGAGTTATGCACTGCAAGAGTTCCGCAGCGCCTATCCCCCGCACCACTTCCACACCCACCGCGCAGCACGATTCCGCAAGGCGGTAGAGCGTTTTCAACTGCTCGACGAAAGCGAATACCCCCAGCCTCCCAAGCGCACACGCCACGAGACAGACCCCGAGTTCGAAGAGCGACTGGAACATTGGCAAAAACGCCGCAACACCATCGCCGAAACCCTCGACCTCGAACCCTGCATTATAGCCACCCGCAGCCAAATTGAATCAATAGCCAATGACTACGAACACGGAATGGCAAAACTCATGAACTGGCAGCGTAAATTGCTGGAGAGCTAAGAAGCACGTTCCATTTTACCCGAACATCAATCGCAGGCAGCACGATTATATATATTCGTGCTGCTTTCCTTTTCCCGGATTTAAAATTCATTTTTTTTATAAGTCTGACCTGTTTTTAACTTGCCACGGAGCGGGGTAAAGGGTAGAATACAGGCAGAAAACAGGGGGTGTGTAGCTACATATCGCCCGCAACCGTCTATACAACATCATGAAAACGCTCATTACCAATGCACGTATCATCTCCCCCGGCGTAGACATCGCGGGCGGGTCCGTACTGATTGACGGCACAAAAATTGCTGCCGTTCTTATGCCCGGAGAAAGCGCCGAGGCCGACAAAACGATTGATGCCGGTGGCGCCATGCTGATGCCGGGCTTCATTGATATTCACTCTCACGGTGCCGGTGGTTGCGACACCTGCGACTGCAAGGTTGAAAGCATTCGCACCATTGCCGACTGCAAGATGAAAGAAGGTGTGACCACATGGCTGCCCACCACCCTGACACTGGGAACCAACACCTTGGCCGATGTCTGCCGCGTAGTGAAAGAATATGCAGCAGCCCCGAACGGCTCGAAGACCCCCGGCGTACACTTGGAAGGCCCCTACATCAACCCCAAACAGTGCGGCGCACAGAACCCCGCTTTCGTACGCCCTGCCGATTTTGAAGAGGTGAGCATGCTCAATGACATTTACCCCGTGCTCTACATCTCCATGGCTCCCGAAATGCCCGGTGCTGTTGACTTCATTGCCAAGGCAAGCGCCGCCGGCATCACCTGCTCCGCCGGTCACTCCGCCGCCAGCTATGCTGATTTCAAGAAGACCAAAGCCGCCGGCCTGAAGCACCTCACCCACTTCTGCAACCAGATGAGCCCCCAGCACCACCGCGAAATCGGTTTGGTTGGCTCCGGCATGCTTGACAAGGACATCAAGATTGAAATCATCTGCGACAAGATTCACCTGTGCGAGGACATGCTCAACCTGACCTTCACCAACAAGGACATCTCGCAGCTGATTATGATTACAGACTCCCTCGCCTGCTCTTGGATGCCCGATGGCCCCGGTCAGCTGGGTGGTCTGCCCATCATCGTGAAGGGTGGCGTAGCTCGCTTGGAGAGCGGCAACCTGGCCGGTTCCACACTCCGTTTCGCCAAAGGTCTGAAGAACATTCAGGAGCTCACCGGCAAGCCCCTCAGCGAACTGGTGAAGGCCACCTCTTGGAATGCAGCTCAGTCTTTGGGGCTGTATGACTTGGGCAAGATTGCCCCCGGCTACACCGCCGACTTGGTTCTGCTCGATGCCGAATACGACACCGTCATGACCATCATCGACGGCGAGGTGCGCTATACTGCTTAAGCCGCAAAAATCTCACTCCACCCCCGGCGCCGCGCAAGCCGGGGGTGGTTTAACCTTACCAGCGCTCCACACAACACACCACCGCTATGCTCATATCCCCCCTAGCCGTAAGACTGTGCGCCGCCCGTGGCATAGACCCTGCAACACTGCGTGGCACCGGACCTCGCGGGCGAATCATGGCGGCGGATGTAACAACAGCCGGCGCACCATTGCGCCGCCGAGGCGGTACCACACTGGCGGATGCTGCCATCCCCCCCACCCGCGGACAAAAAGACGGCTATTATGTATACGATGACGAGGTAGACATGAGTGCCCTCGTGAGCATCAGCATGCCTATAGCGGTACAATGCGAAAAACTACTCGAAAACCGCTACTCGCTCTTTGACTACATTATCCGCGCGGTGGTAAAAGCATGCACAACCTGCCCGTCATGGCAAGAACCATCGGGCAAAATCGACGTCATGCTATTCGAGCACAAGGGCAATCAAGTCACAGCCATAGAGGACGTTGGCAACAAAACCATTTACCGCTTGGCAAAAGAAACCGCAAAACCGCGCCCCATGCCGGAAAATTTTGCCCCGCACATCATTGTGTGCGATGCTCACACAACTCGTGAACAAGTAGCAGCCCGACTCACCGGTGGCAATCGTCCCGGGTTCGCTATGCTCGCCCGTGGCAGCCGAGAGAAAGACGACATCCGCGCCGGTGGCGATGAGAAGTACAAAAACACCCTCTCCTACACCTTCTACGTAGCCGCCACCCTGCCCGAGCAGGAAGCAAACCGCATAGCTGCAACCCTGCGAGCCCTGCTCTACAACCCGGTGCGACTGCTTTTACTCTCTTAACAAAACACCTTTTTTCGGCAAAGGCGGCAAAAAAAGCGGAATCTCATTGACTTCACCCGCCATTTGCGGCATAATATACTCATCAACAAACGTACAAAACTTACACCCATGTCCTTTACCATTCAGAACGTAGAAATCGGCGGCAAGGCTCCGTTTTATCTGCTCGGGCCCTGCTCTCTCGAAAACGAGGAATTCGCTTGGCAGATGGCTCGCAGCATCAAGGAAATCTGCACCCGCTTGGGCGTTCCTTTCATTTTCAAAGCCTCTTACGACAAAGCAAACCGTACCAACGTTAAGAGCTTCCGTGGCTTGGGCATAGCAGAAGGTTGCCGCATTCTCTCCGAAATCGGCAAGGAGCTGCAAGTCCCCGTCGTAACAGACGTTCACACAGAAGAACAGGCCGAATACGCAGCTCAGTATGTAGATTTGCTGCAAATTCCCGCCTTCCTGTGCCGCCAAAGTGACCTGCTCGAAGCCTGCGCCAAGACCGGCCGCCCCGTCAACATCAAGAAAGGTCAGTTCCTCGCCCCTTGGGATTGCAAGAACATCTGCGAAAAAATGCAGGCCTTCGGCTGCGATAAATACATGCTTTGCGAGCGCGGCACCACCTTCGGCTACAACAATTTGGTGGTAGACATGCGAGGTCTGTACTGGATGCGCCAATTCGGCTGCCCCGTTGTGTTCGACGCCACACACTCCGTACAGCGTCCGGGTGGTCTCGGTGGCGCTACCGGTGGCGACCGCGACTTGGCACCCGTACTGGCCAATGCTGCCATGGCAGCCGGTATTGACGGCGTATTCATGGAGGTTCACAGCGACCCCGACAACGCTATGTCCGACGGTCCCAACCAGGTTCGTCTGGATGATTTGGAGCGCATCCTTACCAACATGCAGCTCATTCGCAAGGCATACGATCAGATGTCCTGATGAAGCACTATCTGGCCACCTTTTGCGCACTGACGGCACTTGTACCTGCTGCTGTAGGTCAAGTGCCGAAAGATGCTGTTGCCAAGCACGAGTTCCCGGGCTTGCAGCTCCTCCCCCCGGGTAGCAAAGTAAAAGGCATATCATTGCCGCGCTACGAGAATCACCGTGTTTCGGCTCTGCTTGTTGCCAAGCTGATGGAGATTGCCACACGCTCGGAAGTACGCTTCACCGGCATCGGTGCCCATCTTTATGCTGAAAATGGAGAAACTACCACCATCACCTGCCCCCAGGCGGAGTATAGTTTCCGCACCAGCATAGTAAATGCAGCCGAGGTAACGGAGGTGGACAGCACACGCTTCAGCGCACGCGGCGCAGGGGTTACCTTCAGCACAGCCACCAACACAGGCTTCCTTAAAGGCCCCGTGCATACAACCGTTAAGAATTCCGCATTCAACAAAGAAACCGGCAAAAAATGAAACCGTTGCCAGCCGTCCTACTTCTGATGAGTGCCGCTTTAACCGTCGGTGCCAACAGCCCCGCCGAAGTACAGCAGGCCATAGCAGAAAACGAAGCCACCCTGAGCGCCCTGCAAGCCGCACGTCAAGCTGCGGACAAAAATTTGACGGAGTTGGTGGGGCAGCTCCCGCCCCCGCCGCTCGAACCGGACAACAGCATGCCGGAGCACAGCGGAACGGATACCGTGGCAGTAGCGGACGGCGGCTTGCTGTTCGATGCTAACAACTATCGGCTGATTTACATACATAACGTGCGTGTAGCGGACCCTCGCTTGGAACTGCGGAGCTCCGACCGCCTTTATATACAATTCCCCCGAAAAACTGTAGAAAAAGGCAAAAGCTCGGCCCAAAACACAATTACAACAGGGCTCAACAAACGCACGGAAAGCGCAGCTCAGCCCACAGAGGAGAAGGCATCGACAGCGGATGAAATGCCAACGAAAGGCAGCACACCTGTTCGCATAAGCGCTGCCACCACAATAGTGGATGCCGTTGCTAACCTCATTTACCTTGAGGGTGTAGCAGAGGAAGGCAATGCCATTACCCTGAACAACGAAAACAACGAACTCAAGCTCACTTCAGCAGATGGCAAAACAGCAGCCCTACTGGCAACCCCCGATGGCGACCTGCTGCTGAAAGGAGCCCTGCTCGACTTGAAGTGGATTGACCGCAACGGCACCCCCTGCACCTTGCACAATGAGCAAGGCACAGCATATTACAATGCGACCACTCACGAGCTCTACTTCCCGGGGAATACCACAATCCTCACGGCAGACGGCACAATCAGCAGCAACAAATTGCTCACGCTCAAGCTGATTGTAAAAGAAACCAATAAGAAGAGCAGCTTCATGCCGCAGTTTACGTCTATCCGGATAGACGGAGTAGAAACAGCCACAGCAGAAGGGCAAGTGCAGCTCACGCGCCCGGCGACCGAAGGCAGCCCGGCCGCTGCCGTAAGCGGTGAAAAACTGACCTACGACAGCACCAGCGGAGAAGCCACAATAAGCGGGCCGCAAACCACACTCACCTACGGCGAGCAAAAGCTCAGCACAGATGGCTCGCTTCACTTAGCCGGGAACGGCGATATCTCCCTGCAGGGGAACAGCATCAGCGGCAACTACAGCCGCCCCTCGGGCGATAAAACCGACTCCCCGATTATCGGTAGTTTCAGCACCTCCGGCGAGCTCACTTTCACGGCGGCCACTCACACCATATCCCTGCCAAACGGACTTCAAGCCAAAGACGAGCTCAGCACCATCTCAGCCAACGGGAAGGTTGACCTCGTGCTGCTGCCGGGTTCACAGGACCAAAGTTCCGCCAAAGAGAAAACCGGCGGGCTCAATCTGGCTATCGCACAGTATAAGGATATATCCACCGTGCACGCTACCGGTGGCGTGAGCCTGCACCACCGCAGCAATCCGCAGGAGTCCGGTCTGTCAATCGTGGCAGATGATGCGCAGCTTAATTTCCAAACGGCAGAGGCAACCTTCACCTCGTCTGCCAACAAACTCACTGAAGTCAGCTACAACGGTCATCACCTGAGTGCCACCTCCGAGAACGGCAACTCAAGCCTGCACTTGGCATCGAATGGCGATTTGAGCCTGCTGGGCGATAAAGTCAGTGCAATTCTCCCCGGAAAGACAGCCCCGATAAACAGCACCTGCAATGAACGCATGGTACTGCAGCGCGAAGCCGGGCTGCTGGTTTTGGGGCCAAAATCACGAGTCACAGCACCGGAAGGTATCTTGTCTGCCAATGGCGAACTCCAACTTCAGCTCTACCCCGGTCCGGAAGCCAAGAACCGCCCGGCCATAGCTCGCTATCCCCAGCTGGTTTACAACTATGCCGGACTGAAACAGGCCGATACAGCCAACGGCGGTACAGTACAGGCTAAACAGGGCTCCATGGAATGTCACGGTCCCATTCACATCGAAATGCTTGCAGAAAGCACCGCCGACGGTCCCATGGGCAGCATTCGTACCGCAACGGCTGCCGGCGGCGTAGCCTTGGCCGGCAAGGACAGTACCGGGCGCATTCTGCGCGCAATGGGTGATTTACTTACCATAGACGGCGCAACCGGCTCTAAGGTACTCTCCGGCAAACAAGTAATTCTGCAGGACGCCCGCAATACCCACACGGCCTCCGGCGGCGGAGCCAGAATAGAGCTCGACAGCAAAAACAATGTGCGAATCAGCGGAGCCAAGCAAAGTACCTCGGCTACTCACATTATCGAGCAGATTGATAAAGATAACAACAAAAAGTAAAGACTTATATGGAACGCGAGATTCTACTGAAAGCCAATGGCTTGTGCAAATCTTACAATGAGCGCATGGTTGCCAACCATGTGAGTCTGGAGGTTCGAGCCGGTGAAATCGTCGGCCTGCTCGGCCCGAACGGTGCCGGCAAAACCACCTCGTTCTACATGGTAGCAGGCTTGGTTCGCCCGGATGAAGGCAATGTTATGTTCGCCGGGCAAGATGTATCCGGTCTACCCATGCACCTGCGTGCGCGCTTGGGTATGGGCTACCTGCCGCAAGAGGAATCCATCTTCCGCAAACTCTCTGTCATAGAGAACCTGATGGCTATTCTCGAAACACGCAAAGACCTGACATCCAAACAGCAAAAAGAAAAGGCCGATGAACTGCTGGAGCGTTTCAACATCACCAAACTGCGCAACAGTCAGGCCATCCAGCTCTCCGGTGGTGAGAAACGCCGCCTTACCATCGCTCGCGCCCTGGCCAGCAATCCTACCCTGCTCATGCTCGATGAACCTTTCGCCGGTGTGGACCCCATCGCCGTGCAGGATATTCAGCACATCGTAGCCTCGCTGCGCGAAACGGACGGGCTATCCATACTCATTACTGACCACAACGTGCGCGAAACTCTCGGTATTGTTGACCGCGCTTACATCCTTTTCGAAGGCAAAGTCATCAAGCAAGGTTCAGCAAGCGAAATCGCTAATGACCCCAAAACAAGAAAAATATACCTCGGCGAACATTTCAAAATGTAACCGACTTTCATTTAAAGTTACTAAGCCGGCTGTGCATCTGACAAAAGATGCACAGCTTTTTTAATGTTATCGAACGCTAAAATATATTTTAGAATCATTTTAAACTTGCTTTTTAAAAATAACCGTGCTATATTATTTGCAGCCGCGGAAGAAGCGGGAAATTCATACACAGAGACACACAACCATGAAGGAACTGAAAGGCACGAAGACGGAGGCCAATCTTGCAGCAGCCTTTGCCGGTGAGTCACAGGCTCACACAAAATATCTGTACTATGCATCACGCGCCAAGAAGGATGGCTATGTACAGATTGCCAAGATTTTTGAAGAGACCGCTCACAACGAGAAAGAGCACGCCAAGCTGTGGTTTAAGTACTTGCACGGCGGCAGCATGCCCGACACCATGACCAACTTGGCCGATGCAGCCGCGGGCGAGAACTACGAGTGGACGGACATGTACAAGACCTTTGCCGCCGAAGCACGCGCAGAAGGTTTTGATGAGATTGCCGACAAAATGGAAGGCGTGGCCAAAATTGAGAGCGAGCACGAGGAGCGCTATCGCAAGCTACTGGCCAACATCGAAGAAGGCATCGTATTCTCCCGCGAGGGCGACACCATTTGGCAGTGCGGTAACTGCGGTCACATCTGCATCGGCAAGCAGGCCCCCGAGGTATGCCCCGTTTGCGACCACCCGCAAGCCCACTTTGCAATTCTGGCACAGAATTACTAAATCTTTCGATTTTACCCCACACACAGGCGCGCAGGCAAGAACCTGCGCGCTTTTCCCATAAACAAACCACATGTTCTGGCAAGCAAATAAGGGAGCAGCCATTGTACTGCTAATAGGAATGATTGCGGCATTTGCCGCCTACTTCATCATCGGCAGTGGGTCACAAGGTGATGTAGACCTTGCGAAAAAAGTACTCTCCACAGCCATTTGCGTGGTTTTATTTACCGCTGCACTTCTGTCATTCATTCAGGCAAAGCGCGGTCCGTCACTGGAAATTGTGGACGAACTGACAGAGCAGCATTTCGAACAGATGGCCGCTCTCGAGGCTCAGTACTACGGGGCGGACTGCATCACCCCGGCTTCGGAAGCCTACCGCTGGTACAAGCGCTACCCCGGCACCACCATCGCTGCCGCCATTGGTGGGAAAATAGTCGCTTTCGTGAACCTCTTCCCTGTAAAAGAACCCATATACACAGCACTGCGCGAGGGTAGCTTCAACGACCACACTCTCACCCTCGAAGGGCTGGCTGACCCTTTTGATGAGAGTAATGAACCCCTGCACATGTTCCTGTGCTGTGTACTCACGGAGCCTGCCTACCGCGGGCTGGGGCTCACCCGCCACCTGCTCACCCTCGCCGTGGAGCAGTACGAGCCCGTCAAATCCCGATGCCGCAGTATCATCACAGATAATGTGACGCCGGAAGGCGCAGAGTTCTCCCGCCGCTACGGTTTCGAACAGGTACAGACCAGCGGGCACAATTCCCTCATCTTCGAGCAGGACTACGCCGCCTTCGCCGCCAAAGTGCTCGGTACAGAGCAAGACGCTCAATAATCCCGCACACGCACCAGCACTAGGTGGCCATCTCTCACCTGCACGGCAAGCTCACGCCTTAACCGGGCAAGTTCCTTCAAGAGGGGCTCGCGGTACGGCTCAGAGGCTTTATCAGGGCTATATGTGGCAGCCTCCCACAAAGTATAAGCAGAATACAATTCCGCATATACTCCACCACACGAGAAAACAGGATACGCGAGCACCCATGGAAAGCCCTCAGCTTCGCCATGGCGAATCTCGTGCAACAACCACAACTGCCCGGCTAGCTCAGCATCCGGCAGTTCTACGCCCAGCGCCATACTCAAACGGCGCATGGCGGCCTCAAACTCACTGTACGAAAATCCCTCCGCACTAGCCCCCATCCAAGGAGCAAGCTCCAATAGAGCGGCATCCACCTCTTCTCCGAGATTATCCGCCAAGCAAGCCTCAGCCCAGTGGATACAATAGTTGTAATCCGGATGATATTGAAAGGAAAAAAATAGTTCTGCACCTTCACGGCAGAGCAGTTTTTCCATCATTTCATTCATTTTCAAGTTCCACAGCAGTACCGTATACGCAAACCTCAGCCAGACCATCCATGATATCAGATGAGGCAAAGCGCAGACCGACCACAGCATTTGCCTTGGCTAAAACAGCCTGCTTCTTCAGCCTAGCCAGGGCCAGATTACGCGACTCCTGCAGTAGTGAATTATAATTCGGCACATCGCCCCCGCTCAGTATCTGCCCCAGCCCGGCCGTCAACTCGCTGGCAATGCCCAGCACCTGAGCACTATTGCCCATTACCAAACCGATTACCTTCTTAATCTTACGCCCGGGTATAGTATCAGTCGTGACGACAAGCATTGTGGAAACGGCATCGTCCAGATGGGTCAGAACAACTTTTCGCAATTTACGGGGAGCCGGTATTTTTTTCTTTTGCATAACAGTACAAACTTAGCAGGATTCATTCTACAAAAATAGCCCGCACATAGCAAGAATAATTCACACGCAACAAAACATTGACACCACACACCTAATCTGCTAGTCTTCCATACATGAGAACGCTCACTGCCAATGAACAGGCTCGTGTACATGCTCTTCTGCGCCCGCAAGAAGAATTGCTGTGGGTCGGCAAACCGATTTCCACCACAAAAACCGCACAAACTACCGGGATAGCAGCAAAACTGCGAGCCTTCTTCGGCGCAAAATATCAATCGGTTGAAATAAGCAGCTCTGTTTACATTCTCACCGCCAAGCGAGCTATTGTACTACACGAAAAGGGCGAGCCGCAAGAATGGCCGCTCATGCTGGGAATGATTCAAATGTTCAACGAGCAGCCGGACGGTAGCGGGGACGTCATCTTCGACCATGATTACGATGAACGCACCGAAACCCGTACACCTCGGGGTTTTCTGCGCGTGGCAGATGCGGATCGCGTTCGCATGCTCGTAAGCTCGGCGGCAGATGCCGCCTACAACGCGTCTCCCTGGTCCGTGTAAACAAGCTCATATCGACTATCGAGCAATGAATAAACTACTTCAATACTTTCTTTTAGTTGTACTTCTTGTTTTTCCGCTGCGGCTCTGCGCAGATGAGGCACATCCGTTTTTTCGCACGGACCTCTACCCTGCGTGGTCAAAAATGCCCCCGAAACAGGCGCTCGTTGATGTGCGTGCAGCTATTGCGCAAACGCGTGAGCAACTGGCTGCACTCTCAGCAGTCACGCCCGAAACCGCTACATTCGAAAACACCTTTCTGGCCTGGCACCAAGCCGGGGAAAATATTAAACAAAGCATGAACTATGTGTACCATCTGTACATTGTGCTCGGCGATAAAGACATGCAGCACATGATGGACACGCTTATGCAAGAAGTAACGCTCCACAATGCCGAAGGCCTGCACAGCGCACAAATAGCCCAAGTACTTATGCAAGCGGCAGACGCTCCTTGGGTAAAGCAACTCAGCCCGGCAAAACAACGCTATGTGCAACAAACACTGAGAGCCCTGCGCGACAGTGGCATGCTTCTATCCCCGGAACAACAGCAGCGCAAAGCCCAGATAGAACAAGAGCTCTCCCGGCTCGGATTCCAATTCAACCAATATGTAAAAATGGCCCCACAAATGTGGGAACTGGTCATAACCGACCCGGCAGAACTGGCCGGCATGCCCAAAAAATGGATGCAAAATGCAGCAACAGCTGCCCGCCGCCGTGGGTTTGCCACCGAAAATAAACCGGCTTGGCTTATTAACCTTACCGATTCCCCGGCAAGTGCCGTACTGAACTACTGTACAGTCGCCGAAACCCGCCGCAAGTGCTGGCTGGGAACCACAAGCGCCGGAACCAAGCGCACTATAGACACCGAGCCCATAATCAATCGCATACTCGAACTTCGCCACGAATTGGCCAACTTGCTCGGCTACGCAAACTTTGCGGATAAAGAGGCCGCACATCGCATGATGGGCAGTGGACAAAAGGCCCTTGATTTTATCAATAATATGCTTGCTATGAGCAAACCGGCGTGGGATG
Organism: Akkermansia sp.; assembly: GCA_045614705.1. GTDB lineage: Bacteria > Verrucomicrobiota > Verrucomicrobiia > Verrucomicrobiales > Akkermansiaceae > Akkermansia. The sequence goes on from JAZLDM010000087.1 coordinate 32,159, forward strand.
CCTATGTCGCCGCTGAAATGAAGCGCTACTCGCAAGCCAGCGGTAAAAACCTCACAACCGTTGCGCCATGGGACACAGCCTACCTCAATCGCCACCTCCCGCCCCAACGCAACAAATTCAATGTGAACGTCATCACACCATACTTACAAGCCGACAATGTTATAAATGGGCTTCTCGAATTGTGGGCAGGTCTGCTGCAGCTCAAATTCGAAGAGCTGCCGACCATCACACTGAAACAGGGGGAAACATGCCCGGCTGGATATGTAGAAGTATGGCACCCCAGTGTGCGCTTTTTTGCCGTTAAAGATGCCGAAAAAGGCACGCATTTCGGCAGTTTTTACATGGACCTCTACCCGAGGCGCGGTAAACGAGGGCAAGCTTGGTGCTTGCCCCTCCGGGACGGAACCCCGGCGGCGGATGGAACCATAGGTGAGCCGCACTTGGCAGCTCTCATGGCAAACTTATCTCCCCCTCGCCCCGGGCTTCCCCATCTGCTGCACCATGGTGAAATGTATATGTTGTTCCACGAGTTCGGGCACATGATGCACATGATGCTTGGACACGGCGAAATTCGCCCCCACTGCACAGCCGAAGTTGAACGCGATTTCGTGGAAATGCCCAGTCATCTGCAAGAAAGCTGGATTTGGGAACCTGCAGCACTGGCCACCTTTGCCCGCCATTATCAAACCGGCGAGCCCCTGCCCCGAGAACTGGCAGAACAACTGGCCAACTCTCGGGGTTCCAACCCCATTGAAATGCACATGCGAATGCTGTTGTGCAGCAAACTCGACCTCGAACTGCACATGCACCGACACGATAAATACAAAGACCGCCCGCTCGATGAACTGGCAAACGAAATTCTCGGGCCTTGGCTCTTCCCATACACCGAACAGCCCCCGACTGAGCAACGCACCCTCACCTATAACATGTCGGAGGGCTATGCAGCTTGCCTATACACCTACAAATGGTGCGAAATGCTCGCGGCAGATGCCATGAGCAGATTCAAAGCCGAAGGTGTACTCAACCCCGCCACCGGTGCTGATTACCGTCGCTGCATACTCGAACGCGGCAGCAGCGTGCCGGCCATGCAGCAGATTAGCGATTTCCTTGGAAGAGAGCCCCGGCCGAATGCCCTGCTCGAAATATATACCCCACCTGCGCCGTAACAATGTACGGGCAAAATTTTGTAGGCACTTTTTATTTTTCATATAAAAAATCACTTTCTGTACAACTTTTTTACCAAGCTTTACGTCCTATAAGGTAAAACCATCTTCAACGCATAAAATATCCGGTTCGGCAAGCGAAATCTGCTTGACATGCCAAGTGTTCCGCTGTATCCTATAATACGGCAAATCTAAGCATACGGTTATTTTGTTTTTTTTTAATTAACACACCATTCATCATCATGGCTCTCGACACTGAAAACTTGAAGTATTCATATGAATCCATGTCGCGCGACGATCTGGAAATTGAGGTTATCACGGTAGGTGAGAATCTCGATGAGCTCCGGGCTTCCTACGACATGGAAGACAAGAAATACAGGCAAATCGATTACTCTGATTACAAACGTTGGAATAAAACACAACTGATTAACCAGCTTATCGAACTTCATGAACAAATAGAAGAACTGAAAAGCTTAGAACCACCGCCTCCTCCCCCTATTCCACCGGAGGAATACGAGCGCCGCATTGCAGAACTTGAAAATGAATTGAATGAATCAACTGCTGCGACAGCTCAGGCCAACGAGACTATTGAGCAGCTCACGAAGGAAAAAGACGATTGCCAAGCTGCCTTAACCGCGGCCAATGCCACCATCTCACAACTTGAGGAAGAAAAGAAAGCCGGGGCTGTTACCGCAGCTCAGACCAACGAGACTATTGAGCAGCTCACGAAGGAAAAAGACGATTGCCAAGCTGCCTTAACTGCGGCCAATGCCACCATCTCACAACTCGAGGAAGAAAAGAAAGCCGGGGCTGTTACCGCAGCTCAGGCCAACGAGACAATACAGCAGCTCACGAAGGAAAAAGACGATTGCCAAGCTGCCTTAACTGCGGCCAACGCCACCATCTCACAACTCGAGGAAGAAAAGAAAGCCGGGGCTGTTACCGCAGCTCAGGCCAACGAGACAATCCAGCAGCTCACGAAGGAGAAGGACGCTTGCCAAGCTGCCTTAACTGCGGCCAACGCCACAATCTCCCGACTCGAAGACGAAAGGAAAGGCGGGGCTGTTACCGCAGCTCAGGCCAACGAGACAATCCAGCAGCTCATGAAGGAGAAGGACGCTTGCCAAGCTGCCTTAACTGCGGCCAATGACTCAATCACACGTCTCGAAGCTGAGAACACAAAGGTTGCAGCATTCAGAACCAAGCTGCAGCAATCAGCCATCAGAGAAAACCAACTCATGGGAGAAATCAATACACTTAAGCAGCAAATCAATTCCACCAATGCAGAAATAAGCAGATTACAACTCAAGCTGCGAACGCACGGCCTCGCATAACTTACTGCCTACTTTCTCCATACTTTTATCATTTTCAAAAGCAATACCTACACTACATGGAAATTCAATCGAATACTAAAAAACAACTGTTAAACTGGTACTGGCAATTCGGTAGTCAGCGTAAAGGCGGCTACGCACTCTCTCGCGGCGGCTGGCTTGACAATATGCTGCGTATCTGTACGGAGGCCATTTCAGTTGAAAGCGCTCGCACAACATACAGCCGCCCCACCATCGCCCTGTGGGGACCGTCTCAAAGCGGCAAATCCACCATGTTGGCAGAGTTTATCGATGCCAATGTTACCGAAGACGGTCATGGTAGTGCGCTGAGTTGGGACGACACCCCTGCTCGCTTCAGCGGCGACTTCAAAAACGGCACAATTGCTGTGCTGAACCCCTTCAGTAAGGGTGCGGATGCCTCGGGATGTGTGACAAGATTTCACATGACCAAAGAGGTAAAATACAAGTCGTACCCTGTCGAGATTCAGTTTGCCGAAGATCATGCCATCCTGCTCTCACTGGCTGTAGGTTACCTGAGCGAAACAGTTGCTACAACTGCCAGCGGAGAAGAAACCTACCTGCGCCCCGAATCCCTGAAAGAAATTGCCGACAATGTTATCAGCAAAGCGGGGGCGGCCTCGATAGGTGCACCTGATAAAGAAGCCTACCTGCTGCTCACAGAAGTACTGGACGCGGTAGATGTACTCATCGACATGGAATTGCCGCGCTATGCAAACCTGCGTAAAGAATGGCCCAATCGTCGCAGCAATCTGCTCAACTACGATGCTCTCATTTCGAGCACCGAAAATGTTATTAAGTTTGCCTGTGAACTTTTGTGGGATAACTGGCAAAATCTCAACGACGTCTACCTTCGCCTGCGTAACAAGCGCGCACAAATGGGGCACAAAAAGATATACTGCGGTATAGAAATCGGTGCTCTGATGCTCAATATCGCTTCGGCAAAGCTCTACAGCGGGTCTGACTATGTACGGAATTTGGTAAACTCCTGCTCCCTCAAAACTCTGGAAAACGGCGATGTAGCCATTGTGAAGGGTGGCGGTACCTCACTGTTCAATGATGCGATTGACTTTGCGCTGTGTCAGGGGCTTGTTTCCCTCATCAAAGTGCCACTTCGTGATGACGTCATGTCGAAGTCACATCCGGCCGTATACGAACTGCTGCAAAAGGCTGACCTCGTTGACTTCCCCGGTGTGGCCAATGAGCATAGAAACGCAGACCGTTTCACCAATGAAAAACTTTCTTTGAATTACAGAGACAGCGACAAAGACCAAATATACCCCATGTATGCCTTAACCAAGGTCATGATGCGTGGTAAGACGGCCTCAATAGTTGTTGCCAGTGCTCGTAACCTTAACATCGACGCCTTCTCCCTGCTGGTACGTATGCCCGGCAATGGTCTGTACCCGAGCAATCCTATTCAGCTCATGAACGGTATTCGCCAATGGTTTAAATCCATGGGCAAACCGCATAATCCGCTCTGCAAAGATCGCGAGATGCAGATTAACCTTGTGCTCACCTTCTCCGTAAGCCTGCTTAATGTAGTGCATGCCAGCGGTACCGGCTTGGCCGGTCTGAGTGATGTATTCGGCATGCTCAAAAGCATGGGCGATTTGGCAGACCCGGCAGTCGTTCGAACATTCTGCGTCAACTACCCCATGTTCCCCGCCGGGCGTCATGATATCACCGACAAGGATAGAATGCAGGAAGTGCTTAATCAGATATTGGACGACAAACACTTCAAGCGCCAATTCAATGGCACGGAGACCAGTCTGACGGAAATGTCGGACATTATGGAAGGAAGCCACGGCGGTCGAATCTACCTGTTCAAAGAGATGACGGAAATGATTCAAAAGTCACATCGTCAGAAACTCTTGGAGGCCAAGCAGGAACAGCTTCAAAAAGATTGGATTGACGGCATGTCACAAGCCCTGCCCTCAGACAAAGATGAGGACAACTTCGGCCGTGACCTTGAGCTCCTTATCAATGCCATCAACGACAATCACCAGAAAGCTAAAGATGAAATCGTTGCTCGGGAAATCCTCGACTTCAAAGATATCGCCCCGGAAAGTCTTGAAATTGTTCCTAACAGCGGAGACACAAAGCTCGTCACATACCTGCAAAATCAGCTCGACATCTGGCAGGAAAACGCACGTCTTAAACCCCTGCAGACTTCACTGGGCTTTGAGGATGCCAAACATCGTACACGTGTGCTTTCGTACCTGACTGAGAATGTCGACATTAAACCTATGTATACGTCTCTCAGGTCAGTTGCCATGAAAGGCACTACACAGGAGCGCAGTGAATTGCGCCGTTTGGTTGCCATCTTCTTCTCCAAGCTCATGTTCCCGCAATCAACTGTGCACCGAAATGAAACGGAAAGTGTGAAGCTGCTGGAAAGAATCAGTTCCTACAATATCTTAGAAGAAAACGTTGTGCAAAAAGATGATAACATTCACTATATCAGTGTCATTGCACCGTTCCTTCAGATTCTGGGTAAATTGAAAGAGGAAGGAACAGCCGGACAGCGCGGAGTTCAACCCGGCGACGCGGAAATAATCGCTCTGAATACCGAAATATCGGGAACCGGCGAGTAAAACTGTATCAAAAAAACTTATTAAAACTCACATCTTCCATAGCACATGCTCAATAATAATTCTCAGGCAAAAAAGCCGCATGAACTTTATATTATGCCCAACACCGGGCACCACTACTACTTCATTCCGTTTTCTGAGCAGTTCAAGAAACAGCACGGAATCCAGAGCAGCGATCTGCTGAAAACATGGAAAGGAGAAAGCCGCCCATGGCAGGGAGTTCCCAAGAAGCCCTACGATCCCCAGGCACCGGAAGCCAACAACAAAGAAAACCAAGACCGCTACACTTGGATGCGCTACCGCTTTGGGTACAAAGGAGCTAAGCAGAATATCGGCCTCTGGCTTGCCATTGAAAGTAACCTTGGTACCGTTAAGCGTGGCACCCTATTTGAAGAGCGAGAAATTGCTGCCAGAGATATGCCGGCTAACCAAGCCGAACACGAGGTAAGCCCCTACGCATACCCCAATCACGCCGCTATTGGGCGCAGCTCACAGCAGGGAACTCTTAAAGAAGTGAAAGATGCTTACGCCATCATTCTTCCCGTAGAACTTCCCGATGGTAAAGTTGTCCCCTTTGAACGGGTGGATATTATCTGGCAAAACAACAACAACGTCATGGATGTTGACTTAATCGTCGACTTCGGTAACACTCGTACAGTTGTCCTTGCTCTTGAAAACAATAGACTTCTTGGTGCAAAAGGTCAGTTTAATTATCTTTGCAAAGAAATCAATTTCCTTCCTCGTGGGCAGGAATACACCAGACCGAGCAAGAAGAATGAAAACAGGGGCGAGACAATTGCAGATTCCTGGTTCCTTCTGCAGCAACCTATGTTTGCCGAATGGGACTACCCGTCCCCCGACGGCTCGAATACTTCATTCTTCACCAGCAAGCAGTACACCAAATCGGTGATAAATCCGCCGGAGAACGATGGTGGCATTATGCAACATGTGTTCGGCGGCAACAAGCCAGAGCCCCAAATCAGCTATCACTGCACCCAGCGAGTTCCGCAAATGTTTGTGGAAATTTCGCCTGCGCTGATGGGTGAAGAGGCGAAGCGCCTGATGAACAACATTGACATGGAGAGGGGGCTGCACGTATCCATGAGTTCACCCAAGCGCTACCTCTGGGATCGCGGCAACTCACCGCACTCTTGGCACATTAATTTCAACAGCTGGTCAAATATTTCAGATCGTTCGTCCCTGCCCTCCTTACAAGGTCAAATTTGCCGTTACATGTACAGTGACGGCGAGGATTGGGATATCGACCATCCTCCGTTCAAAAACAAGGACCTCAACCAACGTCCCTTAATCATCCCGCAGAGAGCTACATACCCCCGCAGCACAGCCATGATGTGGTCGGCTCTTTCCATCATTGAATCCGCCTACAGACAAATTACGTCGTACAACTGGCGCGCGGGAGATGGAGGTTCTGTTGCTCGTCGCCTGCGAAGCATCAATGTTACCTTCCCCTCCGGCTGGATTGCCAAGGAGCGCCAGTACTACCGTCAAGCATGGCAGCAAGCCGTCAACATCTTCACACTGGCACACATGAATACCACCCAGTTGGTAACTCGTGAAAGTGCAACCGATGAAGAGGAGCTTCACAAGCAAGGACGCCCCGAACTTTACGTTGATTTGGACGAAGCCGTAGCCTCACAGTTGCCCTTCATATACTCAGAAATATCTCGCCTGAAAGATGCCGATTTGTGGATTGAGCTTTACGGGCGCAAAGCCTCCGAAGCGTGCGGCGATTCCAACTCCCGAGTACGTGTCATGACCATCGACATCGGTGGTGGTACACTTGACACCGCCATTGTTGAGTACTACAACGATGCACCTAAGGGGGAAATATCTCTGCGTTACAAAGTACTGTTCCGGGACAGCAACACCTTTGCCGGCGACAATGTAACACTTGCCATCATACAAAGAGTACTGCTCAAGTCCTTCCTCAATGCCCGCGGTATTCCGCCAAACGCCAACAACGAAGTGGCCTCGAACTTCATGCAGACGCTCTCGGACCCGAACCGCAAAGAGTCCGACCGCGCCAGATGGCAGCGTATCGTCACCCTGCTGTTCCTGCCCATCGTTCGCCAGTGGCTGAGTGATGTAGCCAACTACCCCTCCGGCTATTATCAGGGTGAAAATGGCAGATTCCGCAGTATCGAAGAATGCGGGGGCGACGAAACCGCCATCAATGAGTTCAACCAATACCTGATGGAGCACGACCTCGATGCAGACTTTGTCAAAGGCAGTGATCGCTTGGAGTACGACCCGGACGAAATCAATGCCTGCATCGAAGAGACGCTCAGTCCCGGCATTGAGCCGCTGGGGCAATTCACAGCAGCTTATGATGTGGACGTCGTGACAGTCAGCGGCAAAATTTCCGAAATGCCGCGAGTTGAAGCCCTACTGCGCCGATATTTGCCTGTCAGCCCGCAGTGCATCGTGCGCATGAAAGACTACTTGGCAGGTAGCTGGTATCCCATGTCAAAGAACAACCGTATTAACGATGCTAAGACGGTAACAGCGGTTGGTGCTGCGCTCTATAAAGCAGGCAATGGCCTTCTCGGTAACTACTGGGATTGCCGAGAAGATGATAGCACGATACAGAGTAGCCCGCATCGTTGCAGAAACTACTGGGGCACTATGCGCCCGGACGACTCTCCGAGCGGATTCAATGAAATCCTGCTTACTCCGAACGAAACAGATAACAGCAACAGAACCTTCACCGAAAAGGGCAAGGAGTATAAAGGCACAAAGATGAAGATTCGCAGCTGCATCGGTCGCCAGAAATACCATACCCAGACCACCGTTCCGCAGCGCCTTTACAGGCTCTGCTGGACAGGTCCCGAAAGCCATTTCAACAACGGTTGGATTCTTGCCGTGGTTGTTGAGCGCGTATCCAGCAGCGACGCCGTAGCGAATGGCGATAGTTACGCCGTGGATGAAGATGACATCAAACTGAAATCCGTCAAACTGTGTAACCCCTCCAGCAAAGGTGAACACTTCGACCCGGACAAGGTAGAGCTGCAGCTGTGCACACTCCCCGACGAAGGTTTCTGGATGGAAGAATGCCGCTTCTTCATGGATATCTAACCTCCACCCCAAACAATTCATCATATGGGACTATTCGGAAACGATACCGAAAAGACGCTCACTAAAATTGAACAGCTCATCGATGAAAAAAATCAGCGCCTGACTTTCATCGAAGAGAATCTGCGAGAGCTGGTAAACCGGCTCTCGCAGATTCCGGGGCAGGACGAGCTGGAGCAACTGCGAAACGAGCGCAATACCGCAGAAGACAAGCTGATTGCCCTGAAAGAAGAGAACCTGAAACTCAGCAAAACCCTCAGGGAGCTCCATCGTGGTGAAACAACACAGCTCGCCAATTCTGAAAATGTAGCGACCGAGCCGGGGCAGGAGAACAACAGCACCGAGCCTGCAGTTCAGCCGGAAGTACTCAGCAAACAGTTGGACGAGGCTCAGGAGGCCATTCGGGTAAAAGAGCAACAAATCTCCGACCTGACAGCTAAACTTTCACAGGCAACCGGTGAAGCTCAATCTGCAAAAGACGAACTCGACAAGGCACTGCAAGAAATCGCCCCTAGTCGGCTGCTGCTCAACCGCTTTTTCCCAGAATGCCTGCAAATACCCGCTATCGAGCATTTTATCTCCCAGTGGAAGGCTCAATTTGCAGCTTCGACCCCGAACTTCCGGGTTCTCTCCATGTGTTCCTACCTCTTTTCTTGGTCGAACATCATGGAAAATGTCCGTCAAAATTCAGAAAAACTGACCAGCGTTACGGAAAAAGAAGCCATGGAAGCCATCGTGTACTTCAGCCGCTATTTCCTCGACTTCTTATACAGCGAAAACGTCAGCCACGATGACGCGCACGAAATCTCACTGGAACTTATTGAGCGTTTTAATGGTATACTGAATACTGTCGGCAGCAAACACACGCTCTACATCTCCTACCTGGGCGAATCCTACGACAGCAGAGTCATGATACCAGACGGAGTACGAGGCAGTTCAACCGGAACCGTGGAGGCCATTCTCTCATGGGGTGTAAAAAATCCGGAAACAGAAATGACCTACAACAAATGTCAAGTTCAACTGGGATAATTTAAGAACAATTTAGCAAAATCCACGTCTATACTGATAGATAACATTATGAAAGTCACCCCCATTGTCAATAAAGGTTTGAGTTTTGACCTGAATTATTATCAGGAGCTCAAGGTATATCGCGGCGGCACCAACTACTGGTTCGTAGATCACAGCAAGTTGTTGCGCACAAAGCTTGCCCCCTTCCTTCCCCGCATGGAGTTCGATGCCAGCACCGGTACGGTAACTGCTTCCATCGTGGAAAATGGGCAAGAATTGCTCAGTACCAGTCAGGCGGCAACTCCGTCTCTCAACGATGTACCGGCTGCGGAATTGGATAAACTCAAAGCTCGCATTCAAGCGCTGCTTGCGGAAGCCGATGACAGCAATACGCCGGAACCCATCCGCCAATTGATTCATAGCTTCCCCCTGCCCAAGCCCAACTCCCTGCCCGAGTGCTATCGCCTGTATGGCAGTGGTTCCAACAAGAGGCTCGCCATTGTATGGGGGCTTGCTCTCAAAGAAGAAATGGACAAAGAGGACCTCTCCTCCGTGGTACTGCTCAAAGACTTTGATTACAAAGGTGCCGCGCCCAGCCCGCGCAGCTATACTTGGTTGTGGATTTTGCTCGGTATCGCCGCCGCCGGGCTCACCCTGTATTGTACTTCTGGCCCCACAAAAACAGCAGAAATCAAAGAACAGCCTAAAGAGGTGGTCAATACTGTTGAGCAGAAGATAAAGAAAGAGCAAGAGCTCTCTACCGCCTTAGCTGATCTTATCATCAAGCAAAATACACTCGAACAAGATTTTGCTAATCTGATAACCCGTGAGGAAGAACTCGCACAACAGAAAGAACAGCTCAAGCGCAATATCGCACGTTTTGAAGAACTCAAAAAATTGCTGGATGAGCAAACTCTGGCGGACGCTGAAAAGACGAAAGCTGAAGCAGAAAAAAATGAGTTGGATAAGACGATTGCCACAGCTACGGATACTATTAAAAAAACGGAGGAGGAACTCCGGGAAAAACGTGCCAAGCTCAATGAACAGCGCACGGTCATTGGTAAAGAAATTGCAACAACAACCGCTGAGTTACAATTAACGACAAATACCACGTTGAATAGCCCTGACAACAAGCAGGAAAAAGAGGTTCCCGCCGTATATGATTATCTGACAATAACAGACAAAAAACAGCCTGTTGATGTGCAGATTAAGAAATTAAATGACAGGGATAAGGAGCTTGCCAATGTTATAAGCACTCAAAGAAAGGAGCTTACCAAGCTACAAAAAGCTTGGGAAGAGGAGAAAAAAATGCCCGCACAGGCCAACGGCAAACCTACTCAGAAAGCTCAGGCCATAACAACGCAAATTATTGAAAAGCAAAACGATATAGATAAGGCCACTTCAGAGCGTATCAAATTGACAAATGAAAAAATACAGCTTTTCATTGTCAAACTGAACGAAATCTCCACCACCCAAAATGAGCTTAAACAGCAGCTCAACCAACTGACTGCCCGCGAGCAGCACAATCAAAACAAACAAAAGGAACTCGAGAAGAAAATTGAGGCTCTCACAGGTTTGCAGCAAAAGCTCTCCCAACCCATAACGGAGGAAGAGAAAAATCAAATCAAAACACAGATAGAACAACTGCAAACTGAAGTGCGTACCCTATCTCAAGAGCTCAAAGCCGATGCAAACGCTATCTCGCAAGAGCGCGTCAAAATCGAGCAAGAGCTGAAAAAGTCTGAGGCTACTAGAGCAGAAGTCGAAAAGCTTCTTGCCAATGCTGTAGATGATACGCAAAATCAGAGCACACTCACAGCGGAACCGGCCTACCATCCCCTCACCCCCGATGAGAGAAAACTTCCGGTTAGCAAGCAAATTGAAATCCTGAAACAAAAAGAGAAAAACATTCAGGACAAGCAGAAGGCTATCATTGCATATCAAGCAGACCTTGTCAAGTTGAATAGGATATACGACAACATCATAAAGACCTTTAAGGAAGCCAACGAAGATTACGCTACTTTCGAGTCTTTGATGGAGCAACTCAAGCAACCCGGGCTCACTCCTGAGCAACGCCAGGAAATCACAAAGAAGGCAAATGAACTGAAAATTAAGATAGAACAAACACAAGCCAAATTCCCGGAACTCGAAGCTCAGGAGAAAGAAGCGAACAAGAAAAAAGCGCAGCTTAAAGACCGCTTTGAAGCTATCAATCGCTCACTCAATCAACTGAATGAACAGCTTAAGCTTATCCGTCAGCTGAGAGAAAAACTCGAAAAGGGCAATAATTCCAGCGATAACAGCGATGCTCCTGTAGCCGATGACGACAAAGGCACGTCTGTAGACGGTAACGACAAGGGTAAACCCGTAGCCGATGACGACAAAGGCACGTCTGTAGACGGTAACGACAAGGGTAAACCCGTAGCCGATGACGACAAAGGCACGTCTGTAGACGGTAACGACAAGGGTAAACCCGTAGCCGATGACGACAAGGGTACGTCTGTAGACGGTAACGACAAGGGTAAACCCGTAGCCGATGACGACAAAGGCACGTCTGTAGACGGTAACGACAAGGGTAAACCCGTAGCCGATGACGACAAGGGTAGTTCCCCCATCACAGTTCCGCCTCCCCCTACCCTAAAAGAGGAGCCCACCGAGATTCCCGTAATTGAACTTGACCCCACAAATCATTATGAGGTTACGCTGAAAAATAAGGTCGCCATTAAAGGCACGGATCAGGTTTTGATTACTCTGAATGTGGCCTCCCTCAATCCCGGGGTTAACTTCAGCAAAGTAACCATAAATGATAAATTGGCCGACAGCAATGGAATGGTTCAGCTCGAATTGCCGAATCAGGGCAAACAGGAACTTCTGTTGAAGATTTGGGTTGATAACAGCCTTAAATATGTTACCCCAATCCACCTGAATATATCTGTAAAAAAAGCCGCAGAAAATTAATTTAACAACAAATTGCTGGAGCGGGGCTATCAGCCCCGCTCCATGAATTACCCCAAGTCCTATTTTCTACAAAAATAAACAGTAAAATCAATCAACGGCATTACCATGAATACCGACTCCACCTCCGACAACACAGCGAGTGCCTCTTCCACGCCCGCAAACGCCAACGGCATTACCCCCATGCCCGGCGAAGGTATAATAATAAATTTGGACAAGTTCGAACGTCTGCGCCCCGATCGTGGCTGCCCCGATTTCTGGCATCCCCAGCACCAGAATATACTGGTTCAAAAGCTGGCGCCCTTCCTCCCGCGAATCATCGATTCAGGCGATAGCGCAACAGCTACCATCATTGAAAACTCGCATGAGCTCTTGGGGAACAGTACCGCCGCGACGCCGAACTTCAGTAACGTACCAGCAAGCCAAGTAAATAAACTGCACAACGTTCTTCACCAATTCTTGGAGGAAAGCGCAAAGCTGCCGGCGGATGCCCCGACGGCCAAATTATCACTTCCCGACCCCGCAAAAGCCCCTGAGCTTTACCGCTTGTATGGTACAGGTAAAAACAAGAGACTTGCCATCATCTGGGGTATTTGTAAGTTGGATGCTAACGGTAACGAGGACACAAGCACCGTGGCCACCATCCAGCAACTGCAACATTTACTCCCGCCCCCCCGCAAAGAGACCGCGTTCACTCGATTCATGGACTATGTCATGGAGACCGTAGCAAAGCTGAAAGTACTCAGCCAGGCCTTCTGGCGCTTACCGAATAAAATTAAATGGTCCATACTGGGAGGCGTAGCCGTAGCAATCACCGCCCTGATGTTCATGTGCGCTACCCCCGTAGAGGATTACGAGATACAAACAATACGCGAACCGGAACTATTAAATGGCGAATACGTTTTAAGATTCAATGTTGTAACGAACAAAGCGGGAAAAGAACCGAAAGAAGTCAGTATCAATGATAGCAACATTTCGATGGATAAAAAATTCCTCCGTCTCAGCTTCAAAAAACTGCCTAACTCTGTCAAAGTGAAAGCTATAGAGCATGATGGAACGGAAAAAGAATGGATTATGAATTATACAAACAATTAATAAACCATTCACGCTATCCAGCAATAATTCACGGGGCCGGAAATATCCGGCTCCATTTTTCTTTTTACTTGCTCCGCAAAGCAATTAGTGTATACTGAAAGCACAGGATTCATGAAAACGCTGCACACATTTATTCCCGGTATCATTCTGTTGACCTCCACGCTCTGCCCGGCACAAGAATCGGCCACGGCTGTTCCCCGGCTGGCAAGTGAGCCCGCGAGTAGTGCATACGAACTGGCAAATCCCGAACTGCGCCGTGTATTGCAAGACGCCGTACGAGCCATGAAATCCGTAACCGAACTGCTCGAAACCGTACAAGACAAAGCAACGGCCGATGCCGCAGCCGACAAGCTGAAAGTACGCATGCTATTGCTGGACGAACTGAGCTTCGGCATACAATACATTCCGCTCCCCATTGTCAACAAAGCCATGATAGACGCCGGGATAACGCAGGAACGAGCGGAGGGCATACAAAAGCGCTTGGAAGCGGCCAGTTTTTACCACTCCACAGCCTTGGCCACAGCAATGGGAGCCCCCGCCTACATGGCCATGGAGCAGGTTGAACTCACCACGGAGCAACTTGCACAGCTCCAACAAAAACTCAGCGCAGCTGCGGCACAGCAGCCCGGTATCACCGGCGGCCCCGGCCTGTCGCAAGATACCGCATGGAACCTCCTCCCCGACTCACAGGAATTCGTGGCACATATTTTGCAAACACTCGATAGCAAACACCCCATCGGCCAGGCCATTATTCACCGCGAAAACGGTCAAAAAGCCATGAAATACACCGTGGTGTTGGAATTTGATGGCAAGGTGTGCCCGATTGAGCAGTGGTTCAACTTCACTCTGCCCACTCAGACAATAGATGACGCAAGCCCGCAAGACGAGGATTTCGACTCCGAGTTTACGGATAATACCCCTGCAGGCGATGATACCGCCCCGGAATATACCGATGAAGAGGACAATTTCGACGATATGGAAATCACAGTGGAGCCGGGCGGCAGTACCGAAATGGAGGAAGAGCCGAACTTCACCCCCGAAGAGCAAGCCGCGGCACTCCGAACCTTTGTCGAGGGACTCAACGAAATGGTGAATCTCCTCAATCAGGTTACAGACACCGCCTCCGCACAAAATGTCGCACAACAAGTAAAAGCCCTGCGCGAGCGCCTGAGTACCCTCAACGATATTTTACCCACCATTTCCGGTATGGAAATTATCGAGGCTATGGAAAAATCCGGAGGTGCCACTCTGGCTGACATCGATAAATTACAGCAACGACTGGAACAAGCCGAATACTACCAATGCGACGAGCTGCGCCGCGCGCTGCGCGACTGAGAGAAAAGACAAACTCCCGCCAAACCACGGCAAGATAACAGCTGAACTCACCAATCAATGGAGCGAGTTAGCTCCACCAATTTGCGAGCAAAGCCGACCAAGTGTATAGCCTCATCCGTACGCAGAAAATCCGGATTGAGCCCACGGGAACCCAAGCGCCAGCGATCCAAAGCATCGGCATCCTTAAAAACACGGTAAAGCGTGCACACCCGCTTCGCAGAATCGGGGAATTCCTGAGCAATGGCCTCCTCCCCCTTATTATCGTGGCGGTCATGGTAGCGCATGATGACGGCGGCCTCCGGAGAATACGTCAACTCCGAGTGCTCCCGACAAAAAGCCCCATAATACTCGGCTGCGCGCCCCCCATGGCCGGTATCCTTCCCCTCATTTTCACGGCGCGTATCGTGGAAAATAGCCGCATGTGCCAAAATGGTGAGCGCCTGCTCGTCATCAACAAAAATCCGTGGAGTCATCAGCATAGCATATAGCAACACTCGCTCACAGTGCGCCGTAGAGTGCAGCTCACTATCCGGCAGACTGAACTGTACATTAGCATACATATACTCGGCCCAGCGCCGAAAACAGCTCCCGACGGCAGGGGGCATCATGCTCACGAATTTTCTAGGAACTATCAGCTTTTTCATAATGGTTTTACGCCTATCTTCATTCTACCACGCAGAGCACTGCATAGCAATCAGAAAAAGTGTTTTTTTCTTGCTCATGGCAATATCACATTTCCCCGGCCGACAAGCCCATAGCCATAAAAGCTTGCACAAGCATAAAAATAATGTAGAATATGCGCCGATACAACCGTTCTTTTGAATATGAAGCGACTGTTTTTCATAGCCACCATGATGTTGGGCGCAGCTTTCTTCGCCCCGAGCAATGTCTACGCTCAGGATGAAGTCGCAGCCGAAACCGAGACAACTGAGGAAAAAGCCGTCACTGTGCCCGGCATGCTTGCCAAGGTCGAGTACGTTACTAAGGCCAAGCCCAAAAAGAAAGTCAGCGTGTACTTTATACTCCGTTCCCACTCCAAATGTGGGTTCTGCCGCAAGATTGTGCCTGATATGAATGAACATTACAAGGCCATGAAAGGCAAGGGCGCAGAGCTTATCATGCTCAGCGGCGACTCCGAGCTCAAGGTTGCCAAGAAATGGGCAAAAGAGGCAGAAATGACCTACCCCATCGTAACAAATGCCACCGCAGGCAAGGTACAGGTTCCTTCCGGCGGCAGTGGCGGCACCCCCAACATTGTAGCCGTAACCACGGATGGCACCGTAATCAAAGGAGTATCCGGCGCCAGCGCATGCACCGAGCTTGTAGCCTCCTGGAAAGAGCTGGTGAAGGAAGCTAAGGCTGAGCAAAAAAACAAAAAGGCTGCTGCCAAAAAAGCAAAGAATGCCAAAAAGAAGGCTCAGCAGGCTGAGGATGCCGCAGAATCCGCAGCGGAAACACTTTCACTCGACTAATCTCCTTTAGTTCACTTATTTTCAGAGCGGTATTTAAACAATACCGCTCTTTCTGTGCCCAGATATTGACAGAGACGTAGCCCGGGTGCAGCACTCATCCACCGCGCCCGAAATTTACACTTGCATGAACAGGGGCAATGTGTTACCCTTTCCCGCAGATAAAAATAACCGCGTTGTTATGATTGAGAACGAGTACATCAGCATCGACATCCGCACCGCAGGTCGCCGCTTTGCCGGCGTAACCGTGCAGGATAAAATAAACGGTCGCAGCTACGACCTGGGCAAAGAAATCTTCACCATTCAGTTGCAGGAGGCAAAAACGGACGAAGCATGTTCCAAGAAAGAATACACCGACATATGCCTGCCCCTCACCGCCCAAGACCTGATGTGCGGGGTTCCCGTTGTCAGCGCTATCGAGCCGCAGCCGGAGGGACGCCGCTTGGTTGAGCGCCGCGCCGGGCAGCGGGTAAGCCTGCCCTTTGCCGTAACAACAGATGGCTACAAGCTCGAATGGTGGGCCGAGCTGCGCGAGGGGCAACCCTACATGCGACTGGGGATGCACATTACCCCCATGCAGTTTGCCATGCCCGCCCGCAAGATTACCCTGCTGAACATCACCGCCCCCGAATCCCGAGTCGAGGGCAGTGTAAAGGGTGCCCCCGTCGTGGCCGCAGGCAATCGCCTGTTTGCCGGTGTGGAAAGCCCGCTGAGCAAGGGCGAAGTTACAGCAGCCGGTTTTGCCTGCTCGCTGGAGCGCACCACTCACCTGCCCGCTCGCACTCAGAGCAGCATCTCCGCCGTTCTGGGCTTCTGCGCCCCCGGTCAACTGCGCCGCACCTTCCAGCTCTCTTACCTGAATGAAGAGCGCGCTCGCCCGTACTTCCCCCTGTTCAACTACAACACATGGTACGACATCGGCTATTTCTCCCGCTACTCCGAGCAAGACGTACTCGACACCGTGCGACTTTTCGGTGAAGAGCTCGTGCGCAAGCGCGGCGTGGTAATGGACTCCTTCCTGCTCGATGACGGCTGGGATGATACCGAAACCCTTTGGCAGTTCCACGAGGGCTTGCCCAACGAATTCCGCGACATCCGCGCCCTGATGGAAAGCTACGGCTCCGCTCCCGGCGTGTGGTTCTCCCCCTGGGGTGGCTACGGTCAGCCCAAGCTCAACCGAATCGCCGCAGCGGGCGACACATACGAGACCAACGAGCGTGGCTTCGCCCTCTCCGGCCCCAAATATTACGAACTCTTCCGCGACATGTGCCTGCACATGATTCGCGAGCATGGCGTAAACCAATTCAAGCTCGACGGCTGCTCCGGCATGGCAGACCCGGCACCCGGCTCCCGTTTCGGCTCCGACTTCGAGGCCGCCATCTCACTCATCGACGAACTGCGCGCAGAAAAGCCCGACATCTACATCAACCTCACCACAGGCACCTGGGCCAGCCCGTTCTGGTTCAGCATTGCAGACTCCGTATGGCGTGGCAACTGGGACCACGACTTCTGCGGCGTAGGTACCGCCCGCCAGCAGTGGATTACCTTCCGAGACGCCATGATTTTTGAGCACAACGTCAAGATTTCGCCGCTCTTCCCCATCAACTCACTCATGACCCACGGCGTCATTTACAACAAGGGCGCTCGCGGGCTCATGACAACTGAGGGCGATGACTTGGCAGACGAAATCTGGAGCGGTCTTGGCCTCGGCACCCAAATGCAAGAAGTCTACATCACCCCCTCCATGCTGCAGGACCACGAGTGGGACACCCTGGCAGCCGCCGCAAAATGGAGCCGAGCAAACGCCGCAACCATGGTCGACAGCCACTGGGTAGGCGGTGACCCCGCCGCACTCGAAGTCTACGGCTTCGGCTCATGGAGCCCCGAAAAAGGCATCCTCGTACTGCGCAACCCGAGCGATACCGAGCAAAACTTCAGCTTTGACCCCGCCGCCGTCTTCGAGCTGCCGCTCGGAGCTCCGCTGCGCTATACCCTCAGCTCACCCAAGGGAGACACCTTACCTGCGGAAGCCACGGCAGGCAAAGCCACCACACTTACAATCAAGCCCTTCGGCGTACTCATCATCGAGGCCGCCCCGCAAGCTTAAAATATCCCCCCCCTATCAACAAACAAATCGCCGGTAGTTTTTGCTACCGGCGATTTTCTATATCAATATGAAATCAAACCTTTTTTTCAAAGCCAATCTCACTCAGCCTCGCCATAGCTGGCGCGGAAATAAGCCGTAATATCAAACCACTGCTCAATACGATAACGCTTACCCTCGTAAGTATATACTACCTGATGGCGATCAAAATAACGCCCACCCTCCCCGGGCACCAAAGCCTGCATTTCCCGCTCAGCATCCCCCGGCAGCATAGCCAACAAGCGGTACTGCATGCTTACAGCCTCCGGGCTAGTTTCAGAAATCACCCAAGCCGTAGCTTGCGAAGTCCCCGGGCCACCACTCATCAGCCCCTGCATAGCCTCATTCCCCACATATGCCGCCTTAATCTCAGCAGATATAGCAGCCAGCACATCCTCCGTCGGCACGGTCGGCAGCACAGCAGCCTCTGCCGGTGCACGAAGAGCCGCGGCTAAAGCCGTCGAACCGTAAAAATACTCCGCACGCAAACGACGCTCCAGCGCTACAAAATCAGACATTTCCTTACTGCTCATACCCACTAACTGCAAACTATCCTCCAAAGTTCTGCGCGGCAACTCCACCCCACGCACCTTCGCCGGCAGGTCAGCAATCAAAGTCTCCACCTTGCCGGCAGCAGCATCCGCTGCGGCAGCATCCTCCACCCCATTCAAAATCACTGAAAGCTCACGAATATTATCCGCAACCAACTGCAAAGCCGCCAGCTGCTCAGCGGTCGGCAACACCGCGCAAGAAGCCTCATCGCCTATCGCCTCCGCCAGCGCCACCGAGCCGAAATACGATGCAGCACGCAAGCGAGCCACCTGCGCCCTTACCCCATCCTCCGCCATCGAGGCCTGCTCCATAGTCATCGGTTCAGGGCTAAATCCCCACTGCGGCTCACCATCGGCCACCGCATCATTCAAACACGAACAATACCCCTCAACCTCCTCGGCCACAGCATCCGCCCCGGCACAATCATTCACCGACGCAAGAACATTCCCCAACTTCTTCAAAGCATTGGCCATCATCAAATCAGCAGCACTCAAAGAGTCCGCAACCTCCACCGTAGCCTGCGGCTCAACTTCAACAGTTGCACTCACCGGCAACACACTCAGAGCAGTCATTAAAAAAAAAGTTTTCATACCCTGCCAGTCTAGCAAATCTATAAATAATGTCAACAGAAAAATCAGCCCCCCCAAAAAAGTCAAAATCATCATTTCCCCTGCCCCAAACACCCACAAAAGCCCCCTTCCTTGCACCATTCCCACAAAAAAAATCACAAAAAATACATTTTTTTATACTTTTTACTTGCCAAACGCCTCACAACAGTGTATACTTCGCCCGTCCCAACAAGGGAACTTCAACAGACATCGGGGTATTAGCTCAGTTGGTAGAGCACTTCAATGGCATTGAAGGGGTCAGCGGTTCGAGTCCGCTATGCTCCAGGCTTCGTAAAACAGCGTATCAGGTCACCTGATACGCTGTTTTTCTACGCCCAGGCAGGCAAGAAAGGCTGCCCCAGGCGTAACGCGCTTTGGTCTTTCAGACCAAAGCGATAGAAGCCTAGCCTCGGCGTAGAAAGCGAGCGATAGCGAGACTCGAAGCCGGGCAGGAGGCCGTCGCATTACCCATTCCCGCCCTTTTTTGGGTCAACTCCAAAAAGTGTGGGAATGCTGTTATTTGCGTCATCGGCCATGTGAACACTCTACTAATACCCTTAATTTGTAATTTTGGAAGTTTCTGTAGCCATAACCTCGGCGCTGAATTCCTTTTATCTTGCGATGAAAGCCCTCGGTGGTTACATTATTTTTTGAGAACCGCCACATGCGAATAATAGGGGCAAAACTCTCAAAAAGTTCGGGAAGCCTCTTTTCATCTTGACTCTGTATTCTCAATGCTGTAAGATAGTCCGCGAGGTTCACTCTCTAACCTTTGTTACTTGCATATTTAACATAGAAATACCGAAATGAAAAGTAAACTCTTAGTCGGGGTTGCTCTTAGCAGCACCATGTTGATAAATAGCTGCTATTTTAACTCTGCCGGCCACATTTTCGACAAAGCCTCCTACCAAGCAACGTCTGTCACTCGTGAATTGGGGGCAAATAAGAACCAAGTGGTCTACACTGATGGTGAGGATTATTATGTGGAGCTGACTCGTTTCCGCATGGGGGATCCGGTGAAGACTCAGTACTCTGCATTTGATCAAGAATCCGATGATTCTGAGCCCAAATTACAGGCGCGAGGTAAAGACTTGTTCGAAATTCCGAAGGACTTTGCTATGTACCTTACCGGTAAAGCCAAAGGACCTGACGCACCAACCGAAATGACTAGAATCAGGAAGGCCGAGACTGCGGAGAGAATCAAAAGCAGATGCACCACGATGCCCATCGTTAAAGATGCAGGTAAATATGCCGAGGTGTGGCAGCAGAAATCATCTGCAGCGCCTTGGTTGTATATCGCCGGTGGCTTTGACTGGCTGTGCGTGGATTTGCCCGTCACCTTGGTGGAGAACTCATTGGTAATTGCCGGCATTGCCGTTGCCGTTCCTGTTTCGCTGTTTGTGGAAAGTCAGCAAAAGACGAGTAGTGCCTATCGAAACCGCGGCAATCATGGGTCAGATTCCTGCTCCCATTGCGGTGGCGATGGTAGCAATACCGAAACATACAAGCATTATGTGGGCGAAGATGCAACCACGCGCTACTATGAAACTCGCACGCGAGAGGTAACCTGCCCGGCTTGCAATGGTTCCGGCAGTAAATCGCACGCCAATCGCCGTGCCGCCGGCCAGCTCTTGGATGCCGCCATCTTCGGCCGCACCAGCAGCAATGGCTCGTTCTCGGGCAACTTCCTCTAATATATAGCCCACTCTTCGGGCGCCGAATGTGCCGGATTTGACTAAAAGCAACAAAAGCACGTCCCCATACATTCGGATACACTTCAAGAAAAATCCGCTGCTCCGTGAAAAGAGCAGCGGATTTTGAATTTACCAGTGCTTAGCTTTACTTACGGCGACGGCGAGCGGCCAAGCCGGCGAGAGCCAGCAGGGAAAGCGTGGCAGTCGTGGGCTCGGGAACAACCGGGGCGGTGTAGGCCTTCGTAATGCTGATGAAGGTCTCAGCATTCGGCATGGAAGCAGCACCCGTATTGGTCAGTGTTGAGAAATTGAAAGAGCTCACGATATTGTTTTCGTTGATAGCAAACTTCACCTGACTGTTCTCAGAATTGGTAACCACAACCTTAGAGCCATTATAGGTGAAAATCATACCCAGAGTCAGCGGTGTATCCTGAGAGGGATCAACCGGAGCTGCAGTCGTATCTACACCTGTCAGTTTACGTTCTCCGCTCTTATACTCCCACTTATTGAAACCGAAAACAACCGGCTCGCTATTGTGCCCGGGGCGACCGAAATACATGCGGAAGTTATCGGCACCGTTGGAACCGCTATAAGGATTTGAAGTGGCAACCAACCCGGTACCGTACTGATTTGCCCAGCCGGATGCCGTTGTTTCAACAATCATCGTGAAGGACTCGCCGTCCTTGATAGCGGCATCGCCCAATTCGATATTGTAGTCACCTGTCAAGGTAATGCTGTAAGTAGCAGTGCCATTGCCGTTGTCTACGAAGTTCCAAGCGGGTGTATCGGCCATTGCCACACCGGCCATTGCCATAAGTGCAATAAGTGTCTTTTTCATAATTGTAAAAATCGGTTTAGATAGCCTGGCGCCGCTCGTGCAGGTTTATTCATTCTCACGCGCATGTGAGACAGTATAACCTACACCTACGACCCCTGCGAAAATGTATAGTATTTTGCGCGATAATACAAGCAAAAAAATCGCAAATGGATTGAACCGATGCAATTTTAACATTTTTAACTTTTTTCAGGTTCATTACCCCAAAGGTATGATAAATCGAAATTATAAAAAAACTTTAAGCTCGCTTTTACTCAAAAAGCTCGGGGTAATCCTTCTTCACCATGGGCAGGTGTCGAAGTGCGTTGGGATTGAGCTTGGAGAAGCTTAAATCGCCGGCGTGGCGGATATCGGGTGAAATATTTGTGGTGAGATTTTGGCGATTGAACCCAAGCAGCAACTGCCCGCTCAGGGGATAGGTACCGGGGTGCTTGGTCGGCTTTTTGTCAACCTCCAGCACCACGGTATAGAGCAAGTATGTATCCGGGAGCGGTGCGCCCTTAATCGTCTTCAGCACACGCACCTTGATGATGTGCGGCTCATATAGTCCCCGCTGCACCGGTTGTACCGTTTCTTCCATCAATTCGGCAAGCACAATAGTATCATTCCAACGAGCAAGCAACCAAAGAAGATAGGGGGCGCCCTTGTAGCTCATCGGCGGTTCTTGCACGTCCGCCACTGTAGGCGTAGCGGCTTCCGTAAGCCCGCTCAGGGCTGCGACAGCAATAAGCAGCGGCTGCAAAAAAAATCTCAGGTTCATAGTGCGAGGAAGTGTATTTGCTACGCCGCCATGTTAGCAAAAATAAGCCGGGTATTCAAGGGCTAAGTTCAAAAGGTACCGGCTTGTGCAGTATTTAACATGCTCAGAGCGCACCGGATTGTTGTCAATGGTACCGCTGTAAGCATTTGCTCTGCACAGGGTAGCAGTGACGGAAACACCACCGGCGGACAAAGTCAGCTCAGTACCAATCTTAATAAAGGCAATCTGATGAGAGTTCACTTGGTAGAACAACAAAACGGGCTATCCGACGGCAAGAAACAAGCTGAAAAGACAAAAAAGCTCAAAAAAAATGACAAAAGGATGATAAAAAACTTGACAGAGCGAGTGGAATACTGTATGCTGCCTGCCCGTTCCCGGACAATTATCAACAACAACAACACACATCATGCGTTCCGTTATCGTACGTAAAGGAGAACCGATCGACCGCGCTCTTAAGCGCCTGAAGACAAAGCTCGACACCGAGGGTATCCTCGAGGAAATGCGCCGTCGCCGCGCTTTCGAGAGCCCCATGGATGAGAAGCGCCGCAAGGCTCGCTCCGCCGGCAAGCGCAACAAGGTAAAGTGGCGCTTCACCAACAAGGAAGAGATTCCCGCTGCTGCCGTAACCCCCGCTGTAGAGGCTTAACACTGCTTCGTCTGGGAAGTTTTTAAAGAAAAGGCGCGCCGAAATGGTGCGCCTTTTCGTTTTAGCTACACGAAGTCAATAATTTTATGATTTTAGACTTGCACGGTGAACAGGCGTGTGCTAGGCTCATGCCTGCTATGGAACCTGATTCACCTCACCTAAGGGGCTGCCTGGTCGTCTTCGAAGGCATAGACGGCACGGGCAAGTCTACCCAAATTAAGATGTTGGCCGAGTACCTGCGTGCGCAGGGAAAAGAAGTGGTAACTGATTTTGAGCCAACTCGCGGCGAGTGGGGAATGAAGGTTCGCCATGCGGCATTGAGCGGTGAGCGCTTGGGGATTGAGGAGGAAATCAATTGCCTGCTGCAAGACAGGCGCGAACATGTGCGGGAGTTTATAGAACCGGCGCTGGAGCGCGGGGCTTGGGTTCTGCTCGACCGCTACTACCTTTCGATGATGGCCTATCAGGGAGCCTCCGGTGTGAATGTGGAAGACATACGCGAGATGAACGAAGAGTTCGCCACGATACCGGATGTTGCCTTCTGGCTTGATATACCGGTCGAGACAGCCATGGAGCGCATGAACGCCCGCGGCAATGGCAAGGATGCCTTCGAAAACGAACCCTTTTTGCAGGCCTGCGCAGCCATTTATTCGGCGATGGAGATGCCTTGGTTCTTCCGCATAGAAGCCGATGGCAGCATAGAAGAAACACAAGCAGCGATTCAACAAGTTATCCGCACCGAACTCGGGGTATAACACCCCACGATATTGAAGATGGCTGGCGCTGTGCGGCCTTGAATTTCAATAGGAGTTTCCAATAAAAGCGACGCGGCGCGGCAAAGCCCGCGCCGCTTTTTTACACCTTTCGCCGAGCCCATTTGAGCCCGCAGAGCAAGCGGTCGAGTATGCAGTACTCCACAGCCATATCCACCGTAAAGAGCAGCCATATCCCCACCAGAGAGAGAGAATCGGGCCAGAAGGTGGTCCACAAGAACAGGCAGCCCACACGGAAGAACCCCATGCAGCCGTAGGATACATACATCACCCGCCGTGTATCACCTGCACCGCGCAGGCACATCTTGAGCATGAGCATGGCCGCATAAAACGGCTCAGCCAACAGGAACACCTGCACCACCGGAACGGTAGCACGCATGAGCCCCTCCGAGTTCGAAGCGAAAATCTCCACAAATACACCGGGAGCGAAGTAAAACACCACGCCCATCAGGCTCATAAATACCACACTGTAAAGCACACACTTGCGAATAGTGCTCAGGGCCATGCGCACACTCCCCGTGCCGAGGTACTGCCCCACCAATGTAGCCCCGGCCATACCAATGGCAAAACCGGGCAAAAAGCTCATGCTCTCAATACGGATGGCAATATTGTGCGCCCCCACATAGGCATCCCCCAAGCCGGAAATCACACGCAAAACGTAAATCTGAATCAACCATATACCGCCAATTTCAAGCGCCTGCGGCAGACCAATGCTGAGAATGCGGTACATGCTGCGCAGGTCGGGCAGCAGCGAACGCAAGCTCAGGTAAAGCGGCGGCACATAGGTGGGTTCCTGCGTGGCAGCGTAGGCATCCGGCCCGTCGGCTGCAGCGGCGGACATCAGTCGCGTCATCTTTACCGAACGGCGAATCAATATAGCCACCAGTATGGATGCTGCAACTGCCATGCCGGCAATCATACCCAGTGCCAAGCCCTCAATGAACAAGCCCAGCACACGCACGAAAAATATACTGAAGATGATATTGAGCCCATCCACAGCCAGCATAATAAGGAACGGGGTGCGGGTATCCCCTGCACCGCGCAGTGCAGCATTCACCGCAAATACCACGCCCGAGAAAATCGCCACCCAGCAGCCGGTGTGCATGTAAGTAAGAGCAACCTCCTGCGCGTATGGGCTGAGAGTTAGTGCTTGGGTAACCAAAAAATCAGCCGTCAGGTACATGAGCACCGCCGAAAGCACACCGGCCAAGAAGCCCAGCACCGCCGCTTGGTTGGCCGCATAGTTGGCCTCGCCGAACTTGCGAGCACCCGTCATACGGCTCACAATAGCCGTGGCACCCATACCCACAGCGCCCTGCATAAGAAAGCCCAACCACATCACATAGCCGGTCACACCTATACCACTGGCTATCTGCTCGGTAACCTCCCCGGCTGTACCCATGTGCGTGGCCAGGAACAACGAGGTAGAAGCACAAATGAAGCTGAGCACCTGCTCCAACAACGGCCACAGCGCAATATGCACAATCTGCCGGGGCAGACTGAGCCCGGCTAAGCTACCGCCGAGCTGCCCCTTACCGTGCAGCGCGGCGCGCACTTTTCCCTCTCGCCCATCTCCAACACTCATACCGCAATCATTAAAGCATATTTTGCTGACGATGTGAAGTCAAAAGTGGCACTAAGTTCGGCTTGACTGAAAACCGGGACTGTGGTATATAGGCGCGCGTTATGAAGAAACTGATTTCCGTCATGATTCTTGCCTTGGCACTGAGCTCTTGCGCAGTGAAAACCGTGAGCCGCACCGAACTGTTCACCCCCACCACAGCCACTCTCATCAACTCCGACGAGCTGACCGAGATGAAATATTACGGTGCAGATGATCAGTACGATTACTTCTCCCGCGGTTTCCAGCGCCTGCGCGTGGCTAAGAGCGAGAACGCCGTTCCTTCCTATGCCCGCTTCACCTTCAACAACTGGCAGGGCGGCAAGAAATACACAGAATGCCTGGCTCAGAGCACCGTCAGCAAGCTGCAAAGCCTGCTCACCGGCAGCACCACATACAATGCCGAGACGCTCTCTACCGGCACCAGCACTACAAACACCACCCGCCAGCAGCAAGTGCAGGCCCTGCAGACACTGCTGCAGAGCTTCTCCAAGCAGTAAAGGCCCCCTACACCATGGCCACCCACCCGCACTTCCCCACGGTTGACTTTGCCGAGCGCCCGTTTATCCTCTTTTGGGAGGTCACACGCGCCTGCGCACTGGCTTGCAAGCACTGCCGTGCCGTGGCTCAGCCGCAAGCTCACCCGCAAGAGCTTAACCATGAGGAAGCGCTGGCCCTGGTGGATAAAATAGCAGAACTGGCGCCGCCCATGCTGGTACTCACCGGCGGTGACCCCATGATGCGCCCCGACATCTGCGACCTCATTTCCCGCGCCACCGAGCGCGGCCTGCGCGTGGCCCTGAGCCCCGCAGCCACTAACCGACTGGTACATGCTGACTTTAACGCCCTGCGAAAAGCCGGCGTAGTCAGCATGAGCCTGAGCCTCGACGGTGCAACCCGCGAAAGCCACGACCGATTCCGCGGCGTACCACACACCTTCGACCGCACCTTACAAGCAGCCCGAGCCGCTATGGAAGCCGGCATACAGCTGCAAATCAATACCACACTGGCCAAGAGCACCTTGGGCGAGATGGACGGCTTCATAGACCTCATGTGCGAAATCAAGCCCGATGTCTGGAGCGTCTTTGTGCTGGTACCCACCGGGAGAGCCACTGCAGAAGATTTGCCCACGGCAGATGAACTGGAGAGCGTGTGGCAACGCCTGCAAAACCTGCGTAGCGAGCTGCCCTTTGCCATCAAAACCACAGAGGGGCACCACTACCGCCGCGTACTCATGCAAGCCGCACGCCAAGGCGGGCAAGCCCCGCGCCACTTGGTACCCACCCGCGATGGCAAGGGAGTACTCTTCATATCACACACCGGCGATGTTCAGCCCAGCGGGTTCCTGCCCCTGACCGCCGGTAACGTGCGCACAGACGACTTGGCCACCTTGTACCGCGAGCACCCCCTGTTCGTACAGTTACGAAATGATGATGCTCTGGGCGGAAAATGCGGCAAGTGCGAGTACCGCCGGCTCTGCGGTGGCTCCCGCGCCCGCGCCTTCGGCACCTGTGGCGACATGATGGCCGCCGAGCCCCTGTGCAACTATATCCCTGTTGCCCTGCGCAACTCATAACCCCCACATCGGCCACCTTCACCTTTTTCTAAGTCCATGATTAACATCACTCGCTTATGGTGCGGCACCGAGCAACCCGCAGACCACATACGCTACGGCTTGGGGCATGGCTCGCATGCCCCGCACTCCAGCACCGCAGCCTGCACGCCCACCTCCTCCCGCACGCGCAAACCCATCGTGGTATGGAACATTACCCGCACATGTAACCTGCGCTGCGTGCACTGCTACGCAGACTCCCACGCGCAGCAGTACCCCGGCGAACTCGATTTAGCCCAGTGCCATGCCGTCATCGATGACTTGGCAGACTATCAGGTGAACGCCCTTCTGCTCTCCGGTGGTGAGCCCCTGCTGCACCCCCACCTGCCCGAACTGCTCGAGCACGCCACCAATCGCGGGCTCAAAGTAACCATTTCGACCAACGGCACCCGAATCACCCCCGAATATGCCGCTCTCTTCAAACGCCTCGGCGTTGCCTACGTCGGCATCTCCCTCGACGGCATCGGCGCCGTGCACGACTCCTTCCGAGGTGTGCAAGGGGCATTCGACGGCGCTATCCGTGGGTTCCGCCGCTGCGAGGAAGTAGGGCAGAAAACCGGTCTGCGCCTTACCCTCACCCGCAACAACGTGCAGAGCATGGAGCAAATTCTCGACTTCATTGAGCGCGAGCGCATACAGCGAGTTTGCTTCTACCACCTCGTGCCAACCGGTCGCGGGGTAGATGTAGCCGCCCTGAAACCGACCGAGGCACGCGCCGCGCTCGACATGCTCATAGCCCGCGCGCAGGCATGGCACGACAGCGGCAATACCCGCGAACTGCTCACGGTCACTCAGCCGGCAGACGGCATCTACATATTGCTGCGCCAGCTGCGCGAAGGAAATCCGCTGGCGGCCCAAACCCTGCAGCTGCTCAGTTGGAACGGCGGAGGTGCAAACTCCTCCGGCCGAGGCATTGCCAACATCGACACCCAGGGCAACATTCACCCCGACCAATTCTGGCAGTCCGTCACCCTCGGTAACGTAAAAACTCAAAAATTCTCAGACGTGTGGGATGCCGCTCTCGAGCCCTCAGCCGCAGAGCTTCAAAAGCTTCGCGGCTCAGACAACCCGCTCGAACGCCAAAAACTCATCAGCGGCCCCTGCTCCACCTGCCGCCACTTCGCCCTGTGCGGCGGAGGTTTCCGCACCCGCGCAGCCTTCGCCAACAGGCACTGGTACGGCAGCGACCCCGCCTGCTACCTGACCGACGAAGAGCGACAAATGGAAATCCCCCGCTAATCACCAAACATACATCCATTTTACAAGCCGCAGCATAAGTTGCGGCTTTTTTATACAAAAATCCGAAAAAATAGCATCAAAGCAATAAAAAATTTGCCTTTTTGCTTGCAACCCGCTCGACAATGTGCTATCACTATTTACGTCATGAAGCGCTTACTCCTTTCTACACTTCTTCTCGCTATGGTCGGCACGACGTATGCCGACATCCAGGCGCCCCCTGCGTCTGAATACACCGCAACCCGCAAGCTCGGTCGCGCCATCGGTAACATCATTTACGGCATCGAGGAACTGCCCCTGACCGTCATCCGCTGGAACAGCGAAGAGGGCAACTACGCCGGTTACTCCGTGGGTCTGGTTGAGGGTGTTACCCGTACCTTTACACGCATGGGCTATGGCTTCTACGAGCTCGTTACCTTCTGGGCACCCACCTACAAGTGCACCTATCGTCCTCCCTATCAGGGCAGCTGCGGTCGCAGCGGTCTTAAGGAGTACAACACTTGGTCCGGTTTCTCCGAATTCCCCGAAGAGCTCGGCTTCCAGTCCAAGATGCCCTACACCCAGATTAGCGGCAAGTAAAACAGCCCCGGCAACCTGAGAGGTTAAGGATCGCAACCTGACTCCCGAGTTCGCCATAAAATTCTTTCTCCTCACCCCTTGGTGCGCACCAAGGGGTGATTCCTTTTCCCCCAAAAAAGGCACCCAAGGGAGCAGCTCACCCTTAAAATAAATCTCCGCAGCAAGCCGGCAAATAATCCTTGCATCCCCCTCTACAGACCCTGAAAATCCACGTACTGAAACAGTTTCTCAGCAGCTACAGTCCTCCGTGGTGTCTCTACGTATATGCCCCCAAAATATCTCCCTTTAGCCATAGCTGCCCTCATCGCCGCAGAGCCAATTCTGCCCGCAGCAGAACAGAACTCCACCCTTAACACTATTCTCGAAACCGGCCGAGATTACGGTGAATACAAAGCGCGCGAAAAAGAAAGAGAAAAACGTGAAGAACGTCGCGAGCGCGATAAAGCCAGACAGCGCCGTGATAACCATTACGAGCGTCATAGAGGCCGCAATCACCATGACAGAAATGAGCATCCTTACCGCTACAACCAGTAACTGTAAATTGCTCTGCCCCGCATATTCAACGCAAGCGGCAATATCACCGAGCCCTCAGTAAAGAGCGAAGAAGGCCGGCTGTTATCTTATCTACTCCCTCCGCCTGCACAGCAGGCGGAGGGTTCAGCGACCAGTCTGGGTGTAGACGAAGCCAGAAGCAGGCGTGCGCAGCGAGATACAGTAAATGCGCTGAGAGGCTCCACAACACCGCCCCGGCAGATATTAACCCAGCGCGGACATCTCGCAAGCGGCGCCGCGCAAATGGCGCAGATTCCAGAATACATCCACCATCGCCGCAATGGGGGCAGTGATACCCTCCTGCGCTACCAACACATCATCTGCACTGCAAGGCTCGTAGCGGCCATCCACACAGCGTTCAGGGAACAGCCATACATGCCCGCGCACATCGGGATGTAACCGAGCATGACCTGAGCGACAGTAAGCCGTCTATTCTGCGTGCCATTCGCGTAGAACTACCTGAATTCTTCCGAGCTCGCTCTAATCTCGGCACAGCAAGCGCCCCCAACAGACCGCCTCAATGCACCCACCCGGCAGTGTATGACACAAATATGAAGCGGCTCCAACAGTGAACTAAGCACCCTAAGTAGCAAAAAAAGCAAATAACGAGAGCTACTCAGCAAGACATGAAAACGGAGCGAGGGACTGCCTAGGCCACAAATCGCACCACAGCTTGAAACGGAGAAGCCCGCCAAGCTTTTGCTTAGCGGGCGAAGGTCTCGGCTAATTGCACGGGTGCAAGAGAAACACATAGCCCGTGCGAGCACAGCGAGCCTACCCCAGAGCCCCGGCAGGGGCGGCACAAGGTAGCCCGGGCGTGAAGCTCCGCAAGGAGCGGAACCCCGGGAAAAAGGATTAAAATAAACGTGAACCCCGGAGGGGTGGCATAAGGCGTGTTTTCAAAACCGCCGCGCCGCTTG
>JAZLDM010000088.1:0-17865 GCA_045614705.1 Akkermansia sp.
GGAGCCACCCAACGCGCCTTTAATGGAGGTCTGCAAGGTACCACCGTTAATCGTAGTGGTATTCGCATAGGTGTTGACACCGGCGAGCACTAAGGTACCGTCACCCTCCTTCGTGATTGAGCCTTTACCGGCTACACCATCGGCGTGAATGAGACCATCAATGGTCAGCGTTGCGCCCTCGCTGACGTCATAGTTCAGGTTACTGCCATTGCGCAGACGAGTCACTGCTGAGATTGTATTATTGCCGCTAATGGCATAGATTGTAGAACCGCTGAGATTGTAGTCCAGCGCTCCATAGGTTTCATTCCCCAAACCGATAACGGAAGCGCCATTGCTCAGCGTAATGGACCAATCACCCATTGTCTGGCGTGTAGAACCAAAATCAATGGTGGCGCCGATTGCCGTAAGCATCTTGCCGCTCACTTCGTAATCCAGCATATCGTAGCCTGTACCGGCAAAACTGAGCGAGCCCCCTGCATTGACCGTCACATTCGCGCCCAATGCCTTATTGTTGTTACCTTCAATAAGCAGAGTCGCGCCGGAGTTAACAATCACATCGGAATTCCTCAGCGCCCCTCGGGCAGTAGCACTCAATATACCGGCGTTCACCGTGGTAAGACCTTGATAGGTATTGGCCCCGGCAAGTACCAACTTACCGGTACCCACCTTGGTAATAGCGCCCTTACCCTCTTCACCATCGGCATGAATAACACCCCGAACTGTGAGGGTTGCGCCCTCGCTGACGTCATAGTTCAGGTTATTGCCATCGCGCAAGCGCGTGACCGCAGATATGGTGCTATTACCGCTCGTGGCGTAGATAGTGGAATTATTGACATTGAAATCCATTGCGCCATAGGTTGCATCCCCCTGCCCGATAATGTTGGCACCATTGCTCAGCTTAAGAGTCCAGATACCCATCGTCTGGCAGGTAGTACCGAAATCAATCTTACCGCCCTCGACCAGAAGAGTCTTGCCGGTCTGATTGTAATCCAACATGTTAAAACCGGTACCATCAAAGCGAAGTGTACCACCGGAGTTCACCGTTACATTCGTATCCAACGCCTGATTATCACTACCCTCAATAAGCAGCACACCACCGGAGTTAACAACTACACTGGAATTACTCAACGCGCCCTTAGTGGCAGTGCTCAAAATACCTTTATTAACTGTAGTGGTATTCTCGTAAGTATTGATTGCAGAGAGCACCAATTTACCGTTACCCACCTTAGTAATAGAGCCCGCACCGGCAACGCCGTCTGAGTGAATACGCCCATCGACAATAAGGGTCGCGCCTTCGCTGACATCGTAGTTCAGGTTATTACCTTCGCGCAGACGTGTTACCGCAGAGATTGTACTCTCACCGCTGGTGGCATAAATGGTAGAATCGTTGATATGGAAATCCATCGCTCCGTACGTGGCATTCCCTTGGCCGGTAAGTCTGGCGCCATCGCTGAGCTTAATTGTCCACTCGCCTATCGTCTGGCGTGTAGAACCGAAATCAACCGTACCACCAGATACGTCGAGAGTCTTACCAACGGCTTCAAAGTCAAGGATATCAGCCCCGGTTCCGGAGAATGCTAAGGTACCTCCGTTTTTCACCGTGATATCTTCACCCAGAATCCGATTATCATCTCCACCGAAAGTAGCAGAACCGCCATCGAGAATCAAGTGAATCCCCAGTTCCGTATTACGGGTAAGATGAGTACCGTCTTTCAATTCCAACGCCACCAAATTGTCAAAAGCTGAATGGTATTGCAGCTCACCCTTCCCCTGAACGGAAAGAGTCGTATTTCCGAGCACGGCGACTTCCCCATTGAGCGCCATCCCTGAGCCATTAGCGATACGAATCGATATGCGGCTGTCGGTTCCATCCTCACCCAATTTGAGATTGGTCGACACCGAACTACCGGTGGTCACAAATGTAGAACCATCCAGCAGGTGAACATAGCCGCCGGCATTGTTCCCCACCTGCAAGGAAGAGCCGTCCTCTACGCGCAGCAAGCCGGCACCGTCTATCCTGTTACCCACAACCAAATCCATCCCGGCAAGCGTGGTCTGCACACCTCTCTGAATCTCGACATCATCAGCACGCAGTTCACCGCTACCGGTCAATGTATTGCTTTGGCGCATTCGCAAGCTGTCAGCATTGAGAGATGCGTTCAATACAAGCGTCCCCCCCTCAGTGATTTCCATATAGCCGGTACTCAGAGTATCACCGTTCTCAGTCGAGACGGTGAAAGTATCCTTATTAGCAAAATAAAGCCCACTTACTGAGTAACTCTGCGACAGGGTGGCTGAATCAATCCTGTTGCTGCCCAATATGACATTTGATTGCTGATTGAGAACATTTTCGTTACCCTCCCAGTAGGTATACCCCTCTTTCTCGGTAAAGATAACGCTCAGCCCCTGGTTGCTGTAATTAAAATCAGCGTTCAGATATCCGCTCACGTTGGCGTAAACGTAGTCGTCCATACCGGACCAATTACCACCAGCCAGCAGGTATCTGGTTCCTCTTTCAATGTTCTCTATATTGGTGAAGCTAATACTCAAACTCGGTTGCCCGCCGGTCGTTTGAGCAACAACAATTCCCCCGGACAAATTCAGGGAATAAGCAGTGCTGTCATAAGCACCGAAATTAATCGTTCCCCCTTCGGCATAGAGGCTATTGCCAAGAACGGCAGATTGCCCACTTACACCGGTAACGACATTGAGAGTTTGCCCGGAGCCAAGCCTGAGCCCGGACGAATCCTCCTTCAGGGTCAGCTGGGCGCCCTGAGCAATAGTAATATCACCATGTACCGTGGTTGTCGCACTGAAGTTCAGGTGACCTTGCAATGCTGTAACATCATGCACCACATTGGCTGTATTGGTGAATGTTTGTGAGCCGGCTCCGGTCTTCACTATGTTCAAACCATTGCTTGCATCACCAAGCAATGTACCATTATAGGTATGATTACTCCCCTTGGTGTCAATAGTCAGAGTATTGAGAGCCGTCGAGGTCGGATTATCGCCATTGCCAAAGGCTTTCACAGCTCCGGCATAAACGAAGCTATTCAGTGTACCGCCTATACCTGCCACATGAGCATTTGCTGTGCTGACAGCTACCCCCGGGCGGCTGTCCGAATCGCCCCACATATTGATGACCAAATTCTTGGCGGCATTGTCGTGAGTCAGGCAAACATGCTGCACAGAGCCGGCATTATTATCCTCATGGTCAAGTATCAGCGTACCGCTAAAAGAATTATCTCCGCTTAAGACCATGCGCGAAGCCCCCGCATTACCGGCATCTGCTACCCACAAAATAGTCCCTTGTCCGGTCAACGATGAAATATTGTAAACACGGTTACCTTCATTACTCGAATCAACTATCTTAAGTTCCTTATTGTCAATATTAAGATGATTGATATTGTGCGTAATGTTTGAATAGTCCGAGCTTGTCTGTTTGGCGTTGATTGTAAGGTTTGATACAACATTGAGCGTACCACCTATGTTCTGCGTGGCATTGCTGACCTTATGACCAAGATTCACCGCGCTGCATGCCAACTCCAGAGTACCACCATCGGTATTGATGTTGCCGTTGTAGATACTGAAGGTACCGTTTTCGAGGCGAAGAGTAGCATCCTCCGCTGCACCAATCACACCATTCACAGCCATGGTGCTCCCACCGGCGACAATTTTACCGGAACCTTCCGTCACCAGAACTTCCGCTGTTTCGGAGATTGCAGAACTACTGCCATACATGGTACCGCCGTTCTTCAATTCAACTTTGTCCTGCAAAGTAGCGGAATCAAAACGCATGGTACCGTTCTCGGCAATCGTTACAGCGTTTTCACTGTCCAAACGGCCACCTACGCGCAATTTCAGGGTAGCACCGTCGCGCACGGTGAAGGAATCGTACTCCATCGAACCGTACAAATCTATAACGCTGGTAGAACCGGAGATACTGCTGTCGGAAGAGCGGAGCACACCACCATCCTTCACATTGACGGAGGAACGGAGAGCATAGTCACCGATATCGAGTACGATTCGACCGCCCTCTCTCTCGCTCTGCACATTCATGACACCACGGTAATCATCCGCAATCTGCTGCAATTTGATTACACCGGCGTTATTTCCACGACCATCAACAGTAAAAGTATTATTGCCGGAAAGAACATAATTCACCAGCATCGTACCGCCACCACCCAGGGTCAACGAGCGGAGAACCTCGGAAGTACCGGCCTCGCCATACTGAACCTCGGTCCCTAACTGAGCCCCCAGTATCATATTGCTGTGGCTGCTCATATCGACTTGCTCAAAGGTATCGCGACTGAGTACAAGGGTACCGGTCGAGGCGGTGTCTATCATGTCGATGTGGTCGGCAGACATCTGCCCCCCGCTCTGCACCAGCCATTTAGCGCCGGATGTATTCGTAGCTTCAGCCCCCGCCAGGAAAAGAATACCGCTCGCAAGAGTCTTGGAAATCCCGGCGTCAATCGTACCGTTGAAAGTAAAGCTGCCACCGCCCAGACCGGCATTTACAATCATGGCACCGGTGCCGCTCACATTGCCGCTATAATTGATATCGGCATTTACATCATCATTGAACTGCACGGAAAATGTGCCGCCATTGAGAGCCACATCGCCTTTAAGACCGTAAAAGTCCGCATATTTCGAGGTATTTTCAAGCTCAATACCACCCTCCACATGCTCCATGTCGTAAGCTACTCCCTCGCGCATGATGAAGGTACCGCCGGACTGTACCGTAACGTCGCCTATCAGGCGGGCATGGCTGCCCAACTCAAATGTGGCGCCGTTTTTCACGAGCACATTCATAGTGGCATCCGCATAGTGCCAGTCATTGCTCACCACAAGACGATTGCCATTAGTACCGGTGGCAGAGCCCATGCCGTGCACAGTATTTGTGCCCGCCAATTCCACGGTACCGTTGCTTACCGTCAGGCCACTGGCTGCATTATTGCTCAGGTCCGTGTGAATGCTGTTGAGCGTCAGCTTGCCACCACCTTGGTAATCGATACGCAGCGAGCTGTCTTTCGTATCGCGGAATGAACCGAGGTAAGTCTGATTACCGCTTTCTTTGAAGGTAAGAGTAGATTGCCCCTTTCGGTTGCTGATGACTGCTTCTTCCGTAAGGGCATTGATGGTAAAGCGACCGTCGGCGTCCGTTGTGGTATACCAATCCATGCTCAGGCCGTTCATATCCAGCTCACCGCCACCTGCGCCGAAAGTGAAGTCACGCTTAATCTGATTGAGGTCTTGAATCACCACGCGCGCCCCGGTGTTGGCCAGCACGTTGTAGGCGGCATACCCCCCACTTTGCTGCAAATAAACCGTACCACTGCCACCGACATTCAGTAGGGCATTCGTATTTCCCTGACCATTGATGTACAAATCACCTGCACCGCTCTTGCGCCACTCGCGCATATAATTGGACGGGTTGGTGAGTTTGAGGTGCACCTCTGCCCCCTCATTGATTACATAACCGGCATGGTTGAACAGGTTGCTCTCGCCGGATGCAGAGCTGATGGTGAATTTGCCGCCATTAAACTCAGCATAGCCAATACCCAAATCCACCGTATCGTTAAGCACGATATGGTTATCGGCCGTGCTCGAAGTAAATATCAGATTGTTTGTAAAGTATAAATCCGGATCGCTGAGTAAAAGATTGGAATTAGCATTGTAAGCATACCAATTCTGTTGATCTTTCACCCCGGAAAGATCAGCCCAAGTATTCAGACCGGTTCGCACACCTACATAGCTAGCAAGCGTATTCCCCATGGAATCTGTCGCGGTGCCGGAATACAAAGTCGTGGAATGAGTACCGTCGCTCTTCGTTTCGCCCGCTTTATTCACGGCGTTGAGATATACCACCGCGGCATTCTCTTTCATGGTAACACGGGCATTGAATGACTCCAGCGCCTCATGCGACCACTCCACGTTACCGCGAGCTTGCGACCAACCATTACCGCTACCGGAAAAAGACTGTTGAGACGCTATATATTCATACTGCTTAGTTTCTTTGTTATATATGAAAATCGGGCTACCGGAGTCGCCGTGATGCACACCATTCGGCAGCGGGTTAGTCACGCTGGCGCCCACGCCATTGCCATAAGAGGGATGACTTATCACGCTCATATTAGCACCGTCGTTCCACCAAATATCAGTAATGGTATTGATACCGCCTATGATGAATGCATACCCACCACACAACCTGACATTGCCGACACCTTCTTTATACAGTTCCATGGTGCCGCCGCCGGAGTGGTAAAGGTATTCCCCCTTAAACACGCCGACATCCAACACCGTTGTAAGCGGATTATATACAGCATCCGTTACAATCTTGCTCTGGCGCTGCAACATGTAGTCGTACTGGTCTCCATTTGTTTGCAGCGGTGCACATCTGAATACCGAGGAGTACCGTATATCAATACCTGAGTAATTAATAGCATGATTCGCTCCCACTACACGTTCAGCATACGAGGCATCAATCGAACCATTGTGCAACACTGTTGCCATAATATTAGGCCCCACTGCTGCGTAGTATCCGCCATCACCGGTACCGCAGAAATTTATCATCCCCTGCTCATTGGATATAGTATAGGGGGGCGTATCGTCCGTATACGTTATAACTATACCACCATCTTCTTCACGAATGAATTGCAATAGCTCATTTACTCGCTCACCAACGGCATAACGACCCTTATTCTGACCAAAATCAGCATAGGTTTGGAATGCAACATCTTCGTGCATTATACCGGCATGTACCGTCGTTGCCGTGCACGCACACAGTGAGAGAAGCAGCGCTTTGCGCAAAAGGAGAGGCAAGTGAAATTTCATAACTACCCTGCAAGGCTACCACATTAGCCATGTGAAGTAAAGCATAAACCACTCCACGGCGAAAACACAAAATCAGCCAACGGCAACACAGAAGTAGCAAAACCGTGCTCTGCACAGCAAAAATCGCTCTTATTTTATACCTAATTCAAATGGCTGCTTGTATAAAAACAGATTTACGTGTATAATTCCCCGGTACCAAATCCGAGACCGATTCAGCCGCGCACCTTTACCTCAGCAAACTCACATCATGAATATCAAAACCCTTTATACCGCAGACGAAGTTAAAACGGCTGTTCAGAATGTCGCCCGGCGAATAGAGGAATACTTCGGCAAAGATGAGCCCGTGATAGCGCTCTGCCTGCTCAACGGTGCAATCTGGTATGCCGCCGACCTGCTGAGGTGCCTGCCCGACAATTTCGAGCTGCAAACCATCCGTATTTCCAGCTACGAGGGCACGGAAAGCACCGGCAAACTCAGGTGGCACTCAGCCCTGCCCGAGTGCCGGGGTAAACAAGTTCTGATTATCGACGACGTGCTCGACACAGGACTGACCATGAAAGCCGTGCATGACACCCTGCAGGAAAACGGCGCCGCCAAAATCGCCTCCACAGTGGCTATCAACAAAATAGGCCGCCGCAGCGTACCCTACGAAGCCGCCTTCATTGCCCTGGAGTGCGAGGATTACTTCCTCGTAGGCTACGGGCTGGACTTCAACGGCAAGTACCGCAATCTGCCCTTCATCGGCTACATCAAATAACCTATACACACCAATGACAACACTCCGAAAATTGATAGCGATAGTATTTCTGCTAATATCCTGTGCCGTTTACGGGCAGGAATCAACTCTTTCGTGGAGAGGGTTACATGTGGACACCTCTCGCCATTTTTTCACCCCGGAGGTCTTGATGCAACTCATGGACCGCATGGCAGAACTGAAATTCACCCGCCTGCACCTACACCTGACAGACGGCCCCGGCTGGCGATTAGAAATCAAAAGCTACCCCCGCTTAACGAGTGTGGGTGCTTGGAGAAAACGCTTAAAACCGGGAACTTGGAACTGGCGAGACCACGAAATCGGCAACCATTTTCCGGATTGCTACGGCGGCTACTACACGCAAGATGAGATGAAGGCCCTGGTGGCCTACGGCGCCGAGCGAGGTATTATGCTGGTACCGGAAATTGACCTGCCGGGGCATGCGTATGCCGCTCTTGTAGCCTACCCGGAGCTTGCAATGGAAGCCCCGCCCGCCTGCAAGCTGGGGAGAGATGTGCTGGATGTCAGAAAACCGGAAGTACGCACCTTTGCCAAAGCTGTACTGGATGAAGTCATGGAACTTTTCCCGGCAGGAACCCCCATTCACTTGGGCGGAGATGAAGTGGACACCTCCATGCTCAGCAGCGAAGAGCAACGCGATTTCATGCAGGAAATGGTGAATTATGTCGCTGCCCGGGGAAACCCGGCAATCACTTGGGACGAAGCCGCCTGCAACGGAGTTAACGGACAATGGATTATGCTCTGGCGTGCCGAGCAATTGGAGCGAGTTCTCAACATGCAAAAACCGGTAATTCTCTGCCCCAATTCCCACTTTTATTTTGACTACCCGCAAGATTACCGCCATGCGCTCCCGGGAGAACATGTGATAACCACGCAGACCGTACGCTCCTTCCGCATACCGTCCTCACCCCATATACTCGGCGTGCAAGGCAATTTATGGAGCGAACATATACACACACCCGAGCAATTGTTCCGCATGGCCTTCCCCCGTGCCACGGTAATGGCTAAAACATTTTGGCTGCAAAAACATACAGTTACCCCTCCCGCCCCGGAGGCAGAAAATAGCACCCCCCCTCCTCGTTGTGAAGGAGGGGGCGAATAATGTTACGCCAAGTGTCGGGCTTTTGCCCCGGATTACACTGACAAATACATCAATTATCAGTTTAATCGGGCAATACCAAAACAGCATTTTTACCTTCTCGGTTCTTTGTTTGTCTTCCTTTTCGATTTCTGTGGGAAGGCGATAATTTCATATTGCAAGTACCTTCCATTGCGACAATATCGAAAGGTTCGAGAGTTATCTCAATGGGAGAATCCACATCAATATCGCGCTCCATGATAGGCAAGCGGGTCTGGTCATCGAAGGAGCTGCGCAAGTTCACGGTGCCTTTGATTGTCGGGGGGACATCCAAAATCTGACGCAGGGTGCCTTTCAATGTCTTTTGGTACATGGAAGAGTTACGCAAAGACAGAGTGCACTTGTTCATATTCCAAGATGCCCAGCCATATATATCGCCATCTTGCTCTACCTTATCCCATGGGTTGCCGCCTACCCAATGGGTATCGGCCAGCACATCTTCGTTGCGGCGAATCCATGCAATACAGCGGGCAAGTTCGTCCCAGAGCACTCCCCCCTGTTGGTTCATGAGGTCGGCATCCACATAGATTTCCTGCAAACCGGAACCACTGGTGAAGGCGGTACGCATCTCCTTGATGCAGTTAGCGGGCTCTTTGCTCATGACATGGGGCGGTCCATTTTTCGTGATAATGGTTCCATGAGTCATGATGGAATTGATGGGGAAAAGCGGCGCACCGGTCACAAATATCTCGTGCACAAGCCGGTCTCGGTATGTAATCCAGCGATCGCGCTCATCCCCCATATTACCTATTTGGTCAAAGTCACCCTCCTGTCGCCAAATGGAATCAGCGTGCAAGAACCAGAATGGGCTCGCCCAAGTACCCACCGTGGTGTTGATGAAGATATCCGGCCTAGCTTTACGCAGCGCGGCCAGCACTCGCAGTATGCCCTCGGCATCTTCCAGCTCAGCCGGACCATAGGCAATGGGTTTAGTAGAGATGCCATCGAACTTGAAGTAGCGCATATCGTACTTCTTCACCATATCTTTACAGCGCCCCACAAAAGCATCGAAGTAAACAGGGTTAGAAAGCTCGAAATTGGAAATCCGGTTATTCGGGTGAGTCTTGTTCCAATAGGCTATTCGCATGCGCTTGCTGTCGCCATAGCCACCGACCGGCCCCAGCCAAGTACCCATGCCGCAGCCCATGGAAGTCACAACCGCATTTATCTTGGAGAACCCATTGGGGAAGCCGGCATGGAACCCCCAGAGGGAATTGAAGTCATCCCAGCCATCGTCAATCACGAAAGCATCTATCTTGGTCTTGCGCTTCTCGTACATCTCGCGCTTCCAGGTCTTCGCTATGTTCAGCGAGATTTTCTCCGTTGTGCGCTTGAGCGGGTCGGCGTTGTCGTGCAGCACGATACCTACTTCATACCAATCATTGTAGTGAACCAAGGTGCGATAGGGAACACTTTTTTCTCGCTCGATGTAGCTCAGGAATGAGCGGCGCTGCTGTCCGGGCGCAAAAAGACCGATAACGGAATTGACTTTCCAAGAAACTCCCGGTTTGAGCGAGGTTTTGCGCACCCAGCTGCCGCGCACCAGATTTTCCGGCACAGTGTCGGCGTTCTCCTGCGGTTCCTCCATGGGGAGGGATATGGAAATAGTGCCCTGGCTGGTGAGCGGTTCTCTCTTTGTCTCTACCCAATAGCGTAGTTTATAGTTGCCGGCTTTGGGAACGTTGATGCGATATTGCGCGTTTTTCGATACCTCACCGGTATA
Organism: Akkermansia sp.; assembly: GCA_045614705.1. GTDB lineage: Bacteria > Verrucomicrobiota > Verrucomicrobiia > Verrucomicrobiales > Akkermansiaceae > Akkermansia. The sequence continues at coordinate 10,474 of JAZLDM010000088.1, forward strand.
GCCCCGGTGAATATCTTCAGAAATCACCTGACCACCTGCTGTCACTAACTGAACTCCTACGATATTGAGACGATTGTTACCGCCGGCGTATTTGAATGAAATTCGGCATTTGCCGGACTTGGCGAAGTTCACCGAACCTTCGGCCACTTTCACATTTTTAAGAATAGGACCATTCTTAGCATCATAGCGCTTTCCGTATACAGGCTGAAAACCTGCCGGCACAGCAAACGCACTGCCAAACATTTCCGGCGTCCATTTCTCAGCATTCCACGAGTCTTCTTTATCAGTTCCCTGCATGCCTACAGTCATAGCCGACATCGGGGTCTCGAGCCCCATGAAGAGTTTATCAGTGACTACTACGGTTCCATGGGTAGTATTGCCGGAGATGGTGGGGTCACCACCTTCAGCAGTGGGAATAACCTGCAGCGGAGTGATGGTATGGAAAGGCACCGAGCGCTCACCGGCTTTCAACGTGTATTCTTGTCGCAGATAGTGCGAACCATCGCGCAGCACGGCACGCCAGATAACGCGGAATGAACCATCCGGAGCCTTAAAGGTAGCAGAAATGCTCTGTCCTTCTACCTGTTTGGAGACACACAGGGCTTTCGGGGCGGCTTTGAGCTGCCTGATTTGGGGAGTAGACACCACCATGTCCGAGGAGTTCATCTCGCGACCATCACCCAGCGTAATCCGGAACAGCGGTCCATCACCTTTCACCAGTAAAGTGCCATCTGCCGCTTTTAATCCACCAAACGAAACACTCCCATCAATAAAATCAAAACTCGCGCTCAGCAGCGAATTGCCGATTGTATATGAATTATCGTTCTGCACAGCAGTGGATTTTCCCGGCGATTCCCCGGGGAAATCCACCGCGGAAGCAGAACTGATGGTAACTAATGCCATTGTTATGGCCGCTAGAAAAATCGTATTTCGCATGGTATAAGTTAGGCTAACGCTCTCGACATTCTACCATTTATTTATTTTACAGCAAGAAAAAAGCCACCACTTCATGGAAAGCCGGAGCAATTGCTGAAGTATTTTTTACTGTAAAAGACACCTTTTGGCGTTTGAAGACAAGCCCGAAGCAGGGCACCTCGCACCACTCTCCTGTTGGTATATTTAGTATCATCGGATGGGGCTGAAAGACCGGCAAATTTGAAACGCCCCCTAAAATTCCGGCGGTAACGTCTTTTCTGCTTGCAATCCGGGCGAAAAATGGTATACTTGTGCGCGTATTATCATTTTCACACACAAAGCACTATGAACACGGTACGCACATTCACGACTGGTTCGGGGGCAGAGGGCAAGTACTACTCTCTGCCGGCACTGGCTGAGCAGGGCTTTGCGGGTATCAACCGCATGCCTGTTTCTCTCCGTATTGTACTGGAAAGCCTGCTGCGTAACTGCGATGGGCTGAAAGTAACCGAGCAGGATGTTAAGAATCTGGCTGCATGGAATGCCGGCGCCCCCGGCAACTACGAGATACCTTTCACCGTAGCGCGAATCATACTGCAAGACCTCACGGGTGTACCCCTGTTGGTAGATTTGGCTGCCATGCGTGCCGCCGTGCAGGATTTGGGTGCAGACCCCGCCAAAATGGAACCGCTTGTTCCCGTTGACTTGGTTGTTGACCACTCCGTGCAGGTGGACTGGGCCGGGTTCCCCGCCGCTTACCAGAAAAACCTCACACGCGAATTTGAGCGCAACGTCGAGCGCTACGAATTCCTGAAGTGGGGTCAGCAGGCATTCAAAACATTCTCCGTCGTACCGCCCAGCACAGGTATTGTACACCAAGTGAACTTGGAGCACCTCGCCCATGGTGTCATGGAGCAAGCAGGAGTCTATTACCCCGACACGCTGGTGGGTACCGACTCACACACCACCATGATTAACGGCCTGGGCATCGTTGCTTGGGGTGTGGGTGGTATCGAGGCCGAGGCAGGCATGCTCGGTCAACCCGTCACCTTTCTGGTGCCCGAGGTAGTAGGCGTACACCTGACCGGCAAACTGCAAGAGGGCGTAACCGCTACCGATTTGGCCCTGCACGTCACCAAAATGCTGCGCAAGCACGGCGTAGTGGGCAAGTTCGTTGAATTCTTCGGCGAGGGCGCTGCCAGTCTCTCCCTGCCCGACCGCGCCACGGTGGCCAACATGGCTCCCGAGTACGGTGCCACCATGGGCTTCTTCCCCATCGACTCTACCTCCGCCGCTTACCTGCGCGCCACCGGCCGCAGTGAACAGCACGTCACCACCTACGAAAACTACTACAAGGCACAGGGTATGTTCGGCATGCCCATGAAGGGCGATATCGACTACAGCGTAGAGCTCGAGCTCGACCTCTCCACCATCGTGCCCGCCGTGGCCGGCCCCAAGCGCCCGCAAGACCACATTGCCCTGACAGATTTGAAGCAAAGCTTCGCCACAATCTGCGAAAGCACCTACGGTCACCCGCAGAATACCACGCCTGTGCCCGTCACCATGAAGGGTGATGCCGGCAACCCCGATGCCGACACCACACACGATGTCAGCCTGACGGACGGCTCTATTCTGGTCGCTGCCATTACCAGCTGCACCAACACCAGCAACGACAGTCTGATGCTCGCCGCCGGTCTGCTCGCCAAAAAGGCAGCTGACCTCGGCATGAAGGTGCCCGCCTATGTGAAGACCAGCATCGCCCCCGGCAGCCGTATTGCCGCCCGCTACTTCGCCAACAACGGCCTGACCGACGCACTCGACGCCATCGGCTTCTCCATCGTCGGTTACGGTTGCACCACCTGCATCGGCAACAGCGGTCCGCTCAACAGCGCCATCGAACAAGCCGTCACCGAGCACGACCTCGTATCCTGCTCCGTGCTTTCCGGCAACCGTAACTTCGAGGCCCGCATTCACTCCCATGTGAAAGCCAACTTCCTGATGTCCCCCCCGCTCGTCATTGCATTCGCCCTGGCCGGCCGAGTCGACATCGACATGAACACCGAGCCGCTGGGCAACGCCGCCGATGGCTCTCCCGTATACCTGAAAGACATCTGGCCCACGGGTGACGAAATCGCCGCCGCTCAGGCAAAGGCCGCCACCCCCGAAGACTACGCCGCTTGCTACAACAGCGTGGTGCCCGAATGGGGCAAAGTCAGCGCCCCCGAAGGTGCCACCTTCGCTTGGAACCCTGATAGCACCTACATTCACCGACCGCCCTTCTTCGAGGGCTGGAACGGCAGCAAGGGCGACATCACCGATATCGTCAATGCCCGCCCGCTGGGTATTTTCGGCGACTGCGTGACCACCGACCACATCTCCCCCGCCGGTGCCATCAAACCCACCGGTCCTGCCGGTCAGTTCCTTGCCGCCAATGGGGTAGAGAAGCGCGACTTCAACACCTTCGGCTCCCGCCGTGGCAACGACCTCGTAATGGCTCGCGGCACCTTCGCCAACGTGCGCATTAAGAACCTACTCACCGAGGGCGTAGAGGGTGGTTACACGCTCTATTTCGGCGCACAGACTGTCAGCGCTCCCGACACCGACATCTGCGCTCCCTGCGGCACGCCCACCTTCATTTACGATGCCGGTATGGCCTACAAGGCCGACGGCGTGCCCACCATCATCATCGGTGGTGAGGATTACGGCATGGGCTCCAGCCGCGACTGGGCCGCCAAGGGAACCAACCTGCTGGGCGTGCGCGCCGTAGTGACCAAGAGCTTCGAGCGCATTCACCGCAGCAACCTCATCGGCATGGGCGTACTGCCGCTCAACTTCGCCGACCCGGCGGATTACGACCGAGTGAAGGGGCTGAAGGATGTGACCTTCTCCATCACCGGCTTGAGCAACGACCTGCAACCGCGCGACCGCGCCACCCTCGTGGTTCAGCCTGCCGGCGAACCGGCCTTCGAGCTGCCGCTCATCGTGCGCATCGATACCCCCATCGAGAAGGAATACTTCCGCGCCGGCGGTATCCTGCAGTACGTGCTCGCACGCTATTGCTAAATCGCGCGCCTACTCGTATTATCACTCCCCTGCTGTACTCAGTACAGCAGGGGTAACTTTCAGCCAAAACTCATTATACAATACCATGAACGCCATCGATTTTACCACCCTTCAGCAGAACCCCGCCGAACTCATTGGCAAGCAGTGGATGCTTATCACCGCCGGCACGCCGGACAACTTCAACACCATGACCGCCAGCTGGGGCGGCCTGGGCTACCTGTGGAACCGCCCCGTAGCCTTCGTCTTTGTGCGCCCCAACCGCCATACACGCAGTTTCATCGACGAGCAAGCGGCCTTCACGCTCTCCTTCATGCCTGAAAAATACCGCGAAGCCCTTATCTTCTGCGGCCGCAACTCCGGGCGAGATGTAGACAAGATGGCAGCCACCGCCCTGTCCCCCACCACTACTCCCGGCGGTTTGGTGGCGATGGACGATGCGGACCTTGTGCTGGAATGCCGCAAGATGGCCGTGGCTCACATGCGCGAGGAAGACTTCGTTGATTTAAGCGAAGTAGCCCCCAAGTGGTACGATGCCGACAATCCTATGCACCTCGTCTACATCTGCGAGATTGCAGCAACCTACACCCGCTGAACTATACAACCTTAATAAACAACAGTGCTGTTGCCCGGTAACGGAGCAACAGCACTGTTTTCATATTGACTAAAATCAAAACCTACACCTTTTTGCGACCTTCGAGAGCGCGCATCAGGGTAACGGCATCCGCCTGTCCCAGACCGGCACCGGCCGGCATACCCTGTGCCAGTCGAGTTACCCGACAATCGAGGGCGGCAAGCTGCTCAGCAAGGTAAAGAGCCGTAGCCTCGCCCTCCACATCACTACCAACAGCCAAAATAACCTCACACCCGGGCAGCTCTCGCACGCGCTCCACCAGCTGCGCAACGGCAAGATCTTCAGGCATCACACCATCTAGGGCGGAAATCTTGCCGCCCAAGCAATGGTAAAGACCACGGAATGAACCGCAGCGCTCAATCGGCAGCACATCCGTAGGCTGCTCTACTACACAAAGCAGAGATGAATCGCGCGCAGGGTCGCCGCATGCCGTACACAGCTCACCATTTGCCGCGAAAAAACCGCAGCGGGGGCAGGCGCTCACCTCATCTGCCGCTGCAGTCAAGGCGGCGGCCAAGGCGCGAGCATCTGCCCTGCCATGCTGCAAAAACCAGAGGGCGTGTCGCTCAGCGCCGCGCGTACCCACGCCCGGCATGCGTTTCAGGCGGGCAATCAGCTCCTGTACAGGGCGGGGGTAATCCTGAGCCTTCATGATTGCGAGTTACGGAAAAAAGGTACAGTGACCACCAGTGCCCATGTAAAAAGCACGCAGAAGAGCAACGGGGCTACATAAAATACGCAGTCCCCCAGCACACACAACAAACCGGGCATCACAACAGCAACTGCTGCCATGACCGCAATCTGAGTGCGTGCGGAAAAAAGCTGCTGCCGCAGCAGCACTATCCCCAGGTACAGAGTCACCCCCACGCACCAGCCGAACATACCCGCCCGACTAAGCGCCGGGTGCTGCGTAGCCTCGGCCTCCAAATAAAACGGATTACCACACAACATGCGCAGCTGAGCTTCATCCAACGGTTCAAAACAACCGCTCAACATCAGCAGCATAACCGCAAGCAAAACCACCACACTGAGCACAGCCCAGCGCAGCCACTGCATATCGGCACTATCGCGCGCAGACGCATCCTTCCACAGCCCGGCAATACTCGCACGCAGTCGCGACCACCGGCCAACACCGGCGCGGGGTTCGTTAGCCGGCACAGGCTCGGCTTGTTGAGTTTTCTGACTCTCCATAGCGGGAATGCAAGGCGGCGGCAGGGTATGGGCCCGACCGCCGCTAAACATACGTTTTTTAACTCATCCTACAGGCTATCAATCAACAAAACGCTTCACAACAAGTGAGGCATTGTGACCGCCGAAACCGAAGGAGTTGCTAAGAGCCACGTCCACCTTCATGGAGCGACCCTCATTGGGGCAAACATCCAAATCGCAGGCGGGGTCCTGGTTGAACACGTTGATGGTGGGGGGCACGAAGTTGTCATGAATTGCCTTCACGCAGGCAAGCAACTCAATAGCACCGGCAGCGCCAAGCAGGTGGCCGGTCATGGATTTGGTGGAGCTGCATACCAAACCGTTCGTGGCATAATCACCGAAGGTGCGCTTAATGGCCTTCACCTCGCAAATATCACCTACCGGGGTGGAAGTACCGTGAGTATTCACATAATCCACATCCTCAGGCTTCAGACCGGCGTGCTCAAGCGCCATCTCCATGCAGCGGCTGGCACCCTCACCTTCGGGGGCGGGGGCAGCGTAGTGGTAGGCATCCGAGCTCAGACCGTAGCCCACCAGCTCAGCAAGAATCTTAGCACCGCGAGCCTGGGCGTGCTCCAAGGTCTCAAGCACGATTACACCGGCACCCTCACTCATCACGAAGCCATCGCGGTCCACGTCATAGGGACGAGAGGCCGTCTCGGGAGAGTCGTTGCGGGTGGAAAGAGCCTTCATGTTGGCGAAACCGGTAATACCGATGGGCAGAATGGCAGCCTCGGCACCACCGCAAATCATCACATCGGCATCGCCGAACTTCATGATTCGCCATGCCTCACCAATACAGTGATTCGAAGTGGCACAAGCCGTAGAAATGCTCATGTTAGGTCCGCCGAAACCATACTCGATACTCACCAGACCGGAGGCCATGTTGGTAATCATGTAAGGAATGCAGAAGGGAGATACACGGCGAGGACCGGATTTGAAGAGAGTCTCACAGTTGGTACCATGAATACCCAAACCGCCGATACCGGAGCCAATCATCACGCCCACGCGGTTCTTGTCAACCTTCTCGGGGTCAATGCCGGCGTCTTCCATTGCCATGCCGGCAGCAGCCATGGCCAGCAACTCAAAACGGTCGCAACGGCGAGCACCCTTCGGGTCTTTCTTGAAATAGGGAGTAGCATCAAAATCTTTCACTTCGCCACCGATGTGCACGGCGTATACCTCAGTGTCAATGCTCTCAATCTTGGAGATGCCGGAGCGTCCCGCCTTCATACCTGCCCATGTCTCCTCCACGCTATTGCCGAGGGGAGAAAGAGCACCCATACCAGTAATTACGATTCGACGGTCTTTCATGACGTTTGTTTACTAAGCACATTAACTGATAGTTTGAGCAAAGTCAAGCATAAACTGAACTGACCGGTACAAAAATCAGCTTAACATCGAACAAAAGAGCATTTTGGAGTCATTTCACCCACACGTGTCCCAAAGATTTTCTGAAAGGATAGCAAAACAGCAAAAATCAGGGCAAAGAAAATGGAAGGTTGATTTTTTCACCAGCAAAACGTATGCTGGTGTTACTCCAAAAAAACACCTTCCATGGGTACTGTACATCT
>JAZLDM010000089.1:0-39522 GCA_045614705.1 Akkermansia sp.
TAGCCCTGAGGGAATCCCTCGATCCTATCGAATTGCAGGAAAATATCCAAAAATCCCTCAAAAAGCTCTTCCACCTTATGAAATCCGGGAGTGTCTTATGAGTTTTCCTCCCCCTTCCGGCGAATTTTTCTGAGCAAAAAACCCGACTCGCTACGCTCGCTGGCTTTTTTGCTCAGAAAAATGGTAGATTTGCCTTGTTTTTGAGTCAATTATCCGCTAAAGTTTCGGTGACCGTAATTTTGAGGCATCCACTTTTCGGTGACTGTTTTTTTTGAGGCAATACGCAATATGCTAACTTTTGTGACTTGAATCGGTTTCATTCTGGTCATAAATGCGCGATTTTGGTACAATATGAGAGATGAATGAAGTAAACCAACGTCTGAGGTCTGCCGTTGAATTGGCAGGAATCCGTCGGCCTGAGCTTGCTTCATTGCTCGGGGTGAGTGTTACAACGGTGAATGGATGGTTCAGCTCCGGGAGAACGATTCCGAAGCTGAAGCAGAATGCCATTGAGGCCATTGTGAAACAAGCCCGCCGCCCGGAGCTTAAATTTGATGACATCGTGTCGTTTTCTGTCCGACTCACTCCGCTAGAATGGAAACAACTGTGTGATATTGCCGGGGCAGAATCTCTTTCCCCGCATGAAGCAGAAGCAAAGGTGCGTGAGTTGTTGCAAAAAGCCTGGGGCAAGCTCAGTGCTCGCCACTGAATCCTCCGATTTCAGCCCCCATAGGTAAAAATTCTTTTCTACTGTCATTCCGTCATTGCGTCACTGAGACTATGCCGGGAAAGAGAACCCCGCCAGTCTGCTGAGGTCAGAATGGCGGGGTTTCCAGTTGCTTATATAATTACGCTGGGAAACGTGAGTATCACACAGTCAAAAAGAGGGCGGATATGCGTGCCCTAAAAGGGGCGTATCTCAAATGTCGCACGATGTCCCGATTTGACGCATAAACCGCTGAAAAAGAAAGAGCGGCAGTCGTAAAACTGCCGCCCTTTTCAACGAGCTTCTTAATACCGGCTGTGGGACTCGAACCCACACTCTTTCGAACTCGATTTTGAGTCGAGCGCGTCTACCAATTCCGCCAAGCCGGCGTTGTGAAGTGGTGTGCGAGAATTAAACCAAAAAGTTGAGGAAAAGTCAAGGATAAATCGTATTTTCTGTGACAACATGCCATAAAAAAATGCCGCTGCATGCATTTGCACACAGCGGCAGGGGAAAAACAAGGTTTTTGATTAAGGTCAGGCCTTCTTGCAGAAAGCTTCGAGGCGATCCAGGCCTTCCTTCAGCACGTCGAGAGAGGTGCAGTAGGAGATGCGGATTGCGTTGTCGTTACCGAAGGCGATACCGGGAATGGCGGCCACCTTGTAGCGGTCGAGCAGTTTCTCGCACAGTTCAAGTGAGCCGATGCCGAGCTCGGTGGTATCGATGAAGAAGTAGAAGGCACCCTTGGGCTCCACAACCTTAATCTTGGGCATGGTGCTCAGGCGGCTGTAGACGTACTGGCGGCGGAAGTCGTACTCCTCACGCAGGTCGGAGATGAAGGACTGGTCGCCGTTCAGAGCCTCGATAGCGCCGTACTGGCAGAAGGTGGTGGCATTGGAGGCGCAGTGGTCCTGAATCATCTTGATGTACTTGGCGATACCGGCGGGAGCAGCGGTGTAGCCCAAGCGCCAGCCGGTCATGGCATAGCCCTTGGAGAAGCCGTTGATGGTAATCGTCAGGTCATAGAGCTCGGGGCTGAGGGAAGCCATGGAGACGTGCTTCTCGCCACCGTAGATGAGGTGCTCGTAGATTTCGTCGGCAATGATGAGGATATCCTCGTCCACGGCTACCTCGCCGATAGCGCGCAGTTCCTCCTCGGAGTAAACGGCGCCGGTCGGGTTGTGGGGGGTGGTAAGGATAATCATCTTGGTGCGGGGAGTCATGGCGTTGGCGAACTCCTCGGCGGTAATCTTCCAGCCGTTCTCAGCCTTGGTCTCTACGAATACGGGAGTAGCACCGCAGAGCTGCACCATGGAGGGATAGCTTACCCAGTAGGGAGAAGGAATGATAACTTCATCACCCTCGCTCACGGTAGCACGCAGGGCAGCGTATACAGCGGGCTTGGCGCCGGAGCACACGCAAATCTGGTCGGCGGTGTAGTCCAGGTTGTTGTCGCGCTTAAGCTTGTCGCAAATGGCCTGACGCAGCTGGGGCAGACCTACGGAAGGAGTGTATTTGGTAGCGCCATCTTCCAGAGCCTTGATGGCGGCCTTCTTGATGTTCTCCGGGGTATCTTTGTCGGGCTCACCACCGGCGAGACCGTATACCTGCTCACCCTTGGCCTTCATCTCTTTGGCCTTGTTGGTAACAGCCAGAGTCAGCGAAGGAGAAAGTGCAGCTACTGTGGGGGAAATAAAGTCCATTGCAGGAAATTGTGTTAAAAAATTGATATGTGTAGAGACACGCCCGCGCGGCATGTCGCGGGTATGTTACTCTCTTAGACGCCAAAATGCAAGGAAAATATGCTGCCGTGACAGAATAAAAACGGTGCGGGGCCTAGGCAAAATGAGGCTCCGCACCGCAGAATTAAGGAGAAATGGCTCAAGAGAGCTGCGATTTCCAGTAGTTCAATCGGCGCTCGGTGTTGGCGGGGTTGGGGGCCCCGGGATTTGTGCGTAAATCGAAGGCACGGTCGAGGTTGAACACGCTGTGGACGTCATCCCCGTATTCGGGGGATATTTCGCGGAACTGCTCGAGTGAGAGGTGATTGAGCGGGGTACCGGTGCTGACGGCCACGGCTACAGCACGCCCAACCAGCTCGTGAGCTTGGCGGAACGGCACACCACGGCGCACAAGGTAATCAGCCAAATCGGTTGCAAGCAACAGGGGGTCGCTCACAGCGGACTCACAGCGGTCGGGATTGATGCGCATGGCTGCAATCATCTCTGCATTCACGCGCAAAGCGAGGCTAACCGTAGCGAAGGAGTCGAAAAGGGGTTCCTTATCCTCCTGCAAATCACGGTTGTAGGTAAGGGGCAAGCCCTTCACAGCCACCATCACACTGACGAGATTACCATACAAACGACCGGACTTACCACGAGTGAGCTCGCACACGTCGGGGTTCTTCTTCTGCGGCATGAGGCTGGAGCCGGTGGTGTGGGCATCTGACAGGGTGCAATAGCCGAACTCAGCACTGCTCCACAATACCAAATCCTCACTCAGACGGCTGAGGTGAGTACCGATAACGGACAGGCAGAAGAGGGTCTCCATGATATAGTCGCGGTCAGCGATAGCATCCATTGAGTTTTCGGTAACACTATCAAAGCCAAGCTCTTCCGCAATAGCCACCCGATTCAGATTGATGGTAGAACCGGCAATCGCACCGGAACCCAGCGGGCTCACATTCACACGGCGGCGACAATCAGTCAGGCGCTCAACATCGCGGCCCAGCATTTCCACGTATGCCAGCAGGTGGTGCCCGATAGTCACGGGCTGAGCTCGCTGCAAGTGAGTATAACCGGGTATGCGAATTTCGGCATATTCTTCGGCCTTGGCAACCAAGGCTCGCTGCAAGGCACGCAGCAGCTCAATAGTGGTGTCAATCTCAGCGCGGCAGTACAGGCGCGTATCAGTAGCCACTTGGTCGTTGCGAGAGCGGGCGGTGTGCAGCTTGGCACCGGGGGCACCTATGCGGCGAGTGAGCTCGCTCTCGATGTTCATGTGCACATCTTCCAGCTTAATAGACCACTCAAACTTACCGGCCTCAATATCAGCCAATATACCTTTGAGCCCCTGCTCTATGGCATCAAACTCCGCCTGCGTAAGCATGCCGGCACCCAGCTGCGCACGCGCATGGGCTATAGAGCCAGCAATATCATGGCGATAAAGTTTCCAATCATACGATACGGATTCACCGTACTGCAATACCAGGTCGGCCGTAGCCTGAGAAAAGCGTCCTGTCCACATAACGCGGGCAGATTACAACAAAATACGCGCAAATGCAAGCAAAATCACGCAGTAGCAGGTTGTTTGGTCCTGTATGAAGGGCTGTTTTCACCGCCCCTTCAGAATACGCAGAAAAGAAGCCTCAATGCCGGGTTTCGCAACAATGTTGCTGTAGGCGCACCAGCTCCTCGTCATAGTATAGCGGACTAAGCGGGGTCCAGTTGGCAGGGTATTGCATACGGTTCAGAATATCGCAAAGCTCCGTGGCATTCGGCGAGCAAAGATCTATCAGCTCAATCAGTTCAGCAGCGGCAGCAGTGAGCACTCGGCGGCTGAATGTGCGCTCCCGCACGCCCCCCATAGCGGGGTTACGCATGCGGAAATTAGGTGCCTGGTAGTAGATATAGCGCAGATGAAAAGGCTCAGCAGCAATCCCTTCGATATCCATACCTATGCAAATATGGCAAAGTTGCTGCATGAGCTCGCATATATCGCAGGCCGGCAGCTGGCGGCCGGACTCTTTCATGACATCGAGCGGAATTCCCTCGATTCGTTCCTTGGCAAGGTGCCAAGTTCCCACTGCATAAAAGAGCTCGAGAGTGGAGGCCACACACCCACCGCTCATACGAGCCTGAGCACGAGCCTTGGAGAGGAAGGCCTGCACCCGCTCAGCATCTCCGGCAAGATGCGGGTGCAGGGTTTCCACCACCACCTCGCGTCGCATGTCTTTTTGTGTAGCACAGTAAAGAACAGTGTCAGTGGTCTCGCTCAGCACGGAGGATAGCACATACTGAGCACCGACCAGAGTAGGCAATGCGAAGGCGGCAGATTGCATAGAAGCTCTGATTTTATCCGTGCGCGTAGATGAGTTTGATAACAGGCAAGCCCTCAACGGCATTCTGCCAAGCGGAGGCAGGTATAACGAAACGCATGAACGCACGCGGCTCATCTTCCCCCGGCAGTTCGATTCGCTCCACTTTCACCTTACAGTCGGGCTGCCCCAATACCTCGGGCTCGACGGTATCAATCTCATGGGCGGGAATGAGCAGCTCTACATCATTCAACGTTGCGATATCGGGCGGGAAGAGGTAGGTATCCTCATACACCACGCTGCACATCCAACCTTCCGGCAGGGTGATTTCAAATACGGGAGAACTTTCGTAAATAGCCTCACCATTCACCTGCATCCACTTACCCACACGTTGGAATACCTCCTGCACAGGTTGCGGCACGGTACCGTCTGCCATGGGATTGATATTGAGCAGAAGATTACCGCCACGAGCAGCACACTGCTGGAGCTGGCGAATGACAGTGGCAGGAGATTTATAATTCACATCATAACGGTTATAGCCCCACTTATCCCCGACCGTCATGCAGGCCTCCCAGTCAATACCGGGATAGCCCTTGGCAGGAATACGCTTCTCCGGGGTAGTATAATCACCGCAGCGCCAATCAAGCTCAATACCGTCTTTCGAGGTATCAAAGCCCGAGAAAGAGTAGAGGCGGTTATTCATAATAACCCCGGGGTTCATCTCGCGGCACATGTTCATGAGAGCCGGAGCCCCCCAGGCGCGTTCACCTTCAGCAGCGCCCTGTGAGTAGTCCCACCACATGATATCGATAGTACCATAGTTGCTCATCAGCTCCCGCACCTGATTGTGGAGATAAATTTTGTAGAGGGCCTGATTTCGGGGCACGCCCTTTTCTTTGAGCATCTTTGCCTGATTGACCGGGTAGCAAAGATCCGGGCAAATCGTGTTGTCGTACGAAGGATGGTGCCAGTCTATCACGCTGTGATAGAAGCCGACCTGCATACCGCGCTTTCGTGCAGCCACGACAAACTCTCGCACCAAGTCACGATTTACGGCCTTAGCAGAGCTATAGTCAGAGGTAGCGGTATCAAAAAGGGCAAAGCCGTCGTGATGTTTGGTAGTCAGCACCATGTAGCGGCACCCGGCCTGCTGAGCCAAATCAGCCCAAGCGTCCGTGCAACCGGGAGCGGGCTTAAAAAGCGGCAACGCTTCGGCTGCGTAGGTATCGGTATCAAGCCCGAGGTTTGTTTGAATCCACTCCGCGCCGCCGGGCTGGCCCTTAAACTCACCGGCCAAGCCGGAGTAGAGCCCATAATGAATAAACATACCGAACTTAGCCTTGCGCCACCAAGCCATGCGCACATCACGCTCGTCGTTGGTTTCGGTAACAGCGGCGTGATTTTCATCGCCGGCGGCAGGCAATACCTGCTGCCCATGGGCCGAGAGCGTAAACGCCGCTGCGGCTATCATTGCAAAAGATTTAAGATTCATCATTCTGAGTTGTATTTTCAGTGTCTTCCGAAGTATTAAAAAGATCAAGCGGCAACTGTGTGGCATTTTCCGGCACAGGGGAAATAAACTCTTGTCCCCCCTGCTCTGCGGGCTGCTCGGCAGGCGCTGCTGTAGGCGCGGCCGGTAACTGAGGCTCGACAGAGGCCGGTAAGCCCTCACCTCCTTCCGTTTCGGCTACCGTCGGCATAATGCGGGAAATTCTCTCCACGGGATTTTTGGTAACCATATTCCCCATCACAGTTCGGCTCTTCACGCGCAGACGAGCGAAATCAAAGGGAATGGGACGCCTCAAGCGCTTAAACTGGTTTTTGAGATAAACATTGACGGAAAGCGTGGCACTATCTTCCTCCGTATCATGTACGGAGAAGAAGAAGATACGGCTACCGGGAGTTCCCATGGTAAGCGGGTATTCCCTATCACGAGTAAATCCGCCAATGTGGAATCGCTTGGCGTATGTCACCCCATCTTTACCGTCACGGTATATGAGGTTAAATACCCAATCATCCCCGGGGCGCAGCACACGAATGCACAGCGGTTTCTTACCGACATAGAATTTCTCCTGCACGCGGCGCACCATCAACACGCCTTGGCTATCAATAGTCAATACATCGCTGAGCGTAGAACACTTCTCCACAACCTCACCTTTGCGCAGCCCATAGCCGGCAAAGCCTTCCTCGTCGATATAGAGCATTTCGTTCTCCACCGCAGCCTCGGCACGGGTGAGAGAATCAAACGTGGCCAGCTCTGTACGACGGGGCCAATCAGCGCCGTACTTCTTGCGCAGGTTCTCGAACCAGCGAATGGTATACTTGGTAAGCTGAGCGAGGTGCTTACGGGTCTGTTCTATATCCGCCTCAAGTCCGGCGATATGGTGTTCTGCCTCATGAACCTCGTATTTAGCGATTTTCTTGATGCGGATTTCAGTCAGGCGAACGATATCATCCCGTGTAACCGGGCGAATAAAATCAACCACGAAAGGCTCCAGCCGTTCACCTATTTCAGTCACAGACTGCTCCCAGCTGTCGCTCTCTTCAAGCACCTTATATATACGATTTTCAATGAAAATCTTTTCAAGGCTGGCGAGCATCCAAGCTTCCTGCAATTCACCGAGCCGCACCTCAAGCTCACGGCGTAAGGTTTCGCGGGTAAAATCGACATTGTGCTTAAGAATCTCGCTCACCCCCATAAAGACCGGCTTGCGGTCCATGATTACTACAGCCTTGGGCGATATACTCTTTTGGCAATCGGTGAAGGCATAGAGGGCATTGCAAGTCTTCTCCACATCGGCTCCGGGAGCCAAATGTACCAGAATATCAGCTGTTGCAGCGGTATTGTCCTCGATACGAGCAACCTTGAGCTTACCCTTCTCCATGGCTTTTTCGATACTCTCAATAAGGGAGTCCGTAGTCGTACCATAGGGGACCTCAGTTATGCGAATAATCCGCTTGGTGCTCACATCGAGCCTGGCGCGGGAGCGCAGTCGGCTGTTGCCTGTACCATCGTTGTAGCCGCTCACATCAAGCAAGCCGCCGGTGGGAAAATCCGGGAAAAGCTCGAATGGCTCATCGCGCAGATAATGAATGGCGGCATCTATAATTTCGTTGAAATTGTGCGGCAAAATCAAGCAATTCATACCCACGGCAATACCGAGAGCCCCCTGAGCCAACAGCAAGGGGAACTTAATCGGCAGTGCTACAGGTTCCTTGTTTCGCCCATCGTAGCTGAGCTTCCACTCCGTTACCTTGGGGCTGTAAACCACCTCTTTGGCAAAAGGCGAAAGGCGAGCCTCAATATATCGTGCTGCAGCTGCACTATCGCCGGTAAGTATATTACCCCAGTTACCCTGAGTATCAATCAGCAGCCCCTTCTGCCCCAAGGTCACTAAGGCACTGCCGATGGAAGCATCACCATGGGGGTGATACTTCATGGTATCACCCACGATATTGGCCACCTTGTTGTAGCGGCCGTCATCCATGCGCTCCATCGAGTGCAGAATTCGACGCTGCACGGGTTTAAGACCGTCAATAATATGCGGCACGGCACGCTCCAGAATAACATACGAGGCGTATTCCAGGTAATAATCCCCGAACATACGCTGAATTTTGCTCGGGTTTTCCTGCAGATAAATCGGTGTGTTGCCTTCGTTGCTACTCATACGCTCCGCTTCATATTAGCAGATTAAAAGGTGTACTTCAAGCTCTTAGTGTGTCGCGTAGTGGCTAATTAAGCCGAATTATTCAGGATTTGAGCCGATAACCCAACGGTAGAAATTACAACCGACGAAGTTCCCCAACACAATAGAGAGGTAGAAGAGCAGAATATCGCCAAGGTTTGCCTGCCAAAAATCGAACGGTACCGCAAGGTAATAGAAGGCATCCGCCACGCAGTGCGGGAACCCGCACACAATGAAGAGCGGCACACCGAAAAGCAGCGGCAGGTAGCTACCTTTTCGGGCAAAGGTCACAGCCGTTGTCATAATAAAACCACAACCGATGGACAATATACCGCCACGCAAGGGACCAAGCCCCAATCGGCCTTCAAGCACAGCCTGAGCAGCTCCCTGCAAATCCATAGCCGAGGCGCGAGTAAGTAGAGCCACTGCCAAGCAGCCAAGGATATTACCGGCCAACACTTGCAGCATATACCCTACCTCCCCCTTACTGATAAAACCGGCAGTACCGGTATAGAGCTTTAACTTGTAATGAACTACAGCAAGAAGAGCAAATGCGAACAGCACACTTCCCACCATATCACGAGTAGCCAAATACCCGAACCCGGCTATTCCCACGCACACACCGGCCATAAAAGCCGATTTCCATGTTGCAATCCCTCCTACGTTCATTGTGGTACATGCTAACACATATTCCCTTGCCGGAAAAGCAAATTTTATGTCACTGCACATATTTTGTGACTTGGCAACCGTGATTGGTTTATGTATAATTCGGCCATGAGACATCTTCTGCTCCTCTTAGCGCTGTTATTTCAGGTCAGTATGGCCAATGCGCTTACGGCCGAGGCCCGCTACACGCACGGAGTTTTCTACCGCGACATGCAGCGCCAACCGGTGCTGCAGCTGAAAATCACCGGCGAACCGGGAGAAAAAATCACCTCCATCACCTTTACCCCGGGAGAAACCAGCAGACCGACCGATATCAAACTGGTTCGCCTGAGCTCACGCGATGACTGGAACGGGTACACATTCAACACCTCCAATTACATCCACGAAAACGCAAAAGCCAAACTCAACAAAGGCAAGGTTACCTTCAAACACGAGTACACGCTGGGAAACAACCCGCTCTATATATGGCTGAGTTATGATATAGCCCCCGGTGCCGTACGCAATGGCAAAATCGACGCCGTCTGCACTAGCATCAAAACCGAAGACGGCGAGCAAACCGAACCTGAAGTCATATTGGCAGAAGCTCTCGAAGAACGCAAAATCGGTCGCGTGTACCGATTCCCTTATCGCATTGTACCCTACTACCGTCCCCGCTGGGTAAAAGGCTGGGGAAATGCGGAAAAAGCCGTACACCTTACCCCCGAACACTTCAACCTTTTTACCGACCTCATTCACTTTGCCTACTGCGTAACAGCCGAGGGCAATATCGACTACCAATGGGCCGGCGGCGGCCAAAGCAATCAGCAGGTAGCCGATGAAGCGCTGGAAGAAATCAAGCGCCTACATAAGGAAGGAAAGTCAAAGTCCAAGCTCATTGCCGGTTTCGCCCACATGGACGAGCCCATGACTGCAGCGGTTGCCAACCCTCACACTCGCCGAGTTCTGGCTCGGAACATGGCCACCTGGGCCATAGAACGCGGCTATGACGGCATCGACATCGACTGGGAATACCCAGACAGCGACGAGCAATGGAAAAACCTCGGCTACTTCATAGCAGATTTGCGCGAAGAACTTTCCGGCTCGGCAATTTCCATCAGTATAGCATCCTCGGTAGGCTACAAGGTACCCAACTACTGGACCACCGACCAGCTCGATTTCATCATGACCATGTCGTACGATGACCTGACTCCGGACAACCACGCCTCGATGCGTCTGTTCCAACGTGATGCCGACATCTGTCAAAACAAGTTCCGCATGCCCAAACAGAAAATCGTGCTGGGGCTGCCTTTCTACAGCAACGAACAGGGAAAAATCGGTCCTCAGTACGGCTATTCGGGGATTTACAGCTGGAACCCGCGCATGAAGCCCGATGTCAACAACTGCCGACTGAAAAACGAAGACGGCACCGAGGGTCCCATGCATACCTTCAACGGCCCTGCCCTCATCACCGAAAAATGCCGCTGGGCCAAGGAAAACAAAATAGGCGGCGTTATGATATGGGCCTACGAGACAGACTTGCCCCTCAAGCACAAGGCATCCCTCAGCCGTGCGATGTTCAAGGTTATCCGTCAACCTAAGAAAAAAGAATGAAACTCTTCACAATCCTTCCCCTGATAGCAATCGCAATCACTGCTGCGGCAGAACCGACAACAGCTTGGGCTCGTGGCGTATGCGAGCAAAGTGGCTGGCGTGACTTTGACAAGAAGTTTGACGGCAGTGATAACGAGCAATGCTGGGCTATTACAGCCGGCAACCTCATTGACTGGTGGCAGGAGCAAAACGCAGATAAATTACCAACTGATACACCGCGTGGAAAAGCTGTGGTGCATACCTTCATGCAAAGCTTTACCAACGCAGGCAGCGACCCCGATGAAGCCATCAATTGGTGGTTTACCGGTGAGTACAAGCCCGGGCGCGATGACTGCGCCAAGCAGAAAGAGAACACTCCGGGGGCCTTCCTCAAAGAAATCCTACCCGAACAAACCGGCATCAGAGGCAATCTCCTCAAAGCCCTGAGAGGGAATCAGGTAACAGCAACCTCAGCCACTGCAGCACTTATAGACGGGGCAAAGGACGGCGCCGCATTCTGGATAGGTGTTTCCTACGTATCCCCCAAAGGTCGTCCCGCCATGCACTCACTCAACGTGTGGGGCGTGGCACACTCAACCACCGAAAACGGGGCCCCCTGCGTATGCGGTATATGGATTGCGGACTCCGACGACTACAAACACGGCCTGACCTATGTCCCCGTCAAAGAGGACAACGGCATGCTCGTTTTCGACTTCCCTGAGCATCCCATCTACGGGAGAATTTCCCGCATAGAGATCGACACAATTTCCACACTATACAACAGAGACACTCCACAAAACCAAAAATAAACACAAACCTCTCATTTTCAACACTATCAAAAAAAACACTCAATCACATTAAATACTCCCTAACACATCGACAAGCAAGACACAATATAGATTTGACATCTCCCCCGCAAAAGAGTAGTATATCAAGCAAATATATACCATTCTGTTTGCAGCATGAAACCACACCTCCCAGTTACTCTTTTCAAATCGCTCCAAAGGGTTCTTGCTCTGTCCTTTACCATCGCCACAGCGGGTCATCTGTGGGCTTCTCCCAGTTACGAAAGCGAAATTCTTACCATCGACAGTGGTTATAATGCTGCGGTGCGCATGGGAGACAACTCGGATACGATAAATCAACGAAACTACAACAGACACGATACCAGTAGTTCCCGTATCTCCGCAGGATCGAACAATAGCTCGTTCTCGGGAGGAGCAAGACTCTCCACCGGCAACAAAATCACTACAATCAATATCGTGGGCTCAGGAGCTCTCTATCTGTACAATAGCGGCAATACAGATTTCAAGGGCACCATCAATGTAAGCAATGGAACCTCCGAAGCCCCCGGAGTCATCGGTACTTACAACACCTATGCCGCGGACCTGCAAATCGGCACACTGACCGGCAGTGGGCACCTACTTCTGCGAGGGCACAACACCAGCGGCACAAGCACATTCACTGTATCCAACAACACCTTTGCCGGTACTGTCTACATGACCTCCAATGGAGGAACGGTTCAAGTAAATGCTAACGGCAAGGGCTGGCAAGACGCCACCTTTGACTTTACACGCAACAAAGATTACAGTGACAGCCTTCTGGACACTACCGGTACAGAGCCGGCAAAACAGGTTCTTTACCTGAATGGGGATTCCACTGTGGCAGCCCTGCGCAATGGAACGACTCAATACGCCGAAATCACGGGTAACGGCCACACCCTGAACGTGGGCACAAGCTCCGGCAGCTTTACCTATGGCGGCGCCATCACCAATTTGAGCGGATTAACCAAAGACGGCAGCAACAGCCAAAGCTTCTCTCAAAACGCCGATATAGCAACCGTGACTGTGGAGGAAGGTACACTGAAGTTCGCCGGAGCATTGGAGACTACCACCCTCAACCTGAACGGAGGCACGCTGTCCACGCAACAAGCAACTGTGAGTACCGCCAACCTGACCGGTGGCAGCACATGGGAACTAGGGCGCGATATCAGCCTGAATACGCTCAACCTGACAGCGGGCAGTGGCTCTATAACACTCAGCGGCGAGGATGTGACCTTCCATGCCCCCTCGACCATCTCCCTCAGTGGCTACTCTGCCGAAACCGGCACCCCCATATTGACACTAGATGGCACCACGATGAACCTGACAGGCAGCACCCTGAACTTCGAGGGGATAGATCTTGCCGGGGTCTCTACCCTGAACTTCGCCAGCCTGCGCAATGGTGGCAGCTATACCTTCGGGGATGGACCCATCACCGTAACAGCCGGTGGCACCAGCTACGAAGCAGAACTGACAACAGACGGCGGTATGCTCCAACTGGCCTTCGGCAAAAATACCGAGGTAGCCGGTGGTACCAAACTTTGGGTAAACGCAGATAGCGACGGCAAACCGATAAGCGGGTTCAACAACGCCAACTACACAAACGGCGGCTGGAGCGGCACTGCAGTGAAGGCCAATGACCTGCAGACGGTTCAGTTAGCCGCTGGCTCAGAAATCTACCTGCTAGCGGAGAACACACAAGCGATTTACACCGGCAACATCAAATTGCTCGATGGTAACGTCCCCACCCTATTGCACTCTGAGAATCCGAACGCAGAATGGGAGCTGAGCGGCGATCTGACCGGCAGTGGCGAACTGCG
This sequence comes from Akkermansia sp., assembly GCA_045614705.1. Classification (GTDB taxonomy): domain Bacteria; phylum Verrucomicrobiota; class Verrucomicrobiia; order Verrucomicrobiales; family Akkermansiaceae; genus Akkermansia. Next base: position 13,305 of record JAZLDM010000089.1, read on the forward strand.
ACTGGTGGGCCACAACACAAGCGGTGCTACCATCTTCACCCCGACCCAAGCCAATATCGACGGCACCCTCAGTACCGCGGGAGCTCGCGGCGGTGACATACAGATTAACCTCAGCGGTAACATGCAGAACACTGCTGTAGACCTTAGCGCCCACACCGCCGACAGCATCTACACCCCGACAGAGGAAAACACCCCGGGGCGCGCTATCCTGACAGTAGAGGGAGATACCACCCTCAAGGGAATTAACGGAACGGATTCCAAGGCAAATCTTACAGCTACACAGGCAGGAGCAAATCTTACCCTCGGCACCAACGAGACAAACGCCACTTTCAGCTATGCCGGTACGGTAAACGGTGACTACTACACCGGCACCTCCACAACAGCAAGCCCCGGCAGACTGAACCTCACCAAGGTCGGCAACAACTCTCAGCACTTTGAACAGAATGCAAGCTTTGGCAGCGTAAGCCTGCAGGGCGGCACATTGAGCTTCGGCGGCAATATCACCGCCGATGAACTCACCCTGCAGGGTGGTACCTTATCCACTCAGGGGAATGTCTACCTGACCGCAGCTACCCTGTACGGCGGCACGACTTGGGAAATGGCATATAGTTGGAACAGCTCCAACACAGACCTGAGCTTCCGAAATCTTGCAGAAGCCCCGGTCAATTTCGTTAGCAACGGTGCAACATGGACTCTGTCACAGAATATTCATCTGGGGGATAGCGGGGTCAGCAACTACAGTTCACCCCTCGTTGATTTGAACGGTGTAAAGCTGAACCTCGGCAGTGCCTTCACCCTGACCGGGGTACAAAGTGGGTTAACCGCAGGCGATACCATTGTACTGGCCAACCTCAGCAACGGAGCTACCGTCAATTCCGCCGGCGGGGAAATCGCCCTGAACAACGGTGCATACAAGGCTACCCTCGGAACCATCGGTAATCAGGCAGTGCTCACCATCACCTCCGTCACTCAGACCGTGGCGGCCGGGCAGAACATGTGGATTCACCGCTTCGAAAATGAAAACGGCAAAGTCACCGGTGAAATGGAGGGGCGGCTGGGTGGCAACTATACCAGCAACAACTGGCAGGGTGGAACTTATATCACGGACCAGAGCCGATTGTCAAACGTCTGGCTGGAACAGGGAGCCAAGCTCTACCTGCGAGATGGCGCCATGAATGGTGCCACAATCAATTTTGACCGTTCAAACGCAGAATACAACGGTGATATCACTATTGTGAACAGCGGTGGAGACACCCCGGCCCAAATTCACTCCGAAGGAAAAACTTGGGCCGTCTGGAACTTTACCGGTCAGCTTTCCGGTTCCGGCGAACTGCAACTCGTCAGCCATGGTCAGGATTCCGACTTCAACAAGTGGGATAGCGCCTTCAATTTCACGAACTTCAACGATGAAGAAGGCTGGTTCGATGGTAAGGTCAGCATGCTGTCCCTGCGCGGCGGTCCCGTACAGCTCAACATTGGTCGAGCCGACGGAACAGACACGCGTTGGAAGAACTGCGTCATTGACCTCAGTAATCCCGACCCGACGCAAACAAGTATCTACGACACCTCAAGCAGCGACCGCGCGGTCGGCACTGTGCTGGGTCTGGTTGGCAATGCTACTATCAAAGGCCTGATGGCCAACGTAAGTGGCAGTGTCAACCATGCAGTAGGCGTCTCGACCAACATTACTATCAAGGACCAATCATACACCCTCACCCTCGGTACTGACAGTAACGAAGATTTCGTATACGGTGGCACACTGGGTTACGATCGTTTCTACAGGGGCGGACATGGCACAGCCTCAGAAGGCGGGAGCAACTATCTCGTAAGCGCAGCCGGCAGCCTGAACCTCACGAAAATCGGCAGCAACACGCAAACCTTCACCGGCAGTTCAACACTGAACGAAATCACCTTACAGAACGGCACACTACAATTTGACGGCGAACTGACGGTCGACACCCTGACACTGAAAGGTGGCACGTTCATAAACAACGTCGATATCTCCGGGCTGCACACTGCCAACCTGAGCAGTAATGCCAACTGGCTGATGGGTACAGATACAACGACCAATGCCGTTGTATTCAACCTCAGCGGTCTGGAAAACACCGGCACCATCACCATCGATGGCAGCCGTGGCAGCACTTGGACCATGGGCGGCGATATCATGTTGGAGAACAGCGGTACCACCGGCAGTGCCGATACAGCCCTGTTCACCCTGAATAACAACATGGGGCTCAATATCGGCTCGTTCCTGACAGTGCAAGGGGTGAAGCTACCCGCCGACAGCGACCGAATTGCTCTATTCGATATCGGCAGCGGCAGCTACGACTTCGGAGACAATACCCGGGCAGGCCTCACTACAACCGACGGCACAAACTACATCGGTGAACTGATATACGAAGGGGGTATCATTTATATCGGCAACCTAGCCCAAGACAGCAACTGGCCCCCACCCCTCGATACAGAGACGGGGTACATATGGAGCGGTGAAACAGTCGGCACCTCGCCGGGTGGCTACGAGCACCGCACCCTGGTATTGGGTAACGTGTGGCGAGCCGACGGTGTGGCAGACAACACCGGCTGGCACGAGCAAGCTTTCAACGGCAAGAACCCCGGCGTGTATATGGACGGTAATGCTGTCACCTTTGCCGATAAGAATATGCACGGCGATACGGTAGAGAAAGACGGCCGTGTCGTTGATATTCGTGGGAAGGTCGCCCCGGGTACCATCTATGTAACGGCAGATGAATATCTCGGCTCCGTTTCCAATGGTGGCGAGGCGCAGTTGCAGTTTGCCTACGCCTTCAGCTCGGCTGACGGCAGCGGTAATATAGCAGACATAACCGATGCTGAGGGCAACGTCATCCAACAGACAAAAATCGTCAAGACCGGGGATGGGTTGCTGGTGCTCCACACGGCAGATAACACATTCAGTGGCGGCATCGATGTGCAGGCAGGCGGTCTCTACCTGGCAGAGGTAGGCGCTACCGGTACCGGTGCCCTGACATTCCATTCCGATGGCAAGTGGGAAATGCCGGTATATTCCAACACCGGCGCAAATGGCAACGACCTTGGCGGTGGCGGTTCCTTCAAAAACGAGCAGAAGATAGGCGGCGAACTGATGGTGTGCTACCTGCACAGTGACATGCACGCCTCAGGCTATCGTTCGCCCGCTGTATCCAACGATATCATCATAGCCCCCACAGCAGACGGCTCAGGCGGTCGTTTCACCGTTTCGTTCGGCACATCTTCCTTCGTCTACTCCTCCAGCGGTGACAGCGACATCAACAACGTACCTCGCCACTGGCGCAACCTGACACTCAACGGAGCCCTGATGAGTTCGGGCAACCGAGAAGATACGTTGGTACTCACCGGTTATTCTTCGAACTGGCTGAAATACCACGACCAGAGTTACGTAACCGCCTTCACTCTCAACGAGGACAAAAAACAGACCTCTCAGGAAAGTAACTTCAACGGCACAGTCGTGCTCAAGAACACCATCAACACCTCGCCCCTGCACTCCAATCTGCTGGAAACTCGCACAGCCGGTACTGTACAGGTAATGCTGCGTGGCGATAAGCTCCAGTATGCCGAGATGGATCTCTCCCGAGAGAGCGTCACCAGTGAAGAGCTGGCGGAAATGGGGATTTACGAAAAAGACGGCGGGGTTCGCCAGACTTATAACAGCGTGCTTGTGCTCACCGGTGAAGTGGGACTGCGAGGGCTTTCTGCCGCCTTCCGCAACAGTGGCTATATATTCTACGGAGCAACGGCCGAGCGAGAGGCTCTCTGCACGCGTGTGTTCGATAGTGACCTAGCCCAAAATGATGAAGTCTGGCACGTACGCACCGTGACAAACGCCAGCTCAACCCTGCATATTGGCAAGAATGAGACAGAGGAGAATTCCGTATACGTCTACTCGGGTGCCATGGGATTTGCGCAATCCTATGCAGAGCCCACAGAATCCCACCTGATATGGGGTGATGGGTTTGATGAAGCCCCGACCGATGATAACGATGCCTTTGTAGCCCAAGCACAAAACCGCTTCCACATGGGCTTGGAGACTCTGAGCCTCTCCAAGAGCAGTAACTCCGAGCAGTACATTCACACTGCACTGCTCAACGATATCTCACTTTACGATGGTGTGCTCGGCTTCAACAACGTAGAGCTCAAGGGCAATATGAGCATCACCGGCGGGGCTAACCTGAAACTGGGTGTCACCGGACAGGTGGGGACTGAATACTGGGACAACATTGAAGAGGGCACCAAATCAGAATACATAACTCAAATGGGGCGTAGCTATGCAGTTTCACCTACATCGGACGAGATTGTAGTACACAACGGCAAGATTCTCACTATCGTCACCCAAGAACCGGCAGCCACCCCCGGCAGCCCGGATTACCTGCCCGAGGCCGCTGTAGTAGATGGCAATGTAACCATGAGTACCGGTTCGGGGCTTTACTTTGAAGTTGAAAAGGTTGAGCCCTGGTACCACGAGTTTACAGACGACAAATCACTCAGCGACTACACAGCTCGCAACCCGTTACCGAGTGGCACACACGGCCCCTCCGGCAACATGCTGCTGGACGTGAACGGCACACTCGACCTCATGAGCGACACGGCCGACATGGAACTGCGTTTCCGCGGGGTGAACTTCTCTCTCACGCCGTTCTCTAACCGCCTGTACTACTTGGCAGAGGCTGACAATATCACCGTTGGCAGCGTAGATGATTCTTCAGCATTCTCCTCACGCCTCATCTCACTGGGCTATGGTTATTTCGGCTTGGTAGACACGCTCGACAGTAATAACGCTGCCCACAACACTAACGGCAAGGACTATTTGGTCATGACCGTGCTGGGCGACCCACGTCACACTTGGTCCGGTGCCACTGAGCTGACAGGCGATAGCTTTGAGTGGATTTCCTACACCGATAGCGAAAGCACCGTGCCGATGTTTGATTACCACTGGAAGGAAAACACCGCCTTCATGAATGGCCATGTGGTACTCTTCGGTAACCTCTACAACCCCGGCGACTGGGAAGAAAATAAGCAACTCACCTCGGATGAATCCGTCCGCGTGCTCACCAGTGGCACCATTGCCACCGACAAGGGGTCTACCCTTGATGGCGACAGTGTATTGCTGCCCGGCACCGTTGCCACCACTGAGCTAACCCTCAACAATCTCAACGAAAAAGAACGATTCAACACCGATTACCAGAAAGTGCATATCGGCGGCGAAGTCGCTCCGCTCTCCGTTATCATCAACTCTGAATACCTTGATGTAACCGACGGAACAAGCGAAATCGTAACCGAAGACGGCACCAACTACTGGTTCTATGGTGAGGGGACTATACGAGATGCCAACGGGACAGAGCTCAGTGACATGTTCAGAGATTACAATTTCGATGGTGGCGAATGGCGGACTAACCTCGAGAAATATGGGCATGGCACAGTTGTCATTACCACTGACAACAGCTTCTCCGGCGGCACCAAGCTCTACGGCGGTAAAATCGTGATGCAACACTGCAACGCTCTGGGCAGCGGTAACATCGTCATGACCAATGGCTCCACTCTGCAGGGTAACTTCGCGGATGACCGAGAGGACGAGAGCTGGCCCGGCTACGACGGAGCCTATATCGGCGAAGGTATGAAAACTTCCACCGTAAACAATGTGGTGGAAGTGCGTCTGAATGTGATGAATGACAATACGGGTAACGATGAAGTGGACGCCCGATTGGCCAACACCGTAGACGAGAAAATGGTACTCTCCAGACTGGATGGTGATGCCGGTGCCGTCGTGACCCTGCACGGCTACTCCGCGCCGGAAACCGCAGAACAGGGTATGTTTGCAAGCGATGTTCTGCACGTGGGAGACAGCGAGCGCCCGGCCTTCACCTATGCCGTATTCAAAGTGCTGGACCCCAGTAAATTCTACGGCACCATTCGCATGGACGGCAACATCTGGGGGCAACCGGAAGGCACCGACGGCGGCAAAGTTCAGCTGGAAATCATGACCACAGACAAGTCTGACACCAGCACAACGATATCCACCAAAGACTGGCTCAATACCACAATTGACCTCTCCATTGCCTATGGTACAGAGCGTACCGTGCTCGCGCTGGATGCCATCGAGGGAGCGGGCTACCCCACAACTCAGGAGGCTCTCATCAATAACCTTAACGGTACAGGCGAAGTGCGCATGGCAGACGGAGCAATCAACTCCTCGGTCGTGAACATGAGCGAGCACAATACCATAACCTTGGTTATCGAGGGTCTGCGCAGCGGTACTTACGATGGCGTGCTCGGCTACGGTGATTTCCAACGTACCACCGAATACGGCACATCTCACCGAACAGACATACCGGCGGTGGGTGAAACTTGTCACCACTACGGCTGCGGAACCTTGGGTGCCCTGAATGTCCGAAAGCAAGGCGCCGGCACCACACAAAGTGTGTACAACGCTTGGCTGAATAAGCTGGAGGTACAGGGTGGCACTTTCCAAGTGCAGCATGCCCTGCTGGTTAACACCATGGACTCCGGCGCCGGCCAACGCATATTCGTGGGTGATGTAAAGACACTGAACACCGTTTACGCCTTGACCATAGCAGAAAACGGCATTCTGGGTATGGACGCCAAACTCTTCAATGATGATGGCAGTAAGTACGATGCATGGGAGACGCTGAAGCCCGGTGTGCCCGCCGATAACATCGGTTGGGTACAGTTGGAAAACGGAGCAACTCTTACCGCCCACACTGACTGGTACACCGATACACAGATTGATATTCAGAACGGAGCGGCTGTGACGGTCAATGCTCACAATTTCACCCCGGATCCCTACATAACCTCCTCCCACGCAGAACATGCTCATATCGATGCAAACGGTGAAGCACACGAGCACTTTGACCATTTCAATAGCAGCCACATTATTCAAATGCTGGGCAAATTCACCGGTTATAATGTCAACCTCACCTTCACCAATGAGCAGATAAGCCCCGGAGCCAATGAGCAGGAACTCGGTCAATCTGACTACATGGGCTACATTGCGCTCAATAATCACAACCAAATGACCGGTAAGCTGCGGGTAGAAACGCAGACCGTTCTTCAGGTACTGCAAAGCAACTCTACCGAGGCTGACATGAACGCTACCATCGATGGTACAGATGCCGCCATACAGATGGTGCACGGACACACTCAGTATGTAAACAATCTCACTGTACAAAACGATGGTGCCATGCTGTTGGGTGGCGCAGAAAAGACCTCGCTCGGCAGTGGCACGTCGGCTCAGCAAACGATAGACTATCAGGCAGAGGGAGTTCAGATGTCAGTCACCCACAGAGGGAACAACATCGGCACCATAAGCAAGGTCTATACCGATACAACATCGACCGACAGCTACTACATGGGTGGCAGTAATGCCCTGCGCTCAAACGCTGAGTCCGTGCATATCACCGTGCATGATGCCACCACAACCACCGGTAACTACCTGCACGACTTCAATCTGCACAACTCCCTAGTAGAACTGGAGGAACAATGCTCGGTTGATATGGGAGATTCGGTTCTCATCGATAAAAACTCCATCGTCTACGGTCAGGGAGTAACTCATTTCAATGATACTCTCTACTCATATTCAGCTGCTGCCGGGTCCCTGCAGGATTTCGAGCTCATCGCCCCCAACCTCATGAAGGAAACTGCTTTCGTGAGCAAAAATACCACGGTGGAAATGACCATGGCCGGCGACCGAGCCACCTACACCGGAACCAATGCTTACGGTGAACAAACCTCGATATATGTGGTAAAGACCGACCAATTCCAGGGAACCAATGTAGACAACCTGGCCGGTTCCGGTCTGACTATCATGCTGCAACAGAATATCCTCTCCGAAGCGTCGAAAGCCGGAGCTGACGTCATCGCTATTCAGATAGGTGGCAATGAGTACCGGGACTTCTCAACGGTAAACGGTCAATTCATGTTCGAAAATGCGCTCGGCAATTTCGAGATGTCGTCCTCGGAGCGCCTGATGATTGATTTCCGTGGGCACGATATTACTTCCAGCTGGATTGATTCCGCCACCCTCTACGAGCTTTACGGGATTCAGGGGTCGCAGAATATGCTCTACATCGTTGTGCCTGAGCCCACCACGGCAACTCTCAGTATCCTCGCTCTCGCAGCGCTCGCCGCTCGTAGACGTCGTAAGCAGGACTGATTTCAGCCCCTCTTTCTTCAGGCTGCCGGTGCTCCAAGCATCGGCAGCCTTTGCTTTTTTGCAAATTACACACAAAAAATGCTTGACTTAAAAGTTAGTTTCAACTAAACTGTGCCCGCACATCAATTAGTTTTCCCTAACAGTATGAACACAGGCAAAACAGAACTAACCTTGGCGGATATCAAAACCGGCAAATCGGTTCGCGTGACGAAAGTAGGCGGCGAAGGAGCGCTGAGACAGCGTATTCTGGACATGGGACTCACGAAAGGAGCCGAGGTAACCGTGAGCAAAGTAGCGCCGCTTGGCGACCCGCTGGAGGTAACAGTGCGCGGTTACGAGCTTTCCCTGCGCCGCCGCGAAGCCGCCTGTATCCTTGTGAAGTAAAATTTATTACACTTTTCATATAGTTAGTTTACACAAACAGCATGAAGAAGCGCATAGCACTCATAGGAAATCCCAACTGTGGCAAGACGTCGTTGTTCAATGACCTGACGGGCTCAAATCAGTATGTAGGGAACTGGCCCGGAGTGACGGTGGACCGCAAAGGTGGCGAGCTGAAAGAACACGAAGAGGTAGAGATTCAGGATTTACCGGGCATTTACTCACTCTCCCCGTACTCACCGGAGGAAGTCGTGAGCCGCAACTACCTGTTGGAAGAGAAGCCGGATATGGTAGTGAATGTGGTAGATGCTACAAATCCGGAGCGCAATCTGTACCTGACAAGCCAAATACTGGAGACCGGCCTGCCCGTAGTAGTGGCGCTAAACATGATTGATTTAGTGGAAGAGCGGGGAGAGAAGATAGATGCCGAAGCCTTAAGTTCGAAACTGGGTTGCCCTGTGGTGAAGGTGAGCGCCATCACGCACGAGGGCATGAACGAGCTGCTGGGACACTTGCTGGCCGAGCCCCCCGCCCCCGGCAGGGCTCTCAGCTACAAGCCGGCAGTGGAAGATGCGCTCGAAGAAATAATAAGCGAACACAAAGTCACCCGCTTTGAGGCAGTAAAAATGCTGGAGGGAGATGAGAGCCTGCTCTGCCGATTGACTAAGACCGAGCGACACGCCGTGGAAGACCTGCGTATGGCAGTGGAAGCGGAACTGGATGACGATATTGCCTCCATCATAGCCGGCGGGCGCTATGATGCCATCTGTGAGTTCGTCCCGAGCATTCACACGCAAAAGAGCACAACAGAGAGTTTCACCAAAAAGGCGGACCGCGTGCTCACACACCGCATTTTCGGTCCCATCATCTTTGTGGCCATCATGTATGCCATTTACTACCTTTCCATCAACACCGTGGGCAGCTGGGGCACCGATTGGGCCAACGATGTACTCTTCGGGCCGGTAGTAGGCGGCTGGCTTGCCGGCTTCATAGGGAACGAGGCTGCGGGCATCGAGGCGCTGACGATGTTCAGCGCCGTACTGGGCATGGTGCTGGTGTTCCCCACGATGCTTCGCCGCCTGCATGACTTGGGCATGAACGGAGCATGGCTCTACATCGTGATTGCCCCGTTCCTGCTGGAGTATATGTGCCCGCACCTGCCGGAGGTTCTGCATACAGTCCTGATATACGCCCTACTGGCGGGCAACGCAGTGCTGCTGGGGCTTTGCATGGCCCGGAGGGGACAGCGCAAGGCGAATGATTACGGCAGCCGCACCCGCGAGTTCGCCCGGAATCCCATGAAAACAACGGGGCGTGGCAGCCGCACGGAGTTCTGGTTCTGGTTCGTCACCATGAGCCTCATAGCTTTCGGTGTAAGCCTGTTGGGGCGCCTCACGCTGGATTGCAGCCCACAGCTTCAGAGCATCATTACGGATGGCATTGTAGCCGGTGTGGGTGCCGTGCTGGGCTTCCTGCCGCAGATGGCCGTACTCTTCTTCCTGATGGCCTTGCTGGAGGACTGTGGCTACATGGCCCGCGTGGCTTTCATGCTGGATCGAATCTTCCGCAGCATCGGGCTCTCCGGTAAATCCGTCATTCCGCTTTTGGTCTCCATGGGCTGCGGCGTGCCGGGCATCATGGCCACGCGAACGATTGAGAATGAAAAGGACCGCCGCATGACGGTCATGCTCACCACCTTCGTACCCTGTGGCGCCAAGCTGCCCATTCTTGCCCTCATCGGGGCCATGCTGGGGCAGACGGCCACCATTGCTACCATCGCCTACTTCACCGGCTTTGCCTCCGTTATTCTCGGCGGGCTCATGCTGAGAAAGACGCACATGTTTGCCGGCAGTTACACCCCCTTCGTGATGGAGCTGCCCACCTACCATATACCGCATGCGGCAAACATTAATCTGCGAGCCATGGAGCGCTGCAAGGCCTTTGTGCAGAAAGCAGGTACCGTTATCTTCCTGGCCTCTGCCATCATCTGGACATTCTCAAACTACAACTGGAGCTTCACCTACCTTCCCGAACTCGAAAACCGACAGGAGGCACCCATTAACCAAAGTATGCTTGCTGATACCGGCAACACCTTCGCCCCCCTTTTCAGCCCCCTTGGCTGGGGCGACTGGAAACCCGCAGTAGCCACTGTTACCGGCCTGATTGCTAAGGAAAACGTGGTAGGCACCTTCGGCGTACTCTACCCCGCAGCAGATGAAGCGGAAGCACCGGAAGAAGAAGCTGCCGAAGAAGACACCCTGCCCCGCAGCGCCGACCTGCGGAAGAGCAATGCGCTCACCGCCCTCACCATGCTCGCGTGGCAGTGCGACTCCACCGCGCGCCATTCTGCCCCGGCTCAGCCCGGAGCCGCTGCAGAAGAAAAACCGGAAGAAGCTCCCGTCACCGCGCCGACCGAGCCCGACCTAATGGGCTGGCTGAACTCCGCCGTGGCCTTCATCTTCCCGGAAGTGGAGGAGGATGCAGAAACAAGCGGCGTGGCCGGCAATGTAAAAGCCTCCGGCGCTTTCACTCCCTTTGCGGCACTTTCCTTCATGCTTTTCAATATCCTGTGTGCCCCCTGCTTCGCAGCATGCGGTGCCATCCGTCGCGAGATGAACAGCGGTCGCTGGACCTGGTTTGCCATCGGCTTCATGACGCTCTGGGCCTACGCTGTATCCTTCGTCGTCTATCAGCTTGGCACCTGGGCTACGGAAGGCGACTTCGGCTCCTCTCAGCTCATGGCCTGCGCCATCCTTGCCGCAATTCTGTACATGCTTGTGCGCCGCAATCCCCACACCTCACAGCAGTAACCCCAATCCGCATACTGATTATGGCTGACATCTTCATCATCCTTATCCTGCTGGGAATCACCACACTGATTATATTCTCCATGCTCAAGAACCGCAAAAAGGGAGGCTGCCATGGCAACTGCTCCTGCTGCGGCGGCTGCGGCCACCACAAACAGGAAAATAAGCACTAAGTTCATCGATATATAATTTTTTAACAACAACTCGCATAACATGAAAATCAAACGCATCCTCGCACTGGCCATTACCGCCCTCACTGCCACCCCAACCATCGCTCAGGATTCAGCCCCCGGTGAGCTCCTTGAAAGCATCAACATGTTTACCCCCGAAGAGGGCGACCCGGCATACAAGGTAACAGCCAATGAGAAATACGGTACCCAATGGTACGCCGATTTGGCCTATGCCTATTGGCACACAAAAAATGGGCTCAGCGGCTACAACAATAATGCCAACATGGCACTTGTACACGCCATGCTCAATCAACGTATTATAGAGGATAGCACCAATGGCGGTACTTGGGTACGTTTCGAATTCTCCGGGTCATGGGGGCTTGATCGCAGCTCTGCCAAAAGCGACAGAGTATTCTCCGATGGTTTCAACACCACCAACTACCCACATTGCGACATTTACGGTGCACACGATGGGGTAATTCCCGAGTTGTCGCTCATGCACTACTTTGCCGGCAAGCGCGCCTGCATTGTAGCCGGTATGGTCAATATGGCAAACTACTTTGACTGCGTAAGCATAGCTAACGACACGTTCTCCAACTTCGTTAACGGCGGCTTCGTCAATTCATCCGTCCTGGCACTGCCGGATGCTAACCTCGGTGCCATCGTACAAGCTGAAATCAACAGCAACAGCTACGGCATGATTGGTTTCAGCCGGGAGGCTACAGGCTATGGTGACAACCCCTTCTCCACCTCCGACGGCTCCTTCTTACTGATTGCGGAATACGGGCGTCAATTCCTCGATGGCGCAGCAACCCTCCGCCTCACCCCCTTCTTCCGTCATATCGATGAGAGAGACGATACCAGCAGCACCAACTTCGGCCTGGCCGCAAGCATAGAATACAACGTCAGCAATGAACTCACCATCTACGCTCGTACCGGTTTGGGCTACAAGCAGGAACTCGGCAATGCCTTCGACTTCTCCTGCGGTGCAAACATGAAGCTTATTCCGAATCGGGAAGACGACTTCCTGGGCATAGCAATGGGCGTATTCAAAGGTTGTGCCCCCACCGAGCAAAACCGAGAAATCGTGCTCGAAGCTATGTACAGCTATCAGGTGAACGACTACTTCAAGATAGTCCCCCACATCCAATACATTGCTAACCCGGCCTACGATGCCGAAAACAGCGATGCCGTGCTCATGGGCGTGCAGGGTGTCTTCTCCTTCTGATTACCCCTCTGTGTTGTAACGTGTATGTAACGCTCAGGGCGTCGGAGCCACGGCTCCGACGCCCTTTTGAATTAATTTACCTGCACCGCAATTAAAGCGCCGCGATAATCGACTCCACAATTTTGTCGACCGATACCAAGCGCCCCTGCCCCTCCACACCGCAAGCAAGCATACCGGCATCCTCCGGCCCGATGATGGTGTGTCCGGAGCGAGCGCGCAGAATAGAAGCATTCTGCTGAGTAGCGGGGTGGTTCCACATGTTGCCATTCATGGCGGGGAAAATAAGCACCGGTGCACGATTGGCAAGATAGAGGCTGGTGAGAGCATTCGGCGCCAAGCCCTGAGCCATGCAGGCCATCGTATTGGCAGACGCCGGTACAATCGCCAACAAATCAGCACGTTGTGCCAAATCTATGTGTACAGGCACCCACGAGCCGGTTTCATCCTCAAACGTCGTGATAACCGGATTGCGCGACAAGGTCATGAGGGTGAGAGGAGTAACAAACTGCAAGGCCGTAGGGGTACACACGCAGTGTACCTCATGCCCCAACTTCACCAGACGAGACGCCACATCTGCTGCTTTATACGCGGCAATCGAACCGCACACGCCCAGTACAATAGTTGCCATACCTCACTTACCTCAGCTTATTGAAAATCAGTCAGCGATTTCAACAATCATGTTGATTTCCACTGCCACACCCAGCGGCAGGCTTACTACACCCACAGCAGAGCGAGAATGAGCAGCAGTCGGCCCGAACAGCTCAACCAGCAAATCGGAGGCACCATTGAGCACCTTTGCCTGATCGGTGAAATCAGGCGTGCAGTTCACAAAACCATTCACGGCCACAATTTTGGTCATCTTCTCAAACCCGCCCAACTCAGCCTGAATAACAGCCAGTCGGTTCAAAATAGCAGCCTGCGCAGCACGCTGACCATCTTCTATGCTCACATCGGCTCCCAATTTGCCATACACGGCCACATCTCCATTCACAGAGATACCGCCGGAAAGGTGCAGGTAATTGCCGGTGCGAATGCACTGCACATACGAACCAACGGGTGCCGGAGCGGGATTAAGCTTCAGGCCCTTCTTCTCGAGTACTTCAGTATTGAGCTGCATGTTTATAAAGTGTTGTTACGTTCTCAGGATACACCCTTCCCCGGATTTTGGCAAGCACAAAGAAAGCCACATAATCAGCAATCACCCCTCAATATTTTATTCTACTCGGTGACAACGTGCACTGAGCTCCGCAATCCATGCGCTCTGCGGCATGGCTGCTGCCTGAGCAGCGGTAAAGGGCATGCGGGGGCGCCAATTGGTTCCACCCTCCGTACCGGGGGTATTCAATCGCACCGGCACATCGAAAAGCTCAGTCCACATGAGCGCGGCATAAGCTGACCGGCATTCCAACAGAGCGCGGAACAGGGCATCTTTCACAGTCGGTCCCCATGGCACCATAGCCTGCTCCGGGTTAAGACCGGCATAATCCCCCAGCCAAGCAAGCACGCGAGCACAGTCGCGCCCCACACGCAACTTTTCACGGCGAATATTCGGTGCCAATGCAGAGTCTACAGCAGCCGCCTTTCCAACTTGCACATGATTGAACCACTCATTCCAATCATTACAAATGGGCGGGAAGTCATGCGTGGCGTAGGTCGCAAAGGAACATGGATTGTAGGTATCCCCCTTCACGATTCGCTGTTGTGCATCTATCTCCCAGTGCGGAATCTTAAATCCGGCTATACGCAAGCGCGACAAATCCGGGCGCACATAGTCGGGCACGCAGCCCAAATCCTCGCCGATAACAAGTACCCCCGGCGCAGCCTGTAACAAGCGGCGCAGCAAATAATCCCCCTGCATGAGATTTGCACGGCGATTTTCAACGGTATCGTCCGGGCGAGGACGGAAACCGGGACGCCGCCCCTCACAACGCGCCGCCGCTTCATCCCCATTCAGCGGCAAAAACTCCGGATTGCGGTCGGGCATCCACGGGAAGGCGTAAATACGATAAAAGCCCAACACGTGATCAATGCGGTACATACCGAAAATCTCCGCAAGCTTACGCACTCGGCGATTCCACCAAGCAAAGCCGTCACGCTCCATCACATCCCATCGATAAAGGGGGATGCCCCAGTTCTGCCCCCATTTGGCCGTGAATGGGTCCTCAGCAAAGTTGCCCTCAGCGGGGGCGCCGCCGCTCCACCCCATATCGAAGAGGTGGCGCTCGAAAAATACATCGGCACTGGCGACCGACACGCCGATAGGCACATCGCCCATGAGCAACACCCCGCACTCGGCCGCAACGCGGCGCACCAGAGCCCACTCTCTGGCACACAACCATTGCAACCACATACGGTATCGCTTCTGTCGGCACGCCTGCTCGCTGCCATTTACCAAAGCGCGAGCCGTCGCGGGGTCCTGCACAGGCCAATTCCACCACGCCGTGGTGGAATATGTGAGACTGAGCACACAGAAAGTAACAAAATCATCCAACCAGTTCCCCTGCTCCTGCACCCAGCCTTCAAACTCATCGCGCAAATCAGCGAACTCAGCAGCGCTCTCGAAACGTGTAAAAGCGCGATTAAATAAATAGCGCTTGTATGCGCGCACACGAGCATAGTCCACCAAATCAGAACCACCGGGCAACTGCAAGGGCGGCAAATCCTCGGGTGCCGGGGGCAACGGGAATTCAACACCGGGCACACGTTCCGGGCTGAGATAGAGTGGCTCCAACGCCACCGAGCTAATGGCCGAATACGGCGAAGGCGCGTCGTCCTCCCCCAAGGCATTCACCGGTAATAATTGCAGAAATTTCACACCATGCGCCCCGGCCCAACGCACCCACTCCTCGAGTGCCATCATATCGCCTATACCGCAATCTCCCTCACGCCGCATGGAAAAAAGAGGCATCAACACACCGGTCATTCGTTGCAACAGCATAACTCTGACAGTCTGTCACAGCTCGCCCCGTTAGTCAATAAAAAAAGAACAGTCACCACAGCAAATGAAATATCCCTATAATTTCCGACAGTTCGCTGCATAAAACGCAATTTTTTCTTGCAATCTGAAAGTTATTGTGGTATTAGCAGACAATCATTCGCGCAGAATTTCACAATCTGCGGCTGACAACTTGTCAAAAGTCATTCTCACATAAAGTATTATACACATGGCAACCAGCAAGAAAACCACGACTTCCGAGGTCAAGGCTAAACCAGCCAAAGCAAAGACGACTAAGCCCACAGCGAAGAAAACGGAAAAGAAAGAACCCGCCAGCAAAAATAGCGGCAAAGAAGTGCTCACCCCCGAGGAAAAAGCCCGCAAGGCTAAACTCAAGGAGACACTTGCCCTGCTGAAGGCCGACCCTGAATGGCCTGCATTCCTTGAGGCTCGCAAGCAATCCCTGCTTGAACTGCGCGATAAACTGCTGCCGAACATGCAGGATATCACCCGCGACCACCTGCGTAGCGGTGCCTCCAACGTCTCGTCTTCCTCCGGTCAGCACATCGGCGATGCCGGCAGCGAAGCGGAGGTACGCGACCTCACCCTGCGCTTGCTGGGCAAAGACCGCGAGCAGCTTTTCGAAATCGATGCCGCTCTCGAGCGAATCCGCATGGGTTACTACGGAATTTGTGAAATTTCACTCGAGCCTATCCCCAAAAAACGCCTTGAAGTGCGTCCGTTCTGCCGACTTACGGTAAAATGTCAGGAGGAATTTGAGAAAAAATACGGCTCGTATGCCAGCTATTTAGCTAAAAAATCGGACGATGTAGGCTATTCAGGCCTGCAAAATGACATGGAAAGTGTTTTTGCACTTGACGAATCCGAAGAATAGTGTAGAATAGGCGCCCGCAAGTCAACATTAATCACCGAATATGCCTAGAGATATCATCATCCTGGAATGCACGGAGGCTAAGGCCGAGGGTAAGACCCCCTCTCGCTATGTCACCACCCGCAACAAGAAGAGCCAGCGTACCCCCGGTCGTCTGGAGAAGGTTAAGTTCAACCCCTTCCTGAAGCGCCGCACCCTGCATCGCGAGATGCGCTAAACCGCCGCAACACCAGTAAGATTACAGCATTATGATTACAGAATTCAAGAGCGTTGAGCGTCGTATCCGTTTCCGCACCTGCAACAAGACAATGCCCCGTCGTCGCATTGACATCCCCGCCGGTGCCATCGATATGTGCAACCCCGAGTTCCTTTCCAAGTTCACCTCCGAGACGGGCAAGATTCTTCCCCGCCGCGTGACCGGTGTCTCCGCTAAGACACACCGCAAGATCACGCGCGAGATTCGCCGCGCTCGTGCCGTGAACCTGCTCCCCTAATTTGAAATCTCCGAATGTAGAGGAGTTCTCGACGGCAGATTGTCGTTGATTAAAGGGAGCTTGTAAGCTGCGAAAGCACCTTCAAGCTCCCTCTTCTTTTTATTATTCAGAGTTCAGCAACCATGAAAGAGCTCAAAGACACTCAGAATGAACGCGATACACGGCAAATTTCCATTGACCGTGTAGGCGTGCGAGGGGTTCGCTATCCCATCATTGTGAGTGATAAGGAGCAGCGCACGCAACCCACGGTTGCAACCTTGGCGCTCATGGTTGACCTCCCCGAGCAGTACAAAGGCACTCACATGAGCCGATTCGTGGAGGCTCTGCATGAGCACCGCCGATATCTGGATGTCCACTCTGCGGTGCGCCTACCCTCACGCCTGCTGCGCAAGCTACCCGCCCAGCGAGCACGCGTGGAGATTGAATTCCCCTTCTTCCGACTGAAAAAAGCCCCGGTCACAGGGATGGAAGGAATGATGGATTATGATGTGCGCTTCGTCATCGATGCCGAGCGCAACCAACCGGGCACCTTCATGCTCACGATTAAGGTGCCCGTAACTACACTTTGCCCCTGCTCCAAGGCTATGAGCGAGCGTGGTGCCCACAACCAACGCGGAGTAGTGACCTATTCCGTGCGTTTCTCAGGGGCTGCGGTTTGGATTGAGGATCTTATCGACCTTGTTGAAGAGTGCGCCAGCTGCCAGCTTTATAGCTTGCTGAAGCGCCCCGATGAAAAATATGTGACGGACAAAGCCTACGAAAACCCCGTATTCGTAGAAGACCTCGTGCGCAATGTCGCCGTAGCGACAGAACGCTACAATGCCTTTTCTTGGTATCGAATCGAGGCTGAGAACTTTGAATCCATACACAACCATAGCGCCTACGCCTGCGTAGAACGCTCTTTGGTATAAATTTTTTGGAAAGACGGATATTCGCATTGCCCGATTCGACAATGCAAAAAAAAATCCGCAGACCTCGTCGGCCTGCGGAATTTCAAATAGAATATCGGGAGTAAACAATACCCACTACAACTTCTCAGCTGTATAGATAGTGGCAATCCCCCCCATGAGCGGCAATGCCTTTGCACCAATATAACCGCAGCGGGAAAGCAACTCACAAAAAGCGACACCGCGAGGGAATGCCTCGATACTCTCCCCTAAATAATCGTAAGCCCCGGAATTTCCGGTAAGCCAACCGGCAATACGCGGCAATACATTGTGCAAATAAAAACGGTAAGGTGCAGCAAACGGCCCCTCCACCATACTGAAATCAAGCACCATCAGGTGCCCCTGCGGGCGCAAAATACGGCGAAACTCGCGCAGAGCTTTCTCGTAATCAGCCATATTGCGCAAGCCGAAAGCAACCGTAGCAGCATCAAACGCTGCATCCGGCAGGGGGAGATTCATGGCATCCGCCTCCAGCACATTCAAGAGCCCGCGCTGCACAGCCACATCGAGCATGGGACGGCAAAAATCCGTACCAAGCACCTCTACCTCCGGCAGGGCGCGTTGCACGGTAAGCGCCAAATCACCGGTTCCGGTAGCGATATCGAGCAAGTTGCGAGGTTTCCACTCTGCAATTATCTTCAACGCGCGCTCACGCCACAAAATATCCATGCCCAACGAAAGCACATGGTTAGCTGTAACGTAGCGTGAGGCGATTGAAGAAAACGCCGCGTGAACAAAGCGGGGATCAGGCATGAGTCAGGCAATCAGAGCTTGCTGATGAGGAGATTACCGAACTCGCTTGTACTCAGAGCTGTTGAGCCGGGTATCATCTCTGCAAGGTCGGCTGTTACCTTCTTATCCGTTATAGCAGCCTCTATAGCACTCACAATGTTATCCGCAGCTTCCGTCCAGCCCATATAGCGCAGCATCATCTCAGCTGAGAGCAAGAAGGAGCACGGGTTAGCTTTGTCGAGATTAGCCAGCGCGGGAGCTGTACCGTGAGTAGCCTCGAAAACAGCGTGACCGGTCTTGTAGTTAATGTTAGCGCCGGGAGCTATACCAATGCCACCTACCTGTGCAGCGAGAGCATCCGAGCAATAATCACCATTGAGGTTAAGGGTGGCAACTACGGAGTGATCTTTGGGATGAATGAGAATTTCCTGCAAGAAAGCATCGCAAATGCAATCTTTGATAATGATACCGTTGGGCAAGCGACACCACGGACCTTTACCCAGAACCTCAGCACCAAATTCGCGGCGAGCCAACTCATACCCCCAATCACGGAAAGCGCCCTCCGTGAACTTCATGATATTCCCCTTGTGCACCAAGGTAACACTGGGGCAATTATTGTCGATTGCATACTGAATGGCCGAGCGCACCAAGCGCTCAGTGCCCTCACGCGACACAGGTTTGATACCAAAGCCGGAAGTATGGGGGAAACGAATCTTACCGGCGCGCTCGGGGTACATTTCAGAAAGCCAGTTATAGAAAATCTCAGCCTCTTTGCTACCCTCCTTAAACTCAACACCGGCGTAGATATCCTCCGTATTTTCGCGGAAGATGACCATATCAACAAGTGAGGGGTCTTTAACAGGGGTCTCAATCCCCTTAAAATAACGCACGGGGCGCACGCAACAGTACAAATCGAGTCCCTGACGCAGGGCAACATTCAGCGAGCGAATACCGCCACCCACAGGGGTAGTCAACGGCCCTTTAATACCAACCAAGTAATTACGGAAAGCCTCTACCGTCTCATTCGGCAACCAGGTTCCCAGCTCGTCAAACGATTTCTGCCCGGCCAGTACTTCCTTCCACTCAATGGCGCGCGCTGCACCATAGGCGGCGGTCACGGCGGCATCTATCACACGCTTGGCGGCGCGCCAGATATCAGGACCGGAACCATCACCAATGATATGGGGAATAATGGGGAAATCAGGCACCTGCAATCCCTGCGGGCCCATGGTAATAGGGGAGGCGTTGCTCATAATGTTCGATGTAAGTTGGTTATTTCTGAAAATTCTGAAAAAATGGATGAAAAACTACAAAAAAATCACTCCTGAGTAGTAGCCGGCTCTGCCGTAGACGATTGGGTAGCCGACTTGGGAGGTGTCGCCGTGTAACAGAAAATAATAACGGCCAACACCAGCACAGGCGGCAGTATGTAATAGAGCGGACCTTCAGACTTCACACGTTTCACCTCGGCCGTTGCAATCTTAAGCTTCGACCCGAAGGGGTTTTTAATCTTGGGAGTAGCCATATAACGATATGTTTTTGACGCGCGTATTGTAGCATATTCAGCGCAAAATGCAATGATAAAACGCACATTGCGTGTATTCTCAGGCATTGCAGCGCAAAAAAGCCGTGCCATGAATTGATTTCAGTGTTGACTTTACCCCGGCGAACAGGCATAATACCCCCGTTATGAAGAAACCCGTAACCGTGACCGTGACCGGCGCCGCCGGCAATATCGCATATTCTCTGCTGTTCCGTATCGCAGCCGGCGAGATGCTGGGTGCTGACCAGCCCGTTATCCTGAAACTGCTCGAAATCACCCCCTGCTTGGACAAGCTTCAGGGCGTGGTAATGGAGCTCGAGGACTGCGCTTTCCCGCTTGTGCAGGAAATCGTAGCCACCGATGATCCCGCCGTTGCTTTCAAAAACGCTGACTGGTGCATGCTCGTGGGTTCCGTACCCCGCAAAGCCGGTATGGAGCGTAAGGACCTGCTTTCCATCAACGGTAAGGTATTCGTGGGTCAGGGCAAGGCTATCGCCGAGAACGCTGCTCCCGGCTGCAAGGTATTCGTGGTGGGCAACCCCTGCAACACAAACTGCCTGATTGCCATGCACAACGCCACAGGCATGCCCAAGGAGAACTTCTTCGCCATGACCATGCTGGACGAGTACCGCGCTAAGGCTCAGCTTGCCGCTAAGGCCGGTGTTGCCGTATCCGAGGTGACCAACATGACCATCTGGGGCAACCACTCCGCCACCCAGTACCCCGACTTCACCAACGCCAAGATTGCCGGCAAGCCTGCTACCGAGGTTATCACCGACACCGAGTGGCTTAAGACCGACTTCATCAAGACTGTTCAGCAGCGTGGTGCAGCCATCATTCAGGCTCGCGGCCTTTCCTCCGCCGCTTCCGCTGCCAACGCCGCTCTCATGACCGTGAAGAACCTCACCACCCCCACCGCAGAGGGTGACTGGTACTCCGTGGCTCGCTACAGCGATGGCACCAAGTACGGCCTGCCCGAGGGCATCATTTGCTCCATGCCCAGCCGCACAGAGGCTGACGGCACTCTCACCATCGTAGAGGGTCTTCCCATCGACGAGTTCTCTCGTGCTAAGATTGACGCTTCCTGCGCCGAGCTGCTCGAGGAGCGCGCTGAGGTGCTCGGCTAAACCGCCGTTCAAATCGATTTATATGCGCCGACCTGCTTCATCGCAGGTCGGCTTTTTTATACCTCAAATCACACGGAGCCTCCCCAAAAAACAACTAACCTCGCGCACCGGCACGAGGTCAGTTATTCAAAAAGTTCAATCAACTATAGTGGGGAAAAGCCCCCGATGATTGAAAGTATTTAATCCCACTGGTTATTGAGCGATTTCGTGTGCTTAGTCACCTCCGTATTGCGCTGCTTCTTCCCTGAAATTTGGGGAGGATTATCAGTTACCATGTGAAGGTCGAGAATCTCAATAACATTATTCCCCTGCTTCAAAAACTCCCCGGGGCAATAAAGACGCTCCTGCGGGCCTATGTGCCAATAGCGCCCCAACAGGTGACCATTCACCCACACATACCCCTTCTGCCAACCATTCATATCGAGGAATGTATCCTGCGGAGCGTTTTCGAGGTTAATTTCAGCACGATAAAGAGCACCGCGCTCCCGATGGCGAGCGTGCCCGGTTTTGCGAACAGGTGCCGGTACAGCAGTCAGCGGCATGCGCTGCACATACCAATTGCGCAGCTCCGTCTCACCCAACATTACCTTACCAATTACACCCTTACGATCTTTTTCAATGTAAGAACCAAAGTTCACATGCCCAAAAGTATCAACGACAATTTTAAGCACCGAGGTCGCATCTCGCGCCGGCAACTGCAGGCTGGTCTGCCCCAACCGACGATCTAATGCGCCGATAAACTTATCTCCCACATAAACTAAAGCATAGTCATGAACCCGACAGCTGAGAACAGCTGCAGGACCGGCCGGAATAGTGGCAGAATAAATACCGATACCCTGGTTTTGCCCCAAACTCTCAAGCGTGGGCGGCGTGTCGAAGCGCTGAGACTCAGCTACGACTGCCAGCTCATGAAAATCAGCCACCTGAGAAGGACGGAACGCCGGAATCTCCATGGAGACAGGATGCTCGGGCTCGATTAAAACAGCCTCCTTGGGAAGAGCTGCTTTGATTATATCCCTATACTCAAAATACTCTTTGGTAAGATTGCCGTTTTCACCTACGGGTGCACCATAATCATAGCTGGTAAGGTCAGGCTGGAAACCGCTGCCATCCCCATTGCTATTGGCGCCGGCTGCAAGCCCGAAACTGGTACCACCATGATACACAAACAGATTGAAAGAGACACCATCTCGCATATACCAACGCACGGAGTTAAGCGTATTTCGACTGGGTGTCCAGTTTCCTTCACCCCAGTGGCGCAACCAACCGGGATACGTCTCACTCGAAAACACCGGCACACCGGGTGCAATACGGAGGGCATTATTCATCTGCCATGCGTTGTCCGCAGGGTCCAGACCGACTGCCACCCCACGCGGCACAAAACGCAAGTGGTGATTCTGCGAGCCTTCCGACAGATAGAAGGGGCCGGCTCCCTTATTCGTCCAAAACTCTTTCAGCCACTCAATATAGGCCATTTCATCGTGCTCAGTCTTATAGCTACCGTACTCATTTTCGAGCTGCACCATGAGGATAGGGCCACCGTTTTTGCAAAGGCGAGGAACCGCGATTTCTGCCATCTTCTCAAGGTAACGGGTCTGAGCCTGCATGAACTGAGCATTGCCGGTGTAGCGCAGCGGAGTAACGGCATCTCTTATCAGATAGGTAGGCAACCCACCCAAATCCCACTCACCACACACAAAGGGTCCCGGGCGGAACAACACCCACATTCCCTCCTCTGCACACATATCTATGAATGCCGCAATGTCATTTCTATCGCTGAAATCCCAACTTCCATCCTCCTGTTCGAGCGCATTCCAAAACACATAAAAGGCTATGGTATTCAAGCCCATGGCTTTAGCTGTTCGGATTCGGTGGCGCCAATGAGTGCGCGGTACGCGCTGCGGGTGAATCTCACCTGAGCGAATCTGGAAGGGTTTGCCATCCAGCATAAACTCTCGTCCGCCTTCACCGCCAAATGTCAACTCAGCAGACAAACCGGCTTGCGGACGCTGCAAATTCTTCATCGCCTCGGGACCTGCCCACACGCTCACTGCTGTAAGCGCCATCATCGCAAAAACAGAGTTCAGCAATTTCATACCTTACCTATAGCATATAAAAAACAAACAGTCGAGCCAATTTTGCGCATTTATGCAAAATTGGCTCGACCAAAAGCAATAAAGAAAAGCGATGCTGCGATTTTACCAGAAACGCCACCACGGCTTAGCATCCTCAACCAGCAAAGGTATCGAGCTAACATCGCACTTTGCTTTCAGGAAATCCTTCATACCGGCCAAATCACGGTGCATTTCACAATATCCCAAGGCCTTCTCCACATCGTCAGAACTGCGAACAATGACATTGAGCATATCGTAATTACCCTCATGCAAAGCCACTTGGATGGCCTTCTCACGTTTCAGCATGGGGTTACCGGCAATAATCCGCAGCGCAGCATCGGGGTTATTTTCGTGCACCGTCTGGACAAGAGCAGACGGTTGTATATCAGGTTGACGGTGCATGTACTCATAAGTACCGTACAACGCAGCAACTACACAAACTATATTCAGCAAGCCAAGCAGATAACCGTTAGCTGCGGAAACAGGTTCTTTGGTTGTGGTACGAATAGAGCCCCATACCAAATTGAAAATCCAAGCAAACACAGCAGCACATCCTAAACGACCAAGGAAGGAAACCTTCTCCCCTTCCTGCTTGCGACCGCCAAAAATTGCCCACACACCGGCCAACAAAGTAAGCAATGAAAAAAGCTGACCGAGAATATCAACAAACAAGCGACCAAAAGTTGCAAACAACAAGCCTAACGTGCGAGCCTGCCCGTTACAACGCTTAACCAACAAAAACGACAATATGAAGGACACTACAAATAATGCGCCGACCACAAGCAACTCTTGCTGCATGTAGGGCAGCAAATCATCCCCGCGGTAGCCCATAATTGCAGCACAGACCAATCCATACCAGCAAGCCAGTGCCAAGGGAACAGACATATACACATCCCCCATGCCGTAGTGCAAATCCACTCGCTCAGCCGTAGCTACCAGCAGACCGATAAAACCGAGAACGGCAAGCACAGCCGCCAATATCAACACGCCATTCCAACAATAATGAGGCGATGACTCCGGCAACGGTATAGCCGACTCAGTAGCCTGCACCGGTATAACCACCAAAGCAGACATCATCAATGTTAACATTCCTTTCATTTTATTCATATCTTATTTTAACTGGATTATTCCCCATCTTTTCCGGCACCAAAAAAACGCCCGAGTTTGGAAAAACTGAAACGCTTACCAATAGAGACCCCTGCGATACTTTTGCTGAGCCGTACTCCCCCTTTATCTACAGTAGCTCGCCCTACTGAACTCTTACCAAAACTAAGAGACAGACCGGAACGGCTGATATTGAGATACAGAATTCCGGGGATAATCGGAATCCTGTGATACAAGGGAGCAGTTCGAGTACGAGAGCGTCTTTTGGCCATGTTCGGAAAAGGTGTGAACGGACACAGTATAACGCGATAATCACTTACTGTCAAGCGAAGAAAAATATTATTTATTTTGTGAACAAACCGGTTTATTATTACGTCTGATATAGCTGACACAAGTGACATCACCTCACTCATAGGGCAAACTGTGTAGGACGCAATTTAGACTTGCCCGAACCATGCGTTAACTATAGAATACAACTTTTCAATACGGATGAATATTGAACCGGAATACCCCACTGCCCCCCCAACGGGACGGGTGAAGAGCTGGCCTACCCGATTAGTCGGAGCAGGCATCGTCATTTTTTGTATACTTCTGATAAGCAGCCTACTGACATACAATATAAACGAAATGGGGTGGGCTGTACTCAACCCGGATGGACATGAAAGCGCAAAAGCGGCGCCCTGTACCAACCTCTTGGGCAATGCGGGCTTGTACATGGCAGGTTTGACCTATTCACTACTGGGAGCAGCCTCCATCTATTCTCTCATCTTGTTGTCAGTCATGGGACTGAGCATGCTGGCACACCCGCTGCGCACCCGCTTAGGCAGATGGATTGCACTTATCATCATGGTAATCTGCGCCTGTGCCTTTCTATCCATCCAGCCTTGGTTTTGGATTAACTGGGCAAAAACGCTCAGCTTAAAAAGCCCGGGAGGCTGGTTGGGGCATTTCGATGGCAACTGTGTGATAGAGCCTTTACTGGGAGCACAGTGGGGCATGGTATTAATGGTACTGGGTCACGCTATTGCCCTCATTTATTTTGCGCGCGAAACCCCCGGCAGCATTGGAAAATTCTTTGCCGGCGACATACGCCAACTCTACAATCGCGCACGCGAGAAGCGCAACAAAAAACAGGAAATTCGCCAGCAGCAAGACAGTGAGTGGAAAACAAACACCCCTCACCCCGGCTCAACTAATGTAACAACACCGGAAGGCTTCGACATCGAATACCCCGATGACCCCGAACCCACCCCGCGCAACAGACAATACCCGCGCTTCGGCCACACTAACCGAAACCGCGTAGACGAAGAGACCTCCGATAACGAACCGGAAGTTCCCGCCGTCGTGCAGCCGCCCCCTGTAGCACAACAGCCCCAGTTACCGCCTCGCACGCGCCCCGCTATACAGACAGCACCGCCCCCCATCCGCCCGCACACGGAACAACCGACCACACCCGCGGCGCAACCGACACCAAAACGAGATCCGTTCGACCTCGATAATCGCACAGACGCTGAAGGTAGCTCCAATCTCACCCCCCTTCC
>JAZLDM010000090.1:0-7910 GCA_045614705.1 Akkermansia sp.
TATGTCTACACCGAGATATTTTGTTCCGTGAGTTGCGGTTTCGGTGTATTCCGACTTGCTTTTTATTGATTTCTGTTGCATTATGTCTCCTCCTCAATTTCGGACTCGTCGCAAGGACGGTACCTTTCAATTATACGAGTTTGAGTACCGGACCCGAGGACGGGGCTTGGATGGTTCTTACTTTCGGCCGTACTTACTATTTGTGCAGTACTGGGGCGGCAACGAACTCATCCAAGCCAGGAGCTCATTGCAGCTAACACTGAGCTCCTGCTCCGGCGAGGTGATTATATCACTCCTCGCACGTATACTACCAGAATTTATCAATTGGGGGTGGCATAATGCGGGGCGTTAAATTGTTGCTTTTTTATTCACATACTCTCGCATTTACTATAGATAACAGCAAGCTAAATCGAACACTCGCATATACATGTAATACGTTAACACTTAATTCACGCATTATGCCACCCCTCCGGGGTTCACATATATTTTTTATCTTTTGCCCCGGGGTTCCGCCTCTTGCGAGGCTTCACCTCCGGGCTACCATATGCCGCCCCTAGCGGGGCTCTAGGCTAGGCTCGCTCACATGTGTCCCAAAGTTTGTCAGAAGGGGACAAAGATATATCGACAATAAGGAAGTCACAAAAAATAAAATGGAAGGATACGTCGTGAACATAAGGTCTGCGTCGTTTTTCCGCAACTCCATATCTCATCGGGCTTTCGCCTTATGAGCCAGGAAACTTTGGGGCGCATGTGCTATTTCTCCATCGGCGACAGCAGTTCCGACACCCGCCTAGCCACCAGTTCCTCCGGGCTGCAGCCGGCATCCAACGCGCGCCGCGCCAAGTACCCGTACTCTTGCAGGCTCAGCTTTATCTCACAACTCTTATTTGTATCTTCTTGATATTTTTTCTCAGGAACATGCGGGGGCGCATCGTCAAAACTTCCTTCTTCGTTCTCTATTATACTGTTTTGTTCTTTTTTCATGTTTAGTCAGCTCCTGCGGCGAGGGCATTATGCCATATATTGGGGCGTTTGTAAATTATCTTCTTGATATTTTTTTATTGACTTATTATCTTCTTGAGATATATTGTAAACAGTTCCTGCAACAGGTTGAAAAAATGGTGAATGATAGAAAAACTGATTCCTGATTTACAAGAAAGCCCCGTGGTGTTAGAATCCGCAGTATCAGAATAACCACGCAACACAAACCAACGACAACACATGTTACTCACATCCATCATATTCATGTTGATTGGCACGGGAATCGGCTACTTGGTCTGCATGTACATTAGCTCACGCAGGGAGTTAAGCCGCAACAAAGAATCCGAGCGAGCGGATATTGAGCTGGAAATCCTCCGCAAACACAATACGGAGATAACGGAGGAAGTTCAGCAACTGCGCAGCAGCAGCCAAATGCAGCTGGAGGAGCTCGCCGCGCTCAAAATGCACAACAGTACCCTGAACGACTCCCTGCAAAATGAAAAAGACAGCCGCTCCCGGGAGACCGCCCAACTGCAGGCCTTGCAAAAAGACTATAACACAGCCGGTCAATCACTTGCAGAGCTGACCACCAAGCTGGCTCACTACAAGGAAATGCTGGAAAACGAGCAGAGCAACAACAACACCGTGCAAGAAAAACTGCAGCAGCTGCAAACCCGGCATACCCGGCAGGCGGAAGATTTGGCCAAAGGCCAAGCAAAAGTGGCTGCACTGGAAATTGAGCTCGAAAAAGAAAAAGAACTGCGCAACAAAGAGACCAAGCGCTGCGAGACCTTGCAAGATGAGCACCGCTCCCTGCGCCAACAGCTGACAGATGCTGTTGCAGAAAAGGAACGCTACAAAACAGCACTCGAAAAAGAACAACAAGCCCGCGCAGAAGCTGCCGCCAACATCCGCGAAATGCAGGAAAAGCACTTCGCGCAGTTCAAAAACCTCGCCGGTGAAATTCTGGAGCAAAACGCAGGTAAGCTCAAAGACACCAACAAAGAAAACATCAACAGCCTGCTCACGCCGCTGCGCGAACAGCTCGAGAACTTAGGGAAAGCCGTCGTCGCTACCAACGAAACCGCCGCCGGCAACAAGGCCTCCCTCGAAGCCGCTATCAAGGCCATGATGGAAAAAACCGAAAACCTGAGCCACGAGGCCGAAAGCCTTACCCTCGCCCTGCGCGGTAATACAAAAAAACAAGGCGATTGGGGAGAAATGATTCTGGAGCGCATGCTCGAGGAATCCGGCTTGCGCAAGGGCGAGGAATACTATGTGCAGGAGAACTTCAAGACCGAAGACGGCAAAGATATGCGCCCGGATGTCGTCATTAAATTCCCCGACAACAGGTGCGTGATAGTGGATTCGAAGGTATCCCTCACCGCCTATGCACTCTACTCCGCCGCAAGCAGCGACAGCGAGCGCAGCACCCACCTGAGTGCACACGTCGCCTCCGTACGCCGGCATATCGAAGAGCTTGCCGCCAAGGATTACTCCGGCATCGTCAGCAACAGCATCAGCTACGTGCTCATGTTCATGCCGAACGAGGCCTCGTACATGGCTGCCCTGCAGGCGGACCCCTCCCTGCCGCTCGATTCGTACAAAAAGAAAATCGTGCTCATCAGCCCCACCAACCTGCTTATGGCGCTTCAACTCGCCTACAACCTGTGGCAAAAGGAACGCCAAACCCGAAATGTGGAAAACATCATCGACCGCGCAACCAAGCTGTACGACAAACTGGCCGGCGTGCAAGATACTCTCGAAAAAGTAGGCCGCGGCATCAAAATGGCCCACGATTCCTACGACCAAGCATTCAGCCAGCTCTTCCGCGGCCGCGGTAACTACGCCAAACAGCTCGAAGACCTCCGGCAAATGGGTATATCCCCCAATAAGAGACTACGCCTGGAAGACGAGTCAGAATAGATTTCCCCCCTATTACTAACAAGCTAACCCATATATATCACCATGTTTTGCCCTAAGTGCGGAAAAGAAATAGCCGATGGTACCCAGTGCTGCCCTCAATGCGGAAATCCTGTTGCCATACCGGTAATTACACCGACTCCTATTTATGTACAGCAAGCCCCGCAATCCGGCGGTTGCGGAAAAAAGTTGGGCTGCGCTGTTGCAGTGTTTCTGGGCTTAGGCATGTTTGGCGGATTCATCAGTACCATTGCAAAATCGGGCACGAAACAAACAGCCCAAGCAGATGCGGGCAGCAGCGCCAATTCCCCCGATGGCAACAAAGCAGCTAAACCCACCCCTGTAGCTACCGAAACAGCCCAAATTCCCGCCAAATTCGAGGGCGATTGCGGTATTGCAGCATCGGCTCACATGAGTACGGATATCATCAACCACCCCAAACTCAAAATCAATGTCAGAAATACAGCCGGTAAGGACATAAGAGCCATACAATTCCTTGCTGTTCCGTATGATGTTTACGGTAAAGAGATTAAAGATTTCATATTCACACAGGAAAGATTGTATACGGATGATCTCATTCCCGCCGGTAAAAGCGAGAGCATGACTTTCGGGCCATTTCTTCTCAAAAACATAAAATCCGTCAAGCTCTATGTATACAGTGTTTATTTTGATGACGGTACAGAATGGGGCGACAGGGAGGCCATGCGCTCGGAAATCATCAAATTCTCAAAACCGATTGAAGCAACTTTCGAAAAATAACTTACTATCTCCAAAACTATGAATAATACCACCAACCCAAACAATCAACAAATCATCTATGTAGCACAGGGAAAATCCCGAGTAGTCTATGTACTGCTGGGCTTATTCTTCGGCGGTGTAGGTTTTCACGATTTCTACGCCGGTTACATGGGTAAGGGTATGCTTAAAATCCTCGTTACACTGTTCGGTGCCTGTTCATTCTTCGTCGGTACGGTAGGAGCTTTTGCCATGATGGCGGGTGAAACCGACCCCGCCGTTGAGGGAATAGCCCTTGTCCCCCTGTTGGGAATAGCGCTGCTCGGTTTACAGGCACTCTATGTCCTCTATCAGCTTTGCACCGTCACGAAAGATTCCAAGGGAATCCCCTTCTGCTGATAAGTTTGTTCCCCTCGGTCAACGCCCATACTACCCTATATGTTTCTTTACAGCATCATGCCGGTGACGAAAAACCGAAGCAGAGAGGCCAATAATCGAGCCTCGCAGGAAGCTTTCGAAGAAGGTTTAAAATGGAAATTTTCAAAACCTGAAAAAGCTATCGTGTGGTTTACAAAAGCCGCTAACATGGGACATGCCAAAGCTGCTCACGAATTGGAAAAATTACGTATTCGACTTTCCATGGAGGGCTCAATCGACCCGGATTCTCATAATCGCAACCTCGAGGAAACTAACAAAAAAGTCAGTAAACCGACTATTAAACCCTCCATTTCTTTGTGGGAACAAAACCGGACAATCGTTGAAACACTGTACTCAACCAACACCCAACCTACCCGAAATAATCCCCGGAAAACCAAGCAAAAAGAAAATCGAAAATCACAGGATAAGTTACCCACCTTTGATATAAAATCACTGAAAGAGCAAGCAAAAAACGGTGATAGCGATGCGCAATACAAATGCGGTAAATGGTGCCTTAAATTGGCTACCAAATACCTGAATAAAGCAGCCGAACAAGGTCACACTGCTGCACGCCAACTGCTTGCCGATATCTCAGCACCGAAAGCACCGGAAGTCCCCCAACCGCCGCCGCCACCACCTGCCCCGGAACCGGAACCGGAAATAGAAAATACCATCGACGGGGAGCAATTATACACCGTCACGGAACTGCTGTACTACGAATATAGCGAACCGGTGGAAAATACCATCGACGGGGAGCAATTATACACCGTTACGGAACTGCTGTACTACGAATACAGCGAACCAATTCCGGCGGTAGAAAAATACTTCCTCACCGCACTGATATCCAAATGGAAAAAAATCATCTACTATCTCTGCCGGCTATTCTCGCCAACTACCGTAGAAAACAGCCCGAAATAGATTGGAGCAAAACGGTTCGGCATATCAGCCTGTATCAGGATGGCGGGGTGACCCGTTCGAGCGGAAATCGCAACTGTTCAGCGCTGTTGTGCTGCATTGATATCCCCTCATACTATTACAACAAGTCACAGGCGCGCCTGCTTTTCTGCTATAGTAACGGGCATGTAAACATAGTAAACCCCAAGGAGCTGCTCGAGCTTAAACTGCACCGCCCCGGTGTAAAATCAAATGGTTTCAGCCCGAAAGCCCCGCTCACGCGCATATTTATCTGCAACAAAACAGACTGGCTTGCCATCTGCTGCCGCACAGCCCCCGGGCAGGAATACCTGCACCTATTCCCACTGGCTGAGCGCACAGTTCACAAAACCATGTCGGCCGCAGGTAATCAATTCGTAAAAGACGCTCACCCCTATCGTTGGCAGGTTATACCCGGTCAGATAATGAACCAACTCACCCGCCGCCGCACGGCATTCACCCTGCCGGCCACTGGTGAATATTTTACTGCTTTTACAGAACTCATGGGCACCCTCGATGCCGAAGGTACCCATGCCCTTTGCCCCGATTTATATTGATAGCACATTGCCTACCGGTCATTGTACAATTACTGCCGAAAATCACCTTCCCACCCATGCACCGCCACTTTTTCGGGGTGCATGGGTGTTTTTCTGCTTTTATTGGCAGAACATATTTGATAGAATACGCGTCTGTAACAGCAGCTAACTGATTTCCGCGCCATGTCATCCGATACAGAAGCTTTTTCCATTGAACTGCCGAACAGTTATGTGTTACAAAACTACACCATCACCGAGGTGATAGGTCAGGGGGGATTTGGTATCACCTATCTGGCAACGGAAAATGAAACGGAGCGCCGAGTGGTCATTAAGGAGAATTTTCCCGTTGATTTTTCCATGCGCGACAGGGAAAACCACCGCGTGGCTCCGGCAGGAACCAAAAATAAAGAAAATTTCGACTGGGCGCTCGGCTCGTTCCTCAACGAGGCAAAAATCCTCACCCGGCTCAACCACCCCAACATCGTGCGCGTGCTCACGGCGTTCAAAGCACTCGGCACAGCTTATTATGTGATGGACTACATCGGCGGGCTACCCCTGCACAAGGCTGCCCCTGCCCCGCAGCAAATGACGGAGGAGTGGCTGCTGAGCATCCTGCGCCCCATGCTCAGCGCGCTGGATTACCTCCATCGCCAGCCTGAAATCCTGCTGCACCGCGATATCAAACCGAGCAATATCTTGGTGACGGCGGAGGGCAGCCCCATACTCATCGACTTCGGCGCGGCACGCTCCGTGATATGCACCCGCACGCACAGCAAAATGGGTACCCCCGGCTATACGCCGCACGAGCAGTGGTCCAGCAGCAAAAAGTGTGGCCCATGGACTGATATCTACGCCCTGGGTGCCACCTGTTATTACCTGATAATTGGCGAAGCCCCGCCGGATTATAATGACCGCATGCCGGATGAAACTTACATCCCCCTCGCCCCACGTCCCGAACTGCAAGGGCACTACACCCCCACGCTGCTGGCTACAATCGACAAAGCCCTTGCCCTGCGCCCCGCCGACCGCTGGCAGAGCGCCCAAGAGTGGCTTAATGAACTTTCCGCACAACACAAGCGCAAACTGGAGGAAGAGCAACGCCAAAAAGCCGAAGAAGAAGAAAGGAGGCAGCGAGAACTGGAGGCCGAAAAACTGAAAGTCAAGTCCGCCCAAGCCGCGCTCAGCGCTGCCGAAGAAAAGATTAAACAGGTGGAGGCTGCTCGCCGTGACGCCGAAGAAAGAGCTAAACAAGCGGAGGCCGCTCGCCGCGACGCCGAAGAAAGAGCCAAACAAGCGGAGGCTGCTCGCCGCGACGCCGAAGAAAAAGCTAAACAGGCCGAAGCCGCTCGCCGCGACGCCGAGGAAAAAGCTAAACAGGCCGAAGGCGCTCACCGCGACACCGAGGAAAAAGCTAAACAGGTGGAGGCTGCTCGCCGTGACGCCGAAGAAAAAGCTAAACAGGCCGAAGCCGCTCGCCGTGACGCCGAAGAAAAGGCCGAACACAACAACCGCAAAACAAGTACCGGCTTTTTCAAATACAGCGCCATTTTCGGTGGTCTTCTGCTTGCAAGCTGGCTTACAGTGGCTCTTACCTTCGGCCCGAGGTGGGCGGTTGAGGAGAATTACCCTACCCTGCTGCGCAGCTTCCTTTGCGTGCCTAAGGTCAGTTCGAATGCCCTCACCTATGTGGATAAGGATGGCTACACCCTACTCAATATTGCCAAAACCGAAGAAATAAAGCGACTACTCCAAGAAGCCGCTAAAAGACAGCTTCAGCAGCAAAATATTACTCCTGAGAAGTACAATACGGCTTTACTCGAAGCAGCAGAAAAGGGCAACAGCGAGTTGATTACCTTCCTGATTACCGCCGGAGCAGATGTGAACACGGCGGATAAGTATGGCTACACTCCCCTCTACAGGGCGGCAGTCGGAGGCCACACGGAATGCGTGAAGCTACTCATTGCCGCCGGCGCGGATGTTAACAAGGCGACTAATTTTGGCTCCACTCCCCTCTACTGGGCGGCAAGGAATGGCCACCCCGAATGCGTGAAGCTACTCATTTCCGCCGGAGCGGATGTCAACAAGGCGAATAATTGGGGCAGCACTCCCCTAGAGGCTGCCAAAACCGAGGAAATAAAGCAACTTCTCCGCGATGCCGGGGCGAAGTAATCACCGTTCCCTTTCCCACCCATGCACCGCCACTTTTTCGGGGTGCATGTGTCCCAAAGTTTGTCAGAAGGGGACAAAGATATATCGACAATAAGGAAGTCACAAAAAATAAAATGGAAGGATACGTCGTGAACATAAAGTCTGCGTCGTTTTTCCGCAATTCCATATCTCATCGGGCTTTCGCCTTATGAGCCAGGAAACTTTGGGACACATGTG
>JAZLDM010000091.1:0-40791 GCA_045614705.1 Akkermansia sp.
CTGATTCCTCAGGGTCTTGCGTTCGAGGCTACTCCCGCCAACCAGCGTTTCATCAACATGCTCCAGAAGAAGCGCGCTGAGCGCGAGGCCGCCGAGCTGGCCAACTTCCAGGAGATCGCTGCCAAGATTGCTGCCGTCACGGTGAACCTCACTCTGGAGGCCGGCGAGAATGGCAAGGTATTCGGCGCCATCACCAACCAGCAGATTACTGATGGTCTGGCTGCTCAGGGCATCGAAATCGACCGCCACAGCATCGACCTCGAGAAGCCCCTCAAGAAGTCCGGCACCTACGAGGTACCCGCCAAGCTGCACGCTCAGGTAACTGCTACCGTGAAGGTTGTGCTCGTGGTGAAGGGCGAGAAGGTGGAGGAGGAAGCTCCCGCCGCTACCGAGGAAGCCTGATAATCGCTAACAGACTTTTTACAAGAAACTGCTCTCGCACAAGCGGGAGCGGTTTTTTTGTTGACGCTACAGCAAGTCCTGTGTTATAAAATTGACCAATATGAAAATTGCCGTTTCTCTGTCAGACCAAAGTTTCACCCGAACCAAGTCCATGGGCATATTCAATGTCTCAATGGGGCTAACCCGTGAACTGATGCAGCACCCCGATGTAACCGAACTACACATACTGGGAAACGATGAATGCTCTTCCGTCTTCGCCAATTGCCCCCCGCATGTACACCTCCACCTCATGGACAAACCGGTACCGCGAAGCTTTGGTCGTGTATGGTGGGATCAATTCGGCCTACCGGCTGCCGTTCGTCGCATAGCCCCGGACTGGTTGCTGCTACCAAAAGGAGTACCCCCTTTCTTCCCCTGCATGGGAGCTACAAAAATAGCCTGCTATGTGCACGACGTTATGTGGGAACACTATGAACAACGCCCCTTCGGCGACCGGCAGAAGGCTTTCCCGCTGCACGAATTCATCTACTTTAAAAATCTCTCGCTCCGAGCCATGCGAACAGCTGATGTAGTTCTCACTCATACTAAATTCAACGAGGAACGCATACACTCCTATGTTCCGCAGGCCAAAATCAGCCGTATCGGCATCGGGTTCGATGCCCCCGCTCTGCCAAACTCCGAATTAAAAGGCCGAGATATTCTCACCTACGGCTCAACCTTCCCCCACAAACGACTGGATTTAACTTTCGACAGATTGACAAAATGGCTCAATCAACGCCCCGACAGTGCAGATATTCGTATACACTTGGTCGGCTCTATACCCGAGGGAATCTCGCTACCGGATGAGCGTTGGATTCACCACAAACGCATCCCTTACACCCAACTCTGCGACCTGTTGCAGCAGCAATGCCGCATGGCCGTCTACTTTTCCGATTATGAAAGCTACGGAATGCCCCCGGTAGAGTGCCTACTCAATGGGGTACCATGTCTGGCATCAGACATCCCTCCCATTCGTGAAAATCTCCCGGAACAATATCTGGTTCCGAATGAAGACCCCGATGCATTCATTCATACAGCCAATAATTGCTACGATGGGCGGCTTCCCTTCACCTGTCCTACCTTCCCGGACTGGAAAAAAGTCACAAATTTGTGTATCCAAGCTCTGAAAAATGCCTAAAATGGCCTTTTTGGGGTGTTTTTTGTAAAAAAAATCACTTTTTTATAAAAAAAAGCTTGCAATACTCAAAAACCTCGTGTATAATTCCCTCGCACCCCACCGAAAGGAGGGAGCAACCAAAAGGCAAGGAGCGGTAGCTCAGTTTGGTTAGAGCGCAGCCCTGTCACGGCTGAGGTCGCGGGTTCGAGCCCCGTCCGCTTCGTCCCTTGCAAAAAGCGATTTCCGAAAGGAAATCGCTTTTTTTCATGTCTGCTATGAGGGCATACTTTGAGCTTGTAATGCCATATACAGCATGGTAAGATGCCGGGCATGAAATTCATCTACACGCTCATGACTGCCGGTGCGGCTCTGGCAGCACTCACAGCAGAAGCCGCCCCGGTGAGCTCAGCTGCACGCGAGGCTCAGGCAGAGGCCAATGCCTATAAAGGAGCGGTTCTGAACTGCGATATGAGCTGGGCTGTGGACGCCATGTACCCACCGCTGAAGTGGACCTTGGCCGACCGTCTGGCTAGCCGAGATCCCCGACAGGAAGCCGCAAACGCACGCCGAATCATGGGTACGGGAGCCGCTCGCGAGAGCGATGAACAAGCCCGCCGCCGCATGGAGCGCAATATCCGAGCACTAAAGGAGCAATACCTGCGAATCGGGCAGCAGATGAAACAGGCAGGCTTCAAAGTAGAGCGCTATGCAGTAGGCACCCCAATGGCAGAGTATGTACTGCCGCACTCATCCACCGCCATGCGTAGTGTGCGAGCAGACTCCCGCCGCAGCGGGGGCAAGTTGACCAGTGCCGAGCACTTAAACTGGGAAGGTGGTCGCAGCAGACTTGTGGTGCTGCCGACAGTCATGTGGTACAGCACCCCGACCGAGAGTGGCAGGCGCATCCGCGTGGAGCGTCGCGATTTCATCTACGCCGTGCGAGATGAAGTAATAGAAAGCACCAACAACCGCAATTACCGCGGCACCCAGCTCAACAAATGGTACTTCATCGACGGCAATACCGACGTGAATACCCTGCGCTCCTACTTCCCCACCCTACCGCTGAACATCGCCCGCCCCGATACCGGCGAACGACCGCTGCAATAACCCTCTTGCCACCACTGTGGGCTGGCTCACCGAACAGACCGAGCAGGATTTCTCGGCCACCGGCATACTCTCCGGCGGTCGTGGGTTTGAGTACCGTCCACAGCAGCAACTCATGGCAACGGCCGTAGCCGCCGCACTGGAAAACCGCAGTTCCCTGCTGGCCGAGGCCGGTACCGGCGTAGGTAAATCACTGGCCTACCTTATACCGGCCATACGCTACGCCCTTGAACATAACCGCAAAGCGGTCATCTCCACCCACACCATCAACCTGCAGGAACAGCTTTTCCACAAGGATATACCGACTGTCGCCAAGGCTCTGGGGGTGGAATTCCGCTCCGCTCTACTAAAAGGACGAGCCAACTACCTGTGCCGCACACGACTGCGGCGCGCACTGGAACAGGCTACAGACCTTTTCAACCAAGCCGAAACAAAACAACTGCACGACCTGCTGGCTTGGTCCCGCGACTGCGGAGAAGGCTCGCTGGCGGACCTACCCCAAGAGCTCGACATTTCCCCCAAAGTCTGGGCTCAGGTATGCAGTGAAAACCACGTTTGCACCCCGCGCAACTGTGGCCCGGAGTGCCCATACCAAGCGGCACGCAGGCGGGTAGACGAAGCCCAGGTAGTCGTACTCAACCACACTCTCTTCTTCGGCTTGCTTTCCTTAGCCGATGAAATGCGGCAAGAAGCCCCCCTGCTCGATGATGAGGAAATCATCCCCTCCTTCATCTTTCCGAATGACTTTATCATACTCGATGAGGCACACACCATCGAGACAGTGGCCGCCCACCAGTTCGGCACAGTACTGGGAGAAGCCGAGCTGAAATACGACCTGCTGAGACTCTATAACCCGCACACTCGCAAGGGCAGACTACGCCAACTGGCCACCCCGAAACTGCTGCAATTTATAGAGGACGCCCAAACTGCGACCGACGAGTTTTTTCGCTGCGCTCGACTGGACTGCGAGGTAGACGAGCACCAAGGCACTGTGCGATTGCGCCGTGCAGAATGGACGGAGGACATCCTATCCCCCTCACTCGCTACGCTGGAAAACGAAGTCAAACAAATGGCAGAAGTACAGGAGAACGAGCTCACGCGAGCCGAGTTGCTCGATGTACAAGCCCGCCTGCGCTCCTACCGTGCAGCGGCGAAAGAGCTTATATCGCTCACCAATGCCGATACCTCAGTCTATTGGGCCGAAACCGGCGGACAGGAGCGCCAGTTCACCACCCTGCGCTCAGCGCTCATCAACGTCTCCGACCTACTGCGTGAAAAACTTTTCGAAACCGGCAACACCTGCATCTGCACCAGCGCCACCCTCTCAACCGGTGAGCGCGGCATGAGCTATTTTGCCGGCCGAGTAGGTGCGGAAAATGCCGAGACGCTGCAAATCGGTAGCCCTTTCAACTTTGCTGAGCAAATGAGAGTAATCGTAGCGCGCAGCATGCCCCCTCCCCCACCGGCCAGTGAGGATGACGCCTACACCCCGGCCCTATTCGATTGGATTACCCGCTCACTGGATGAAAGCGAGGGACGTGCTTTCGTGCTTTTCACCAGCTACAATCTCATGCGCCGCATGGCCGGGCTGCTGCGCCCCTATTGCACTGAGCGCGGCTGGCCGCTACTCGTGCAGGGTGACGGGCAAGACCGCTCACGCATGCTGCATGACTTCAAACAGCAAATCGGTAGCGTGCTCCTGGGGACAGACAGCTTTTGGACCGGGGTAGACGTCCCCGGCGAAGCACTCTCCAACGTCATCGTTACCAAAATTCCCTTTGAGTCCCCATCCAACCCGCTGACCGAAGCTCGCATGGAGGACATCACCGACCGAGGCGGCAACGCCTTCCGCGACTATTCCCTGCCCGAAGCCCTGCTGAAATTCCGTCAAGGCATAGGCCGACTCATTCGCAGCAAAACCGACCACGGCATCATCACCCTGCTCGATTCTCGCGTGGTATCCAAATTCTACGGAGCTCGCTTCATGTACGCCATACCCGCAGCCGCTCCACGCGAGTTCCTGTAACCCTCCACCCCTCATACAACAAAAGGTCGCCAACAGCGACCTTTTGTTTGATAAACGCATATCCTATCAGCAGAAATTAATGTCGGCTCCGGCCGTCATCCCAACCGGACTGCCGGTGGCGACGTTCAGCCTCCTTACGGCGGCGAGCTTCGTCTATTTTACGCTGCTGATTAGCCGCAGCCTCGGCCTCGGCCGCAAATCGTTCCTCCTCCGTCATGGGAGCATCACTACCGGAACTATCGAGAGCACGCGAAGGTGCTTTGAGTGCCTGCTCCATGTCCGGTTTTATATTTTCAAAGAAACTCTTTACAATAGCCGCAGCCATACGACCGCCGGAAATACGCTGGTGCGGTTTACCCTCATAAAGAGCTGCATAAGCATAGCGCGGATTATCCGCCGGCAGGAAACCGGCAAACCATGCCAAGCGACAATCATCTGACGGGCGCCCCCACTGTGCAGTACCGGTCTTACCGGCATTGTCCGTATAACTGAGCGCCGCACGACGACCGGAACCGTTGTACACAACGGCTCGCATACCACGGCGCACAACAGCCAGAGCATCGCTCATATCGCGCAAATTGCTTTCCACCATGGGGTTGAATTGGTAAACCACGTTGCCGTCTATATCGAGCATCTGCCGCACAAGGTGCAATTTGGGCAAATAACGGCCATTGGCAATTCCCGCCATGGCATGTGCTACTTGCAGCGGCGTAGCCAACAACGGACCCTGGCCTATGGACATATTGGCAGCATCGCCCTGCATGAAACCACGGTTGTAGTTGCGGTACATCCACGACTCATCGGGCACGTTACCCGCTTTATCGGCAATCGGCAGCCCTGTTGTGGAGCCATAACCGAAACGCCGGGCATACGCACACAGACGCTCTGCTCCAATGCGCGGTTCGCGAGTGGCCGCAATCTGGTACATGAACGGGTTGTTCGAAACGGAAAGCGCAGTGATACAGTTAATACTACCGGTAAACTTACTGTGGTTTCTGAACGGGTGGCCACCAATGCGTATGCTGTATGGGCAGTTAATGTAGGTATCTTCGCCAATGATACCAAGGTGCAAACCGGCAGCTACGGTGATGGTTTTGAACGTGG
This sequence comes from Akkermansia sp., assembly GCA_045614705.1. GTDB lineage: Bacteria > Verrucomicrobiota > Verrucomicrobiia > Verrucomicrobiales > Akkermansiaceae > Akkermansia. The sequence goes on from JAZLDM010000091.1 coordinate 5,793, forward strand.
AAGCCGGGGGATACACACCCGCAAAAGCTCGCGATACCAACGGATTGTTCTCATCATTGCGCAGCGCATCATAGTCCTTCTGCGAAATAGCAGGAATGAAGGTATTCGGATTAAAATTCGGAACAGAGGCCATGACCAGCACCTCACCCGTCTGCACATCTACCATCACAAAGGCACCACGCCCCAAGGTATTGCGGCGCAATGACTCCTCGGCAGCCTTCTGCCACGCTAAGTTCAGAGTAGTCACTACGGTACCGCCCGGGCGGGGCTTAACCTGGTGCTCATCCAGTATCTTACGCCCGTTTTCATCAAACATCAGGCGCCAAAGCCCCGGGCGACCGGTAAGCTGCTTGTTAAACTTCTGCTCCAAGCCGGCTCGTCCCTCTTGGCGCTCAAAGATAGGGTCATTGTGGTTAATCGGGCCGGTGGGCAACTTAGCCTTCACACCGGTATACCCTATAATGTGCCCGGCGCTCTCCCCACCCGGATACTTGCGAATGTAGAGCGGCATGAGCCGACCATGCTCTACAGCCTCCGCTTTCGCCTTAATTTTCTCCATCTCGTGCGCGCGTATAACCGGTCCCACACTCAACGGTATCCAACGACGATGACGGTAGTGCGAAAGCAACTGCGCATCGGTCTTCTCACTTACTTTCAATCCGGCTGCCTCGTAATCAGCCATGACTTTGCGCGCAACTGCCAGTACACTGGCATCGTCATCCTTCGCCAACTGTCCAAAATCTATGGTCGGTTGATACGCGACCTCCGATGTCGCCAAAACCTCACCGTTGCGGTCTGTTATCAACCCGCGCGGCCCGGGGATAGTCAATGACATCGTGCGCGCGTTCTTGCGCGTGCGGGCATACGCTACTCGTGATGGGTCATGCTCCGTCACATTGTCAACAGGCACCACAGGCTTAATTTCCGGCACGCTTATCGACAACTCATCCTCCGCATTATCCCTGCCGCTCGTCTCCACATTCAACGGCGATTCCGGATCGACGGTCTGCTCGTAGGTTTCGGCCTGCCCTACTCCACCGCGACCTTCGGCCACATTGTCCTCACCACCCAAATTGACAGTCTCCACAACTTCCTCTTCCACGGCCTCAGCATAGTCATCCTGCCCCATTGCCGGTGCAGCTACATTTTGAGCTTCAGCATGTGTAAACACAACCACAGCCCATATAACCAGTGCGTAATAAAGCTTTCTCCTGAGCATTGCACGTTTATTCTAGCCTATTTTCCATCAGCTTGCAACATTTCTTTTCTTGCTTCTTTCATACTTTTTTGCTACACTCCCCGCGCCTACCTGCCCAATAGTTGTCGTTTACCCGCTGCGGACACATTTTTTTTCGAATTTTGAAAAAAATGAATTGACATTTTAGGTGTATTAGAGTGTACTAGGCATAGCGCAAAGTGTACCAAAATGTCTGAATCTGCACCCAAAGTTATGTTTATGGGCAATTATGCCCACAAACTCGACCCGAAGAATCGCGTGGCGATTCCTGCGGGGTGGCGTGCCATATTCGGGCAGGAGCTGGTGCTGCTGGATAGCACTTACCACGACTACAAGGTAATAAAATGCTTTACGCAAGAAAGCTTTGCAGCAAAACTGCACGAGATTCGAGAGAGCGCATTGGCGGAGGGATTTGACATGGGCGAGGTGGACGAGTTCATCGGCGACATCGCCGGCAAAAGCTTTACCGCCGAGGTAAACGCTCAAGGCAAACTGCTTATACCCAAGCAACAACGCGACCGGCTCCGCTTGGGCGAATACGCCAGACTGGTAGGTCGAACCGTACACTTCGAAATTTGGAACACAGCCGACTTCGATGCCGATACCGCTGAAAAATCCGCTGTTCAAAGTACACTCAACAAGAAATTCCGCATGTTATAATGACCCCCGCCTCAAACATCACCTGGGCAAATGCCACCCCGCCGACAAGCACCTGCTACCGGGTGCTTATGTGGGAGCCTTCTGCCCTACCGGCGGAGCTGACAGCGGAGTGGAACAACCGGCGGCGAGAGCTGCTTAGCCGCATGAGGGACGCCGGCATCAAGGGTGCCCGCGGCACGCTCAACCAGCTCGAAACAGAACTCAAATCCCTCACTATCAAGCTGATAGAAGAACCGCTCGCACAGGCACCCCGAGCAGCCTTTTCTTTCGCGCGCGCAGAGGCGCTGGGCAAAGCCCTGCAGGCGCACGGTGCCGTGCTGGCCTACCGCTTGGGCACAGCCGCCGCAGAAATCCTTTTGCAGATTCAGGGGGAAGAAAGCATGCCGGACATGCTGACCGGCTGGCAGGCCGCCACCCCCGGCATGGACTGGTGCCCCCAGCCCATCGTGCAAGCAATGAATGCCGCAGAGGGTGCCGCTTGGCAGCAGGAATGCCACAGCGAAAGCGAACCGGAACTTGATACACCTGAGTACACTGTGGGTGAGTTTCACCATGTGACCGTGCTACTCAACGAAGCCGTGCAAGCCCTGCAGCCGGCTGCCGGCAAAGTGATGGTGGATGCCACGCTGGGTGGTGGCGGCCACACTGAGCGCCTGCTGCAAGCCGGTGCTGAGGTATGGGGTATCGACCAAGACCCCGCCGCCCGCGCCGCAGCAAAAGCCCGCTTGGCTGAGTACGGCGAAAATCTGCATGTGATAGCCGGCAACTTCCGCAACGCTGCCGACATGCTGCGCCAACACGGCGTGCAGGAGGTAGACGGACTACTGGCAGACATCGGCATCTCCTCCCCCCAAGTAGACTGTGCAGAGCGCGGTTTCTCCTTCCTGCACGAAGGGCCGCTCGACATGCGCATGAACCCCTCAGCACCTCGCAGCGCCGCCGACATTGTTAACACAGCCCCCGAAAGCGAACTGGCTGACATACTCTGGCAGTACGGCGAGGAACGCGCCAGCCGCGCTATTGCCCGCCGTATCGTGCAAGAGCGAGCCAAAGCGCCCATTACAACCACCACACAGCTGGCAGACCTCATCGCCTCGGTACTGCCCCGCAAGGGCAAACAGCACCCGGCCACCCGCAGCTTCCAAGCCCTGCGCATAGCTGTGAATGATGAGTTAGGAGCCCTCGAAGAACTTCTGCAAACCGGTCTGAGCCTGCTCAAAAGCGGCGGCAGGTTCGCAGTCATCACTTTCCACAGCCTTGAAGACCGTGCCGTCAAACGCTATTTCGAGCTTGTAACTAAGCCCGAAATTGACCGCCCGGAATGGCCTGCTCCCCGCCCCAACCCGGCTTATGCCGCGCGTTTGGTATACCGCAAACCTATCACCCCGGCAGAGGAAGAGCTCTCTGCCAACCCCCGCTCGCGCAGTGCCAAGCTGCGGGTTATCGAAAAGCTCTGATCGAACCTCCACTCCTCCGCCTCCCCAAATGTCTCGCATTCCTTCTTCTCGTTACTCCGGCCGCATAGGTCTTTCATTTCTCATGTGGATGATTGCCTTTGCGATAATCAGCTCCGCATGCGGTGTTACCTACGCCTATTACAAGAACCGTCAGGTAGCAGTCAAAACCGACATCAGCAAACTTGAGCGCGAAATTGCCATCTGCCACATGAGCGCCAACCAATACCGCGCAAAAATCAACGCACAGACCAACCGCTGGTTCATGCGTGGCCGCCTGAAAGGCAACAACTCAGCTCTACGCCCCATTGCTCGGGGACAGATAGAATTTGCCCGTTCCGAGCAGGACCTTGCTCGTTTACGAACCGCTGCCGCACACTGACACCCACTGAGAGTACCTCTTCATGAAAACCAAGGTTCCATTTGCCGGTCGTTGCCTGTGGCTCTGTGTATTGGTGATGATTATCTCATCAAGTATCGCATGGAGACTGGTAGACCTACAAATCATCGACCAAAATAACTGCCGAAAAATCGCAGCTGAGGAACATATCAGCAAAGAAATCATACCGGCAGAGCGCGGTATCATCATGGACCGCAATGAAGACGTGCTCACCAATAACGTACAGTCGGCCGAAATCATAGGCGACCGTTACCACCTTCGCAATCTTTCCCTCGTTGTATACGGTCTCGCTTACAATCAGGTCAGCAATTCCGATAAATGGAAAAACGAAACGGACGCCGCTAAGCGCCGCGCCATGTTCAGTGAGGCTCGCTCCGAGCTCCTGGAACTCGCCGAGCGCGAAATCAGCACGGAAGAACGCGCCGAAATGCGCCGTCAGGCCATGCTTTCAAATAAGAAGCCAGATCAGATGAGCTCGTACGATCCTGAAAAGTGCGAGGCTCTCTTCCGCGCACACGATAAACTCGTAGCCGAAGTCATCCACCCCTTCCTCAAAGATATTGAAATCAGAGAGGTCGTGGAAATCGAGCCCGAGCGCACCCTGACCCGCCGTGGCAAAACCATTACTCTACCGGCAAAAACCGAAGAGCGTGTCCGATTCCTGACCAAAGAGGAAATCATCGAAATGATTGCTCAAACGCAGGTGGAGGAATTCAACAAAAAGGCAGAGACCACCGGCGAGAAAAAACGCCGATTACGCATGCGAATCAGCATAGCCCGCGGTTTGACCGTCGAGCTGGCAGAGAAAATTAAAGATGCACTGAACAAAGCCCATGTACATGGGCTGCAAATTCAGCGCGAACTGCGCCGCAGCTACGTTTCCCCCGACTCCCTCAGCCACGTTGTTGGCTATGTGGATAGCAAAAACGTGGGAACCTGTGGCGTGGAGGGTGAGTTCAACAGTTACCTTTCCGGCACGGACGGCCTGCGCGAATACCGCCACAGTGCTCGCGGATTAGTACTGCCCAACGAAGACGACCGCTACGTGGCACCCAAGCACGGCCTCAATCTTCGCCTGACTATCGACATGCGCTTGCAGACCATCTGCGAGCAGGAGTTGGACAAAGGCATGCGCCACTTCCGCGCCAAGCGTGGCTGCATGATTGTGGTTGAGCCCAAGACCGGCGACATTCTTGCCATGGTCAGCCGCCCCTCCATCAACCTGACAACCAAGGAAGTCATCACGCACGAGGGTAGTTTTGAGCGTGGCATCATCAAAGATGAAAAAGGGAATGCCATAACCGGTGACTACAACTTCGCCTGTCAGGCTCGCTACGAACCCGGTTCCACATTTAAGGTAGTGGCAGTTACTGCTGCGGTTGACAACAAAATCATGGGCATCAACTCCTATGTAAGCTGCCAACCCTTCTCAGTGGGCGGCAAAAGCAAACTCATCAACGACGGGCGTTTCAACTACGGTGTGCTCACGGTGGGGCAAATGCTCAAAAAGTCCAGTAACCCGGGTGCTGCCCGTGTGGCCATGGCCTGTAAGTGGCCACTTTACAAAGAATATATCGAGCGCTACGGACTCACCAAAAGCGCAGATATCGAACTGCCCAGCGGCGGCTCTTGCCAGCTGGCCAACGGCAACCATATCGTCAACTTCTCTCGTATTGCCTACGGCTACTCCGTCTCAGTTTCGCCTCTGCACATGGCCATGGTATATGCCACTATCGCCAACAACGGTGTACGCATGAAACCGAGACTTGTCGACAGCATCATCACGGCCGATGGCACTATATATGACCCCTGCAAGCCCAAGGAGGTCTGCCGCGTGATGTCAGAAAGCACTGCCCGCGCCATACGCGGTGCCCTCGAAAGTGTAACGGAAAAGAAAGGACCGGCCGGCCGAGGCACTGCCACATTGGCGGCGATACCGGGCTTCCGCATCGGCGGCAAAACAGGCACTGCCAAAAAGGTTAAAGCCGGTGGCACAGGTTACTTCGAAGGGCTCTACACGGTTTCCTTCGCCGGCATATTACCTATCGATGACCCGAGACTGGTCGTCATGACCGTCATCGACGAACCCCACCCGCGCGATTGCAACGCCGGTGGCGGCACCGTCGCGGCGCCCATCTTCCGCGCTGCTGCAGAGCGATTCATCGAAACACTCAACCTGCAGCCCAGCGACCCCGAAGCTTACGAAAAATATCTGGCCGAAAAAAATGGCCAGACTGAACAGACAGTTAAAAAATAATCCGGAACCATAACCACCAGCACATACAAACTCATGAACAGCAAACAACTTTTCTCCGTGCTCCCCGAAGCCGTGGTGACCGGCACGCTGCGCAAGCCGCTCACCCTGCTCACCGATGACAGCCGTCAAGTCATTCCCGGCAGCTGTTTCGTGGCTGTAAAAGGCACCAAGTTCGATGGTCACAGCGCCATAGAGAGCGCCATTCAGGCAGGCGCCGTTGCCATTGTGGCGCAGACTCCCTGCCCCGACACGGCAAAGCAAGCCGGTATATGCTGGGTACAGGTACCCGATACCCACTTGGCCGATGGTCTGCTCATGAGCGTATGGCACAATCTGCCCAGCCGTGAGCTCGTACTGCTCGGCGTGACCGGCACCAATGGTAAAACCACCATCAGCTACTTGACCAACGCCATATTCCGCGCCACTTGGCAGCGCGCCGGGCTTATCGGCACCATCATGTACGACAATGGTGCCACTCGCCAACCCTCGCACAACACCACCCCCGGCTGTGCCGAACTGCAAGGCATGCTCGCCGATATGGTGAAAAATGGCTGCCGCGCCTGCGCTATGGAGGTATCCTCACACGCATTGCACCAGCAGCGCACAGCAGGTTGCGATTTCCGTGTGGGCATCTTCACCAACCTCACACAAGACCACCTCGATTACCATGGCACCATGGAAGAGTATTACCAAGCCAAAAAGCAGCTCTTCACCCGCATGGCGGCCAGTGGTACACCGAAAGCGACCGCCGTTATCAATGCCGATGATGAATACGGCCGACGCTTGGCAGAAGAGCTGCGCCCCCTCATGCGCGTGCGCACCTTCGGCTTGACCAAAGACGCCGACTTCCACGCAGAGCCTCGCCTTATTTCGCTGAAAGGCAGCCAGTACGAGCTGCACTACCAGGGGAAAACCTACTTGGTGCGCACTCCGCTTATCGGTGAATTCAATCTCAGCAACAGCTTGGCCGCGCTCGCCGGTGCTGTAGCAGCCGGTATCAATATCCGAGACGCCATCACCTGCTTGGCTCAATCCCCGCAGGTTCCCGGCCGCATGGAACTGGTAAGCAGCGTGAACAACGTACAGTGCTTTGTGGACTATGCTCACACGCCCGATGCCGTCGAGAACGTGTGCCGCACCATGAAACAGCTCTGCCGCCAAGGGCGTGTGTTCACCGTGTTCGGCTGCGGCGGCGACCGAGACAAAACCAAGCGCCCCCTCATGGGCGAAGCCGCTGCGAAATACAGCGACGTCTGCATCGTCACCAGCGACAACCCCCGTTCTGAAGACCCGGAGTCGATTATCGATGAGGTTATGCCCGGCATACCCAAGGAGAAGCAGCACCGCATCACCGACCGCGAAGAGGCCATTCGCGCAGCCCTCGAAAATGCACGCCCCGGCGACTGCATCCTCATCGCCGGCAAGGGGCACGAAAATTACCAGATTTTCGCAGACGAAGAAATCACATTCTCCGACTCCGCCGTAGTAGTCAAATACTACGAAGAGAAAAACCCCGAGGGCCGCAGCGTGCCCTCGCGTAAACCCGACGGCAAAAAGTAAAACATCCTACACCGCCATGCAGAGTATAACCATCAACGACCTCATCTCCGCCACAGCCGGGCAAGCTGTAGCCATGGGTAGCCGCGCCATTACCGCCGGCCTCACCACCGACAGCCGCGCCGTAAAGCCGGGCTGCATCTTCCTGGCCCTGAGCGGCGAGCGCTTTGATGGCAACAACTTTGCAGCCGCCGCCTCGGTCGATGCTGCCGCCGTCATCGTAAGCAGACTTACAGGCAACTACGACTCGGCCTGCACCGTCATTCAAGTACCGGACACCCTCGTAGCACTGCAAGAGCTCGCCCTGTGGTGGCGCGGGCAGCTCGCACCGCTGCACGTTGTGGGGCTCACCGGCTCCAGCGGCAAGACCAGCACCAAGGACATGTGCCTTTCCGTGCTCTCACAGCGGTTCAATGCCATCGCCACCAAGGGCAACCTCAACAACCACATCGGCACCCCCCTCAGTATCCTCAGTGCAGAAAAAGGCACTGAGGCCGCAATCTGGGAAATGGGTATGAACCACGCAGGCGAGCTTGCCCCGCTCTGCCGTATCACACAACCGCAAATCGGCATCATCACCACTATCGGCTCCGCACACCTGGAGTTCTTGGGGAGCCGGGAGGCCATCGCGCAGGAGAAATGCACCGTTGCCCGAGCCCTGCCCGCAGACGGCTACATGATTTACCCGGCTACAGATGACTTCGCCGCCACGATTGCCGCCTCCACACAAGCCACGCCACTGCCCGTTGGCGGGGCAGATAGCCCGGTACGAGCACTCAACATACGCACCACCGCCACCGGCAGCAGCTATGACCTGCATGTGGAAGGTGTGGGTGAAGTGAAGGTCAACCTACCCGTACCCGGTGCCCACATGGTGAGCAACAGTCTGCTGGCCGCCGCGGCCGGCTGGAAACTCGGTTGCACTCTGCAGCAAATTGCCGATGGGCTCTCGGCCGCTGCCCTTACCAACGGGCGCCTGAGTTGCAAAGAAGTAGACGGCTTCACCATCGTGGATGACACCTACAATGCTAACCCCGAAAGCATGAAAGCAGCCCTGCACACCGTCGCAGCCCTGCGCGGACCCAAGCGCTGTATCGCCGTACTCGGCAAAATGGGTGAGCTGGGCGAAGGCGGTATCGCTGCCCATGCAGAAATCGGCATGTGTGCAGCCGGCTTAGGCTATGCTGCTGTGGTGGTGGTAGGCCCCGAGTGTACCGAAACCCTTGCCCTTTGCGAATCCGCCGCTGAGCGAATCCCCGCCATGCTGGTCAGCACGCCCGATGAAGCCGCAACCGCCCTGCGCCACATCATGGAGCCGGGGGATGCCCTGCTCTTCAAAGGCTCCCGCTCCGCCGGAATGGAGCGCACCATGTACGAACTCTTCCCCACCCTCATCCCCACTAAATAAATTATGCTGCAACTCTTTGACACCCCCTATAGCCTGCTGCGCATACTGGCGCTGCTCATCCCCTTTGTAGGCTCGCTCCTCATTGGACCGAAACTCATCGCCGTGCTTCGGGCCATGAAAGCCGGGCAGCCTATCCGCGAAGCGCGCAAGGGAGTACTCGCCCCCGAGCACAGCAGCAAAGTGGGCACCCCCACCATGGGCGGACTCATGCTCATCGGCTTGGTTCTTCTCACCACCGTGCTGGTGTGCGACTTGAGTGATCCTCGCGTGCAATGCTGCATCATCGTCACCACTATTACCGCCTTTCTGGGCTTCCTCGATGACTTCGCCAAAATTACCAAAAAGAGCACCGATGGCGTGAGCGGCTGGTTCAAAATTGCCCTGCAATTTGTAGCCGCGGCCGGTTGTGCGGTTTATCTTTACATCGACTTTCCCGGGCTCACCCGAATTCTGGTACCCTTCTACGGCATGCTCGACATCGGTTGGCTTTTCATTCCGCTGGCCATCTTGGTTATCATCGGTTCCTCCAACGCTGTCAATCTTACCGATGGCTTAGACGGCTTGGCCAGTGGTTGCATGATTATAGCGGCTCTCGCCTTCCTGTGCATTCTGCCCTGGATTCCGCAACTCAATCCCTTCTTACTGGCCATAGTGTCTGCATGTGCCGGGTTCCTGTGGTTTAACTGCAACCCCGCCCGTGTGTTCATGGGCGATACCGGCTCGCTGGCCTTGGGCGGAGCGCTGGGCACTATTGCCGTGTGCAGCGGACTGGAAATTCTACTGGTTATCATCGGTGGTGTGTTTGTAGCCGAGGCCACCTCCGTCATGATTCAGGTAGGCTGGTTTAAGTTCACACGCATCAAATACGGCGAGGGGCGCCGAGTATTCCGCATGGCACCGATTCACCACCACTTCGAGAAGGGCGGTCTGAGCGAAACTCAGGTTTGCATCCGTTTCTGGATTGTGGCCGGTATTCTGGCATTCACCGGCATCGCTCTCTTTTATTCTTGCATGGGGCTATAAAATATAGTACAATCACCCACCTTCTTCACCATGAATCTCACCGGTAAAAAAGTAGCAGTTCTCGGTTGCGGCCGCAGTGGAGTAGCCGCCGCGCGCTTGGCACAAGCCAACGGCGCGGCAGAGGTGTGCATATTCGACTCCAACCCAAAGGCAACCTGCGCAGACAGCAGCCTTTGCTTCGTGCCGGGAGCCGGCGACGCAGCAGCGCAAGCCTTTGCCGCCGACCTTGTGGTACTCTCCCCGGGTATCGAGGCCGATATCCCGTGGACTCTTGCTTTCACCTGTGCAGGAGCACCCATCATCGGCGAAATCGAGTTGGGCTATCATTACTTCAATGGGCGGATTATAGCCATTACCGGCACCAACGGCAAAACCACCACCACGGCACTGCTTGAGCACATTCTACTGCAGGCCGGTCGCACGGCAAAAGCCTGCGGCAACTACGGTTACCCCCTTTGCGAACTGGCTATGCAGCCGGAGCAACCCGAATTCGCCGTGCTCGAGGTGTCTTCTTTCCAAATGGAAACCATCATCGACTTCCGCCCGGAAGTCGCCATCTGGCTCAATTTTGCCCCCGACCACATGGACCGCTACACCAAGGTGGAAGACTACTACAATGCCAAGCTGCGTGTGTTTGAAAACATGAGCGATGATCAGCTTGCCATCGTGCGAGTTGGCGAAAACCTGCCGGGGCTCAAACCCAAAGTAGCCGAGTTCTCCTCCGTCACAGACAGCGGGCAACTGTACTATAAAAACGGTTCAATCATGGAGGGCGACACCCCCCTTACCCTGCTGCGCGGCACCACTCTCGAACAAGCTCACAATGCCGAAAACGCCATGGCTGCAACCCTGGCATGCCGTGCAGTCGGCCTGACAGATGCTGAAATTACGGCAGGCCTGCGCAGTTTCTGCCCCCCCGGCCACCGCTGCGAAACCGTTGCCGATATAGATGGTGTGCTCTGGCTCAACGACTCCAAGAGCACCAACCTGCACTCAACAGAGGCCGCGGTGCGTTCCCAAACCCGCCCCATCATTCTGCTGGCAGGCGGTAAGGACAAGGGGCTGGACTACACCGCCATCAATCCCATGCTGGAGCAAAAAGCACGCTGCTGTATCGTATTCGGACAGATTGCGGACCAGTTGGAGAGCACCTTCGCCCCCGTGTGCAAGACCCTGAAAGTCGAGACTGTAGAGCAGGCTGTAGCAGCTGCTGCCACCGAGGCTCGGAACGGCGATGTCGTTTTATTCTCCCCCGGCACCTCTTCTTTCGACCAATTCACCGGATATGTTCAGCGTGGGGAATGTTTCCGCGCAGCCGTCCTCAAAACCCTTCACCTTTAATCCCATTCCCTGTACCATTTTATGAAGCGTCAATACAAATCCACCTTCCGCAACTCCGATATGGATCGAGCGAAGCCCAAGAGTCACATCTTCAGGGCTATCATCAATCGCAACCTCAAGCAGCACCGCAGCAACATGGGGTTGGTGGAAGATCGCACCAACAGCGTAACAGTAGTGCGACTCATTATCGCCCTTCTGCTGATTCACCTTATTGTCATTGGTGGTGTAATTCTGCGCGGTAAAATTAAGTCCGGCGAGAGCGGTCCTATCGCTCAGGCTACCATCACACCGCCGCCTCCCGCAGCTCCGGCTGCACCAGCAGAACCGGCAGCTCCGGCAGCTCCGGCTGCTCCCGTGAATGACGTGCTGCCCCAGCCCGTTGAGGGTCCCACGAGCAATCCGGTACGCGTGGCAGATAATAACACCGGCCACATTACCCAACCTCCGGCAGAGACCAACACGCTGCCCGCTACTCCTGAGCCCGAAATCGTCACGCCTCCGGTAGTGGAACCCACGGCCGTTGCGGTTGAAGAACCCGTGGCTCCCACCCCTGCCCCTGCACCCGCACCGGCGCAACCGATTAAGCACCTCGTCACTCAGGGCGATACCCTCTACGGCATTGCTACCAAATACAATGTAAACTTGGATGCTATCCGCAAGGCCAACCCCTCCGTGCGCGGTAGTAACATCATCTGCGGTACTTACCTGAGCATCCCTGTGAAGGCAGACTCCGCGGCCGCTCGCGAAGTTGCGGCACAACAAGCCGAGGCTGCCCCTCAGCCGACCGTCAAAACTTACACCATTGTAAGTGGCGACAGTCTTAAGAAGATAGCCAAAAAGCACAACACCACCGTTGCTAAGCTCTTAGAACTCAACAACATTCCCAAGGAGAAGGCAAACAAAATCCGCACAGGCGATACCCTGCGCGTTGCGGAATAACTCCATCCCCCCATCGGTAGCACCGCATGTCCACTCGACTGAGCATCATCTGCATTTGGGTCTGCTTCATTGCCCTGCTCGTGCTGGGTATCATGATGGTGGCAAGCACCGGCCTATGCGCACCGGTGGGGGAAAATGAAGACCCGACAACATTCCTGCTGAAGCAAAGTTGTTTTGCTTTGCTTGGGCTTACGGGAGCCATCGCGGCAAGCTGTTTCGATTACCACAAACTTCGCCGCGCGGTCAAGGCTTTCTGGATTGTTATCGTTGTTCTGCTTGTCTGCTGCTTTCTGCCGTTTATCGGCATGAATATCAACGGTGAAAACCGTTGGATTAACTTGGGTTTCATGAGTTTTCAGCCCAGTGAGCTGGCTAAGAGTGTGCTTATGATTTGCCTGGCACACTGGTACACCACCCACCGTGAAATGGCCGGCACATTCTGGAAAGGCTTCGTTATGCCCGGTGCCATTTTCGGCATACCGCTGCTGCTCATTTTGGTTGAGAAAGACATGGGTACAGCGGCAGCGCTGGCCATGTCGGGGTTCTGCGTGATGTACGTTGCCGGTGTGCGCGGCTGGGTGCTGTTCCTCTGTTTCATATTGGGCGCGATGATATTGTTCGACCAAGCCACCGGTAGTCCCAACCGACTGGAGCGTATATATGCTTGGTTCGACCCCGAAAAATACAGCCGGGAGGCCGGCCGCCAGCAGTGGATTGCCATGCTGGCCTTTGCTCGTGGCGGCGTAACCGGTGTAGGGCTGGGCGATGGACTCGAAAAATTCGGCAACCTTCCATTTGCCCATACAGACTTCATTTTTGCTGAGGTCGGTGAGGAATGGGGACTGGTAGGCTCGCTCGGGGTATTGGTACTATTCACCATGCTGACTCTTTCCGGCATCTTGCTGGCACTTCAAACGAACGACACCTTCGGTCGCCTGTTGGCCACCGGTCTGGTATGCACCATCTTCTGGCCGGCCATGCTCAACATGATGGTGGTTACCTCCATGCTGCCGAACTCAGGTCTGCCGCTACCGTTCATCAGTTACGGCGGCACCAATCTGGTCTTCACTATACTAGCCATCGGGCTGCTGACAAGTATTCAGCGGCACACCCCCACCAAGCGCGAGCCGTATTGGCCCGAGCGCAGACTTCAGCAAAACAGCAAATCATGAGCAAACCTCTCAACGTCATTATTGCCTGTGGCGGCACCGGCGGCCACCTTTTCCCCGGCATTGCCGTGGCTCAGCAGTTGCGCTGCATGGGGCACAACCCTGTGCTATTGATTTCTCAGAAAAAAGTAGATGCCGAGGCCGCCGGTAAATATGGTGACCTTAAATTCCACAGCATACAAGCCATTGCTAAGCCCCCCACCTTTTCCCTGCGCATGCCGGGCTTTCTGTGGAACATGCTGCGCTCCTACCAGACCTGCCGCAAGCTCATACGCCAAGAACGGGCCGATGTCGTCATCGGCATGGGCGGTTTCACCTCTCTGCCCCCCATCGTAGCCGCCCATCACATGGGGCTGCGCACCTATGTGCACGACAGTAATGCGCTACCCGGCAAATCCAATCGCCTGACTGCTCGTTGGTGCACCGCCGTCATGCTCGGGCTTCAGGAGGCCGCAGCCTATTTCCCCGGCAGCCACTGCATTGTAACCGGTACCCCCGTGCGCGACGAACTCCGCGAACTGCCCACACAGCGCGAGGCTCGCGAACGCCTTAACCTGCCCCAAGATAAGCCCGTCATTCTCGTTACAGGTGGCTCTCAAGGTGCCCGTAACCTCAACAGTCTGCTTATCGAAGCCGCTAAGGCTGACCCCGATGTTCACTACCTCGTCATTGCCGGAAGACTCGACTGCGAGCGCGTCACCGGCTTGGCCGCAGGTGCCCCGAATATCACCGTCATTGGATTCTGCGCCGATATGCCGGCCGCCTATGCCGCTGCAGATGGTGTAATTGCGCGTTCCGGGGCCTCCACCCTGACCGAGCTCTCGTTCATCGGAAAGGCTTGCTTGCTGGTTCCCTTCCCCTTCGCGGCAGACGACCACCAAACCTTCAACGCGCGCGTCTTCACCGCAGCCGGAGCCGCTGCCATGTATCAACAGGCAGAACTTACCACCGATAAAGTGCACCAATTCGTGCACAATACCATCTTAAACCCGTCAGCTCGCAGCTCTATGGAGGCCGCTATGCGTGCCCTCTGCAAGTCCGATGCAGCAGAAGCCATTGCACGGACACTTTCAAACAATTAACTCTCACACTTCATCATGCGCTCCCGTTCCGCCAGAATCGCCTGCAATATTGCTATACTCTGCGCCGGAGCAGTAGCTATCGCCGGTGCTGCCTACCTTTATCTGCCTCAGGAAAAAAGGCAAACCGCAAGCTCTGCAAAAGACGCTAAGGAGGCGGCAATAGAAGAACTCAAACAACGCAACATCTCTCCCCAGCAGTTTTCAACCGCTCTCATCAATGCTGCAAAAGATGGTGACTACCAATTGCTGCAACACCTGATAGCCGCCGGTGCAGATCTCAACGCATGCGATGAAAATGGCACCAGTGCGCTGCAGTTCAGCGTCAAAGGTATGCACCATGAGTGTACCCGACTCCTGCTGCAAGCCGGCGTTAAGCTCGATACCGGCTTGCTCAACCTGATTACCTCAAAAGATGGAGCTAAACATGCGGAGACCAATGACAGTGAGCTACTGCAAGCAGCTGAACAGGGCGATTTGAATACAATGCAAAAACGCCTCGAAGCCGGTGCTTCGGCAAACTCCTCGGGCCCCCACCAGCGCACCGTTCTGCAAATCGTATCGCGTAAAGGTCTACCGCAAGCAGTGGAACTACTGCTCAAACACGGTGCCAAAGTAGATGAAACAAACTACAACGGCGACACCGCTCTGCACGAAGCGGTACGCAGCGGCAACACCCAGTGCGTGCAACTCCTGCTGGATGCACAAGCACCTATCGATGCCGATGACTGCGGTATCACCCCACTCTACGAAGCAGCTCGACTCAACTACCCCGAAATCGTGGGCCAATTGCTGGCGGCCGGTGCCAATCCGAACAATACGGACCGAACAGGCCTTCCCATTCTCCACATTGCCGCGCTGGAAAACAACCACGAATGCCTTACCCTGCTACTGAAACACGGCGCAGACCCTCAATCCACAGCTGAGGAGGAAAGTGCCCTGCACAAGGTAGCCAGAGAAGGCCACATCGAATCCATGCAAATCCTGCTGAAGGCCGGTGCCAAAGTCAACATCGTTGACCGCGTAGGTGATACCCCCCTGCACTGGGCTGCCGAAAAGGACCAAGTGCAATGCGTAAAAGCTCTTATTCAGGCAAAGGCGCAGCTGGATACCCGGAACAACCATGGCCGAACCCCGCTCTATGTTGCTACCAACGTTGGCAACATTACCACCATGCAAGCACTGCTGGAGGCCGGTGCAAACCCCGACATCATCAGTACAGATGGCAGCAACGCCCTGCTGAGAGCCTTGCAGCTGGGCAACAACGACAGCGTTATCACCCTGCTTGCCCACGGAGCAAAGGCCACAGCAACCTTGCCCGACGGGCAGACTGCACTTCACCTTGCCGTTCTCAGCCAAAAGCTTCCCCTCGCACAATTGCTGATTGAAAACGGTGCCAATGTGAATACGACCAATGCAAAGGGTCAAACGGCCCTCGACCTGTTGCCCGGCAACGACATGAGCGAACTCTCGGCTCTGCTGGCGACAGCTACGCTCAAACAACAAGGCATTGCAGACGACATAGAGGTTCAACTCTTCCAAGCTATCAGGGATGACAACACCGAGCAGCTTACCCTCTTGTTGCAATCCGGCATATTGAAGACTCGCCCTCAGGAAAACTCCCTTTCCCCCTTACACCTGGCTGCGAAGTTGGGTAAAATCGAAAGTCTTAAACTGCTGCTGACCGCCGGAGCCTCACCCTCCGAGCGCACTTCGGACAACAGCACTCCCCTGCACTTGGCGGCCATGGCAGGCAACAAGGACTGCATCGCACCCCTTCTCTTCGCCGGTGCGGATTACCGCACAACGAACAACAATGCCCACACCGCGCTCGTTGCCGCTCAAATTGCCAATCAGGAGGCGTGTGTGACCCAACTTTCGGCAGTTGCCCGATTGGGTAAAGCCAAAATCATGCCGAGCGAATACGCAAAAGTAATTCGCGAAACCGTTAAGGAAGGCTCACTGGAAAAACTCAATCTTCTACTGAAAGCCGGAGCTGAGCTTAACCCCTCAGACGGCAATGAAATCAGCCTGCTGCGCGAGGCTATCAGGAATAAACGCATTGAATGTGTGCATGCTCTGCTGAACGCCGGAGCAGACCCGAATGACACCTTGGGCGATGGCGAATCGCTGTTGCACGAGGCCGCATCACTCGGCTCTGCAGATGCCATCCGTGCCTTGTTGGATAAAGGGGCAGTATACTCGAAAGATAGCGGCACCACCTCCCCACTTTACTCCGCCTGCCGCGAAGGCCATGTGGAATGCGTGCGCATGTTGTTGGACAACGGCATGAACCCCAACGAAACCGACAAACTGGGGCGCAGCCTGCTCTACTGGTCCGTGCGAAACAGCCACCCTCGCTGTCTGCAAGCCCTGCTGAATAAAGGGGCAGACCCCTCCAAAAACTCGGGTTCAACCTCTCTTCTTCACATTGCCGCCCGACAGGGCAATGCTGAGGTGATTCAGATTCTTCTTAAAACAAAAATTGACATCAACTCCGTCGATAGCAGGTTTGAAACGGCACTCATTGCGGCGGCCAGTGGTGGGCACACCCTCTGTGCTAAGCTCCTTATCGAGGCCGGTGCCAATGTCAACTTCAAAAACAAATCCGGCCGTACTGCCCTGCACGCAGCTGCTGCAGGCGGGGATGCCAACACCGTTAAGCTCCTGCTGCAAAGAAATGCGCTCCCGAACGTGCGCGACCTCTCGAACAACACCGCCCGTTCTTACGCCATTATCAACGGTCACAAGGAATGCGCCAAGCTCCTGTACAATGCTGAAATGAACCAGCGTAAGTACTAAATCGCCATGCCCACCAACTTTGACATAGCCGTTATCGGCGGCGGCCATGCCGGCATAGAGGCAGCCTTGGCTGCCGCACGGCTCGGCGGCAAGGTCGCGCTCATTACCCACGACCTCGACTCCATCGGCCAAATGAGCTGCAACCCCGCCATCGGCGGCTTGGCAAAGGGGCATATCGTGCGCGAAATAGATGCCCTCGGCGGTGCCATGGGTCTGAATACTGATGCTACGGCCATTCAGTTCCGCATGCTCAATGCCAGTAAAGGCCCCAGCGTGCGCGCACCCCGTGCCCAGTGCGATAAACTCGCTTACCGCGCTCGTATGAAGTGGGTCATGGAGACCGCACCGGGCGTGCAGCTCGTGCAGGGCGATGCCGCCGAAATCGTAACCGACGGCGGCCGTGTAACCGGTGTCACCACCACATGGGGGCAGAAAATCGCCGCCCGCGCCGTTGTGCTGTGCAGCGGCACATTCATGCGCGGTTTGCTGCATGTGGGCATGGACCACCTGCCGGGTGGTCGTTTAGGTGCCGCTCCCACTGGCATATCCGCCTGCTTGGCTGCTCTCGGGTTCCCGCTTGCCCGCTTCAAAACCGGTACCTCACCGCGTATCAAAGGCAGCACCATCGACTTCAGCGCGCTGGAAATGCAGCCGGGCGATGAACCACCGCCCCTCTTCAGCAACATATCTCGCACCGTGCTGAAACGCGATAGCGAGCCCCACTGCACCCTCAACCTACTGGCAGAGCCCGACTTCGAGCTTCGCCAGCTCCCCTGCGGCTCCACCTACACCAACGAGCACACCCACGATATCATCCGCGCCAACCTGCAGTTCAGCCCGCTCTTCGGCGGCGTTATCGAAGGAACCGGCCCGCGCTATTGCCCCAGTATCGAGGACAAAGTCGTGCGTTTTGCCGACAAAAATCGCCACCAGATTTTCATCGAACCCGAGGGGCGCAGTACAGATGAGTACTACCTCAACGGCCTGTCCTCCAGCCTGCCGTTCTTCGTGCAGCAAGACATCGTGCACAGCATACCCGGGCTCGAAAAAGCCGAGCTTATACGCCCCGGCTATGCCGTGGAGTACGACTATGTGCCCCCTACCGAGTTGCACCCCACCCTCGAAACCAAGCGCATACGCGGGCTCTACTTCGCCGGCCAAATCAACGGCACCAGTGGTTACGAGGAGGCCGCAGGGCAAGGTCTGCTGGCCGGCGCAAACGCCATGCTGGCCCTGCAAGGGCGAGAACCGCTCATCCTGCGCCGAGATCAAGCTTACCTCGGCGTGATGATAGATGACCTCGTAACCCGAGGTACAGACGAACCCTACCGCATGTTCACCAGCCGTGCCGAAATGCGCCTGTTGCTGCGCCAAGACAACGCAGACCTGCGCCTTTCCCCGCTAGCAGCCGAGCTGGGGCTACTCTCCCCGGAGCGCGGGCAAGCCGCAGCCGAGCGACTGCAAGCCATTCAGAGCGGCGTAGAACTCACCAATCAGGTAAAAGTCGAGCCCGGCGTCAACCTCAACCTCTGGCTGCGCCGCCCCGGTAACGACTGGCACGACCTGCCGCCTGACCTGCTGACCACCTTCCCCGCTGACCTCTGGGAACCCATCGCCATCGAAGTCACTTACGCCGGCCATATCGACCGCATGCGAGTCACCGCCGAGCGCATCCGGCGCCAGGAAGATAAGCGCATTCCCGCCGATATTGACTACGATGCCATCCCCGCCATGAAAACCGAGGCACGCCAGCGCCTGAGCCGCATTCGCCCCGGCACCATCGGGCAGGCCTCGCGCATACCGGGCATCACCCCGGCGGATATTGCCCTGCTGCTCGTGTGGCTCAAAAAATAAGTGGCGCCCCTCTTTCCGGAGCGCCACTCGGCAGCTTTTGATTGGGAACCTATCGTTTCTTTACGTCCAGCACATACGGTCTTCGTATTCCTCATTTGTGCATCTGCGATGTTCGCAGATACTGCCATCGGCCTCAACTTTGAAGAATCCGGTTTCATCGCCCTGCCAGAAACGCGCTCCGACAAACCAATCTGAGAGCGGGCCACCGGCAGGCCAACCGCATATCCCCGGCTCACTTATCCTATCATACTCAAAATTAATAAGCACCTTACCGTCCTTATCTACAATACCATACTTCGAACTCTCCGCATCTCTTACTACCATCAAGTTCGTTCTGGCATAATTGAATGTTTCTCTATCGATGTTCTCATCAACCGGGACAAACGCTGTAAATACATCATCGAACCGCGACCTATCAGGAGTCTCAGCGCCTTGCTCATCTTCACTTAAAAAATTGAGTATATCCTCCATCGATGGGCGGAGCTGATAGTACGGCATGGTACAAGCCCTGATAAGATTTTTCAGGCGCGCAGATTCGCCACATAACGGTGCCGACTCTTCAATCTCTATACCATACTCTGAACTCCCCTTGGGCAGTTTACCATAAGCCAACTCATACAGCGCAATACCAAACGACCACACATCGCTATGCGTTCCCCGGTCTGCCCATGGTTCCGGCGCCAAATACACATTGGGAATAATCGTTTTGCCGGCGGATTCATCCAGCTTGCCTATGTCCGACACTTTATAGCATTCCCCCAAATCGGTTAAAACGTACTTACCCTCTGAATTCAATAGAATGTTAGACAACTTAACATCCTTGTGAACCATCCCTCGCTCGTGCAAATACTTTAACCCGCTCGCTATGTCTTTCGCGAATTCCCAAATCGTCTTCTCGTTGTATTTACCACGCATACTCTGAATAGACGAATGCGGGCAATACGGCATGACAAGGCAAGTATATTCCCCATCCATAATCATATCCTGCACAGGGTGTATATTGGGGTGTTTCAACTCCTTACCAAGCTCATACTCACGGCGGGCTTCCTCAAGCACATACGGATTGGGAGTCTCCTTATATACCTTGAGCGCGACCTCTGTCCCCTCCTTCGTATCCAAAGCAAGCCATACCTTGCCATACCCACCCTCACCTATTACACGGATTAGCTGATATCGTTCTTTTATTATCTCATTCATGATTTTTATTTATTTGTTATTTTTTTTCGTATGATTATAGTTTCATATCACCGCATGAAACCACTTTCCATAGCATGACATATTATATAAATTATGCAAGACTTTTCACCTACTTCTACCAAAAAAATTCTGTCAGCTTTCGTATGAATGAGAAAAGTAGCAACTTTTCAAACTTCGCGCTTGCCATACGGGGGCTATTGTGCTAACTTGAAGGGTTATGAATGACGCAACTTTACAAAATGAATTTTTCGCTGCCATCTGCCACAACGAGGCGGAGACGGCAGCCAAACTCCTGCTCGCAGGGGCGGGGGTAAATAAGCGGTTTGCGAACCGCCTCACGCCGCTGATGGTGGCGGCACGAGCCGGTGCTCACGCGGTCATACCCGTGCTACTGACCGCCGGTGCGCATGTGAATGCCACACTGTGGGGCAGCAGTGCCTTCCACCATCTCTGCCGACAGGGACTCACCAGCCATTACCATATCGAAGCTCACACCGAGAGTGCCCGAGCTCTGCTGGACGCCGGGGCGAATGCCTACCTGCCCAACGATTCCGGAGACACGCCACTCACACTGGCCATGCGCTACCGATTGAAAAACGTCATTAAGCTCATACACGCCTACAGCCCCATTCCCAACGGCTCGGGCGACAAACTTCTCATCCCTTGGCTCGACATTGCCTACCTGCGCAAAGATAATCCCTATCTGGCCCAATACACCGACGAGGAGATACACGCCCACTACATAGCGCCACCGCCGCCGCGCCGCACCGGCACGACCCTGCGGCGCTGCACACCCCTGCTCTACGACTCCGAATGGGCTCACCAAACCGACCTACATGCCACCGACAGGCGCGGCTACACCGCCCTGCACCATGCCGCTGCAATGGGGCTATACGAGATAGCCGCCATCCTCATCGACCGAGGAGCGGTAGTAGATGCCCCCGCTCGCTCCGGCGCCACACCGCTCATGCTGGCTGCCCGCTGCGGGCGTTGGAAGGTAGGCCAGCTATTGCTCGCCCACGGGGCAGATGCCTTCAAAACCGATTGCAACAAACGAAACGCAGTGGATTACGCCCGCCGCGCCAACAACTACCGCCTATTTGCCACAACCGAATATTGAGCCACCATTAAATAGTGCGCAAAAAGCCGTTGCTCTGTATACAACTCAGAGCAACGGCTTTTGTTTTCAATTTCAACTCGGAGCCATCTATCACCAACCACCGCCGAGGGCGGTGCAGAGCTTAGCGAGGCTCATGCGGATTTGCTGGCGGGTGGAGATGAGGTTCAGCTCGGCGGAGAGCCAAGCGCGCTCGGAGGCTGCGACGTTGAGGAAGTCGCTCTGGCCGGAGTTGAAGCGGCGCAGGGAGAGCTCGGCGGCCTCCTTATTTGCGGCGGCAGCGGCTTGGTACTGCGGCAGCTGGTTGGTGAGCTTAGCGTAGTTAATGAGGGCGCTCTCTACCTCAGCAAAGGCGGCGAGCACCGTCTTGCGGTACGCCTGAGCGGACGAATCGCGCTCGAGCTCGGCGATATTCACATTTTCTTTCAGCGCGGTGCGATTAAAAATGGTCTGGCTCACGCTTGCGCCGAGGCTCCATGAGGAGTTGCTCCAGAAGTTCGAGAAATCAGAACCGGCCGAAGTACCGACTCGCCCGGTGAGGGAGATTTTCGGGAACAAATCCGCCACGCGAACACCGATATTGGCCGTGGCGCGGTGCAGGTCGTGCTCAGCCTTCACCACATCGGGACGGCGGCGCAGCAAATCAGCAGGCAGCCCGGTGGGTACACGCGGCACTTTGTTGTAGGTCGCGGCATCGGGCATGCGCAGCGAGATTTTGTCGACCGTGGTACCCAGCAGGGTGGCCAGGGTGTTCTCGCAGCTCTTGATGTTGGCCTCGTAGTTGGGAATCTGGGCGCGGGTGGAGGCGATGGTGGAGCGAGCCTCCGCCAGTTCGAGGTTAGCCACCATACCGACGGCCTCTTTCTTCTTCACGACGTCGTAGGTACGCTCCTGGTACTCGAGCTGTTCGCGGGCGATACGCAGGCTCTCCTTCGCGGAAATCCACTCGAAGTAAGTGTTGGCGATACTGGCGGCCAGTGCCGTGCGGGTGGCATTTGCAGCGGCCTTGGTGGAGCCCAAGGAGGCCATGGAGGCCTCTACCTCGCGGCGGGTACCGCCCCAGATATCGGGGGTCCAGGAGGCGGAGAGCGCACCGCTCCAGCCACCGTGAGAGGTGGAGACATCGAAATTACCGCTATTGTCGCCACCGGCAGAGATGGAGCCGGAGGGGAACAAGCCGGATTGCGTGGTGCGCAGGGAGGCCTCCGCCTTAGCAATAGCGAGGGCAGCCGTCACCATGTCGGGGCTATTCAGGAAGCCACGGTTGATGAGGTCGGTGAGCTGAGGGTCACCGAAACTGGCCCACCAGTCGGAAAGGGAGTTCTGCTCACTGGCCGGCGGCAGGGCATTCACCCAAGTAGCGGGCAGCCCCTGGTCGGCGGCGCCGGTAAAGTTCGGCCCCAGCTGGCACGAGCTCAGCAACGCAGCAGCAAGCAAAAGGGATGTGTAACGTA
This sequence comes from Akkermansia sp., assembly GCA_045614705.1. GTDB lineage: Bacteria > Verrucomicrobiota > Verrucomicrobiia > Verrucomicrobiales > Akkermansiaceae > Akkermansia. Next base: position 28,741 of record JAZLDM010000091.1, read on the forward strand.
TCTTCATGATATACTGTAGAAAAATGTGTGTGTGATTTTTATTCGTGACGCAGGGCGTCGATGGGGTCGAGGCGTGAACCCTTCCACGCAGGGTACCAGCCGAACACAATACCGATAACGGCGGCCACAGAAACCGAAAGCACCATAGCCATGACGGATGAGGACACCGGCCAGCCCATGTTGGCACTCACAATACCAGAGGCTATGCGGCCGACGATGATGCCGATGATACCGCCGATGGTGCAAAGCAAGACGGCTTCGAGCAGGAATTGCCACATGATGTCGCAGGGGCGGGCACCTACAGCCATGCGCAGACCGATTTCGCGCGTACGCTCAGTGACGGATACCATCATGATGTTCATGATACCCACACCACCCACGACAAGCGAAATCATGGCAACGGAGATAAGCAGGCTGCTGATGGTGTCGGTCGTTTCCGTCATCATTTTGACGAACTGGGAGCGATCGCGCAGGGTGAAATCATCGAGCACGCCGGGCTCCAAATCATGGCAACGGCGCAGCACCGGGGTCATGGCGTCCATGGCGGCATCGGGAGCCTTGCCATCCTGAATTTGCACGGCGATGCTATCCACCGTGCGGGTGCGCAGCGGGTGGGGGGCATTCGTGTACGGCTGCAGGTCGCAACCGGGGTAGAAATTCACCGTGGTGGTGGAGAAGGTATCGGTCGCGGAAACCTTGGCGCTATTCGCGGCGCCGCCCTTGGAAATAGTGGCCGAACCACTGGAGCCCATCAAGCGGGTGCGGATACTGGTCCACGGCAGCATGATGCAGTCGTCTTGGTCATTGCCCATGCCGTCAGCGCCCTTGCTCTCCAGCACACCGATAACGGTGAACACCACATCTTTAATGCGGATATCCTGGCCGATAGGTTCGGTACCGGAGTAAAGCTCCTTGGCGATAGTCTGCCCGATGACGCACACGCGGGTGGCTTCATCCACCTGCTTGCGGGTAAAGGAGCGACCGCGGGCGACTTTCCAACCCTCGATAGAGAGGTAGTGCTCATTGCCGCCCATAATGGAGCGGGGGCTCCAGTTCTGGTTGCCCACAATCACCTGGCCACTGGCACGCACTACGGGAGAGGCGCATTTCACGAACTCGGGGCATTCCTTCATGAGGAAGTCGGCATCCGTAGCATAGAGCGAGGCGCGACCACCCTGCCCGGTATTCACACCGGCCGTGCTGACCGAGGCGCCGGAAACGGTAATCACGTTCGTACCCATGGAGGAGAACTTGTCGGCCACCTGCTGTTTGGAGCCTTCACCAATCTCCATAATAGCTACCACAGCTGCAATACCGATAACGATACCCAACACCGTGAGAGCCGCGCGCAAGGGATTGCGCACCAAGGCTTTCAGGCAAGTAACAAATAGCGTCCCTATCTTCATTTCTTAAGCGTGGCTGAGAGTTCGTCTGATACGCCTTCGAGAATGAGGCCGTCGCTCATATTGATAGCGCGGTCGGTGAAGGCGGCGGTTTTCGGGTCGTGAGTCACGATGATGACGGTAATACCCTGCTTGCGGTTGAGGTCGCGGAACATGTTCATAACCTCGACCGAGGTTGTGGAATCCAAGTTACCGGTGGGTTCGTCTGCCAGCAGAATACCGGGGTTATTGATAAGCGAGCGGGCAATGGCCCCGCGCTGCTGCTGACCACCGGAAAGCTGGGCCGGGGTGTGGTGCATGCGCTCCTTCAACCCTACCAGCTCAATGAGTTCGAGCGCACGGGCGCGAATCTCAGCCGTGCTCTTGGCAGGGTGGTAGTAGTAGGCCGGCATCATCACATTCTCCAGCGCCGAGGTACGGGCCAGCAGGTTGAAGTTCTGGAACACGAAACCAATGCGCTTGTTGCGCAGGCGAGCGCGCTCGTTGGCATTCAACCCGGCTACATTGTGACCGTCTATCCAGAACTCGCCGCTCGACGGGCGATCCAGACAGCCCAAAATGTTCATGAGGGTGGATTTACCCGAACCGGAGGCCCCGGTGAGCGACACGAACTCGCCGTCCTCAATGCGCAGGGAGATACCCTTGAGCACCGGCAAATCAATCTCGCCCAGGTGGTAAACCTTGGTGATATCTTTCAGCTCAATCATGGTCTGAAATTACGTTATAGCTTGCGACAGCCCGGCGCTTACATGTGCGGGTTGCCACCACGACCACCGGCGGCAGCATTCTGCCCGGGGCGGGGCTCCACACCACCGGCACCACGCGGGCGACGCTTGGGACCATTCATACCGAAGAGACCGCCCTGAGCCTGAGCACCGCCCTTGGCGGCGGCAGCAGACGTCTGGTAAACACCCGTTACAAGCTTATCTCCGGCCTCCAGCGTTTCACCCGGCATGGGGGTTACAACACTGCGGGTACCGTCGCTCTCGCCACGCAGCACGCGCACAGGAGCCACTTTGTCCCCCTTCTGCACCCAAACCACAGCGCGCTCACCCTCGGCAGATACCTCGGCAGCAGGTGCGGACGGCATATCGCCCTCGGCAGCAGGCCCCTCGGGGCGACGAGGACGACCGGCAAAGGCCGGGTCAATCTGCTCCTGAGTGGGGCGGAAGTCGAAGGCGGCCTCGGGCACCATCAGGCAATCCTTCACCTCTTTCACGATGAAGTTGGCATTGGCGCTCATGTAGGGCAGCAACTTGCGGTCGGGGTTCTCGATATCGATTTCCACGATATAGGTCACCACGTTGGAAGACATGGTGGCGTTCGGGCGAATCTTATTGACCACACCGGTAAAGTTTTCATTCGGCAGGGCATCCACCGTGTAGCGCACCTCTTGCCCGGCGTGCACCTTGGCAATATCGGCCTCGTTCACACTGGCCCAAATCTGCATCTTGCTCAAATCACGAGCAACGAGGAAGAGGGTCGTGGCGCTCATGTTGCTCACCACCGTCTGGCCCACATTCACCTGGCGCACCACAATCGTGCCATCCACCGGCGTGGTGATACGAGTGTAGTCGCGGTTGCGCAGCTCGCTCTCCAGCATGGCATTCGCGCTCTGCAACTGAGCCTCGGCGTTCGCCAGCTGTGCCTGTGCACTTTGCAGAGAGGCAGCGGCATTCTCCGCCTGAGTCAGGTACTGGTCGTAGTCCATCTGCGAAAGTGCATCACCCACGCCCAGCTTTTTAGCGCGGTCAAGGTCGCGGTCGGCTTTCTTCTTGTTCACCTCAGCTTGGGAGATATTGGCCTTGGCCGTGAGAATCTGCGCATTGGCCTGAGCCACACTGGCTTCTGCACGCTTAATATCAAGCTCTACAATCGTGTCGTCAATACGGGCCAACAGCTGACCGGCTTTCACCTCGCTGCCGTAGTCCACGCGCTTGCCGTCCACGTCTACACCGAATTCCTTAATCTCGCCGGTCACCTGAGCGCCGACATCCACAAGCTCTTGCGGCTCAAGAGTACCGGTGGCCTGCACCTTGTTCACGAAATTATCACGCACCACCTCGGCGACGCGGAAAGACGTTACCATGCCGTTGTTAGTGGGCCAGTAATACCAAGCAGCTGCACCGCCGCCCACAAGGACAGCGCCTATTCCACATTTGACGATTGCATTCACGGTTTAAATCTTACTCCTTCCTCTAAGCTTGTCAAGTTACTTTTGAATCTACCCTGCTGTATACAGCAGACCTTATATCGGAGAACGTACACCCGAAACAAAATCTACATATCACGACACAAAAAATTGTCATTTTTTAACTACTTTCAGACAATGCCCCTATCATACGGCTCACATCACATTAATCGCTCCAATTCTTTCAGTGCCTCCTGAGCCGGCTCATGGCCGGCAGCTATGGCCTTGGATAACCATTCATGCGCCAGCGAAAGATTTTTCTGCACACCCAGCCCCTTGCTGTACAGGTAACCCATAAAATATTGAGCCTGAGCATACCCGCCATTTGCCGATTTCCTGCACCACTCTGCCGCCAGACCGGGGTTCCACTCCACCGCCTCCCCCTGTATGTACAACACGCAGAGTGCATACTCCGCTGCATGATTTCCCTGCTCCGCCGCCAAAGAATATAAGCGGAAGGCCTCATCCAATTTTTTCTCCAACCCCAGTTCAGCCGTCTCAAAGGCCTCTCCCAATCGCCGCCGGGCATCGGCATCTCCCAATTCCGCAGCACGGCGGTAGCAACTCAGGGCCTCGTTCTCATCTGCTTCACAACCGTTACCCAGCTCATACATGAGTCCAAGGTTATACCAAGCAACCACCGAACCGCCCTCTGCAGCACTCTGCATCCAAGAATAGGCCTCGTACTCATCTTTCTCCACCCCATTCCCCTCTACCAAAGCCAAAGCCAGCTCCAGCTGTGCGGGAGCATCTCCCAGTTCGGCAGCCTTGCGATAGTACACAGCGGCCTGAGTAGCATCTACCGCCACTCCCCGGCCAAGTGAATAAATTTCACCTAACTGATAGCACGCATCAGCGTCGTCCTGCTCCGCCGCAACGCGGTACCAACGAACGGCGGCTTCACCATCTTGAGCGACCCCACGCCCATTTCTATACAACTGAGCCAAATTGTACTGAGCGTTGGCATCTCCGGCCTCGGCAGCGGCAAGGTACAGGCGAGCGGCCTCCGCCGGGTTTTCCGGCACCCCCAGACCGACATCGTAGAGATAGCCCAGGCAACTTTGTGCCTCCGTATGCCCCTGCTCCACAGCCTTGGCATAACACTGTGCGGCCATAGCGTAATCTTGCGGCACACCACTCCCCTGATAATATAAAACCCCCAGCTCATACAGAGCTTTGCAGTGGCCTTGCTCAGCAGCCTTCCGAAACCACTCCGCAGACTGCCTGTAGTCCGGCGCCACTCCTTTCCCTTCATCATAACAACGGGCCAAATTGTACTGAGCGTTGGCATCTCCGGCCTCGGCTGCTCGCCGCCACCACTCAACAGCCAGCGCATCATCTATCGCCACACCTTCGCCGTTCCTATAAGCACAGCCCAAGTTGAACTGCGCCGGCACATACCCCTGCTCCGCTGCACAGCGCAACCAGTAAGCAGATTGAGTAAAATCCTGCTCCACTCCATCGCCTACATCATAGCAAAATGCCAAATTGTACTGAGCTTTCGCATCCCCGGCCTCGGCGGCTCGGCGGAGATTTTCCATTTCATCGGTAGGTTGTTGTTGCATGGCAATATCTTATCCCGCCCACCCGGCCATTGCAAGCCAAAACATCCGCCCCTCCCCTTACAATCGCCCCTCGGCTTTCATATCGCGCACATCGTGCTTTATTTTATCACACCCCCTCCTATTTTTCATCTTTCTTCATCTTATATGCAGCTTCCCCAAAATCACTCCCGCTCGGTAATAAATAGTAGACAACAAAGGACACATTGAGCGCGTAGGGAACCACAATAGCCGCGAGGTGTGGCAACAGTAATCCGCAAAGTATCGCGCTGATACTTTGCGGATTAGAGTTGGTGAGTCCGGGTTAGTCCTGCTTATCGGCGGGTGATATGAAGCCGGCGAATATTTTGCAGGTTGCGGGCATAACGAGCAGGTTGAGAACGGTGGCACTCACAAGGCCGCCGAACTGCACAATAGCCAGCGGGGCCAGCAGCTCACCACCGGGCTGATCTTTTGCCCAGATGAGGGGCAGAAGACCGAGAATGGTAGTGAGGGAGGTCATGATGATGGGAATCACACGTTCGGAGGAACCGGCGCGGATAGCCTCTTCTGCGCTCAGGCCGCTGAGCTCAAGAGCGCGGTAGCGGTTGAGCAGGATAAGCCCTGAGCGGATAGCAAAGCCGATTACCGTCACGAAACCGACGATGGAACTCACCGAGAGAATGGGGTGAATATAACCACCTGCCAGCACGGAGCTGATGGTCTCCGGCGCGGCGAGGAACACGGCAAGAATACCACCCACCAAGCAAAGCGGAATGTTGATGAGCGTAACCATAGCGCGGCGCACACTCCCCAGGGAGCTGGAAAGCAACAGCACAATCAACACGCAGACGATGCCACCCAAAAGGTACAGGCGGCGGCCGGCTTCCTCTCGGCTCTTAATGGTGCCGGCGTACTCCACCGAGCAACCGAGGGCATTCATGGCGGGGTCGAGTTTCTCGCGGCAGGCCTTGGCGAGGTCACCCAAGTTACTGTCGGGCGAGGGGTTACAGGAAATCATGGCCTTGCGGCGCGAGTTGTCGCGCAGAATGAGGTTAGTAGTCTCGGCTCGGTACACATGGGCTACCTCGCCCAAAGGCACCTTCTTGCCGCCGGGGGCCACTAATTGCAGGTTTCGCACATCATCCATGCTGCGGCGCAGGTCAGAGTCCAAGCGCAGCATGACATTCCAGTGGTCGAGGTTACGGATAATTTCGCCCACTTGCATACCATTGAGCGCGGCAGACACTTGGTCGGCAGCATCGGCCATCGTCAAGCCGTAGGCGGCCAGAATTTCGCGGTTATAGTCCACATGGATGGTATCGACGAGCACCTCACGGTTAGCGCGTGCATCTGCCACCTCGGGCATAGAGGCGAGAATATCAGCGGCTTGCTTAGCGGCATTGCGAATCTGCGGCAAGTCATCGCCGAAAATGTTGATGGCAATTTCAGAGTTTGAATTAGAGAGTGCTGAGCTAATGCGGTGGGCAATGGGGAACCCGACCATGCCCGACACACCGGGAATACCGCGCATGGCCTCCTTAAACTGCTCGCGCATACGGCGCTGGTCTTTTTTCAAATCCACGCGTACTACCAGCTCACTGGCGCTCACAGGCTCGGCGTGCTCGTCATTCTCTGCACGGCCGGTGCGCTGAGTCACGGTTTTCACGCCGTCGATGAGCTGAATCTTTTTCATGACTTGGCGCGAAATGCGCTCGGTTTCTTCGAGCGAGGTGCCCGGCACACAGTTCACGAAAAGGGTGTAGCAGTCCTCGTTGAAGGGCGGCAAGAAGCTGGTACCATACGTGCTGCCCAGCCACATGGTCGCACCGGTGAGCGCCAACAGACTGGCGAATACCGATTTGGGCCAACGGAGACAGAAGTTGAGCACAGGTCGGTACATGCGCTTAATGAAGCGGGCAGAGGCGGAGTCGCCGTCAGTTCCCTGCCCCTTGGCGGACTTGTACCATACCATGCAAAGGGTGGGGATGATTGTGAGAGCCACCAGCAGCGAGGCACCCAGAGCGAGCATGTACGAAATACCCAGCGGGCGGTAGAATTGGCCTTCAATACCGCTCAGGAACAGCAGCGGGGCAAACACCAGCAGAATGATAACGGATGAGTAGCTGATGGAGCTCACGATTTCATCCTTGGCAGCCATCAGCACACGGTAGCGGCTCTTGCGCTGCTCCGGCGGCAGGGCGGCATTGCGGCTGAGATTGCGCCAGGCAATCTCCACAAACACGATGGCGTTGTCCACAACATCACCCACAGCCACAGCCAAACCACCCAAAGTCATGATATTCACCCCAAGTCCGAACACCGGGAAAAGGGCCATACCGAATACCACCGAAAGCGGCATGCTGATAAGTGTGATAACTGCCGTGCGAACATTCAGCAAGGTCAGCACAATAACCAACAGCACCACCACACCTGCAACAATGAGCGTCTCCTTACCATTCTCAAGAGAAAGCTCAATGAAGTCGGCCTGTCGATACCCGTCGGCGTGCAATTTCATGTTGGACGGCAAGCGACTGGCCGCAAATTCCTTCACGGCAGCATCCACCGCATAGGTCAGCTCCAGCGTATTGGCCCCCGGCACCTTCTGCACCGAGAGTACCACCGCCTCGTTACCGGCATAGCCGGCATTGCCACGGCGCGGGGCTCCGTCAATTTTCACCTCGGCCACATCTTCCAAGCGCACCACACCATCGGTGGGGTGATTGGTTACAATAGCGCGGCGCAAGTGCTCAGGAGTAAATGCGCGGGTGTGCTGCTGCACAGGCAGCTCCACACCGGCCACATCTTCCAGATAACCGGCGGGAATACTGCTTTGCGCGGCTTCGACCGTGGTCTTCAAATCAGCAAAGCTAACCCCGGCTTGGCGCATTTTCTCAGGGTCATAGGCTACTTGGTACTCAGGCAAACGCCCGCCCAGCACCGTAACCTGCCCCACTCCGGGTATGGCCAACAAGCGATTGCGCAGCTCAAACTCACCCACTCGGCGCACTTCCAATGGGTCCGCCGTTTCGTCCCCCTGAATCGCTATGACCATAATTTCACCGGTCACGGAAACGATGGGAGCCATTTCGGTTTCCACCTGCTCGGGCAGGCTTTCGCGCACGGTAGCCATGCGCTCAGATACAATCTGGCGGGCAAGGTAGATATCAACATCCCAGTCAAAATCCACCCATACGAATGAAAGCCCCGTACCGGAAGATGAGCTAACCTTGCGCACACCGGGCGTACCCTGCATGGCGGATTCCAGGGGAATCGTAACGTACTGTTCGACCTCCTCGGCGGAGAGACCGCCGGCTTCGGTCTGAATGGTAACTCGCGGCTGCTTAAGCTCCGGGAATACGTCCACCGGCAGTGTGCACACCAGCCAGCCACTCACCACCGCCAGCACGAGGGTGATAAGCACCACAGTGATGCGGTTCTTAAGACAGAATGATATCAGTGCATTCATAAGCTGAAAATCACGCTTCCGATTTCATCCTTCTTAATGGTCCTCACCTTCATGGAAAACACCATCGGCATGGAAGTGGCCGGCCTTTTTCTTCTCCCCATCACCGGGAATAATGTACTTAAGCTCATAACCGCCCTTGACCACGATTTTCTGACCGGGGGTCAGCCCACTTACCGGGGTCATACCACGGCGGCTGGTACCGGCCTGCACCTTCATCATGGCGAACTTTCCTTCGCCAATTTCCACGAACACAACATCATCCACCCCTACTTTCACCACAGCGGAGTCGGGTATGGAGATTTTGCCGTGAGATTCGCAGGCATCGTACAAATCCACACGGCAGAGCTGCCCGGGCTGCACGTTTGCGGGGATGGTTTCGGGGTTAACATAAAGCTCACGCGTGCGGGTAGTGGCGTCCACCTCCTCAGCCAAGCGCCAAGTTCCCGACACGGCAACATGCTCACGCCCGGCGGGAATAGTAGCTCGCACGGCGCTGAAATGGGGAACATCGGAGCTGTAAATGGTAGTGGCAATTTCCATCTCGGCCAAATTACTCATCGAAACGATGGGCTTACCCTGCTCGCCCCAGCTACCCTGAGTCACCCCAACGTTGCGCACCGTACCATCAGCCGTGGCGCGTACCTCCAGCACTGTGATATCGCCCTTTTTGACCAGTTCACCACCAAGGGTTAGCATACTCAATCGCGTTTGCACAGCGGTGAGCTCGTACTGCTGCTGAGTAAGCTCAGCCTGCTTGTTGGCCAGCTCAACTTCCAAATCTCGGTTTCGGGTACCGGCGGTGGAAAGCTCTTTCTTGCGCTCTTCGAGTGTGGCAATTTCAGCCTTTATGCGATTGAGCGCAGCGTGTATGCGAATCACCTCCGCCTGCTGCTCCATGATATCAGGACTCTGCAAGCTGTAAAGCAAGTCGCCGGCCTTCACCTGCTGTGCAGACTTCACATGCAGGGTAATGCGCCCGCCACAGGGCAAGGCATAAGTGTGCATGGCATGGTCCGGCGTAGTCAGGAAGCCGTAGAGGGAATGTACCAATACTTCGGTGAGCTCAGGGACTGTCTCAATGCGCATATTCATGAGCTCTCGGGCACGGGAATCGGCCTCCACCACAATTACTTCGCCACCACAGCTCTCACCCGGGGCATGATTGTGCCCGGCATGAGCATCTGCACCATGGTCGTGTGTGCAACCGGGGCCGTGCTGGTGCTCAGCCTCCGCGGGCTCTTGCTTGTGCTCGGCGCCGTGGTCGTGTGTGCAACCGGGGCCATGCTGATGCTCAGCCTCGGCGGGCTCTTGCTTGTGCTCAGTACCATGGTCGTGTGTGCAACCGGGGCCGTGCTGGTGCTCAGCCTCGGCGGGCTCTTGCTTGTGCTCAGTACCATGGTCGTGTGTGCAACCGGAGCCATGCTGGTGCTCAGCTTCGGCGGGCTCTTGCTTGTGCTCAGTACCATGGTCGTGTGTGCACCCGGGGCCATGCTGATGCTCAACTTCGGCGGGCTCTTGCTTGTGCTCAGTACCATGGTCGTGTGTGCAACCGGGGCCATGCTGATGCTCAGCCTCGGCGGGTTCTTGCTTGTGCTCGGCGCCGTGGTCGTGTGTGCAACCGGGGCCATGCTGGTGCTCAGCCTCAGCGGGCTCTTGCTTGTGCTGAGTGCCGTGGTCGTGTGTGCAGCCGGGGCCATGCTGATGCTCAGCCTCAGCGGGTTCTTGCTTGTGCTCGGCGCCGTGGTCGTGTGTGCAACCGGGGCCATGCTGGTGCTCAGCAGCTCGACTTACTAAGGACGCAGCACAGAGCGAAAAAGCGATTCCAAAAAGATGTGACAATTTCATTGCTGATTGTATGAAGGGTTAAGATATTGAAGTTGGGTCCGGGTTTCCAATAGGTTCACCAGACAGTCAAGATATGCCAGTTTACGTTCGTATGCCAAATGACGAGACTCAGCAAGCTCCAACAACTTACTTTCACCCAAATCGAACAGTTTTTCCTGCTGTTCTGTGGCGGCTTCGAGCTCTATCAAACGCGAATATTCAGATTGACAGTGAGAGCGCAACAGTTTTTGGCGAGCGGAAAGGGCACTGCTCTTCTGCAGCAAGTCACGCCACACCTGCACGGTTTCCGCCTGCTTGATGTCACGCTCGCCGGTAGCTTCGGCAATTGCCTCGCGATTGCGATTCCAGAGCGGCAAAGTAAACTCCACACCAAGTGTCATCTTCTCGTTGTCATCCTCCACACCATACAAACCGGATATCCCCAATTCTGGGAACTGCTTGCGGATTTCTGCTTTCAACTCGCTTTCAACCGCCCCGTAACCGGCCATGGCAGCCTTCACCGTCGGCAAAGCCAACATGACTTCAGCAGCCGGAGCCTCCACCGCCGCAGGGACCCCGCCGGGTAAATTTCCGGACGGTTTAAGCCCGGTGGCAGATGGGTGCAGCCCCAGCATACCGACAAGTTGCTGCTGCAATGCGAGCTGTTCATTCTCCTGCTCTTGCACCTGTTTGATTGTTTCGTTCAGGCGCTCCGTACCGGTCTGGTAATCGGCGAAAGCCACTTCACCCAATTCGAGCAAACGTGTCATGCGCTGTTGCTCATCGCGCAGAGCCGTTAAGCGTTTGCGCATAAGCTCCAGCTTACCCTCCGCTGCCATCAGCTTGTAGCACAGCACATCAAGCTCAGCCATGTAATTGCGCTCTTGCTCGCGCATGTTCCAATAATCAACCTCGGTATATTGCTCTGCTATCTGCTTGCGCAGAGCGGGTAGCCCCGTTACAGGCAATGCCAGCGAGGGTGAGACGGAGTGGTTGTTGATGTCATGAGCAAACACACGCTCAAACTCCAGCCCCAAAGAAGGGTCATCCCACAGCCCGGCAAACTCAGCCGCCCCCTTGCGCTTGGCGTGACTCAGGCGAGCTTTCAGCAATTCCGGGTTCATGAGCAACCCTATACGGCGCAACTCAGCCGGCGACATGCTGCGACGGCCCTTGCACATATCAGCCGTTAATTGCTGCCAGCTTACGACATCCGCACTCAAATCAATCGGCTTAGGGGTATACTGCGCACAGCCCATAAGTACCATGGCAGCCAACGCCGTTGTATAGATTCTCTTTTGCATCATCCTGTAAATCAATTAATTTCAAATTTTCAATCCGCCACAACCTCCCGCTATTTGCTGCACGGCTCTACAACCACGCGCCCCCGCGCACACTCCGCCTGCCACAGCCGACAGAGCCGCTATCCGCTTCAAAGTACGCTCTCTGCGCTCCATACGGCTTCATTTTACTATTTCCCGAAAAATTGTCAACTGTATAACTTATTTTCGTCGTGAAGTCGGGCAAAAGGCTTGACAGTCGAACGAAAATACACATAATAAAAGCAAGTTTACTATACATATTTCTGACCCATGAGTGAGCCTGACAATGAGTTTTTTGCCC
>JAZLDM010000092.1:0-17969 GCA_045614705.1 Akkermansia sp.
AGTGCCGAGCCGCCCGCAACCATCATGGGCAACACCCCGGCTGCCGGTAATGGCAACGGTCGCAGGAGCGCAGAACCGCCCGCTACCATCATGGGCAACAACTCCCCGGCTGCCGGTAATGGCAACGGTCGCAGGAGCGCCGAGCCGCCCGCTACCATCATGGGCAACAACTCCCCGGCTGCCGGTAATGGCAACGGTCGCAGGAGCGCAGAACCGCCGGCCACCATCATGGGCAACAACACCCCGGCTGCAGGTAATGGCAACGGTCGCAGGAGTGCAGAACCGCCCGCAACCATCATGGGCAACTCCCCGGCTGCGGCCAATGGCAACGGTCGCAGGAGCGCAGAACCGCCCGCAACCATCATGGGCAACAACACCCCGGCTGCGGCCAATGGCAACGGTCGCAGGAGCGCCGAGCCGCCGGCTACCATCATGGGCAACAACTCCCCGGCTGCGGCCAATGGCAACGGTCGCAGGAGCGCCGAGCCGCCCGCAACCATCATGGGCAACTCCCCGGCTGCAGGTAATGGCAACGGTCGCAGGAGCGCAGAACCGCCGGCTACAATCACGGGAAACATACCGGCTGCGGGTAATGGCAACGGTCGCAGGAGCGCAGAACCGCCGGCTACAATCACGGGAAACATACCGGCTGCCGGTAATGGCAACGGTCGTAGGGGCATAGAGCCGCCGACCACTATCGTGGGCACCCATGAGCCTGTGCGCACCGGCAAGGTAAATCCGCCTCAAACGAAAAGTAACACACCGCCTAAGAATCGCCAGTCGCAACCTGCCCCCGACAGCAGTGGCTCATGCCTGGGGCTCATCGCGTGGGCTCTCCTGGTGCCCACCGTCATTTGGGCGAGCGTTTCATATATGCTGTAACAGGAATTCCATCAACATTCATACTAATTCGCCTATCCGACAATATCAGTCGGATAGGCTTTTTTTCGTTTTTGCGGATTGACAACTCAAATGCGCTATGCTAGTCTAAGACTATGATAGGGATTCGGGCGTGCTCCGGAGAACCGCATAACGTGTGAAAACTTCACCCATAGATTACCTACATCCATGAAATTACATTTACCTGTAGGCCTGCTTACAGCCGTTCTGGCCTGTATGGTCGGCATGTCCTCCGCTGCTACATACACAGATTTAACATCGTCTTGGTGTGATGATGAGAACAACGTCATCTACAACGGTCGGGGCTACTTTGCAGTAGAATCGTCAAGCACCACATCTGTGGACCTCACAATCAACCTCAGCGCGCTGTTAAACTATGTAAACTCCAACGATTACAAATCAGGAAATTACATGCTGCTGTGGGATGACAATGCTGCTGATTACGGCGTTGCAGACAACGCAGATACCAACCAGGACACCGGCTCGCGAACCCCTTACATCTCCGGCTATTGGAACAATGCTGCTTGGAATGCCTCCACAAATAACATCAGCTATTCCACACTTTCACAGTACACCACCGGCGATAACCTGAGACTTTATATCACAAACAGCAGTGCAGACGGTGTAAAAATCACGACAAAAGACAAAGACGGCAATTCCGTAGATTTGTACACAGCCGGTGGCCTGAAAGCCAGTGGCAACACCGTAACAAACGGCTACTATGTAAACCTGAACTACGTGACCGAGGTGACGTTGAACACAGTCTCAACGCTGGACACAGGCTCCTATGTACCCCCGGTGGATTACTCAGCCCCCTTTGAAAGCACACGAAAAGATGGCACAACGATTGGCCGCGTTACTTTCTTGGGCGACTCCATTACTCACGGCGTCAATGACCAATCCTACCGCTGGCAGCTCTTCAAAACCCTGACCGACAATGGTATTGAAAACGAAATAGTCGGGCCGCGAGAAGGGTATTACGGCACTCCCGGCCATACACAAGATGCAGGCAGCAACTATGGCGGGGCAGAGTTTAAGAATGTCCACCTGGCGCAAGCCTCCGGTCGTACGCACAACATTATCAGCGGTTCCAACTCCGGCATGAGCGGCGTGAACTACGGTGGCCACTCTACAGCCAGCACTAGCGAAAAATTTGACAGCAACACGTGGTTCTGCATGATGGGTACAAATGACCTGCTGTCTGACACGCCGAACAGCGGCCCCACTACGGAGCAATATGTGACGCAAATGCAGAAAATGCTTGGTGGCACAGTGAGCTACGATTCAGCGACCGACACCTACAACTGGGTTGCTGGTGATTCTTGGGGCAACATGGGTACTATCGTAGATGATGTATATACCGATGGAGACACCTTCTACATGCTCTCCATAACCCCTTGGGGCAACCACAGCAACCACAACCGCGACATGGATCACTATGCCGCTCAGGAATTCAACCGCAACCTAGGGGCTTGGGCAGAAGCCTACAGCGAAGCATCAGGCCAAAATGTGGTCTATGTAGATGTAACTCGCGGCATGGTCGACCACACATCGTCCAATCGCTTCATGGGGCATGATGCGTTCTTCAACAACTCCAGCGACCGCCTGCACCCCAATGAGCAGGGCTCCCTCATTATGGCTGGTAACTTGGCACAGGCTATGGGTATAGGCGGTCGCACCGCCGGCTTGGAGCGCAAGAGCTCCGCAGACTGGGCTTCCGCCAACGTAGGCACGCTTGCAGCCGGCACCACATCTGCCCTGTTCGCGGAAAATGCCTTCACCATGAGTGGCGGCTACACCATCGATTTGAGCGCCAATTTCGGTAATGGCGAGACAGACGGCTGGCTTTCTGCTACAAACACCCTTTCCGTTACCATGGGTGATGGCACCTACAGTGGTACGCTCAACCTGAGCGAAGGCTACATCATGTGGGGAGATGACGTGCTGTTCTGCGCGGACGCCTCACAGCTTTCTGAGGAAGGCAATCTGCGCATCGCATGGCACAACGGCAACACCGCAGACAACGTGCTGCAGGGGTACTATGTGTGGTTAGGCGACATGCTTATCGGTCAAGGCCTGAGCGCGACTACGGGGCAGAACCTCAACGGCATTTTGCTCTCAACAACCGGGGCAGATGCCACCATCAATAGCCTGACTTGGACAGACGGCGCATACGCCCCCACCACAACAGGACTTAGCTCGACGGAAAATGCTTATTATGCTACGCAAGATGCAGCAGCTGTCAGCGGTCATGTACAAAATGGCTACGTCTCAGTCATGCCCGACTCCTTGCGCAACAACACTCCCACCACCAGCGGTGTGAGCTACAGCGGAATAACAGGCACAAGTGTAACGGGTAATTTGAATCTGGTTACCGGCTCTCCGTCAACGGCCAGCACCTTTGTGATAACCTCCACTTCGAGTTGGATGGGGCTGAGCGATGGTGCCCCGACCGGAACCGTCAGCGCACAGTTAATCGGCACAGCAAACGGTACCATATTCGGTGCTATGAACAATGGCAATGCAGCCACGCTGAATCTTGAAATTGAAAATAATGCAACAGTAAACGGCACGGGTAAAACCTACTCGCCCAGTACGAATGTTGCCATAGCCGGTGCATACGCAGGTCAAGATAAGCATGCTCGAGTGCAATCATTCAACCTGTACATGAACGGTGGTACCGTGAACGGTAACATCATGGGCGGTTCGGCTGCCGGTTCTGCTACCATCGGCGATGTAAAACTCGTTATCAACAACGGCACCGTAGACGGTAATGTATATGGTGGTGCTCAGGCTGAAACCAGGTCTACTGTAAGCAGTGCCGCTATCGAGGTAAATGGCGGTACTATCACCGGCGACATCATTGCCGGCGGCGAAAAAGGCACCATTGGCAATACCGATGTGGTCATCAAGGGTGGTACCATTGAGGGCAACATTACCATAGGTGGGGCAACTCGCACACAAGGAGCTGTCGCAACAGTCACAGTGGAAGGCAACAAGGCCTCCATCGGCGGCAATATCGAAGCCGATAAGGTGACGCTTAAAAACGTTGAAGCATCAGGATATTCAGATGGGTTCGACAACTACAGCGGCACTATTACTACCGATTCCTTGTCGCTCGATAATGTGAATGTTCAGCTCAAAACCACGCTCCGCGACCTGGCAATCGTAGAAGTGACAGGTGATTCGCAGACCGGACTCATTTTGGGCGATGCATACGAGCTCAAAACGCTCAATCTGGCTGCCGGAACCTCTTTCAGTGCATGGAATTCAGCCAATACATCGATGCCCACAACTGGGAACGAGACCAAGCTGACCGTCGGCAACCTGACAGCAGGAGCCGGTGCCACACTGAATGCCAATCTCATTTTCACTGAGCAATCAAGCCTTACTCTGGATGGCAGTTTGGCCATGGGCAGCACAGTCAATCTTGCCACCGGCATGAGCCTCACCCTCTCGAACGAGATGCTGCAAAGCCTCTACAATGGCCTTGTAATCAATCTCTTCACCGGTGTGGATTCACTACTGCTGGACAACCAAGTAATCTCTGCCAACAGCTCGACGAACGTGAATGGTGTATTTGTCAATCTCGAACCGGATTACAGCTACATGCTGACATACAGTGACAACGGCACTGTAAGCATGAACGCCATCATCCCCGAACCGACAACCGCTACACTCGGCATCTTGGCGCTCACGGCTCTTGCTGCTCGCCGCCGCAGGAAGAATGCCTGATAACTGATTCCATAAGAGCCGAAGCCCGAATTTCAGGCTTCGGCTCTCTTTTCAGTTAATTTCATTCTATCCATACAGAAAGACCATGTTTTAAACCTCCGCCATATTTGTGGCAACACACACATACCGGAAATACCATGAAGAAAGCACTACTTTTAACAGCCCTGAGCGTCGGCATGTTTGCGGCAACAGCCCATGCCGCTGTATACAGCAAACTCTCGGAGCCGATATGCGATGATGCAAACCACGTTATATATGACGGAAAAGGCAACTTTGCCGTAGAAACCACGGCGGAGAATTCAGTGGAGCTGACACTGGATTTGCGCTCCATGCTCAGCTACGCTAACTCAAACGACTATAAAAGCGGTGCACCACTACTGCTCTGGGATGCCGATGTTCTCGACTACGGCCTGACGGATGAAGCGGACACACGCATGCCCACCGGCACACGCAAACCGGCAATCACCGGTTGGTGCTTAGGAAAAGCTTGGACCAAAGGCGGAAAGATTGAATACGATACCCTGCAAAAATACACTGATACCACCGGCAAAGTCCGGCTCCGCGTAAATGGCAGCAGCAAAAACGGTGTCACAATTACTACGCAAGCTGCAGATGGCAGCACCGTCACCCTTTACAAAGCGCCGGCTCTGAAGGCCGCGGCCAATAAAAAGGTGAGTTCGTACCAAGTCAACCTCAACTATGTGAGCAGCGTTTCCCTGCTCACCCCCTCCACCCTCGATACATCAACCTATACCCCGCCGCAGGACTACACCATCCCCTTCAAGAGCAGTCGAGTGGCCGACAGTACCAGTCTGAAACGCGTGATGTTTCTCGGAGATTCCATCACGCATGGCGTAAATGACAAAACCTGGCGCTGGCAATTATTCAAAATTCTGGTAGACAATGGGATTGAGGCCGAAATCGTGGGACCTCGCAGTGGCTACACCACCGGCTATACCCGATTGACCACCAAAGACCAAGCCGAAAACTACGGCGGAGTAGACTTCCCCAACGTTCATTTGGCTCAATCCTCAGGCCGCACGCACAACATCATCACCGGTTCCAATGCCGGCATGACCGGCGTGAACTATGGTGGACACTCGACCGGCAGCTCGGCAAACACATTCAACTGTGACACATGGTGCTGTATGATGGGTACAAACGACCTGATTTCCGACCATGGCTACACGCCGAGCGATTTTGCGGCGAAGATGCAGCGCATGTTAGGCGGCAAAGTCACGGTCGCAGACAATCAATACACATGGACTCCCGGGCAAGAATGGGGCACATTAGGTAAACTGGCAACAGATATTCTGCGCGACAAAGATGACGTGCTCTACCTGATGAGCGTACCCTGCTGGGGGCACCACCGCAATAATAACGAGGCCAATCGACACGAGGCGGTACAAGCATATTCCCCCCTGCTCCGTCAATGGACGGAATCTTTCAGCCGGAGCCACGGCATGAATGTGCAGTTTGCAGATATCAATACAGGCTTGGTAGACCAGGCATTGAAAACGCCGTTCTCATGGCCGGACTCCATGTCGAACCGCCCGGGTGGCGATGGATTGCACCCGAATGAACAAGGGTCTCTCATCATCGCCGGCAACCTCGCACGCGCAATGGGTATTGCCGGTCGCACCGCAGGACTTCCCCGCACGGCTACTGCCGACTGGAGCACCGCTACCCCGGGTACTACAAAGCCCGCCAATCTCGCTATCGGCGAGTTCACTCCCGGCTCTGGTTACACGGTTGAAGTGCTGGCGACATTCGGCAATGGTGCAAAAGACGGCTGGAAATCCGCATGCGACAGCATGAGCATCGCCGTGGGCGATGGAACCGATGGCGGTACTCTGCGCCTGACGGAAAGCACCATCTGCTGGGGAAACACCCCGCTCTACGGCGGAGACATCTCAGCACTCAGCGAGCCGATACGCATTACTCGCCACCAAGGCAACGAAAAGCGCAACATTCTGCCCGGGTTCTATGTCTGGGTCGGCGACATGCTCATCGGCCAAGGCTTGCAGCCGGAAAAGGGAGTTGCAAATGGCATCAGCATCACCGGCAATACGGATGACGGCACCGTGAAAGCCGTGCGCTGGGCTCCTATTCCCACAGCCCCCACAACTAAGCTCAAACACTCCCCCAAACACGCCTATTACACCAAGTAACGCTATTTCTCAGATATTTATGAAAAACACACTAATCTTATCGATACTGGCACTTACACCGGCTTGTGCCATAGCCGGTATAAGTGTAGACAAAATTTACGCTGATCACATGGTACTGCAACAGGGGCGCACAATCCCGGTATGCGGCAGCTGCGACAGCAACGATGCCATAACTGTGAGCTTCAGCGGTCAAACGGTGCAAGCCACCGTTACCAATGGGCGCTGGAATGCCCAGCTTGCCCCTATGCCGGCAAATGCAGATGGCGAAACTCTCACCATCACTCAAGGTAGCGATACTCTGAAAATCAATGACGTAGTGGTGGGCGAAGTCTGGATTGCCTCCGGTCAAAGCAATATGCTGTGGCGTCTGAATCAGACCGGCGACACTAATTCGCTGAAAGAACCGGCGACACAGAACTTCCGATTCTGGCACTCAGAGCCGCAGGTTCATACCTCCCCGCAAGTCTACCGTGAGCGGGAGAAAAACATTCTTGCGAACAATGAGATGTACAAAGGCAGCTGGAGCAGCAATACTCCCCAAACACGCGCTCGCATGAGTGCAGTTGGCTACTACTTTGGCAGAGAACTGGAAAAGCACCTCAATGTTCCGGTCGGTGTTATTCATGCGGCTCTCGGCGGCTCTGAAATGATGGCATGGATGCCCTCAGACGTCCTTAACAGCAAATACCCCGAATGCACTACCGAAAAGTGGCTCGACAGCAAATACATGTCAGATTGGGTTCGCGGTCGCGCTCGCTATAATATCGGCGCCGACTTGAACGCGCCCCACCCCTACAAACCCGCCTATCTTTTCACAAACGGCATAGAGCCTTGGCTGAACTTCCCTGTAGCCGGCGTCATTTGGTACCAAGGTGAAAGCGATGCAGAGATTCAGGATATGGAGCAAAATTACACCCTGCTCAGCGATCTTATTGCCGGGTGGAGAGCGGCTTTCAATAACCCCAAACTGCCTTTCCTGCAGGTAGAATTACCGCGCATCAACGACAAATCAAAATTGCGCGCATACTGGCCGGAATTCCGCACCGTACAGCGACGTGCAGCAAATGAAATCCCCGCCGTTTACGCCCTTACCACCATCGACCTTGGTTCCAAAAACAGCGATGTTCACCCGCCGCGCAAATTAGAAGTAGGTACACGACTGGCAGACCTTGCCGCTGCCGAAATCTATGGCAAATCAGTCCCCTGCTCCGGACCGGTCATTACCGCTGTAAAGCCTCAAGGCAACAAAGTAAAACTCACTCTTGCACATGCAGAAGGGCTGAAAACCACCAATGGTGCAGCTCCCGTAGGCTTCGATGTTTCAGAGGATGGCATAACCTACCACCCTGCCACGGCAAAAATCAAAGGCAAAAAACACATTGAGCTCAGCTCACCACAAGTAAAGAACCCCAAATATGCACGCTACGGTTGGTATACCTACATGGAGCCCAACCTTATCAATGCCGCGGGTCTGCCTGCCGTACCGTACTCAGCACAATAAGTTACGAGCAATCGGCTATATGACTTACGGAGCCCTGCTGCTACCCCATGCAGCAGGGTTTTCCTTTTTCCGCCCCCGGCAAAAGCACATACCGGCGATTTCTCTGATTGTTTTTCACGGATTCAGCAATCGGATTGGTCTATGACAGTGTATGAAACCACGACTCACACGCTCTCTGCAGCGTATATTGATAATTGCCGCAGTCGGCAGCACCCTCACGCAAGCCGCTGATTTGACATGGAATGGCCAGACTGACTCCAATACCTGGAACACGCAGGCGACAAACACCAACTGGCAGAGTGCCGGAAGTGCCGCCCCATTCGCTACCGGTGACAACGTAACCTTTGCCATACCCGCAGGTACCGAAAGCACTACCGTGCAAATCGCCGAAGCTCTGCAAGCCGGCACCATGACCGTAGATGGTAACTACACCTTTGAAACTACGGCAGAAAGCAGTATCAGCGCCACCATGAACGGCACCGGTACTCTGACCAAAAACGGCGAGTACATGTTGACCCTGCAAGCCGGCGAAAACTCAACCAATGGCCCGGCCTTGGCCGTAGCTGCCGGAAATCTTGCCCTCGGCGGTACAGCCACCTACAGCGAACTCAGTTCCATGGCCGATGGCACTCAGCTTCAAATCACCGAAGGTGCTGATATCACCTTTGCAAACGCCTCCACCGGTTCCGATGTCGCGCTCCAAGGCAACATGCAGCTTGCGGAGGGCGAGTCCTCCCTCAACTCCATCATTGGCTCAGGCTCCCTCAGTGTGGAAGATGTCGCCACTCTCAACTTAAGTGCCGACAGTAAAATCGGTACCCTCAGCAATGCCGGTACACTCAATACATCCGGCAATCTGTTGATTGAAAATGCCGTAGAAAATGGCGGCAACGTGAACGCCACTCGCCTTATTCTCAACAATGGCGGCACCTTCACCACCCTCAAGACAAACAACCTCGTCATCGGCAACGAAATCACTTCAACCGCAGCCGCCGTAACCACGCAAAGTCTCGGCACCCTCAGCGGTGACAACATGCAAGTCGATGTTGCACGCACAGTTCGCGGCTCCGGTGACTATCTGCTGGTAAGCTCGCAAAACCTCGGTACCGCCACCTACACACTTGCAGATGAAACCATAGAACGCTACCGCAATATCGGCTACCAACCCGACATGCAAAACACAGCGGAAGGACTCGTACTCACACTCTCCACCTTCAACAACGGATACTACGCCCGAAACGTCTACAGCGCCAATGCAAAAGCAGGTGCCGAACTACTCGACCAAGCCTTCGGTACCATCGACCCACAGGCAAACAGCAGGCAGTACCCCGACCTCTCACGTGTGCTCAATGCCATGGATTCCTACATCACCAGCGGTAATTACAGTGGTGCAGACAGATTGGCAGCCTATGTAGCCGGCGCCGGCCTGGCCAACCTGAACTCCGCATGGCGTGGGCAAATGGAGCGCCAACTGCGCGCTATTCGTAACCGCATAACCGGCATGCAGGGCGGTATATCCTGCCACACCCCCGACCCCAAAGCCCCATTCGAGCAAAAATATACCTACACCATGTGGGCCAATGCCGAAATTGACTACCAAAACCAAGGTGGAAACAACTCTCTGCCCGGTTACAAGCTCAACAGCATAGGTGGTACTGCCGGCATCGCCATGTTCGCCTCCCCCGACCTTACCATCGGCGCGGCCTTCACCGGCATGGCCGGCAGACTCAGCTCCAAGGGCTACGGCTCAGATGCCTCCGGCGATTTAGACGCCTACTATGCCAACTTTTTCATGCGTATGGACACCGACTGCTGGCAGCACTCCCTCATCGGCTCCGTAGGCTGGGCAGACGTCAAATTCAATCGCCGTGTCAACTTCCCCGGTGGTAATTACTCCACCCACGGCACAACGGATGGCCTAGGCTTCGGGCTCATGTACGAAATGGCCTACACCTACCAAATTTCGGAGGACACCATGAGGAGCGCCTGGTGGCAGCCGGTCTTCAACGTATCATACATCCACAGCCAGATTGATGGCTACACCGAAACCGGGTCAGATGCCGCACTCCGCGTCAGCAAACAAGACAGCAACAACGTCATCTTCGGCTTTGGTGCTCGCATGCAAGGCATCGTTGGTGAGCAGTGGTTGAACTCCCCCGCTATCATGGAGGCACGCATTCTCGGCAAAGCCCTCGTCGGAGCCCGCGCCGGCAAGGCACACGTTGCCATCCCCGGTGTAGCCGCACAATCCACTGCCCGAGGCACCGAACCCAGTGCCGTCGGTGTAGAACTCGGCATTGGCTTCAATATCCCCCTCGGCGCCAACCTCGGCTCCATATTTACTGATTTCACCGCAGAATTCTATCAAGACCAAAATTCCGTCAACGGAACCCTTGGCTACCGATTTAATTTCTGATTTCACTCATCACCAACCCACAACAACACCCCGCAGCCCATTTATCCCACCCCGGCTGCGGGGTGTATTTTTACCTCCCTTCAAAAAAAATCAACTTTTTTTAAACTTTAGTCTTGCATTCCTTAAAAAATCATGTATAATTGTCACCGCAACACGCAATGGTGGGTGTAGCTCAGTGGTAGAGCCCCGGATTGTGGTTCCGGTTGTCGAGGGTTCGATCCCCTTCGCCCACCCTTAAAGCATAAGCCCCGTGCCTGACAAGGTACGGGGCTTATGCTTTACCGGAGTGACAGGATTCGAACACTCGACAACCGGAGGTTGGAGAGGGCTGGGCGCGAGTATGCGAGCGACCAGCCCCCGAGCCACAGGGACACCTCCCTGTGGGTACCCCGCGTCAGCGGGGCGAGGGGGGCGGGTAGATCCCCTTCGCCCACCCCTCTAGGCGGCGCTGTTGCATTCGTACCGCAGTTTGACGCCGACGGCAACCAGACACTCATTAAGACCGATACCGGCATTTGGTCAGCCCTCTACAACGCAGAAAATCGTCCCGTGAGTTTCACCAACAGCGAGAGCAACACCGTGGTTGAGTGTCAGTACGATTCCATGGGTCGCCGAGCCTATAAGAAAGTGACCGTCAACGGTTCAGTAACGCTCCACCAGAGATATATTTACCGTGGATATCTGCAAATCGCCTGCCTCGACCTCACTCGCTCACACCATCCGGTGATGTGGCTTGTAACCTGAGTCATGCTATGTGCAAAACGGGAAAAATAGTGTTCGCATCTTGCTATGCCGCAACATCTATGGAGATGTTAATAGCTTTTTCTAAACACGTAGGCGTAAAAGTCATGGCTAATCCTAGTGAGGTTACCATGCTCAACGACAGTATCATGAAAAATCGACTAACGGGCGAATGGCGAAAACCTTTCGCCGCTCCGCTAAACAATGTATTGTATAGTATATATACAGGAATATTCTACGCATATAAAGCAGAGTGGAAAGTCTTCCATCCGGATGGAACCCAAACTCCATATCAGCCAATAGAAACTAACGTAGAGCCAATAATTCATAAAAATAACAGAACGTATATAGGATTATCTACATTGTTTGGATTCTAATTAAAGCAGACTACCTGTTCTTCTTTTCCTTTAGAACAGGTAGTCTCGTCATATTGGCACTTATAGGAAGATAGAAAATCAATCATATTCTTCCAGATTATATCTAATATCAAATGCATGAGGATATAATTCATCAGCATTGTATAAAACTATCAAAAAAGGACTTTTAAAGGAGGTGGGTAACGAGAATATTAAATATGTTGCGCTTGCCGTTTGCTTTTCTTTGAGGAAACCAGATAAGGCGCGAGCTTCCGTTTTCTTTAAAAGGCAAATACCCTGTGGCGAAATATCTGTTATTCTGGAAAAAGTCGCAGTTCCTTGCTGGAAGCGAATGTTGTCGGTGAAACAATATTTGGAACACAAGCAATTTTCAAACAATGCATTTTCACCTCTTAGTGTTGGAAATATGGGTGATAACATATTGTTGTCGATATGGAATCCCCTGTATCCGGAGCGGCTAAAAGCATCTAACATTATCAATGTAAGATCATTTGAGAGGGGCAATCGATGCTTTTTATGATAAGGAGAATGATATTCCTGGATGATTTTACGCGACAGCGGACGGCCGTCATTCAGGAGATTCGATAACAATCTATAACGCGTCGAATAATGAGGAGGGAATAAGTAGCCTGATTCTGTTTTGATTAAAAAGTAATGATTAAGCAAGTAATTAAGAGACAGAGAGCCGCAATAGTTTTTCTGATGAATTTTCTTGTATTCGTTGATAAAATTCTTGCAATTTTCGTTTTGGCGGATTTCATCTTCAATTTTAATTATTCTCTCAATATATTCATCATATTCTCTTGAACTGACAGGACGCCACTCAACAAGACGGCTTGCTTCTTCAATAGCAGTTAAAATCTCCGTTAATTTATATACTGCTTCGTCCGCTTCATTTAAAGATTCAATGGTCGCTAATGTATTGCTAACGTCTAAAATATGATTATTAAAACTAGCTAAATATTTTAATAGTGTTTTCTCTTCAGGAACTAGCATCTCGTCGTCTTTTTCATAAAAAAACAGAATAGGGATTAAAAGCAAAATAAACAGATACCATTTTTTCATTATGATAGAGAATCAGAGTTTATGGAATTACAAAAAAATGACATGCGATAATTCTTTCGACACTTAGGAAGCTAATTTAAGCCGCCTATCTTGCGAGTCTCCATATTTAAAGGAAAGATTGAAAAATAAGACAGGATGTTCTGTTACTCTTTATACAGGAAAAGTGCATGCAATATTTCCTTTCTGAGCAAAGAGTGATTCATAAGACGTTACTCTGAAGACAACCAGGGCACACTTGCGTGAAAACTAAACATTGTCACTTTACTTGATGTGATTGTAGATAATTTCAACAATAAAACAAGAAGAGATGTATTATTTGTTCTCTTTTTTCATTCTGCAAGTGTGCCCTTATTTTTATTACGCTATTTTGGTGGAAGATTACATGTTGACGTTTTTTGAGAGCAAGAAGAGACGATTTCTTATCGGCTGAAATTACATTTAATATAAAATCATAACATGTTGAGAGAAAAAACTTTTAGCAACTTCAATAAACTCTTTGCGGGATGTATGTCCTTCTTTTTCGATATGAAGTGTTGCTTTCTGATTATTAACATAACATGTTTTATTGTTAGATAACAGCATAATTTGATGGATGGTACCATCTATCCAGTCCATCTCCAGAATACCCGGTATAGTCTTTACGATATCAGAAGAGTATTCTATGAATATATGTGTTTCATTATTGGGAAGTTTAATTAACAAAACATTCTCGTTTAGAATATTGAACGGTATAATAGCGTTGGAGAGAGCCATCCATACACCTGGTTCTCGTTGATCTTTTAATTCAAATGGTGCTCCTCGATATCCCAGGATGCCTGAAGACGCTGACAGTTCGTCAATTGAGCATTGTTTGAAATTATAAATCATATACTCAATCTTAACAAAGCTGTAAAGAGGGAAACATAGAATAACTATAATAGAAATAATTGTCAGTTTCGATTTTATGAAGTTTTGCATTAGCTGGTGTAGGTGAAAGTTCTTCATAAATTCAGAATCTTATAATAGGAATCTATAAACTGGCGCCATTCTTTCGACTCTCAGGAAACCTATTTAAGCCCCCTCACTTGTGTACATCTGGCGTGTACAATTTTTATATCATTCTATACCATCTGATGTCAATCCATTTTTGGCGCGATTTTGTAGCGTTGAGAATGGAAAAATTAAATGCGACACTGGAAAGTTCCCAAATAAGTTATCGATAATGTCCTACCTGCCATAGCCGTATATAACAAAATCGCCTCCACATATTGCGCATGGTTTTATAAAGCATTATCTGTAAGTGTTTTATATGCTATAATTTCTTTCGACTCCCATTGAGGACCCTGTCCCCTTTCGTGAATCTCACGGAAGGGAACATTTTCTTTATATCTCTCTAGTGCATTATATTACAGCCAGTTACGAATATTTTGCAGTCTCGCTCAGGCTTCTGATTTTGATTAAAAATTGATAATATTTTTGCCGTTTTTTGCCCACTTTTACCCCCCTCGGGACTCCCCGGGACTCGTGTGGGTTCTACCCCCATGAAGCACCCTTGAAGGGGGTCGAACTATTTGCAAGTTGTTAATTACAAGCATTTAGTGATTTTTGGCACAGACGTTTTTGGCCGTAGCAAGAGCAGAAAACACAAGAAAAAAGTTCGTCAAAAGTCATAAGTGCTACCCTGTACGTCCCAGTGAGGGCGTAGAAAGCGAACGGATGTGAGACTCGAAGCCCCAAGTTACGTAGATTGACTGCCATTAAGGGGTGTCAATGGGGGGCAAACTTTTGATTTTAGACAATGTTTAGGTATATATTGATAATAAACAATATACGTCATTTTAGTATGATGTGGCATATAACTTACCCGCAAAGATTTTGTCTGATTCGTTACAAAAACGAAGATTTGGTTCGACTACCATCAAGACCAATGATGAGAATAATACACAAAACTATTATATCTCCAAGAGGAAAGCCATTTTGCAGGCTAATTATATATGCGATATATGGTTGACCTTCATCAAATAAAGTTGTATTATAGAGGAAATACGAATAAAACGAAGTGAGGAGCAGATGATATGATAAAGCAGCTTGCACATTCCGCGGTGTCCGACATCTTTTCGTTAAATAGTGGAGTCGTTTATAGAATACCGAAATATCAACGTGAATACACGTGGGGAATCAAAGACTGGGAGGCATTATTCAATGACGTAACTGAGAATGACTTCGGGTATTTCCTCGGCTCTTATATCTGCGTTAACAGCGGGTCTATTAACGGAACCACACTTGAGGTGATTGATGGGCAGCAGAGATTTACTACGATTATGCTGCTTCTCACGGCACTGTATGAAAAGTTAAGTTTCTTGAAAGAACAGATGGATGAGGACGAAAAGACAAGCCTCAATAATTTGCGTAACAGACTTGCCAATAAAAAACAGACTTACACTTCTGATGGGACGAAAAAGACGGAACATATCCAGAGACTTACTCTCCAGAAGCAAAACATGAATGATGAAGACTTTTCCTTTGTCCTCTTCGACAAGGGGATTATTACCGAACAAAAAGCACAGCTGAAACACTTTGGAAATCGCAGAATTTCGAAGGCCTATAAGTATTTTGGAAAGCTGATAGATGAAAAAGTGACTGAGTTCAAAGAAGAAAATCCCAACATAAGCGATGTGGGAGTCCTGTTTAACATCGTTGAGAAATTTGAAAGAGCCATTATGGTGGGAATCGAAGTCGATACCAACAAAGATGCCTATATGCTTTTCGAGTCTCTTAACCACAGAGGCGTTCCTCTTTCTGCCCTTGATTTGATAAAGAACTCTTTGATAGCAACCGCAGAAGGCAAGGCTGATGCAGATAACAGCTACGAGATATGGAAACAAATTCTGTTTAATGTAGGTCAGGATGATTATTCCGTTCAAGAGCGTTTCTTCCGTCAGTACTACAACTCGTTCAGAGAAGAATTGAATGCACCATATAAGAGCACTGATAAAAAGTACTATCTTGGCTACTTGGCCACAAGGACAACTCTGCTTGATATTTACGAAAAGATGATTAAAAGCGATTATAAATCGCTGATTAACGACCTTCTGCAAAAGTCGAAGATTTATGCCCTGATTACGAACAACAGCGATGAGGAATGTGTCTACACGTCTTCTCTTGCTGACCTTGAAAGAATATCCGGTGCGCCATCGTACATTCTGTTGCTGTATGTTATATCAAATAAGGATAAGCTCAACTTAAGCCCCGAAAATCTTGATGAACTCATAAAGACTCTCATCACCTTCTTTGTGCGTCGTAATGTGACAGACGTTCCGAATACACGCAAGCTCACGCAACTTTTCATCGATATTATCAGCGAAGTAAAAGTTCTGCAGGGTGCGGAGCTTGTGTCTACTGTTCGTGAGAAACTGATTTCTGTTTCCGCATCGGACGAAGCTTTTGAAAGCAAGATGCGAGGTCCGATTTATGATGAGAACCCGGAAGCAACCAGATTCATTCTGTGCAGTATAGAGGCACAGCATCAAACGAAGGAAATCTATACAGATCTCTGGTCACGCGATAACCAGAATAAGTATGTATGGACGATTGAGCATATCTTCCCAGAAGGAGAAAATATTCCGAATGCGTGGGTTGAAATGATTGCTGGCGGCAATAAAGATCTCGCAAAGCAGTACCTCGCTAATTATGTTCATACTCTCGGGAATCTTACTATCACGGGATATAACCAGAACCTCTCTAATATGCCCTTTGAACAGAAGAAAGACCGAAAGTCGAAAGACAAGCGAAAAGATATGGGATACCGCAACGGCCTCTACCTTAATCAGTCCGTCGTGAATGAGGATTCGTGGACGATAGATAAGATTATAGCCAGAACCGATGTGCTCGTCCAAACACTGAAGAATATGTATAGGTGGTAAGACCAGCAAACTTCCTCATGCTCTTCAATCAATAAGTCTCGGAGTTTGTTTTTTTCAACAAAACGCAAGAAAAGCAATTCCCCTTCTTGCGTTTTGTCTAATTTTGCTTGCGTGATACTTTTCTCCGTGGTATAAACAAACACGGAAAGGAGGCAATCGCATGACTGATTTAGATACCTGCATCAAAGAATACATGGCAGCCCAGGGAGGCTTGTTGACTGCGGCTGATATACAGCAGCTGGGATACAGCCGGGGCATGTTGCATGTGTACTCTCGCGCCGGATTGCTGGAGCGATATGGTAGTGGTGTGTATATGCGCCCGGGAACATTGGCAGACGACATGGTCTATATGCAGCGTAAGTTTCCTGCTCTTATCTTTTCTCATGAAAGCGCTCTTTATCTGCTTGGTTTAACCGAGCGTACGCCTTTTCATCATTCCGTCACCATTCCCTCTGATGCCACGCTGCCCCGCAGTATTTCCAAGGATTGCACATGTTATTATATAAAGCCTCAGTTTCATGAGCTAGGGCTTACAGAATTGCGTACTACGATGGGCAATGTCGTTCGCGGGTACAATGCAGAGCGCTGCATCTGTGATATTCTCCGCAGCAAGAACAGGGTCGATATTGAATGCTATACCGCTGCGCTTAAACTTTATTTTTCCCGTAAAGAGAAAAATCTGAACCGGCTGGCAGAATACGCCACAAAGCTTGGAGTGATAGACAAGTTAACCCCTTATCTGGAAGTTTTGGTATGAAGCCGGCAGCAAGATATTTTGTGACACTTTTTTAGATTGAGCTTAAGTTTTTTTGTGCTACAATCCTACCTAGGTAGATATAGTATATGGTTTACAAAATTTATCGCTGGTATGTTTTATCAATATTGATAGCATGGGTTTCTTTGAATGCGTGGGCTTGGTGGGTTCTAGGCTCGATTGAAACGTGTAACCTAGGGTTTCGGCTTTTAGGGTTTATTGTGTGGGGGTGTTCCATGAGCATCCTTTCGTTAGTATTAGTGATCCCCCCAATATCTGATTCGAATAAA
The DNA here is from genome assembly GCA_045614705.1 of Akkermansia sp. Taxonomy (GTDB): domain Bacteria; phylum Verrucomicrobiota; class Verrucomicrobiia; order Verrucomicrobiales; family Akkermansiaceae; genus Akkermansia. The sequence goes on from JAZLDM010000092.1 coordinate 17,853, forward strand.
ATTTCATGGGAAGAAGTCATACCCATATATTGTTTCATACCATCTTTGTTACAAACATTCGTCTTAATATACATATCATTAGATATACCTACAGCTGTTAGTGGCGGAGATATAATA
>JAZLDM010000093.1:0-66620 GCA_045614705.1 Akkermansia sp.
GAGTGGGATTTGCCGGAAGAACATCAAAATGTGCTCAAGGATGAGGTCATCGCTATGCAAGGTGAGCAAAGCAAAATCTACAAAGATATCCTGCGGCGCGTTGTGGCGCACAACGATGATGGAAATTATGATGTTGAGCTACTCAGCAATGATTTTGAGCTAGACTGTCACCAAATTGCAGCTCTTTACAGAGATCGCTGGTACATTGAAAGCTTTTTCAAAGAAATTAAGCAACTATTGCGAATTAAAAGCTTTATGGGAACAAGCGCGAATGCTGTGTTAATCCAAGTCCGGACGGCAATGATAGCATTCCTGCTGGTCAGATATCTTCAAACACTTGCAAAACAGAAAGAAATTAAGTGGAATACATCCAATCTTGTTGTTTTTTTACGGCTGAATTTACTCAATAAAACCAATCTATGGTATTGGCTTTACAACCCATATAAGAGCATACATGCAAAGCCCCCTGATTAGCACCAGGGGGATCTATTTGCAAGAAACGGCTGATGATTTTCGCTATCCTTTGATATAGGTATGCTCTACTTTTGGGTGCTCACCTATTTTGGACAGCTATGAGTTACAAAGGCGAAATAAAAAACGAGGTGGTCGCCCGCTGTAATCAGAACAGCAAACAACCACCTCGAAATCGAGGAAAACAAGCCGGTTAATTACCAGCCCATTTTGGCGCGCAGTCGCTTGGCGTAATCAAAATTCGGCAGGCAAAGCAGCTTGAGACTGAAACCGGCCTTGCGTACGGTCAACGTATCGTTCACATCGATTTTATGTGCACTCTGACCGTCTATGGAATAGATAATGGACTCCTCGGCTCGACCACGACGCGCGCATGGACGGAGTTTTATTTCGAGAGAATCCGGCACTACGACAGGACGACTGTTCAGACTATGTGAGCAAATGGGTGTAAGAGTGACCACATCTGCGGTCGGCCAAAGCAACGCACCACCGGCAGACAGAGAATAAGCCGTAGAGCCAGTGGGGGTTGCCACCAACACACCATCAGCATGGTAACAGTTGAGCAAGCAGCCATCAAGCTCTACATCAACGTCAATCATTCGCCCGGTCTTGGCGCGCATGAGAGCGACCTCATTAAGCGCATAACTGGGCGTATACGTCTGCTGACCACAGCCGCGCACAACCTCAAGCAAAGAACGTTCCTGAACAGTATACGTTCCGTGAATAATAGCGGATTCCAGCGCCTTGTACTCATTATTGCCGCATGTTGTCAAAAAGCCAAGATGGCCGGTATTGATACCTGCCAACAAGATTCCTCGACGAGCCGCTTCTGCAGCCACGGCGAGCATTGTACCGTCACCACCAAGGCATATTAACAGGTCGGGCTTTACAGGCGAATTCGCATCATACGCACAGACCTCTATTCTGGCTGCGCGGAGAGCCATCTTTACATGATCTAAGATAGCATCGTTCTTAAATCCTTGCATCACAAAATGAAATGCAACATTTCGAATACGAGTCATTTTCTTTATTATTTACTTTTTATTTTTGGATTAAGTGCTATCAATCAACGCGATTTTATACATCAGCGCTGTTCTCGCACAATTTCGGTACCAATACCTTCCGGCGTGAAAATCTCAAGCAGCAGAGTATGCGGCAAGCGACCGTCAACAAAGTGAACTTTGCGTACGCCGGCATTGAGTGCATCCACCGCACTCTTTACCTTCGGAATCATACCACCGGAAATTATTCCATCCTCAATAAGCTGGAAAGCTTCCTTGCGATTGATACTCTTCACAATGGTAGAGGGGTCTTTGGGGTCGAGCATAAGCCCGGGAACGTCTGAAATATAGACAAGCTTAACAGGCTTAAGCTCGCAAGCCAACGCAGCTGCTGCAAGGTCAGCATTCACGTTGAGAGCCTGTCTTGTGCCAAGTTCACGAGCAAGCGGCGAAATTACAGGAGTAAGCTGCAGCGAGAGAGCCTCTTCCACACGGCTGAGCTGGCTACCGATTACTTGGCCCACCATGCCGATATCGACAGGATTGCCCTCAGCATCTCGCTCCATGATTTTTTCGCCCACAAACACATTCGTGCCGGGAATACCGACAGCCTTACCGCCAACGGCGCGCATCATTTCCACCAAACCGGGGTTAATGGTTCCGGAAAGTGTACGCTCAACGATATCTATCGCCTCAGGCGTAGTGACACGCAAGCCGTTTACAAATCGTGCCTCCAGACCGGCCTCCAACATCGCCTTGGAAATAGCCTTCCCACCGCCGTGTACAACAACAGGATTCATGCCCATGGCCTCCAAAACCACGATGTCCCGCATCAGCGATTTTACCAATTCGGGGTCATCCATGGCGGAGCCACCAAACTTGATAAGAATGGTCTTGTCGCGATATGACTGCATGTAAGGCAAGGCTTCAATCAAAATGTCAGCCTTGCGGATTTCCTCTTCGGGCTTAATTACAGTACGAGTGCTGATCATGGCGTGTCAGATGTAACGTTTGAGTTTAAAGATAATAAGGGGAATAGCCCCGGCAAGTATCATCATTACTATAGAAATCCAGAATCCCCAAGGTGAATGCAGCAGTGGCATGTGGTCGAAGTTCATACCGAATACACTGGCAATCAGAGTCGGCGGAAGAAATACCACGCTCATGATGGTGAAGACCTTTACGATATCGTTCTGTTCGATATTAATAAGCCCCAGCACGGCATCAAGCATGAAATTAATTTTGTTGGACAGGAAGGATGCATACTCAGAAAGCGAGTTCACATCTCGGGAGACCGGCCGCAACGGTACATACAAACTATCGTGCGACCCGCTACAGGAGTCCTCATTGCCGGCAAAGGTAATCATACGCAGCAAGTTAACCAAAGCATCTCGCTGGCGAGTAATCAGGTCACCAACTCGCCCCAGTTCTTCAAGCGCATCGCGTAAGTCATCCGTATCGGGTGACTCCTCTTTCTCCCGGCGACGACGGGGACTCAAAAACACCTTCTTGGACAATGAGTCCAAATCCGCACCGAAGCGCTCGAGAACGTCAGCCTGACGATCAACCAGCGACTCCAGAAGCCCAATGAAAACTAAATCGCGATTCGTATCCTGCCGACGTAATAACTGTTGCGTGAACATGCGGAAGGAATAAGAATCCGTGTGACGTATGGTAATAATCACCCGTTCTTTCAGGATGAAAGTGATTTCGGCAATGATAGGTTCGTCCGTCTCTACGCGAGAGAGAACGGTTGTCGTCATGAATCTCGCCCCATCTTCACAATACAGACGAGACGTCGCCTCAATTTCTCGCATCTCATCCTTCGTGGGCATTTCAATGGAACAGAGCCGCTCGGCATACCGTAGCTCTTCAGCAGTTGGAGTCAGCAGGTCAATCCAAAAAATATCACCGACACACTCGTCCAACTTTTCCAAGCCGACCGTGCGGGCAATCCCCTGCTCCGATTGTGAATAGATGCGAATCATATACCCCTTTGCGTGACTTAGTATGCCTGTTTCCACAACAAAAATCAAGAATAATCTCGCGCAGCAGGCTGTCATCCTTGCCTTTTTTGTAAATTTGCAACTAAAGTCAATTTACCATTCATTTATTGATTGACTATCTTTCATACCATGATAATATAGATACTAAGGGAGCGTAGAACAGCAACTCCCGCATCTAAAAGTGGAAGACGATATCATTTGCACAGAAAAAATCATCGCGGATCGCAAGACATTTTTCATCGACCTCAAGAGCAATGCCCGAGGTCGCGTGGTTCGCATAACGGAAAAAGTCAGCTCAAATCGCGACCGTATCATGGTGCCCGTCGAGATTCTTGACGACTTCATTGAAGCACTTCAAGATATCCGGCGCGCCAACGAAGATAACTGATACAGGCGTGCCTCTGATTCCATCAACCTGAGCGAACAAACAGGTGACTGAATTCGTTAGTCATACCGAAAGGCTTTAAAAAACATAGCATTATAGCAGGTTTTACATATTCTGCGTGAAAATTTGGCTTTACAACGCTTTTGCAAAGGCGTTTAATTGTGCAGACACTGGGGCACAAGCCTCAGCACACAGGAAACCCAACGAAACAATGAGGAAAGTATGAGAAGGATAAAAGTATTAAAATTAGGCTGGGAGTTTCCGCCGCTCATCAACGGCGGACTTGGAGTGGCCTGCATGGGCATTTCCCGAGCTCTTTCACATAAGGTGGACCTGTCGGTAATCGTTCCCAAAGCACACCCCGGCGCCAAGTATGACGGCTTCGGTCTTGTGGGTATCAACAATTTGGAATATCAGGAGATGGAAACCCAGGAAGAAGGGTACACCTACGAGAGCTTCACCGTTGTAGGCAAAGCTCCTGTAAACCTTGATCCCTACGCGAGCGAGGAAGGCACGCCCGGCAATATCGTATTCACAAAAGAAGGCAAGTTACTTTTTTCCAAAGTTCACAAAGCAGATTTAGAACTTTTCACCGGCAAGGAGGATTTGTACGCCGGCGATTTGGCACGAAAGGTGATTGAGTTTTCAAAGATATGCGCCGTGATGGCTCGCAACTATGACTTTGACATAGTGCACGCCCATGACTGGATGACCTACCTGGCCGGCGTTGAAGTCAAAAAAGCCACCGGCAAGCCGCTGGTGGTACACCTGCACGCCTCTCAATTCGACCGAGCCGGTGCAGATGCGCGCGGCTGGATATACGACATAGAGAAGTACGGCATGGAGCAGGCAGACGCAGTGATTCCTGTATCTAAGTACACGGGCACCGTTGCCGCCGGTCACTATGGCATAGACCCTGCCAAGATTTTCCCCGTTCACAATGGTGCAGACCCTGTTGAGGTATTCCACACCAAGAAGAAATTCCCGGAAAAGCTGGTTCTCTTCTTAGGCCGTCTGACAGCCCAGAAAGGCCCGGAGTTTTTCCTGCAAATTGCGGCTAAAGTACTGGAACAAACTGACAATGTTCGCTTCGTAATGGCCGGCACAGGGGAAAAATTGCGCCAACTCATCGAAACCGGTGCATTCCATGGCGTAGGCGACAAATTCCACTTCACCGGGTTCCTCAATAAGCAGAAGGTAAACGAACTATTGAGCATGACGGATATATACTGCATGCCCTCAGTATCGGAGCCATTCGGGCTTTCCGCGCTTGAGGCCGCTCAGTTTAACATACCGGCAGTTATCTCGAAACAAAGTGGCGTAGCAGAGGTTATGAAAGGAGCCTTGAAGGCAGACTTCTGGGACGTAAATATGATGGCCAAGCATATTGTCGACCTGATTACGGACGACGATTTATACCGCAAGGTCGCCGAACAGAGCGCACAGGATATCAAGAATTCTAACTGGGAGACAGCAGCAGACAAGATGCTGCGAGTCTACCACCATGTCCTTGGTTGGTAAACCCCTACCCCGCACGATTATATGAATATCTCACTCACGTTTCATGCACATCAGCCGAATCGCCTGATTCCGTATGACTTCTTCAAAATAGGAGAGCACGCCTTCTACGAAGACGACTACATGAACGGTCGTGTGCTCAGCGAGGTAGCCGAGCGCTGTTACCTGCCCGCCAATCGCCTGATGAAGCAACTCATCGAGCTCTCAGACGGCAAGTTCAAACTCTCGCTCGCAATATCCGGCGTAATTCTCGAACAGGCTAAGTATCACCGCCCCGACCTCATTGCTTCATTCCAGGAACTGGCAGATACAGGCTGCGTCGAATTTCTCGCCATGCCTTATTACGCATCACTGGCATCGCTGTATTCTACCGGCGAATTTGCGGAGCAGGTTGAGGAACACTGCGACCTTATCGAAGAGCTCTTCGGGCAGCGTCCGACCGTGCTTTGGAATACCGGCATGCTCTACAGCAATGCCATAGCCGCACAGGCGTACGACATGGGCTTTGAGGGCATTGTAGCAGATGGCAGCAGCCGAATGATGTCAAACCTGCACCCCAACGAGCTACAATGTGCTCCGCTGATAGCCAAAACCAAGACTCTTGTTCGCAATCGCCATCTCTCCAACGATTTGGCCAACCGACGAGTAGATCCGAGCTGGAGCGAGTACCCCCTTTCTCCGTATACATACGCAGATTGGCTCGGCCAACAACAGGGGCAAGTTGTCAATCTCTCCATGGACTACGAAACCCTTGGTGAGCGCCAGCCCGATACCACCGGTGTTTTCGAGTTCTGGCGCAGCATGATTATGGCAACCCTCTTCGCCGGCAATACGTTCATGACCCCAACGGAATGCGTTCGCACATTCCCCTCTACAGGCACACTCGATGTCCCTGCTCCCGTGAGCTGCTCCACGTTCGGCACCACCACTCACTGGAACGGCAACGCCATGCAGAAGGAAGCACTCAAGAAAATTTATGACCTTGAGACCTCGGTCAAAGCCAGCGAAGATCGCGACATGATTCACGTTTGGCGCAAGCTTCAAAGCGCAGACCACTTCCACTACATGGAAAAGAGTAACGGGTTCACACCGTACCCATCGCCCTACGATGCCTATATATATTATATGAACGCACTGGCAGATTTGCAAATCCGCGTCAAGCGGCAGGCAGAGCTCATCCACAAAGCCCACAAAGCTACGCTTGCCTGAGCTGTACCGGTTCATATTTTTCTCAATGCCCGGCAGTGACAATGAACTGCCGGGCTTTTTATCGCTAAAAAATACCCCTTGCCATAAATCCGGCAACATGTTAAAATACGAGCGCAAGTCATGATAGAAAAACTTTCAACGTTGCAACCCTATGAGGTCATCAACATAGGTATCCTACTGGGAGCGCTGGTACTGTACGTGCTCGTTTGGATAACAGGTATAAGCAGCCAATTATTCAGAAAATCGCAGCTGCCCCGCATTCCCCGCTTTGAAGGGTCTGCCTTTCCGCACCCGACCGAAGAGTTATACACCATACTCTTCATGGTATTTTATACCTATATGAGCCTACTTAACGTCACCACAGACAAACCGGCAGCAGGTTCATCAAGCGCTGCAGACGCGTGGCTTTCAGCCTTCATAGCACTGATAATCTACACCCCCATGGCGCTACGTTATTTTGCGCTCCCCATAACCCAAGGCGCTATTACAAAAAAGAATTTTGTCTGCACGATTGCCACACTGGGAACTATTTACCTTATCAGCATCATCCTTTCAATGTCCGGGTTCCTGAATTGGCTGAGCGCCGTAACCGGCTCCCCCGAACAGCAGCAAGTCACGGAGGAAATAGCAGGAGCAAAGGCACCACTGACTTTAGCAGGCCTCATTTTCAACGCCGTTATAGTCGCCCCCATCATGGAGGAAGTCGCCTTCCGTGGCTTTATGTACAATGTTTTAAGACAGCGAGCCGGCATTATTGCCGCCGCTATCAGTTCCAGCTTATTTTTCAGCGCAGTACACACCTCACTATTGCAAACGGTTGTGTTGTTTGTATTCGGCTGCGCACAATGTTACCTGTACGAAAAAACACGCACCATAACTTTCCCCATCATACTCCACGCAATTTTTAATGCCGTCTCAATCTCTTTTATTCTTCTATTAGCATAACATCGCATGCCCATTCCACTCTCTCAATTAGGTGAGAATGCAGTACTTGAGCGCCTACTGCAACAACTCACCGTACAAAGCCCCATGTTGACAGGCCCGGGAGACGACTGTGCCGTAGTAGCGCGCGACCATGAATGGGATACCCTTTTGAAGACGGACGTTGTTGTTGAGAGTGTACATTTCACCCCGGATACCGCCCCCGAAAGAGTAGGGCACAAAGCACTGGCTCGCGCCATCTCCGACATCGCAGCCATGGGCGGAATCCCCGAACACGCCCTCATCACCTTACTCATACACCCCTCACGCTATGTAGAAACAGCCGAGGGCATTTACAGAGGCATCAACCAATTAGCAACTCGGTACGGAATCAGCGTTGCAGGTGGCGAGACTTCTGCGCTACCGCACGACGGCATCGTCATCAACGTTGCGCTAACCGGCCGAGTAGAACATTCTCGCGCCATTCTTCGCACCGGTGGCCGCCCCGGCGATATCATCTGCGTAAGCGGGTCCTTGGGCGGCTCTTTCCCCAGTGGACATCATCTGGATTTCGAACCCCGCCTCGAACTGGCTCGTCAACTCATGGAGCACGGACCTCGCCCATCGGCCATGATGGATTTATCCGACGGCTTAGGCGCCGACCTCCCCAGGTTGGCAGCAGCGAGCAACTGCGGATTTTGCATCCATCCGGAAAAACTGCCCCTCAACAAGGGATGCACCCCACAGCAGGGCATAAGTGACGGCGAAGATTACGAACTACTCCTGACTTTCCATCCGCAGGATTTCGCCACCATGCCGCAAAACCTTCAATCAACCATCTACCCCATAGGCGTCCTTACCCAAGACACCACAAGCAAACTGAGCACAGGTTGGCAGCACTTTCAAGCCTGACCTCACCCTCCAAAACTCCCGTTCTTTCACACCGGCAGATAAACATCTGCCGGTGCTTGCTTGCTGATTTCTTTGCATAGCCTCGCCAGCGGTAATCGAAGCTCATGGGAAACTGCGAAAATAAAATGTTCCCCGCATAAGTGGGCAAGCACTATTGTATTGAAAAGCAAAGGCAGTAGCAGCTAACTCCTGCTCCATTACTGAAATCAGGGCAGAGGTGAGCGCCCTGAAGGCGATTCCCTGCAACTTTCATAAACACTTACTTTCAAGCAGCTAGTACACCTCTATCTAACACAGAAAAGCACAGAATAATTATATAAAAATAGTTCAGCTTATTTACTATGTGTCACTTACATATATCTATAACAATGTTCCACAGAGCACTATCAATTTTTCGGAATCAGGGCAAAAATATCAAGTTTACTTAACTATCCTAATCGCGTATGCCAAAAAAAATAAAAAGTCGTGGAACCCCCATGGAACAACACTTAAGGAGAATTACAACATGCAGCAAAGGCAGATTTTTCTTTTCTCAAAGCCAAAGACATGGCATAGTCTCCTTCGCAGCGCGCCCCACCGAGGAACGCGAAACAAGATTCAACGAGGATACAAGAAATGAACCAAACGGATAAGGAAAGCAAACTCTGGGACGCAATCAAGGAAGATTTGCGTCGTCAGGGTAACGTGAGCGAGTATGGGTTCGAGTCTTATATCTCTCAGCTTACTCTCAAGGCAGACACCGGCACCAAACTGGTGCTGGAATACCCAGGTGACATGCTTATTGACTGGGTAGAGACTTACTACTCAAACGACATACGGAACTCAGCCGCTCGTGTACTCGATGCAGCACGCGAACTGGAATATGTAGCAATCAGCACAACCGGCGACAACAGCGAAGCCGAACAAATTGATGAGCTCACAGACAATTCCACAGCAACCGAGCAGCCGCTGAGCATCAACAATACCCCTGCTCCGGCAGCAAAATCGAAACGCCGGAGCACAAAAGCCCCCATCAACAGCGGGCTGAATACCGACTATACATTTGACAGCTTCGTGGTTGGCTCGAACAGCGAGTTCGCCGTAGCAGCCGCAAAAGCAGTAGTGAATGCCCCCAGCCGCATGTATAACCCCCTGTTTATACACGGCGCATCCGGCATGGGAAAAACCCACCTCCTGCAAGCTATCGGCAACGCTATTCAAAAGAAAGATAGCGACACCCGCGTGCTCTATGTCACCAGCGAAGATTTCACCAACACATACATCGACGCAATCTCCCGCCAAGGCGATTCACTGAGCAACTTCCGCCGTAAATACCGCAAGGCAGACGTGCTCATCATTGACGACGTACAATTCCTGTCGCAAAAAGGCAAGACGCAGGAGGAATTCTTCCACACGTTCAACGCGCTTTTCGCCAGCGGCAAGCAAATCATCCTCTCCGCTGACTGCCCCGCCGGCAAAATCACCAAGCTCGACGACCGCCTGACCTCCCGCTTCGAACAGGGACTCACCGTAGCCCTCAACGTTCCGGACCTCGAAACCCGTATCGCCATTCTGCGAAAGAAGCGCAGCATGTGGAAAAGCACGCTCATCAGCGATGAGGTTATCAATTACCTTGCCAAGAACATCACGCGCTCCGTACGCCGCCTCGAAGGCGCACTCGTACGCTTAGCCACATTTGCCTCTTTCTCCCAGAAATCACCGACCATTCAAGATGCTCGAGTTCAGCTCAATGATTTGCTGAAGGAAGAAAAGAGCACCGGTGACATCACCATCGCAGACATCCAGCGCCGCGTGGCCGAGGAGTTCAACATTCGTGTAGCTGACCTCAATGGTCGCCGCCGCACCGCCGGCATCGCCCATCCCCGCCAGCTTGCCATGTTCCTGGCTCGTCGCCACACGCAAAGCTCCCTTCAGGATATCGGCGCCGCCTTCGGTGGTCGCGATCACGGTACCGTCATTCACGCGACAAAAACCATCGAGGACAAAATGGAAGCAGACCCTTCCCTCCGCGAACTGGTAGAACACATCTCCTCATCGCTCGCCTGATCACAATCAGCTGTATTCTCTGAATCTTTGCGAAAACCGCTTTTCCTATCAGAAAAAGCGGTTTTTCGCTTGACAGGATATAATCCTATATATATAATAGGTTTCCGACAGCTATGATGAGAATCTCCACCAAGGGCCGATACGCCCTGCGCATTATGATAGACCTGGCAAACCAAAACAACGGGGAGCCGGTATCGTTGCGCTCCGTTGCCGAGCGACAGAACATAACTCTGAAATACATGGAGGGCATCATGACCCACCTGTTGCGAGCTCAGCTGGTAGTGAGCATACGCGGCAAGGCCGGTGGTTATTACCTTGCCCGCCCGGCAGAGGATTACACCATCTACGAAATTCTGAAAGCGGCGGAGGGTGATTTATCAACCGTACATTGCCTGTCCACCACCACCAACCTTTGCCCCATGAGCGACATGTGCACCACACTGCCCCTGTGGGTCGGCCTGCAGAACACCATACAGCAATACTTGGAAAGCTACACACTTGCAGACCTCAAGGGCGACACAACAACCGCTCAATTCTGCGATAACTAACGCCCCACCCTCCCCTCAATAACAGGTAATTAAATTTAAAAAGAGGCACTTACGGTGCCTCTTTGCTTTTATCCTTATTGTCAGCAGATGCAGAAGTTTCATCTTGCTGAGCTTTCATCAGCTCGTCTTCAAACTCTCGGCGAGCCTTCTTAAACTCACCAAGGCTACGCCCGAGGTTGCGAGCAATATCCGGCAAACGTCGAGCGCCGAACACCACCAAAACAACAATCAAAAAAATCAACCAATGCGACGGAGCACCAAATTGAGCTAGTACAGGTTTGAACATGCCTGTATATTACCATTACGCACGCGCGCGAGCAAGCAAATTATGGGCTACTGACTCAATCAATGCTTTACATAGGGCAAGCAATATGGTAGGGTGCCATTTTCCACAAGTCGGCACATCATACCATGAAGCAGTTACTTTCCATCGAAGAATTGACGGGCGAGCAGATTCAAAACCTACTTGCTCTGGGGCACAAGCTCAAGGCTGAGCGCGGCAATCACAGCACACAACCGCTTGCCGGTCAAACCTGGGCATTGATTTTCTCCAAGTCTTCCACCCGCACTCGCGTTTCATTCGAGGTAGGTATAGCTGAACTGGGCGGTCGACCGATGTTCCTCTCCACCCGTGATATCCAGCTCGGTCGTGGCGAGCCCATCAAGGACACAGCTCGCGTATTGGGCCGCATGATTCACGGCGCTGTAATCCGCACATACGGGCAGGATGAAGTGGTGGATTTCGCTCGCTATTCGCAACTGCCGACCATAAATGCCCTGACCGACCAAGAGCACCCCTGCCAGATTCTGGCCGACTTGCTCACACTTGAGGAAAAGTACGGCGTGGGTTCATGGAAAGACATGAAGATTTCCTTCCTTGGTGATGTAGACAACAATATGGGTCGCTCGTGGATGTGGGCAGCCAAGCGACTTGGCTTCACCCTTGCCCTTGCCGGTCCCGAGCACGCACTGCCGAAGGCCGACACCCTTGCCGCCCTCGATTGCCCGAATATCATCTGCACAACCGATGTTGAAGACGCCGTTCGTGATTGCACCATCATCAACACCGACACTTGGATTTCCATGGGGCAGGAGTCTGAAAAAGGCACAAAAGAAAAAGCCTTCTTCCCCTATCAGGTCAATGCCGAGCTGTTGAAACTCGCAGCCCCGGGCCACAGCGTATTCCACTGCCTGCCGGCCTATCGCGGTTACGAAATCACTGACGAAGTGCTCGAGGCTCATGCTCCTGTCATTTTCACGGAAGCCGAAAACCGCCTCCACGCACAAAAAGCTGTACTCTATACCTTGGCAACCTCCTGCTGATTTCGTTCGCATGAATTTCAATGAACGCATAGAAAAACTGCTGGACGACATGTCCATCTTCGAAGATTGGACGGAAAAGTACGAGTTCATCATCTCTTTGGGGCGCAAACTCCCCCCCATGCCCGAAGAATATCGCAAGCCCGGCAACCTCATCAAGGGTTGCCAGAGCCGAGTGTGGGTCGGCACCGAGCTCGAGGACGGTAAAATGATTATCAAAGCAGACAGCGACTCCCTTATCACAAAAGGGCTCATCGCTCTTTTTATCAGACTGCTCAGCGGGCTCAGCCCGGCAGAAATCATGAGTGCGGATTTGCGCCGGCTCGATGAGTGCGGCCTCAAGGAACACCTGGCCTCAACTCGCGCCAACGCACTTTCCACCATGGCCGCCACCATTCGCAAAGCCGCCGCGGCTCTCAGCTGATTTTCCCCGCTTTCCCATGTCCGTACTTACCGAGCTGATAGAACAAAAAACCGCCCTGCTCCCCGAAAAAACAAATGCCTATCGGGTAGCAGACGGTACCCCTTGGCCCGGTATATTTATCGATGCACTCGCTGACCGCTTACTCGTCTCCGTGCGAGACACCTCAGTACCGCGCGGATTGCGCGATTTGCTGCAACAGACCGGTCGCCCTGTTTACCTGAAACGTCTCGACAAAGACGTGAAGGACGCCCCCGAGCACTTCTGCGGTCCGGTTGCACCCTTGCGCTTCGAAATACAGGAAAACGGCGCGCGCTATATTATGGACATGGCGGCAGGATACTCGCAAGGTATCTTTTTGGACCAGCGAGACAACAGAGCCGAGGTGCGCCGTCGCTGCCGCCCCGGCATGACTTTGCTCAACACATTCTCTTACACCGGCGCATTCTCTGTTTGCGCAGCTCTTGCCGGCGCCACCACCACCACGCTCGACCTCGCTCAACCTTGCCTGAGTTGGTGCCGGGAAAACATGGAACTGAACGGCATCGACCCCTCCGCACACTTCTTCTGCAAAGGCGACACCCTGCACTGGCTGGATCGCTTTGCACGACAGGGGCGTACTTTCGATGCCATCGTGCTCGACCCGCCCACTTTCTCCCGCGATGAGAAAGGCCGCATCTGGCGAGTAGAAAAAGACTACGGCAGCTTGGTAGCCAAAGCCATGTCTTGCCTGGCTCCGCACGGTTGGATTCTTTGCACCACTAATTGCCGCAAAGTCTCGCACAATCAGTTCCGCAAACTCGTGCTCAGCGGAGCTCCCGGCGCCGCCATCGAAACCTCGCCCATGACCTTCGATTTCGACGGCGAAGATTACCTGAAAACCATTTGGGTCAGCCGTTGATTCATTTTTTTCTTTCAGCCCCTCCCTCTTTACATTTTTTTTCGCCACCTCTCGCACTACCACATCTTGTAGCATTTTTTTACGACTCGGCTTTGTCATACGCATATCTTGCGAATTGCAACAAAAGCCAATCTCTCGCATGCTCAAAGCTTTTGACACAAGTGCAACAAATATAATTTTTAGATTTATTCTAAAAATGTGAACAAGTAAAACATACTATATATTGTGGTATATAAGCAAATATACTACCATATTTAGAAAAAGAAAAGTCACTTCGAAGTAAAGTTTTTGCTTGCTAAGGCGACGAAAATTTGCTAAAGTTTGCGCCGTTCACCCAAAGGAGTCGATACACCGGGGCACCCCCGCTGCGGCTCAAGCAGCGGGAAGCCAAAAGACAATTTACTATTAAAACTCTCACGACATGATTATCAAGCGCAACGGAAAACGCGAACGCTTCGAGGCCTACAAAGTACAGCAGGCCATAGAGAAGGCCTACCACGCCTCGCAAGAGGAGTACAACCCCTTGGTATATGCCAATGTACTGGATGCCCTGAAGAAAGAGGAGTACCTGCCCGTGGAAAAAGTGCAGGACACGATTGAACGCGAACTGATGCGCGCCGGGGCATTCGAAACAGCCCGCAACTTCATTAAATACCGATTCCTGCACAAACTGCAGCGCGAACAGATTGCCGGTGTGTACCAAGGCAACACTTGGGTGGACTGCAAACAGACAATCGAAGAATACATCGGCAATACCGACTGGCGTATCAAGGCAAACTCAAACACCACATACTCCAACGCCGGTCTGGTGAACAACACAGCCGGTAAAGTTATCGCCAACTACTGGCTGGATCAGGTGTATACCCCCGAAGAAGGTGCAGCTCACCGAAATGGTGACTACCACATTCACGACTTGGACTGCCTTACCGGGTACTGCGCAGGCTGGAGTTTGCGCAATCTGCTCAACGAAGGCTTCAATGGCGTACGTAGCCGCGTAAACAGCCGCCCGCCCAAGCACTTCCGTGAAGCTTTGGGGCAGATGGCGAACTTCCTTGGTATTCTGCAGTCCGAATGGGCCGGTGCACAGGCTTTCAGCTCGTTCGACACCTACCTCTCCCCCTACCTTTTCAAAGACAAGCTGCCCTACAGAGCCGTGAAGAAGGCTTTGCGCAACTTCGTCTACAACCTCAACGTCCCCTCCCGCTGGGGTCAGAGCCCCTTCACCAACGTCACCATCGACTGGACTGTTCCCCGCGACCTGCGTGAGCAGTCCCCCTTCTCCGGTGGCGCCCACATCTTTGAGGATTTGCAGGATGACGAGCTTCTGGCTATCGCCCGCGAGCGTGGTGCAGAATCTCTCACCGGCATGACTTACAAGCACTTCCAGCCTGAAATGAATATCATTCAGCGCGCATTCTACGAAGTGCTCACTGAGGGCGACAGCACCGGCCAGCCGTTTACATTCCCCATCCCCACCGTCAACATTACCGAAGACTTCGACTGGGACGGTGAAAACGTACCGCTTCTCTTCGAGAACGCCGCCAAAATCGGCTCCTCCTACTTCCAGAACTTCATCGGTTCTCAGTATAAGTTCGATGAAAACGGCAACCGCGTCATTGACGAGGAGGCATACAAGCCCGATGCCGTGCGCTCCATGTGCTGCCGTCTCCAGCTCGACCTGCGCGAGCTCCTCAAGCGCGGCGGTGGTCTATTCGGTTCTGCCGAAATGACCGGCTCCATCGGTGTAGTAACCATCAACATGGCACGTCTCGGCTACCTGTACAAGGGCAACAAGAACCTGATGTACAGCAAGCTCGGCGAGCTCATGGATTTGGCCAAGGACACCCTTGAGAAGAAGCGCGTATTCATCAACACACTCTACCAGCGCGGTCTGTACCCCTACACCAAGCGCTACCTGCCCCACCTGCGCAACCACTTCTCCACCATTGGCCTGAACGGCATCAATGAAATGCTTCGCAACTTCTCCGGCGATATGCTCAATACAGCCAACGCCGAGGGTATTGCCTTCGCGGAAGAGGTGCTGCACTTCATGCGTGAGCGCATTCGTGGCTATCAGGAGCAAACCGGCAACCTCTATAACCTGGAGGCAACACCCGCCGAAGGTACCACCCACCGCTTCGCTCGCGAAGACCTCAAGCGTTACCCCGACATTATCCAGTCCGGTACCCCCGGTCACCGCTACTACACGAACAGCTCGCAGTTGCCCGCCGGCTACACGCACGACCTCTTCAAGGCTCTGCAAATGCAGGACAAGCTGCAGTGCTGCTACACCGGTGGTACCGTATTCCACATGTACATGAACGAAGCAATCTCCTCGCCCGAGGCATGCCGAGACATCGTACGCAAGGTACTCACCAACTTCAAGATGCCCTACATCACCGTGACCCCGCTCTTCTCCGTGTGCGACAAGCACGGTTACCTGAAGGGCCGCCACGACTACTGCCCGCTCTGCGACGAAGAGCTTATAGCCAAAGCACGCGCCGAGGAGCAGCCGGAACTTCCCCTCTTCTAGTTTCTTACAGAACGAACTCATTAACCTCTAACCAAACATTCAAATACCATGGATCAGGAAGTAAAGCCGGTTGTTAAGACCGATGAGCAGATTCTTGCCGAGCACGAATCCGAGCGCACCAAGTGCACTGTTTACACCCGCGTAATGGGTTACCACCGCCCCGTTGAAACCTTCAACGCCGGCAAGCAGGGCGAATTTGAAGAGCGCGCCCACTTCCAGGAACCCGGCTGCGGCTGTGGCTGCGACGCCATCCTCAAGTAACAGTTCGCAACTTATTGCAGAGCTTCGGCCCTGCAACGGCACACCTCCATTTTCCCCGAGCCGTTGCAGGGCCTTTCTGACCACCAAAATCCACCATTTCCGCCCCATGCGTCACCCCGTCGACATCACAACACTCACCTTTCTTGATTACCCCAAAAAGGCAGCGTGTATCATGTGGTTCAACGGCTGCAACCTGAGGTGCCCCTACTGCTACAACCCTGAGCTTGTAACGGAGAAAAGCACGTCACAGGTGGATGAAATGGAATTTCTGCGAGAACGGAGGGGATTTTTGGATGCCGTCGTACTCTCCGGCGGCGAAATTACTCTACAACCCGGCCTGAGCGAACTTTGCGAAAACATTAAATCGCTGGGCTATCTCATCAAAATAGACACCAACGGCAGCAACCCGCATGTCGTAGCCGAGCTACTGGAGCGCAAACTCATTGACTATGTGGCAATGGACAACAAAATGCCCTCCACCCGCAGCTGGCAATTACCGGGCGGCCATGTGCTCTATAATCGATTTGCCGAAACTCTGGGCTTGCTGCAAGACTCAGGCATACCCTACGAAATTCGCACCACCGTACACCCCGATTTGCTGGATGAAGCCGACATCCTGCAAATGATTCGAGAGGCACACGCTCTGGGTTACAACGGTACCTATTACCTTCAATACTTCTTTACCGGTGTACCAACCATAGGTAACATGCAGCCACCGACCCGCCGTTACGACCGAGGTCTGCTGGACCACCACTCCCCCCTGCCCATCGGCTACCGCAATTTCCCCGAAGACCGAGGCAAGTAAAAACAGCACAGAAATAATTGCGCGATAACCCTGTTTATCATTGACAAAAACGGCCTGTAATGGTAGGCTCAGCCCATGTCAGACGCAGATTTAATTCAGCAGATTGAGCAACTTAAGCAAGAGCGCAACGCTGTAATACTGGCCCACAGCTACCAACGCCCCGAAATTCAGGATATTGCCGATTTCGTTGGCGACTCATTAGCCTTGGCTCGCAAAGCGCAGGAAACCGAGTGCGAAGTCATTGTATTCTGCGGAGTTCACTTCATGGCCGAGACAGCCTGCATCCTCAACCCCACCCGTACCGTACTGCTACCGGATTTGAACGCAGCTTGCTCGCTTGAGCAATCCTGCCCGGCAGACGAGCTGGCCGCCTATCTGCAAGCGCATGCTGACAAAAACTACTACGTCATTGCCTATGTAAACTGCTCCATCGGTGTGAAAGCTCTTGCCGATGTGATTGTAACCAGCGGCAACGCCCAACGAATCGTCGAGACCGCACCGGCAGACCGCCCGATTCTTTTTGTACCCGACCGCAACTTGGGCGCTTGGACCGCGCACCAAGTAGGCCGCGAAATGACAATGTGGAATGGTGCCTGCCATGTTCACGAACAATTCACCCGCGACAAGGTACTTGCCGTGAAAGCCCAGTACCCGAACGCCCCGGTTGTTTGCCACCCGGAGTGCCAAGAGCCCATTCGTCTGCTTGCCGACCATATATGCTCAACGGAAAAGATGATTCCATATTGCAGCGCAAGCGATGCCACCCGGTTTATCATTGTAACCGAAAGCGGCATTTTACACCGCCTGCGCAAGCTTGTTCCCGGCAAGGAATTTATCGGCGTTGGCACAGAAAAATGCTCCTGCGCCGAGTGTGAGTACATGAAACTCAACACCCTGCAAAAAATACGCGATTGCCTGCGCAACATGGCGCCCGAAGTCAAGGTTCCGGAGGAGCTGCGCTTGCGTGCCGAAAAACCGCTTCTGCGCATGCTCGAGCTTTCTAACTGATGCCGAAACCCAACGGCGGCTCTTGCAAAAAGCATGAACATCGTCCCCCACATCCTGTCTCGCGGCAATTGGATTTCCATGGAGGAATTCATGGAGCTCGCGCTTTACGATGAAACAGGCGGCTACTACAGCAAAAATATCAGCAATATCGGCTTTCGTGGTGATTTTTCCACCTCTGCCACCATGTGCGACCTGCTGGCCAGGCGAATTGTGCAACAGTGGAGAGAGAGTTGCAAAATCCACAAACGCCGCTTGCCCATTATCGAAATAGGTGGTGGCAATGGCGACTTGGCCATGGCCATTTGCCGGAATATGTCCGTATGGGAACGACTTTTCTCCCGCTACCTCATGGTCGACCGCTCGCAAGCCCTGCGAAACCTGCAAGGTATGGTAGGCGGCCATTCTGTCACCGTTCTCAGCTCCGTACAGAAAGCGCTGAAAAAAACCGATGGCCGTGCCTTCATTTTCAGCAATGAATTACCGGACGCCTTCCCGGCTCGCCAATTCGTCTATCAAGACAGCCATTGGCTGGAGCTCGGGCTAGCAGTCATTGACGGGCAAGTAGTTCGCCAAGCAGCGGCAAACCCGCTCCCCGCCTCCACGGCCTTTGACCGCTGGGCTCAGGAGGGACAAATTATCGAGGTACACGAAAGCTACTACAAATGGTATGCCGAGTGGAATAAATACTGGAAATTGGGCACCATGCTCACCATCGATTACGGGCAAACCAACGACATGGTGTACTACCGTCGCCCCTTGGGGAGCATGCGCGGCTACAAGGCGCACACCCTGCTGAGTGTGGATGAATTGCCGGCTTTGGCGGGACACTGCGACATCACTTGCGATGTCAACTTCAGCGACCTGATGAATTTAGCCAAAGGGAGCGGCAACGATGTACTCAAGTATATGAGCCAGCGCGACTTCTTGGAACCACTGGCCAACCCGGCAATTCCGGAGGAAGCTCATCTTATCGCAGTGCCGGGCGCCGGCAACTATTTCAACGTGCTCATTCAGCACCGCTTCAATGAGTGAACAAATCACCATCAACGGAGTAACCATCTCTGCGAATACTCTGCCTGAATGGAAAGCCGGCACCACCGGAATATCTGCCGATTTGGCAGATTTTCTCCATTCATGGTTAAGTCCCGCCCCCACAATCGAACTGCGCACCAGCGGCTCTACCGGCAAGCCGAAAATAATCCACGCCCCCAAATCGGCCATGCGTGCCAGTGCACGCCTGAGCTGTGAAATCTTTGGGCTGAGTCGAGGAAAAAGCGCCCTGCTCAGTCTTCCGCTGCAATACATAGCAGGCAAAATGATGGTCGTGCGCGCCCTTGTCAGCGGCTGCGAGCTACTGCTGCAAGAGCCAAGCTCCACACCATTGGCCGCACTGACTTCAACCATCGACTTTGCCCCACTGGTACCCATGCAGGCTACCGCCACCCTGCAACAACCCCATGGTCAGGAGCAGCTATCCCGCGTTCGGCAAATATTGCTGGGCGGCAGTTTCATCGATTCCACGCTCGAGGAGTCCCTGCAAGCTCTCCCCTCGCAGGTCTATGCCTCATACGGCATGACCGAAACCCTCTCCCACATCGCGCTTCGGCATATCAACGGACCGGAACGCTCGGAGTGGTACACCCCCCTGCGCGGAGTTGCCCTCGCCCTTACGCCGGAGCACACACTCGCCATCAGCGCACCGCATTTGGGCATCTCGCAATTAATTACCAACGACCTTGCCGAAATAGCACCGAACGGCAGCTTCCGCATTCTCGGTCGTATCGATTCCGTCATCAACAGCGGCAGCGTCAAAATCCAAGCCGAAGAAGTCGAGCAGCAGCTACAAGCAACCACCGGCTTAACCGTGCTGGTTGTACCGGCTCCCCATGCCGTACTTGGCCAATGCGTGGCTCTACTGTGGGAAGGCCCGGCATCAGCCCAAACCGCCCTGCAAGACGCCATCCGCCAACTCCCGGCTTACCACCGCCCACACTACAGCCGGCACCTGCCGGAACTCCCCCGCACAGCTACCGGCAAGCTCAATCGCAGCGCTGCCGCCGCACTTTTCTCGCCAAATAGTCACTCTTTGTCATAAAGCTTCAAGCATATCCCTCGATTACAGCGCTTTTAGCTTGACTAAAATTCAACATTCGCTAGTATATAACATAAACAAACTTTCACTTACAACATGGCCACCATTCGTCCTTTCGCCGCAGTGCGACCGCCCAAGCAATACGCCGAGCAAGTCTCGTGCCTGCCCTACGATGTCATGAACCATCAGGAGGCCTGCGCCATGGCTGCCGGCAACCCCTCCTCGTTCCTGCACATTTGCCGTGCCGATATCGACACAAGCGAAGAGCAAATTCACGATTCCGTCACCTACGAAAAAAGCCGTGATAACCTGCAGGAGTTCATTCGCAAAGGATTTCTGGTGCGGGATGCCGCCCCCTATTACTACATCTACCGTCAGATGATGTGGGGCCGTGTGCAAACCGGTATTGTGGGTTGCGCCAGTGTGGATGAATACCTCAACAACACCATCCTGAAGCACGAGCTCACCCGTAAAGAGAAGGAGCTCGACCGCATTAACCATTTCGACACCTGCTCCGCACAGACGGAACCCGTTTTCCTGGCCTACCGCAAGCACGAGGGGATTTCCACGGCCATTCGCGAGTGGATTAAATTCCACAAACCCGAGTACGAGTTCACCGGCGATGACGGCGTAACCCACCTGCTCTGGCCGGTAACGGATTCCGAGGTTATCGAGACCATTCGCCGTGGCTTTGAAGAAGTGCCCACCCTTTACATTGCAGACGGCCACCACCGCACAGCCAGCAGCGCTGCCGTAAGTGCTAAACGCCGTCAAGCACACCCCGACTACACCGGGCAGGAGGAGTTCAATTACCTCATGGCAGTCACCTTCTGCGATGAGGACCTCTTCATCATGGACTACAACCGCGTGGTAAGTGACCTGAACGGCATGCTCCCGGAGGAGTTCATGAGCGCCATTGCCGACAAGTTCACAGTCGTTCCCGCCCCCGCCGGCGCTCCGTATGCCCCCCGCCGCAAGCACGAGTTCGGCATGTGCATCGGCGGTACTTGGTACAGCATCACGGCAAAAGACGGCAGTTTCGATGCCGCCCACCCCATCGAGAGCTTGGATTGCGCCATTTTGCAAGCTAACCTACTGGCTCCCATATTGGGTATTGATGACCCGAGAACCAGCAATCGTATCGACTTTGTCGGTGGCATTCGCGGTCTGCAGGAGCTCGAGGACCGCACCGGCAACGGCGTAGCCTTTGCCCTGTACCCCGTCACGATGGCAGACCTTTTCCACGTTGCCGACAGCGGTGAAATCATGCCGCCCAAATCTACTTGGTTTGAGCCCAAGCTGCGTTCCGGCCTGTTCGTACACGAAATCGAACGCTGAACTTTCAATTTTTACACTTCATCAACATGAAAATCCTTATTCCGACCAAGCTTGACATCGCCGCAGCCGCCTCTCTGCGAGCTGCCGGTTACGAAGTAGTACAAGACGATGCCACACCCATTGATGTTCTGGTGGCCGAACACCCCGATGCAGTGGGTCTGATTGTACGCTCCGAAAAAGTCACTCCCGCCATCATTGATACCCTGCCCGGTCTTAAGTGCGTCATTCGCGCCGGTGCCGGTTACGACAACATCGACTACGTTTACGCCCGCACCAAGGGAATCGACGTCATGAACACCCCCGGCGCAAACTCCAACGCCGTCGCAGAGGAGGTAATCGCCATGATTCTGGCAGCTTATCGCTATGTGATTCCCGCAGATGTCACCACCCGAGCCGGTGAGTGGAACAAGAAGAAATACATGGGCCGCGAGCTGACCCGCAAGACGGTGGGCATTCTGGGCTTGGGCAATATCGGCAGGCTCCTGGTCAAGCGACTGCAGGGCTTTGAATGCAGCATCCTCGGCTACGATCACTTCCTTTCCAAACAACGCGCTCTCAATATCGGTGCCACCCCGGCTGAAATTGATGAGATTTTCGCCAACGCCGATATCATTTCCCTGCACGTCCCCGGTGGTCCCTCGACTAAGGGCTTAGTTGGTGACCGCCTGCTGGGGCTGATGAAGGATGGCGCCATGCTCGTGAACTGCTCCCGCTACGGCGTGGTGGATGAAGATGCCATTCGCCGTGCACGCGCCGCCGGTAAGAACATTATCTACTGCACCGACGTGCACCCCAAAGATACTGCCGCTCAGCAGCCCAGCGCCGATGTGGCGGACGTCATGCTGCCCCACTTGGGTGCCAATACGAAGGAGGCCAACAAGCTCGCCGCCATGCGTGCAGCATCCGAAATGGAGGCCTATTTCACCACCGGCGACACCTCCTGCGTCATCAACGCCGAGAAACCGACCGACCTCAACCCTGCCCACCTGCAGCTTGCCAGCATGCTCGGCAAGCTCTGCTACCAAGCAGCCGGCTGCACGCCCATTCGCAAAATCGAGTGTACCTTCTACAACAACCTGCGCTCCTACCGCAAATGGTTCACCCCGTGGATTCTGCAGGGCGCTGTCCCCGGTGCCGAGCAAGGTCTGATGCCCGCCGCAGCCGAAGCCAGTCTGCGTGAGCACGGCATCGTTTTCAAAGCCCGCGAACCCATGGACGATATGCTTCGAGACGATGCACTGACCCTCGATTTGTTCACCGAGGAAGACGGCGAGCAGAAAATAACCAGCGTTCGTGGTGTGGTTATTGACGGCGAGCCCGTTGTTTCACGCATCAACAACTTCGACCACCTGTATGCCACCCTCAGCGGCAACACACTCGTGCTGCGATACTCTGACCGCCCCGGCGTTATCGCCATTATCGGCCAGATTATCTCTCAGGCCGATATCAATATCGAAAACATGGTGGCACCCCGCGACCACATCAGTGGCGATTCCCTGGCCGTCATCAAAACGGACAAGCCCATCGACCCCGAGCGTCTCGAACTCATCAGCAAGGCTATCGGCGCCAAACAGGCTTTCGCTCTCTCTCTCTGATTTTTTCTAACCCATTCCTCATCCCCCGCTGCGCTTCCCGCAGCGGGGGATGCCTTTTGCCCGCAAAGCCCTAAATCGCTTTTTTTCGCGCCTCTTTCTGAGAAAAAGCTTGACTGAAATGCTCTCCTCTGCTAATCTTGCGCGCGTTATGGCAAAAGTTCCCGTTATTCAACTCCGCAAGGGTCACGCCGTGAATTACAACGGCGACATCTGTGTTGTGCGCGAAAGCCAGCTCAAGACCCCGCCCCGCATGGCATCTTATGTGCAGATGACCATCCGCAGCATCGCCACCAAGAAGGACTACAACCTGCGCCTTACTTCCAACGACTTCCTTGAGGGTGTGATGCTCAGCCGCGAGGAGATGGAGTTCTCCTATGTGGACGGTATGGGCTACCACTTCCTCAACAACGAGACCTTCGAGGACGTTTGCGTAGCTGAGGATATCGTGGAACCCGTTAAGGATTACCTCATCGAGGGCGAGAACTATGTGCTTCTCTTCACCGATGAAATCGTGTGCTCCATCGAACTGCCCGCCGCTATCACCATGGAGGTGGCCGAGGCTCCCGAGGGCGTGAAGGGCAACTCCGCCAACAACGTCTACAAGAGCGCCACCATGACCACCGGCCTTGTTGTTCAGGTTCCCCTGTTCATCTCCGCAGGTCAGCGTATCTCCGTTAAGACGGAAGACGGTACCTACCTGGGTCGCGTGAACAACTGATATTCTCAGTAATCATCTCCTTTCTATGTTTCCCCGCGCTTTTTTATGAGCGCGGGGATTTTTTTCTTGACTAGGTATGTTTTATATGTTAAATAATTATTGTTTTCAAACTTATTTGTTTTAATCATACAATAGAAAGAAAAATGCCATGAACAAAAAAATCGCTATAATAATTGCCGCCGCTCTGGGATTGCTCGGTCTCAGCTCCTGCCACCACCAGCACCACCGGCACCACCACCACAGTGCCTATCCGGGCATTCACCATGGCGGTGCTTTCCGCCCCCACGGCCCTCATCACTGAAGCAACAAATTAATTCATTATTCTATAAAAGCTCCCCAATGCTCATCGCTCGGGGAGCTTTTTATGCACCCTGCACCGCAGCAAACTTAAGCCCCCACAGCCTTGCGGCCATGGGGGCTTTACCACACATGTAATTGTTTTTACATGAAGCTTATTACTTGCCTTAGCGACGACGGCGGCGGGCAGCCAGAGCTGCCAGTGCCAGCAAGCTCAACGTGGCGGTAGTCGGTTCGGGAACCACCTTATTCACGCCTTCCAGGTATACCACGTTGGCGGTGCTGTCGTAGTTCAGCGTGGTGCTTTCGTTAATACCGGCACCGGTGAAGAAGTCACTTGCCAACAGCGTTGTCGAGGTGTCCACTTCTTCTCCATCCATGAGGAATTTCACAATGTCGACATTCGAGAACAGCTGTACTAGACCATCCTCGTTGTATTCTGTACCAAGGGTGAACACAAGATTGATTTTCTCGCCTTCGCTGGTGGCATTGAAGGTCAGAACTGAGCCTTCCGTCATGCTGATTCCGATGCCATCCGTTACCAGTGTGGAACCGGCAGCGAAGGTCAAATCACCATTGATAACATTGAGGCTGGATATACGATAGGCCGCTACCATCGAATCGATTTCTGATGTTGTAACAGCTATATCGCCAATAGCTAAGGTCGCACCGGCTGCAATGTTGATTTCATCAGCTGTGACGACGGCGCCATTGCTCAGCTGCAGCGTGGCGGATTCCCCTACCTCAATCGTGGCATTCGCTGCCACAAGCTCGGCATCGCTGATGGCAAGCGTAGCATTGCTTCCGGCGGCAATGTTTACCGTATCACCATTTACATTGAATACAGCCCCATCCTTAATCTGAAGACTGCCGCCGTTCAAATATGCGTTTCCTTCAATAGTGCTGGTCTGAGAGTTCAGAATTTCTTCAGCTTTCGCCGTGCGACCTTCATTATTAGCTGCCAGAATTTCATTCAGATGCTCCTCTGCATATTTGCCGCTGAAGATGATGTCACCCTTGGCGCTTTGTATATCACCATCCGCGACTTCATAATCGCTGTTGAAATATGCATCGCTTGTTGTATAAACGGAATCGTAGAAAGTGATGTGTCCTCCGGTCTTGGCAGAAAGGTTCATGCTACTACCGTCCTCCGCATAAATACTGCGAAGACGGTAGGAATCAGCACTTTTTTCATAGTTCTTTTCAAATAAAACACTATCATTGCCTTGGATGTATAAATCTCCGTCAGCATAGGCATAGGCATAGGCATGGGCATAGATAGCGCCGCCGAAGGCGTAGTCGCCGGAGGCGTAGTTTCCGCTAAAGGAAACGTCACCATTATTGTTGATGGTCACGCCGCCCGCGAAAGCATAGATAGCGCCGCCGTAGGAGGAACCGGTGGGGCGGGAGGCGTAGTTTCCGCTAAAGGAAACGGCATCATTATTGCTGATGGTCACGTCGTCCTCGTAAGCATAAGCATAGATAGCGCCGCCGCCGTCGTCGGCGTAGTTTCCGCTAAAGGATACGGCACCATTATTGCTGATGGTCACGTCGGCATGGCTGTCATAGATAGCGCCGCCGACGGAGGCGTAGTTTCCGCTAAAGGAAACGTCACCATTATTGCAGATGGCCACGTCGCCCCAAGTATAGATAGCGCCAGCGTGGTTTCCGCTAAAGGAAACGGTACCATTATTGCTGATGGTCACGTCGGCATAGTCAGCATAGATAGCGCTGGCGCTGTTTCCGCTAAAGGAAACGTCACCATTATTGCTGATGGTCACGTCGCCATCGTAAGCATAGATAGCGCCGCCGGAGGAGTAAGAGGAGGAGGAGGAGGAGTTGTCTGAGAAAGAAACATTTCCATTATTGCTGATGGTTACAGTGGAAGCATAGATAGCGCCGCCGCGGGTGTAGTAGCCGGTTAATGAGTTGCGTGAGAAAGAAACATTGCCATTATGGCTGATGGTCACGTCTCCGTCATCAGCATAGATAGCGCCGCCGTAGGAGTAAGAGGCGTAGTAGCCGTCGTAGTCAGAGGAGGAGGAGTTGCCTGAGAAAGAAACATCGCCATTGTTGCTGATGGTCACGTCTCCGTTATCAGCATAGATAGCGCCGCCATAGGAGTCGGTGTCGGATGTGGTATGCTCTATATCATTAAACAATACGTCCACCGTGTCACTTTGGCCATCATTAACATTGGTGATGGTTAAAGTGCCGTTATTAGCTAAGCTGATGGCAGGGTCATTGTCCGTTATCGTCGAGAACGTCAGGTTGCTCAAGGTATCGAAAGTTAAAGCGCTTTGGCCGGAGAAAGCCGAGCCGTTGACGTCTTTGAAACTCAGGGCAACGGGAAAGTCTGAATTGTAGGAGCCAAAGAATACATTACCACCGCTGACGAGAGGAGTGGATGAGGTCCAGTAGTCTGCTCCGGTGGGGGTGAACTCCTGAGAACTTTGCAGAATAAATGCGATGTATTCTTCTGCCGTAAGCTCTGAATACGTTTCCAGAGTACCGGGGCTATTCAGGTAAGTGGTAGTGTAACCTTCAGGGGCTTCTACAGCTTGGGCAGGCAGGGCGATAGAGGTTGCCAGAACGGCAGTTAACAGCGTGATAGGTAGATGTAATTTCATAATGGAAAATTAAGAGCTTTTCATACTCTACGCTTTTCAAAACCGCACTTTAGAATAGCTAAAAACTTTACGCTCTGGCAATATCAAAGGTGCAACTTTCTTTTATTTGCTACGTCACGGCGAAGCTGTTTTCTTTTTGCATGAATACCTGCTTTATGCTTGACTTACGGTTTTGAAAGGCGAGTTATCATGAACATTAGAATAACAGAAGAAGAGTTGGCGGCGTTGGCTGTGTTAAAGCAAACGGGGGTGAATGTATTGGAAGCTGCTCAGGTGGCGGGAGCTGCACTGCGGGCGGGACGTGGTAGGGTAAGACGTGCGCTGCGGTGTATAGCGGCGGGCGAGGAAGAACTGCGGCGGCAGGAGAAAACGGTGAGTTTTGAGAAAGCCGTGGCGGCGGCGCTGGAGGCAAGGCGCGAGCGGAGGAGCCGCACGCAGACGGATTTCCGCTATTTTACCCGCCGATTCATGAAACACTGCAAGGGATTGGCCGCCAGACGCGTGCGTGCTATCACCACAGAAGAATGCGCCCGGTACATTGAGCAAGCCTTCGCCACCCCGCGCCAGCGGCAGAAGGCGCGCTTGATACTCAGCGGCGTATTCAGCACTGCGCTGAAACGCGGCTGGTGCAGCGAAAACCCCGTGGCGCGGGTGGATGCGGTGAAAGTTCGAGAAGAACGAATCGAGATATTAAGCCCGCAGGAAATCAAAGCCTTACTGAGCGCCGCGAAGAAATACCAAGGCGGCATTTGCCTTGCTGCCGTGGGCATGATGCTCTATGCCGGCATACGTCCGCACGAGGTCGCGCGCCTGAGCCGCGAGCACATCAACCTGCAAGACCGCACCATCAGCATACTACCCCAACACAGCAAAACCGGCGGCGCTCGGCTCGTCACCATCCATCCGCCGCTGGCCAAATTACTGCGTACCCATTGCCCCACGGGCAAAATCTGCCCGCCGCAGTGGCCACGCCACTGGCGAGCGCTGCGGCGCTTGGCCGGTTTTCGCCGTTGGGTGCCGGATGTACTGCGGCACACCTTCGCCGGGTACCACCTGCGGCACTTCCGCAGCTACAGCGAGTTGCAATACGAAATGGGGCACCGCGACAGCGCATTGCTGCGCACGCGCTATGTGAGCATGGGAGCCGTAGGCGATACCGCCGCCTTCTGGGCTTAGCTATTTTTGCACGCACGCCCGCGGTCAATGATAATAACCAACAGGCAAACTACAAGCAACGCGAAATTGTAGAAAAGGAATGGGATGACATCCAGCGTAGCGACACCGGCAAGAGACGCCCCCATGAGCAACTGAGCGCCATACGGTAAAAGCCCCTGCACGATGCAGGAGAAAGTATCGAGCAAACTGGCAGAGCGCTGCGGCGAAACATTGAACTTTTCCGCCACACGGCGAGCGATATCGCCGACAGCCACAATGGCCACCGTATTGTTTGCCGTACACAGGTTGGCGAACGACACCAGCAGTGCGATGGTAAACTCAGCCCCGCGACGAGAAGATATTTTGGCGGTCAGGTTTGAAATGATATAGTTAAGACCGCCATTGTAGCGAATAAGCTCCAGCAGACCGCCGGCCATGAGAGTCACGATAATCAGCTCACCCATGCCGGTAATCCCTTTACCCATAGCGACAGCCCAATCAATCAGCGGCAGACTCGGGTCGCACAAAGCCGCAATACCGGTGGAAAACAAGCCCAAAACCAGCACCAGCATAACATTCAGCCCACAAATAGCTGTGACCAGCACCAGCAAATAGGGAATCACCTTCCCCCACACATAGGGGCCGGCCTCCACCGCACCGGGGAACTGCATGCCCAACACGACATAGATAGCGAGTACCAACAGAGCAGCAGGAAGAACAATGAAGAAATTAGCGCGGAACTTATCCTTCATCATACACCCTTGCGTGCGGGTCGAGGCAATGGTCGTATCCGAAATAAATGACAGGTTATCACCAAAGAAAGCACCACCGATAACAATACCCGCGACCAAAGGCGTGGATAGCCCGGCGGTCTGAGCCAAAGCCGCCGCTACGGGCATGAGCGCAACAATGGTACCCACCGAAGTGCCGATAGAGAGTGATATAAGGCAAGCCGCCAAGAAAAGCCCTGCGGGCAACATGTTGGGAGGCAAAACGGCAAGGGTCAGATTGACCGTGGCATCTACCGAGCCAATAAACTTGGCAGAACCGGCGAAGGCACCGGCGAGAATGAAAATCCAAATCATCATCATGATGTTCGGATTTGCCGCACCTTGCGAAAAACGATCCACTAGGCGATTGAGCACGCGCGGCTTGCTAACCACAAAAGCCCAAGCCGTAGCAGCCAAAAAGGCTACGGTGACAGGCATCTTGTAAAAATCCCCGGCTAAAACGGAGGCAAGCACATATACTAAAAAGAAAACCAGCAAGGGGCTGAGAATCCACAATCCGCGACAATGACTTTTGACAGGTAATTCCATAATAAATTGTTTATTTAGTTTCAGTTACGCCGATGCGGTCCAGGGCATCGAGCTGTTCCAGCAACTGAGCAGGCTCGATTTTACCGCGCATGAGCATGCGATAAGCCGTAATGAGCGTTGCTGCCTGCTCCGGGCTTTCATCGAGCAGTTCAAGGCGGAACTGAGTAAGCCCCATGCGGCGCATGCCGGCCACATAGCGAGCAGCAGACTGAGCCTGACCATTGAAAAGAGTATTTCGGCAGCCCTCATCGCTGCGCAGGTAGTGCATGGCGTATGTACGATCCATCACCCGCACGCGATGATGCTCGCAGGGACGGCCGCAATCCATGAAGTTATGCCCCTGCGACAGGAAGGTGCAGAAAACACAATGCTCCGTATGGAACATGGGGATGTGCTGGTGCAGAGTCAGCTCCAGCTCAGGCCCGCAACCGCTGCGCAATAAATCGGCCAGTTGGTGCACGTTCAAGTCGTAGGAAACCGTAACCGAGCGCATGCCGTAACTGCGGAGCAGCTTGACACTCTCGGGGTTTGCGGCATTCAGCGAGAAATCGGCCACCATGGGCAAGCCCTTCTCGCGGAAATAAAGAGCCGCGCCGTGGTTGCGCACCAGCACGCCATCGGGCTGAGCATCGAGTATGAACTTAAAGTAGCCGGCCTCGCGCGGTTTCATGATTCGCAGAGTAGCCACCCATACGGCAGTCCCCGGGTGTTCGGCTCTCAGCTTTGCCGCGACGGGAGCCAGTTGACGCAGGTCAGTGAAATCGAGGTACACGCGCTTAATACCGGCAGCGGCGGCAGCGAAAGCCTGCTCCGGCTCACGGCAAAGCACAGACATGCGGTATTTATCCGTAGCTTTCAGGGGCGGAAAATCACCGCGCCATCCCGGCCACGCCAAGGGCTTACGTTCAGGGGTGTTTTCCGTAGTGGGCAGTTTATCCACCAATTCGCGGCGCATGCGATTGAGCACACTCAGCGGCAGCATGAGACCGTCTTCCAATTCGTAGGTGCAGTTACCCAAACTATAGCCGGTGCCCCCCAATCTGCCGAATTGTCCGGCTATCACCTCCGGCGTGAGCGGGCGTTTTTCTGCGGGCTCAAGCGGCTGGCCGCTACCAACCGACACCCCGCGGCAGCAAGCCGTCAGCTCAGCCCCCATACGACCTGTGAAATGAATATCCAGCGTATGCGCAGGAGCCTCCACACGGCGGGCAAAGTTGCACCAAGTGGAATGCAGGAACTTATCCAGCGCAGGGTCGGCAGTCTTCCACAGCAAATGCCCCGGACGAACAAAACGCCAATCGATACGACTACCCTTGCCATGGAAAAACAGGCGAGCCCCCTGCACCTTCCAAATACGACCGCCCTGCTCCTCATTGCGGTCTTGGCCGGCATCTACCACGAAACCATCACCGGGAGCAATGGGAATAGCCGGAATTCCCGCCAACTCCACCCAACCGTCGCCCACGCGCACAATACGCCCGGCCAAGGCACCGCGTTTTTTGCCGAAGCGCCCATGCGTGAGCAATGGGTGGTCTGTACCATCGAGCCAACCGAAGGAAAAACCGCGCGAGAAAGCCATTTGCATGGCGTATAGCTCACCGGTTAAATTCTGTTCGGGCAACGGCTTGCCGGCCAACGCAGCATCAAGAGCGCGCCTGTAGGCACGAGTAGTGGCAGCAACATATTCCGGGCTCTTTAATCGCCCCTCAATTTTGAAACTACGAACCCCGGCAGCCAGCAGCTCCGGCACGCGCTCAAGGGCGCACAAATCCTGTGGCGAGAAAATATAGCGACGCTCACCGAGGTCACGCAAACGGCCATCGACCTCGAGCTTGTAGGGCATGCGGCAAGCCTGAGCACACTCGCCGCGGTTAGCGCTGCGCTGCCCCAGGCTCTCACTGGTCAGGCACTGGCCGGAATAGGCCACGCACAACGCGCCATGACAAAAGACCTCGATGGGCTTGGTTGTGGCTTTGGCACAAGCCTCTATCTGCTTGAGCGAGAGCTCACGCGAAAGCACAATCTGCTGAGGGTCAAACATCTCATCCACCCACTGCACAGCCTCCGGGCTGCTCACCGTCATTTGAGTGGAAATGTGCAGCTCAATCTTCCAGCGCCCCTCGCGGCGATAACGGCTCACAATGGCAGCCAGCCCCAAATCCTGCACAATCACACCGTCCACCCCGGCGGCATCCAGAGCATCCAGATACTCAAGCGCCTCGGGCATTTCATCGGTAAAAATCAGCACATTCATCGTCACATACGCCCGCACACCGTGGCCGTGCAGAAATGGAACCAACAGCGGCAAATCATCCCGGGTGAAGTTATCCGCCCGCATACGGGCATTGAAACGATCCAGACCGAAATAAACAGCATTGGCACCGTTTGCAACAGCGGCGCGCACACAATCCCAATTCCCCGCCGGGGCCAATATCTCAGGGGCAAGCTCTGACATGTCGGCGGCTATTATCCAACAAGTTGACCTATTTTGCAAGTCTGATTTTCAG
The DNA here is from genome assembly GCA_045614705.1 of Akkermansia sp. Classification (GTDB taxonomy): domain Bacteria; phylum Verrucomicrobiota; class Verrucomicrobiia; order Verrucomicrobiales; family Akkermansiaceae; genus Akkermansia. The sequence continues at coordinate 31,918 of JAZLDM010000093.1, forward strand.
TTACGGCGCATCCGAAATACGGAGAGCTGACGCGCAGCGGGCTTGCAGAGAGGCGCTCGACAGTCTAAAATAAGGCACATGAAAGCCCTGCAATACATCATTCTGCTCGCGCTTCTGATATGTCCGGGAGTACTTCTCGCAACTGTGCCGACCGATTGCACTCAGGCAATCATTGGCATAGCTGATGATTGGAATAGCTCCCACGTTACCCTTTCTGTCGTTGAAAAAAACAAACAGGGTCAATGGGTGCGCGTATTAGGACCATGGAAAGGGCGCTTGGGACGCAGCGGGTTGGTGTGGGGACTGGGATTGCACAGCAACCCTTGGTTTGCTACGGTTAAGCAGGAAGGAGACGGGCGCTCCCCCGCCGGAGTATTTGAACTGGGCGGCCTGTGGGTCACCAACAAAACCCCGGTGCAGCACGATGCGCGAGTACCCTATGTGCAAGTAGGCCCGGCAGATTTGTGGGTAAGCGACCCGGCCTATCCGCAGCTCTACAATCGCCATGTGCGATTGAAGCACCCTGCCCGCACAGCATGGGAGAAAAAAGAGCAAATGCGACAAAACGATTACGCCCACAGTATAAAGCTACTCATTTGCCACAACACCGCTCACCCCGAAGTAGGAGCCGGTTCCTCCATCTTCTTCCATATATGGCGACGCGATGGCGCAGCCCCCACAGCCGGTTGCACCGCGATGAATGAACAACACCTGCGCACCATCATAGCCCGCCTGAACCCGGCTCGCCACCCGGTCTACATTCTGCTGCCCCGAAAGGAATACGCAGACCGCCGCAACAGTTGGCGCTTACCCTGAACTTTCAGCTTGACAATAAAAGATTAAAAGCGTAGATAAAAAGAACAATGAAACGCATATACAACACATTCCTTGCAACAGCACTGCTGCTGGGCTCACTTGCAATGGCCGAGCAATCTGCCACTTGCCCCAGATTCTGGACCTGCACCATAAAAGATCCAAAAGTTGCCAGGGTCGCCGTTCGCTTGGAAAACATTACCTCCGTAGCACTTCATACATATAACATCGGCCCCCAAACAATACGCGAGGTCACAATCGATACCACCGGCAACAACAGCATCCGTATTTATTGCCTCAATGTTAACGATACATCCAAGCGCATGGCATCACGCACCCAAAATACCCGTGATTTGATTGATAGTAAAACAGGAGGCGCGACTAAACATCCCTCAAAAAAATTCCCCGAAGGCACCTACAGCCACAATGTCGAATATCAGGTCGAATCTGTAAAAGACATCGAAAAGATATATGATTCTGTCATAAAAGCAGTTTTCTCGAACAAAGGCGAAGATATCAAAATCCAATAACTTACCTAAAGCCGTTTTCTTATCATGAAACACACAACACGCACAATACTGAGCCTGAGCATGCTTGCTCTGGCACCGCTTACATTCGCACAAGAGCCCGCACCGGCACCCGCCCCTACTGCGGCGGCTACCCCTTCCCCCGAGGAAGTTAAGCTGGTATTCTCCTACCTCATGGGTCAGCAGTACGGTAATCAGATGGCTATGGAGGCCAACACGCTGCGAGCCGATGACTTCGACAAGGAAGTATTCTTCAAGGGCGTAGCCGATGGCTTGGCCAATCAGGTAGACCCTGAAATGCGCCAGAAAGACGTAGCAGCCTGCATGCAGGCATTTGTAGCAGAACTCACCAAGCGCGCGTCCGAAGCCGCAGCTGCTAACCTGGCCAAGGGTCAGGCCTACATGGCAGAAAACGCTAAGAAAGAAGGCGTAGTTACCACAGCCAGCGGCCTGCAGTACAAAGTGCTCACCGCCGGTACCGGTCGTAAATACGACGCAACAACTGATGGCTCCGGCGCCACGGCTTCCGTAACATACGAAGGTCGCTTGGTAGACGGCACCGTATTCGACGCCAGCGCTACCCCCGTTGATATGCCCTTCAACGGCGTCATCCCCGGCTTTGCCGAGGCACTCAAGCTCATGCCCATCGGTTCCGAGTGGGAGGTAACCATTCCCGCCAACCTCGCCTACGGTGAGCAGGGTCCCGGCATCATCGGCAACAATGCCACCCTCATCTTCAAGCTGAAGCTTGTGGACATCAAAGCAGCTCGCGGTACTCAGGGTAACCCCATCCAGCTTACCCCTGAAATACTCCAGCAGTTGCAGGAGAGCGGCATGCAGCCCATCGGCCAGTAATTAACTGCGCCCTTTACCACAATCTTAACCTTGCCCCGCTGTAAAAAGCGGGGCTTTTTTTGGGCACAAAAAGCAAAAAAAAGCATTTTTTCGAAAAAAAGTCTTGCCAATGCGGCTCAGATGTGTATAATGTCCCTGCTCCCACGCTGAACGGCGAACGGAGCAAAAACGAGAAAACGCGGATGTAGCTCAGTGGTAGAGCGCAACCTTGCCAAGGTTGATGTCGTGGGTTCGAATCCCATCATCCGCTCTCACTTACAGACGGGCGCAAGCCCCAACACGCGGATGTAGCTCAGTGGTAGAGCGCAACCTTGCCAAGGTTGATGTGGTGGGTTCGAATCCCATCATCCGCTCTAAAGCCCCTCACCAGAGGGGCTTTACTATTCAAGGGATTCGCCCAACCCTTTACAGAAGAGCTCAGGCAAAAGAGCAGACGTTCGTACCAAACAGAGAACTATAGGTTTGAAGCGCATAGGAATCCGTCATGCCGGAAATGTAGTCCACCACATGTAGAAAACGATATCTGGCATCGGAGCAGTGTGTGGGGTCAGCATGTAAAACTGCGCCAATCTTACGGCCTAAAGTGCTATCAGGCTCACTAACCCAGCGCAGGTATAAATTCATGAGGCTGCGAATAACATTAAAACCTGTAATTTCGACCTTCAACACACTTTCGTGACTGTAAATATACTTAACCGACCAAGCCTGAACAGACTCATAGGCAGCAGCCATGTCAGAGTTTTTCATGAGACTGCCGGTAAGAGTTCCATTCATCATACAGGGATAAACCTTTTCGATAGTGCCTCGCAGGCTACGAATACAAGCGCCAACGGCACAAGCGCGAGCATAGCGCACGGCAGCAACGGCACCGCTACGAGCGTGCTCCCTTGCCACGCTCTCGCGCAATTTGCTACTGAAATCCCCAAGAGCAGAGAGCTGGGTAATGACATCATCGTAGCTGATAATGCGAGAGACAAAGGCATCCTCCAAATCAGCAATGAGGTAACTGATGTCGTCCGCCGCTTCCATCAGGAAAGCGAGAGGATGTCGCGCCCACACATGCTCAGCCAACGAGGGCAAGCCACACAATGCAGCCACCTTGCAGAAGTTCGGCAGTTCTTCCGGGGCAATGCCGAATTTTTTGTACCTAGCGGCTGCCCCCTGCCGCTGCTGCCCTGCCGGACAGGGGTACTTGGTAAAAGCCCCCAATGTTGCCGCAGTCAGGTCAAGCCCCAAACCGCGTATAGGGTCACATGTGCGGGTAAGCAGACGCAAGCCCTGAGCATTGCCCTCGAAACGGAAATCAGCACACTCAGCAGGACAAATCCCGGAGGAAACTCCCTCCGCCACTGCCTCATCTATGGCACTTTCACCGGAATGTCCAAATGGCGGATTCCCTAAATCGTGCGCCAGGCATGCAGTTGCGACTACATCCCCCATAGAGGTATAGAGGAGCGGGTCAACCGCACGGGGCTCGAAAGCGATGGCTACATCCGCTAACTCCTGAGCCAAAGCACGACCTACATTGGCTACCTCCAGGCTATGGGTCAGACGGGTGCGCACATAATCATTGCGCCCTAGGGGAAAAACCTGTGTTTTGTCCTGCAATCGGCGGAATGCACTGGAATACAAAACCCTGCCGTAATCGCTATTGAAGGCAGAGCGCCCTGAATCGCTCCGGCCGATACCGCTCAGGCGCTCACATGTAAGTAACTGTTCCCACTCCATGAAACTACCGCCTTAAATATAAACAAACACAGAAGGCCATCAAGCGCGCAAGATGAAGGTAAGCCGGGTCAGCAGTGGATATATATTCCACCTCCGTTATTGAAACTTCGAATCTGATACCGAGTCTGTCAATGATATAAGCCCCCTCATCCTCGGAGAAAGAGCTGTCTTCCTCCGGAGAAACGCTTGCTATGATACCATTCGGCAAATTGAGAACGAAAGCTTGTATATCGGAACGCGGGTACAGGATATGGCATATCGTATTACCCTGAGCATCTTCGATGACAGGGCGCGGCTGAAGAAAACGCCTGAATATATTACCTTTGTTGCGGCAGGTATACATCAATTCACCGGTCGCACTGTACATGTCAAATTCATACCATGAACGACCTTCCAGGCAGTATACACCATCATCGAAAACCCAACGAAATCGACGGTCAATTTTACAATCAAACTCCTCCATGTTAAGAAACTACTTATATCAGTAAATCAGTAACCCAGTCTTTGCAACCAGTCTTTCATGATTAGGGCAAAAGGAGCCGATGAGTCGGCTTTGTTCCGATAGGGGTTGAGTGCCGCCGCCTTCTGATAATTCCCGGCCAGCATATAACAAAGCACAGGTAACTCAGAAGCCAAAGCCCCCTGATTGAGCCCGGCTGCCAGTTCCGCAACTTTTTCGGGAGAACATCCCGGGGCATAACGATTTCCACAACGCCGCCGGAGCATGGCAAAAGCGGCATCCGCCACATCGCAAACCTCAAGCAACACGCCTATCTCGGTCTTGCGAGCCTGGCTGAGTTGAGGCATATTCCGCATAGTTTGCAATCGATTACGCCCCTCGGCAAGCCTATGTGCCTGCAAGGCTTGCAATGCCTGCTTATAGCTCTCACTTTCAAAAGCTACTCCGGCTTTGCGGACTTGTTCAGCATAGGCATTATAAAACACTGCATACGGACCGCTAAGATTACGGCGTGCTACATCTGCCGCAGCCATGTAGCGCTCAGCCTCACGAGACGCACCACTTGCAAAGAGAGGGCGAGCCGTTTTGCAAAGCTGTAGGGTTTTCAAGTAAGGCGATTGCAGTCCCTCACCTGAGTCTTTGGCTACAATTCGATTAAAGTCAGCTACAATCTTCCGAGCCGCGGGGCTCGAGCCTTTAGCCCCGGCCAGGCGCGTAAAGTTCTCATAATCAGCCTGAGCTGTCGGCAAATTGAGCATATCTGCCAAACAAGCAGCATGTAACGCAGACCAAGCAAGCAGAGCCGGTTCGTGAGTTCCGGCCATCAACTGGCGGAATTGCTCGTATGCAAGCTTGAAATCGCGATTATTGAGAGCCTGCTCTGCCTGTTGCAACAACAAATTACGAGAAGCAGACCTGCTTACCGGGGCTATGTATGCTTGCTTCGGCGCAGGAATAAAAAAATATGCCGTAACAGCAGCGACTGCTAAAGCGATAGACAAGGTAACACCGGTATATATCAGAGAGCGGAGAATATGCGCGCGGCGCTTCTCCGGCGTCTTCTCCGCTTCGTCGCTTAACAAAGCAGAGCGAACAGCTTCCAGCTCAGCCAACAAGTCAGGGTAATTGGCTGGGCGCTTCTGCGGCTCGAAAGCTGTCATGTGGTCCACGAGGTCACACAGGCTCTCGTTCGCCTCCGGCAAAATTTCAGCAAGGGGCGACAGCTTCTCCTTGTAGGCAAGGAGCTCGTCGATGGAATTCGTAGAAGAAGCAAAGCTCCCGATACCGGTAAGGAGATAGCGCAAGGTCATACCAAGCGCGTAGATGTCGGTTCGGGCATCCTCCTCGCGGCGCTCAAGAGTCTCGGGCGGTACATAATAAGGCGTAGCCCAGATGAGCTCTTCGGTATCCTCCTGATGTTTACCGAGAGCCAGGCCAAAATCAAGCACCTTCGCACAACCGGAGGAGTCGATGATTATATTACCCGGCTTCATGTCGCGGTGCAACAGGCCGGCATTGTACGCAGCTTGCAGCCCCAACACGGCTTGGGTTGTATACTCAACAGCCCTCAACGGACTCAGGGGACCCACCTCCTCAACAATGCTATCCAAATCCCTGCCATTAACCAGCTCCATAACGATATAGAACTGATTACGCGCATGACCGGCAGAGTACACAGACACCACATTATCGTGGCGCACTTTTGCCATCATGGCGGATTCATTCTCGAAGCGAGCCATTCGCTCAGGTTGGCTACGGTACGCTTCGTTAAGCAATTTGATGGCAACATAGCGATTGAGCACCAAATCGCGAGCGCGCAGCACCACGCTCATGCCGCCCACACCTAATACACCCTCTACCTTACATCCGGATATAACGGTGTGCACGATTTCCGTCAGGCCACAGCCGGTACAGGTGACTGATTCATAGAAACCAAGCCCCGAAATATCCAGTTGCGTACCGCAAACCGGACATTGCCATATCTCTATTTTTTTATCAGCCATCGCCACTTCGGAAACTAAGCAAAAAAGAAAGCCGGGCAGGCACTTACGCACGCTACCCGGCTTGTTTTTACAATTGAATTAAGCCAGCTTGGGCAGAGATGCTGCAGCTACAGCCTGACCGTGACGCTTGGTCTTTTCATCAGGCACGCAGAGGGTGATAGCGAGCTCGGGGAATTCGCCCTTGAGAACCTCGTTGGCCTTGTCGATGATAATCTGGCCACCCTCACCGGTAGCAACACGACCTAAGAACAGAAGGTTACGCAGTGCGTAGAACTTCGAGAAGTAGGCGATGGTGTAACCGAACTCTACACCGATTGTCTCGTAAATCTTGCGAGCGCGGTCGTCGCCCTCAGCCATAGCGGCCTGCACTTTCTTAAGCTGCTCGGGATAAGGCATGCTGCCGAATTCGAAACCGGCGCGGGGAGCAAGGCGAGCTACAGCCTGCTGGGAGAAGTACATGGCACCCACGCCTTTGTCCTTCGACCATTCATCTACGCCGCCGTCCTCCTGATAGTCAACGGGAACGAAGGCAAGCTCATTGAGCCAAGGCATGATGTGCCCCTCGGGGTCAACATAACCGGCAGCCAGAGAAGTACCCATGGCGATACCAAGAACGGCATCGTCATTCATACCCATAGCACCGGCAAGAGCGGTCACCTCACCGTCGTTCACGACTTCAAAGGGAACTTCCTTACCCATGCGCTCGCTCCAACGCTCCTTAAGGGTGTTGAACATGGGGCGAATGACGTTGGTGAAATCCTCCGGAGAAATACCACGGAAGAGAGAACCAACGCGGGGCTCGCTGTTCACATACACACCGGCAGCGGAACCGCCGATAGCGTCAACCTGGGGCAGGTGCTTAGCAGCTCGAAGCAGAGAATCGTCCACACCCTCAAGCTGGTACATGGGGTCGGTCTGATGATAGGGATCCCACACCACCTCTTCAGAGTAAACAACCTCACCATTCACCACGGCAGCGCACTTACGATCGGAACCGCCAAGGTCAAAGCCGATACGGTAGCCATCAAGATTGCGACCGAGAGAAACGGAAGTAGAGTTCTCAGCAGGCAGCTCGCAGGGGCAAGCAACCTTTACCACCTGGATGGGCTGGTCATAAATCTTCTTGCCGATGAAGTCCCAGTCGAACTCACGAGCACCACCGGCGCAATATGTAGCGGCCAGCATGTCAGCAATCTTGTCAGCGCCTGCCACCATGATGGTGCAACCGCCCTTCATCCAAAGAAGGAACTTAACGATTCGCTCGATATACTGATTGTTGAGAACATCATTCTCCTCTGTAGAGGGAAGCACCTTACCGCTCCAGCGGAAACAGGTACCATCTATACGAGTGAGGGCAATGTCAATAGCCTGAGAGGCGGGGTCTGCGGCGACCTTATCCTCAAAAGCTTTGTTCCAAAGCACCGGAGCAATGAAGTCCGGATCGAGCACGGGCGTGAATTTCGGTTGAATATTCATAACGTTACTGAAGGAATAATATCATACCATAAATGAGATGACAAGCTAAAAATCGGGCTCCGATATGTTAAAATCAGAATTCGCAGTTACGCGGAGTACGAGGATAGGGCAAGACGTCGCGGATATTCTGCACGCCGGTCACAAACATGATAAGGCGCTCAAAGCCCACGCCGAATCCGGCATGCGGCACTGTACCATATCGGCGAAGGTCGTTGTACCAGTAATACGCCTCAGCATCCATACCCAAACGCTCGATATTTGCCTCAAGCACATCGAGTCGCTCCTCACGCTGACTGCCACCGATGATTTCGCCGATACCGGGGACAAGCACATCCATTGCGGTCACGGTCTTACCATCATCATTCAAGCGCATATAGAACGGCTTAATTTCCTTGGGGTAATTGTACACGATAACCGGGCATTTGAAGTGGCGCTCCGTCAGGAATCGCTCATGCTCGCTCTGCAAGTCCATTCCCCAGTATGGTGGGTACTCAAACTTCTCGCCACTGGCAAGCATGATATCAATAGCCTCCGTATAGGAGCACCGGACAAAGGATTTGCTGCTAACCTCTTCCAGACGAGCACGCAATCCTTTATCCACAAACTTGCAGAAGAAATCAAAATCACCGCTCTCATCAGCAAGCATCGTGTCCGCAATGTAGCGAATAAACGATTCAGCCAAATCCATGTCGCCGTAAATATCGCAGAACGCGACCTCGGGTTCAATCATCCAGAATTCAGCGGCATGGCGCGAGGTGTTACTATTTTCGGCACGGAAGGTGGGTCCGAAGGTGTATATATTGCTCAGAGCGCAGGCAAAGGTCTCACCCTCCAGCTGACCGGACACAGTAAGACTGGCAGCCTTGCCAAAGAAGTCGCGGTCGTAGCTTTTATTTTCGGCCAAGGGGTCAAGCGTGGTTACATGGAACATCTCCCCTGCACCTTCGCAATCGGAAGCCGTGATAATGGGGGTATGAACCCAGAAGAAATCGCGCTCCATGAAGAAACGATGCACAGCGCGAGCAATACGGGAACGAGTGCGGAAAATAGCACCGAACAGGTTCGTGCGCGGACGAAGGTGCGCAATGGTGCGCAAGAATTCAGGGGAATGGCCTTTTTTCTGCAGGGGATAGCTCTCCGGCGCCGGACCAACCAAAGCAATAGAAGTTGCCTGAATTTCCCACTTTTGCTTACCGGGACTTTCCACTAGACGCCCTTCAACCGAAATTGAAGAACCGGTAGTCATCTTGCTGATATTCTCATACCCGGGTATACCTGCATCTGCAATCACCTGAATGGAGGCAAGGCACGTTCCGTCATTGACCTCCAGGAAGGAAAAAGCCTTAGAATCACGGCGGGTACGCACCCACCCTTGTACGAGAATGGAATCCTGCGCAGCATCGCAAGCCAACGCATGTTTAACAAGAGTTCGTTTCATGAGCACACTATAACATTATCTGCCTCGTAAGGCGAGTATTTTTTCTGACTCTGCCAGCAATTTCTCAAGAGTTTCGACCAAGATATTAGTTATCACAAAATCGCGATACCACTTTTTCTCGCAAGGGACATAATAACACGGCAGCATGGTATCCGGCTCCTGAAAACTGCCACCCGGGGGATGCAGGTGAAAATGCAACAGACGCACGCCACTACCGGCAAGTTCCATTTCATGCTTATCAATAAGCTCCGGGGCAAAATTTCGGTCTTGCATTCGTCGGCACATCAGGCGGATTTCGCTATCGGCCGGGTATTGCTGAAGGGCCACCATATCATACTCCTCCGGTTGCCACTCAGGGCGAAAAGCACGGGTCAGCAAGGGGTCACAACACGACGCTATGCGGCGCAAGCAACTTTTTCGATTACTGCCGGGAGAGCCGCATATAAGCACCAGCATGCGCAGCGGGGGCGTATTTTCCTTTCTAAAGAGGTAATCAAGCCGACGTTGAGCGTGCATCATGCGCATGTTCAGCTCCTCCATCGTGGCTACCATCTCATTTTTTCCGCCGGCGAAGAACGAACGGTCCTCCGAAGGCGGATGCGGGCGATCCGGTCGATAGCGGTAGGCTACAGCCATATCGAGCTGTGGGAAATGTTTTTGCAGCGGAGTATTTCCCTTTGGCAGAAAATGCTCGAGCACACGCATGACCACCTCGCGCTTAAACGAGACGAACATATCCGGCTTCAGCTGATTGTAAGGCAGCCAGATTACGGACTCAAACTCTGAGCTGTAGGTGCAATCAGTCTCCGGCTTTTCTTTGTCGCAAAGCAACAGAAACCACGTTTGTTGCTGCCCGTCCCATTCATCGCTCTTGCGATTTTTCTCACGGTAATAATAGCGCAACCCACCCCAACGGGCAACTACAGTGTAAGCGGAGCGCGGGAGTCCGACCTCTTCTTCCACCTCGCGCACGATGGCATGCTCATACGTCTCGCCGCTATGAACCCCGCCCTGCGGGAAATGAAGATGCTTGCTTTCAGGATTTTTCCGTGCCAACAATACGTTGCCGGCAGAATCCATAATAACGGCCGCAACATTCAATCGCCACCTGCAAGCATCATCACTCATGACATTGTGGGGGTGCGGCGTCCATGACTTTCATCATTCCACGCAGCTGTGCAATACTTAGTGCGGCAAAGTTCAGCAACTTCGGCTTCGAAACCGGGGTACGGCTCATTACCCTGCACCTCCAGCACCTCAGGAGCCAAGGCAGCAGCAAGCAATTGAGGCCAACCATCTGCAGGTTCGCATTCCTGAATTAACCCCTGGTGCAACACAGCCCCACGGTATCGACGCTGCCCGGCACCTGCCAATTTGCGGCCATCAGCATCTACGATATCACTGGCCACCGGACTGGCCCAGCACGCACGACCGCCATCGGGAGCGTCCTCCACCAACAGAGAACAATCGACACCGCTTGCTTGCAATGCTACCGCCAGAGCGCCATGAATCCATTTATACAGCCTATCCGCCGGCGGATAAATCACGCCGGGTTGTGCCGGCAAAGTCACGGTATAGGTATAGCCCTTTCGGTGGTCAACAATCCCACCCCCGGTCCAGCGGCGAATATACTCAATACCTTCACCGGGAAAAATGGATGCTGCCACGGGAGTCGAATCAAAATACCCAAAGCTCACGGCCGGTTTTGCCCAGCCGTATATGCGTAACCACGACTCGGGACGGCGGCTGAGCAACTCATCGGCAGCCATATTCTCATAGCCGCTCCGGGGTATCGGGTCGAGCCACAGCCTGATGGATTGCGGCAGCAACGCATCAGGCCGGTCTTGCAACATTTCGAAGCTCATGTAATTAAAATCGGGGAGTGATTTTACATGGGCTGAGGCATCAGCACGGTACTGGTAAAGGCACGCGTGTACGCACGGAAAAACTCCTCGGGCTTAGGTGCACGGCGGCGCTTCTGGCGCACCTGCTCAACCAAGGTCACGCCTTCATCGGTCAGCACCGTTATCGACATTGTGGCGGATACCACACGAGCGTTTCGATATGTAGTCGTACCGGCTACGATTCGGTCACCAAATACCGATATAGATTTATTGGCAACTGTTCCCGATGACGATATAACGGGAATGCTCACGCTATCATAAGCAACACGCCCACTCTCGGCATCGGCATCGTCTCTTACATATTCAATATTGAAAATCAGACTCAGCTCAACAATATTCTCGCAAAGGAAGTTGTCCTTTTCGTCTTTTTCGTAGGGGACATAAGCCTGGTCAAGTCGCTCTTGGCACATGAGCTTATCGAAACTCTCTCTCGGTGCAATAAGCTGACGATAAAGAGAGAAAATGGGGAAAATACCACGCTCCTTATCATTGGCATCCACATTGAGCACTTGGTCACGATACATCAATCGGTAGCCGATGGCATTCACATCGCCCTGAGTTTCCATATTGTGGGCGCGAGCCTCACGATAATTGCTGCGCAGTGAGGTGCTGCTGCTCACAGCAGGATTGCGGTCAGGAGCACAGGCGAAAAACACGAGCTGAACAGAACGAGGGATTTTAAGCCCCTTGGGTAATTGACCGCCCTGTCGGTCCTGCTCCGTTTTTGCGAAAAGCCACTCGTAGCGGTTGTTACCTTTCATCTGGAAAGATTCGAGGTCACGCGCCATAATCTGCAAAGCAACTCGGCCACTGGTGCTGGTGCTCACATCCTCCTGCACTTTTTTCCACAAATCCACGCCTTTGTTCGTGAGCTGCATAATAATCAGCACCAGACCGGCCGTAATGGCCATTGCCACAATAAGTTCCACCAGTGTGAAACCATGGCGCTTTTTAATCGTTGTCGTCTTCATGTATCGAAAAAAAGGTTAACGGTGGAATGACATATTGGCAGAGAAGAGCGGGCGCCCCATGCGCTTCCAGTTGCGACCGCGATAACGGGCAGGATTGGGCGGCGACATCAAATAGAAATCCGCTCTGTAAAAGACTGCACCACCATAGGAAGGACCCTTACCATCACCGGAAGAGTAATAATCTTCGGGTTTACCGGCCTGAGCTATCGTACCGGGAGCGGTAGAAAGTTCGAATGTGCCGTTGTTTTTATCAACCAGCTGACTCATCTTCACCACAAAAACAGGGCCTACAGCCTCCTTAATGTCATTTTTGTGCAAACCATCATTCATCGGGCATGCGATAGTAACAAGCTGAGAGTTCTGCCCGGGAACGGCTCGTGCGGCCTTGATGGCAGGGAATGTACCATCTGCCTGTACCGGTTTGGAGGTGTCCGCGCGATACGAAAAAATCACAATAGCAGTAGAAGGAGACTTACTCTTCATCAACCAATAAAAGCCCTTATCAAAAGGAGTCAGGTATTTGCCATCGGAAGATGTCTTTGAGTTCACGGAAGCACGCTCGTGCGGACGAATCGTGCCCATTTCTGCACGCAAAATACCTGTTATGCGCTCAGCTTCTTGCTTAGTCAGAGCCTGTTGCACCATGCCGCGTGCCGGCACAAAGACAGTCAGGAAAATAGAGACCAGCACACCGACCAAGGCCACGGCCAGCAGTGTTTCCATCAACGTGAAACCGCCGCGACGGTTCATGATATGTTTCTTCATGTTCAAATTTCCTTAAATACTTTAACTAAATCAGTCCTCATACACCTGACGTGTGGTACGGAGCTTACCGATATCCCCGGACGGCCAGATAACAATCCCCTGAGCAGCAGCAGGTCGACGCTGCGAGTCAAAATCGGAGGGGATAACACCATCCTTTGCGCGATTCCCCGTGCCGGGACGCCCACTGATAACTACCAGGCGCTGAGCCGGCGGAGAGTTGAGCGGGTCGGACTGAGGTGTAACATAGCGCCCCTTTTCATCGAACTCAATGTAGTAAACGGCAGTTTGCCCCTTGCCGGCCAAACGCGTAACCTCCTGCCCAAGCATGTCACCACCGGCATGATCCATCCATTTAAGAGTGGTACTGTAAGTGGGGCTGAAGAACACACCGGGAGGGAGCAATACACCGGCGGAGGTCGACACCCACACGCCTTCACCCTCTACATCGGTGCCGTCATAAGTACCACGGGTATTTTCATTCTTACGCTTCATCTGCACCGTCATGTAGCGCAGGTGGCGGGTATCCATGCTCTTATCTTTTTCATCCTTAGCAATAATAAGGCGGGTATAGCAATCATTACCCTGTGCGGTTGCGCGCGCCTCGCGAACCATCGTCTCCAGCATGTCAACACCGGAATCCAAACCGCGTCCCTTACCGGCGTCGCGCAGCACGTTAGCGGACATCGTCATCAATATACCGATAATGGCCATTACCACCATCAACTCAATCAGAGTAAAGCCTCTGCTCTGCTTTTTGGAGAAAGTTTTCATATAACCGAATTTGCCGAACGCTGAAATACGGCATTATTCATAGCAGATTTTTAAGCAGGCTTCAATCCTTTTTTTATTTTTCTGCACAAAACCGAAGCATTTTCCGTTTTTTGATTGACCTTTTCAAGAAAATAGAGTACAGGAGTGCCGTCATGACGATAATCGACGCCATCATTCTGGGAATAGTAGAAGGACTGACCGAATATCTGCCTGTCAGTTCTACCGGTCACCTCATCATCACACAGTATCTGCTTGGGCTGCCGGACTCGGATGCCATGAAAGCTTTTCACATCTGCATACAAAGCGGTGCCATTATAGCAGTGCTCGGGCTCTACTACAACAGAGTAAAGCAGATGACGATAGACAGCATACGGGCAACGAAAAGCCTGTTCAATAAAAATGCGACAAATGAGGAACGCTACCCGGCAGGTGTACGACTGTTGGTAAACATCGTGGTAGCATTCATGCCCGCACTCGTTTTAGGATTGATTTTCAATGACTTTATTAAGGATATGCTTTTCAACGCCCCGACTGTTACCACAACTTGGGCGCTCGGCGGCGTGGTCATTCTACTCTATGTGCGCTCACGGAAGAAAAGTGGCAAAGGTTTCGAAGGCTATTCACTTGACGAGCTCACTTGGAAGGGGGCATTAAAAGTCGGTTTCATGCAGTGCATCGCCATGTGCCCCGGAGTAAGTCGCAGCCTGATGACCATGCTGGGTGGTCTCTTTGCCGGCCTGAGCGTGGCAGCGGCGGTGGAGTTCAGTTTCTTGCTTGGCTTACTGACACTGGGTGCTGCCACCGTTCACGATGCGTGGAAACATGGTAGCGAAATGCTCAACTCCATCGGCTGGGAAGCTCTGTTAGTCGGTACCGCAACGGCTTGGATCAGTGCCATCATTGCAGTTAAATGGATGGTTGGCTACCTCAACCGACACAGCCTGAATATATTCGGCTGGTATCGCATAGGAGCCGCTCTCGTTATGCTTGCACTTATCTTCACCGGACTCGAATTCAGCGCCAATCCGCCCGCTGCGCCGGAAACCACGACCGAAGTGCAACCTTAATTGCAACATGCCGAATTTTTAACTTTCCTTTCTGCACAGCTTGTGTAGAATGTTACATAAAGGAATGAAGCGATATTTTCTCAGAACTGCCAATTGGATAGCGGACTGCATGCTGGGCTTACTTACGCCGGGCTGGCGCCGCAAGGGTGTAGAAGCCAGAAACGCGCTGCAGCGTTACTACAACTACAACAAACCTCACATCGAGGATGAACGCAAGGAGCAACTCCTTAAACTCAAAAAACGGCTGAATACCGCCCTGCTCTATTGGCGAAAAGCAGACACAGAAACGCTGACGGCAGAAATTGCCACCCTCGGTGAGAGCCTGCGCGGATTCAGGCGCGGTGCCCTTGTGGAGACGGTGGAGTCGCTTTTTGTCATCATGGTTATCTTTTTGGGTATCCGTACATACTATGCGCAGCCATTTCGCATACCAACAGGGTCAATGCAACCCTCGCTGAACGGTATTATCATTCACCCCATCGCGGAAAACGAATCGCTGCCCTCAACGCCAAAACGTTTATGGCAGACTCTCACATTAGGCAGCAGCTACTGCGAAATAGTGGCTGACAGCGCCAAACAAATAGTTGACCTCAAGACTGAGCGCTACCCGGCCATGCTGCCTCTCTTTACCCGCACGCGACTTCGCTTCAGCAATGGCACCGAAGAGACAGTACCTTGCGCCGCCGGTGCCGTGGCTGAATATTTATCCCAGCATGGCAAGCTCGGGCGCACACTCATGCCCGGAGAGGTAATTCTGCGAGGGCGCGTGGATGCCGGTGACATGGTCGTTGTGAACCGTATGGCCTACCACTTCCGCAAACCGGAGAGGGGCGAGACCTTTGTTTTCGACACACGCGGCATCAATACCAATGTGCCGGCAGGTATGCCTGATCAAAGCAATGCCAGCAACTACATCAAACGCCTGTGCGGTTTACCCGGCGATAAAGTCGACATCACTCAACCCGGTCTTGAGATTAACGGCAAACCGGCTACGGAAGCAGGCATTTGCAAGGTTGCAAGCTGTGCAGCACCATACAATAGCACAGGTTACAATGCTCTCAACAAAGACCGCGATGCAGTCGTTTATTACCAGGCTTATATGACGGAAGGAAATCCGGTCACGCTGAAACAGATGCCGACCGACCCCAATCTGAATGAATATTTGGCACTGGGCGATAACACAGTAAACTCCAAAGATTCTCGCTACTGGGGACCGGTTCGCCAATTCAACATACTGGGGCCGGCCTTCCTTACCCTGTGGCCCTTTACCGAACACTGGGGCAGCATTGATTAACAACGGTGCACACGGCAACTCCTACTCACTCTCACTATGTCCGAATCAGACACCATTACACGGAACGCCAAGTCCAATCTTGCTTTTACACTCATGGACCTGCCAGCCGAAAAGCGCATGCGCATGGCCCAGTTCTATGCTTTCTGCCGTATCATCGATGATATTGTGGATGAGCCCGGAATGACCGAACAAGAACGACATGCTGCCCTCAATCGCTGGGCTGATATCATCGCCCAAAAAGTCCAAGCAACACCCGGTATAGAAGATGAAGTTCAAAAGCTGGTTAGCGAGCTACAGCTCGATATCACCCCCATGCTGGAACTGATTGATGGCTGCCGCGGTGACATTTGCCCGCAACAACCGGAAACACGAGAAGGGCTACTTGCCTATGCCTACAAGGTTGCTGCCTGTGTGGGTATTACCAGTGCTACGGTAATGGGAGCCTCCCCAGCGGCGAAAGACTACGCCATCGCGCTCGGTTATGCTCTGCAGTTAGTCAATATATTGCGAGATGTGGCCGAAGACTGCCGCAAATACAATCGCTTTTACCTACCGAAAAGTGATATGGATTTATTCGGCGTAACGCCGGACGACATCCGAGAACAGCGCTACAACTACCGTATGCGACAGCTGCTCGCCTACGAAGCAGCCCTCGCTGAAAAATTCTTCGGTGACGCCGAAAGTCTGTACCAGCAACTCTCTGTAGATGATAGAAATGCTCTCATTCCGGCACAGGCCATGAGCCTGATTTACCACACTATCCTTCTGAAAATGAAGGATGATGAATACCGCGTATTCGAGCGCCGATACAGCGTCAACAACTTCCGCAAGTTGTGGTTTTTACTTCGAGCTCGGTTGGGCACTGTAGCTATGCCCACCTTCCCTAGTTTGGCAGATTGGGGATTCCTGAAAAACAAAAATTCATCAGATAACACTGAAAACAAATAAAGCAAACTTGCACCTAATATAGAACAACAGCCATTGTACAGGCTTGACAAATTAAATGAAATAGTGCAGAATACGCGGGACATGTAGCTGTCGAAAGACAAAGTTCGCATTTCCTCATCATTAGAGCTATGAAAACGCGCCTCATCCAAACAGCATTGGTTACCGTAGCAACCGCCATTTTTTCAGCATGCGATGAAAAACCTGCTACGACCACGCCCACAGACGCCGGTAGTACCGATACCGCCACAGAGCAGCAGCCTGCACAAGCAGAGCAACAGGAACAGACAGCCCCGCAGACCGAACAAATCGTGGCAGCTATTGAAGCTCACCTGACGGATTATCCTTGGCTCAGTGTTGAACTTGCCAACTCGGAAACGACACAAAATGCCGATGGCTCAACTCAAATCAGTGCTCAGCTGAAACTCACGACAAAAGAAGCTCTTTACGAGAGTCAGAGTGCCCCGGCAGCGTTCAACGAAGAGCGCAAGGCTATGAATGCCAGTGCAAACGCAGCCATGCAGCCCAATTCGCTCTATCTGCTTCAGATTGCAGCCCCCACGGATGCTATCACGGACGAAGACAGAGCGGCACGCCCCCTTCCGGAAAACCTGCAGCAGATGGCGAACGAATTACGCGACCTCGCTGAATCCGCCGTTTATGTTGAAAAAATTGCAGCCGGAACAACCTACGAGGTATCGGCAACAATGTCGGTGGTTAAGTCGGAAAACGGCGTGAACTGCACCGATGTTAGCATGCAGACAGATAACCTGCCGGCACCCGGCACCGTTGTTACCATGGCTAACCTCCCCGAGGGAACAAATGTGCTTACAGCAGAATTTGAGGAGGCTCGTAAAAACGAAATTCGCAGCAAAATAGCAGCATTTGATGAAGCTGCTGCACCCTACATCAAATCCCGCGAAGATGAAGCCCGCACCAAGTGGACTGAATACATGGCCAAGAAAGAGGAAGAAGCAAGAAAGGCTGCTGAAATAGCCACAGCAGCTGCTGCTGAGAAGGAACAGTGGATTAACCACTGCATCTCTACTGTCGCCGTAAGCAAACAGTTCAAAGGTGAATGGATTCGTGGTTCGGACTTCGGTAAAATTACGCTTGAGGTTAGCCGTGTTTACAAATACGAGAATTCCGTACAATTCGTAGGTGTTCTTTTCGACACGGAAATGCCCGATTCGCGCATGGACATCTCCGGCCGTTGCGACTACACCAAAGCAGAGGATGGAACTTCACGCGTGGACGTCACAATTTATGATGGCTACTATCAGGATGACAAGCCTACAGCTGAAGTTTACCTGGCAGATGACGGCATCATGCAATTGCAGCTCGATGCCAAAGGTAACCTTACCGGTATCATGACTTGCCAGTCATGGAAAAACCAGCCGGAGAAGGCATTCAAAATTACTTTGTCCGGTCCCGGCAAATAAGGATTGCCTAAGGTAAGTTTTTAATAATCAGAAAAAAACGAGACCTGAGTTTTTCAAAAGAAGAACTCAGGTCTCTTTGTATAAAAGTCACAAAAAGAGGTTGCAAAAATGAGCAGAATGCGATAGAATGCAGCCACGGATTATGTCACGGCAAGCATTAGGGAAAGGGTTAGGAGCGCTTATCAGAAAAAACGAGGCACGCGCAGCAGCTGCCGAAGAAAGCGCAATAGATGAAAGCAGAGTCTTACTCGTTAAGGTAGAAGACATTGAGGCATCTCCTTTTCAACCCAGACGAACATTTAATGAAGAACAAATAGGCGAGCTGGCCGACTCTATCAGAGAGCGTGGGCTGGTGCAGCCCTTGGTTGTGCGCAAGGTAAACGGCAAGTTTGAACTGATTGCCGGTGAGCGCCGTTTGCGCGCCGTACGCAAACTGGGACAACGTGAAGTTAAAGTTGTCATGATGGAGGCAACCGACCGTGAGGTCGCTGAGCTTGCACTCATTGAAAACCTGCAACGCGAAGACTTAACCCCGCTGGAGGAAGCGGAGCAATACAAACTGCTGCAAACGCGTTTTGGCATGAAGCAAGAAGTCATCGCTCAACATGTCGGCAAATCCCGTACGGTAGTTGCCAACATGGTGCGTCTGCTGGAACTGGCGCCCACCTCACGAGAACTTCTTGAAAAGGGAGACATCAGCGTAGGTCATGCCAAAGTTCTACTCCAGCTCAAAGATGAATCTCAACAATCGGCTGCCGCCATACGTATTGCCAAACAAGGGCTGACTGTTCGACAAACGGAACAGCTGGTAAAAGATATCCTTACGCCCGACCCCTCTCGCCCGCCCATCATCGGAAAGACCTTGCCGGCAGCTTACGAATCTGTCTGCCAACAGCTCTCACAAGATTTCGGCACTCGTGTCAACATCTCCCTGAAAGGCAAGAGCAATGGCACAATCGAAATCAACTATACCGGTCGTGATGAACTGGTGCGCATATTGCAACTCTTTGGGGTAAATGCCCCCTTATAATCGCTCTTTGCACATGCAAAAACGGAGTTTTCTGCTCATATTAACAACCCTGCTTCTCTGTAGCTGCGGTGAGGAAGCTCCGGCTTCGCATACACCACCCGCCCCTGTCAGCGCAGCTATAGAGTGGCAGAATGGTGCAGAGTTCAGCGGAGAGAACGCCTACCTTCACTGTGAGGCGCTCTGCAGGCTGGGGCCGCGTCCCAGTGGTTCTGCGGCGTATGCGCAGCAAGTGCAATATCTGACGGAAAACTTACAAAAAAGCGGCTGGCAAGTAACTCCACGAGCATTCTCTCTATCCAATGGAGTTAAAATGACTAATTTGCATGCCGTCTATGGCGATTTGAATGCGGAGCGGTCCATCATCATCACCTGCCATATTGACACCAAAGTAGGAATCAGCCCTGATTTTGTTGGGGCCGATGATGGTGCCAGCGCTGCGGCGGCAATGCTCGAGCTTGCCAGGGTACTTGTCGGCAAACCGGAACAAGCAGCAGCTGTTGAACTGATATTTTTTGATGGCGAGGAATCTTTCGCCCCCCGAATGACCGAAGAAGACGGCCTGTATGGCTCGCGCTATGAAGTCATACGGCGCACCCATTCCCTGCCCCGCTACCAAATCAACCTCGACATGGTAGGTGGTCGCAACAAAACAATAGCAGTTCCGCTGGTGGACACTTCGGACGAAATGCTTGAAGAGTACGACAAAGCAATCGAAGCCCTAAAATTCACCACAAGCCGCTGGAATGTACACCCCGGCTCTTATTTGGATGACCACATTCCCTTCGAGCGAGCCGGAGTCAGCACCCTGAATCTGATATGCGATTTCACCAAAGGAAATTGGTGGCACACAGTAAAGGATGACATGAGCCGCATTTGCCCCAAATCCTTGGCGGAAACAGGGCGCATGGTTCTACAGCTCCTCAGTCAGTTAACCTCCAAAAACTGAGGGTTTATCATTTGAACAGGTCAGGATATGACTTGTGCGCTAATTCAGAAGAATAGTTACGAATAGTGTAGCTGTCTTCCGCCTGCAATGCCAACTCAGCCATAGCGCGACATTCCTCATAGTTCAGGTGGCGTACAGCGTAGCGCACCAACGGAAGAAGATGTGCACCAACAGACAGTTCAGCTACTCCCAGACCGACTAACAAGGGCACCAAATTGATATCTCCTCCCATTTCACCACAAACAGCCGTCGGAATTCCGGCTGCAATGGTATGGTGCATTAAGCGCACCACACCGGGATGCGTGGGACGGAACATATTGGCCACACGGAAGTTCACACGATCCACCGCAATGGTATATTGTGTCAAATCATTGGTTCCTAATGAGAAGAAATCAACATGGCGGGCAAGCACATCTGCCATCATTGCAGCACTGGGCACCTCAATCATGATTCCCACCCTCATGTTTTCATCGTAGCTCTGCCCTCTCTCACGCAACTCGGCGCGGCATTCATCGAGCAACGCACGAACATCCTTCACCTCCGTTATACCGGAAACCATAGGGAACATAATCCCTACTTTACCATGAGCCGAAGCACGAAGAATGGCGCGCAACTGCTCCTTGAAAATCTCCACTCTGCTGAGAGATACACGTATTCCTCGCCAGCCAAGGAAGGGATTATCCTCCTTCTCTTCAAGCACTTCAAAGGGCAACTTATCGCCACCCGAATCAAGAGTGCGGAATATAACCTCCTCGGGTGCACAGCACTCCACTAAATCACGATAGTGGGCGTACTGTGTTTCTTCATCGGGCAGGCTACCACCGCCAAGCAGGAAAAACTCCGTTCGATACAATCCCACGCCCTCAGCTCCGGCCCGACGAATGGCACCATACTCATGAGCAAACTCAACATTGGCAGCCAGTCGAATTCGCCGACCGTCCGTTGTAACGGCCGGCAAGTCTTTCATTTCGATAAGCGCCTTATACGCGAGTTCTTTCTCGGCCTGCAGTTCGCAATAGTGCTTCTGGGTCTCGGCCGTGGGGTTAAGAATTAACAGGCCATTGTAGCCATCAAGTATCGCCTGCGAACCAACTCGCGAGTCAATTACCAAGTGAGGTACCCCAACCACTGCGGGCATGCCGAGCGAGCGAGCAAGAATGGCAGTATGAGACACCGCAGAGCCGGCCTCCGTAACAAAACCAAGCACTTTTCGCGGGTCCAAATCAGCTGTATCGCTGGGCGCGAGGTCATAAGCCGCCAACACACATGGCTCGGTGCAATCCCCACACAGAGGAGTCCTTTCAGCGGGCGCCATATTTTTAAGGACACGCTGGAGCACATCCTCAATATCGGCCACGCGAGAGCGTAAATAGGGGTCATCCACATGGCGCATTACCTCCATGAAGTTCTGCACCACAGCATAATAAACTGCGTCTATATTTTGCAGACGAGTCGGCATTTCTTTGCGCAACTTGGACAAAATTGTTCGGTCACGCAAAAACAGCAAGTGCGCATCAAAAATAGCGGCTTCTTGTGCTCCGCTCAAATGCTCTACCCTGGCACGAAGGGACTGAAGTTCCTCTTCCGTTCGGGCAAGAGCGCTCTCAAAGCGCCCCCATTCACTCTCAAGCTCGGTTGGCAGAATCGTCCGAACCACCGGAGACGGACAGCCACGGGCTTCTACCCGCAGAATCCCCATGGCTATGCCCGGAGATACGGGTATACCTTTTAACCTGCGCTCAAAGCCTTCCTGATACTTCATCATTTGCAACAGACGCGTATAAAATATGACGGATGGGCCGCAAGTCGCGAATAAACGCGCTTACTCTTCTCCGAATTTCCTGGCTACTAACTCTTCAAGCGCGTCCATAGCCTCGGCTTCATCATCGCCGTCAACGGTTACCATAATATCGGCACCGCATCCCACAGCCAACATCATCAATCCCATAATACTCTTACCGTCAACGGACTCGTCATCCTTCTCGACTGTCACATCGGCCTGAAAACGACTGGCCACGCGTACAAACTGTGCTGCGGGGCGAGCATGAATTCCGAGCTTGTTGAGAATAGTGAGTTTTTTTGTTATCATATCGTGTAAGTTCTAGCTATGGTTCATGTGGCAGTATACGACATTATAAGGAGGATTTCCAGCTTTTTTTTCAGAAAATATCAACATTCTCGCTTAACAAGAAGCGCTGCATAGGCACCATCTGCCTGTTCCCTGTGCGGGAGAGCCAAATAATCCTCTTCCAATCGAAAATCTGTATGAGTCGATAAGAAAGCATCCACCACAGCCCTATCTTCTTGCCTATCAATAGAACAGGTCGAATACACCAAGCGGCCGCCGGGGCGCACGGCTGCAGCAGCACAGCAGATGATTTGAAGCTGCAAATCCGCTAAACGTTCAAATTCAGTTGGCTGCAAGCGCCATCGGGCATCAACTCTGCGCTGTAGCACGCCACTGTTACTACATGGGACATCGAGCAGAACGGCATCGAATCGGCCCTGCCACTGTTGCGGACACGGGCAAGACCAATCGTGCAGCTGCACTGCAATATTTCGACCACCTGCTCGCTGAAGATTTTCACGCAGCTGAGGCAAGCGGTGTTCCTCGGCATCCGTAGCGAGCAATTCTATATTGCCGAGTGTCGCTCCAAGCATAGCCACAGATTTGCCACCGGGTGCGGCGCAAGCATCCAACACACGCTCTCCGGGCTGCGGAGCCAACAGGCGCACACTATGGCGGGTTGATGGGTCTGCCACATAAATTCGGCCATTCTTGAGTTCCTCCATCGGCAAACCACCGGCAGGCAAGCGATACCAACCGGGTATATCAACCAAAGCCTGCCAATCGTCACTGATTTCCGGCGGATTAAGTGGATTGATGCGGGCGTACACAGGCGGAGTTTGCACATTCCACGCGAGCATCTTCTCAGCCTCTTGCTCACCGAATTCAGCACACCAGCGCTGTACTAACCAGTCAGGCACCGAATAACGAACCCCTAGCGGCAATCGGGAAACTTCATCTTCAAACTCTGCGCGTCTTGCCACTGCGCTGCGCAAAACACCATTCACCAAGCCGCGAAAACGGGGTGGAGCAAGAGAAACAGTTTCACTCACTGCGGCATGGTCCGGTTTGTGCAGCACATATAACTGACACAGGCCAAGCAAAATCAACCAACGAGCAGCACTCTCCAAGCGACCGTTGCGCAACGTATCGCACAGGTGCCCCAACCAGCGAAGATTACGCAATGTTCCCAACACCAGAGCCTGAACCAAGGCTCTGTTCTGCGGACTGAGGGAAGAAGATGATTGCGCTATGAGAGTTTCAGCAAATACGCCACCCTGCTCCCAACGTTGCAAACAATTCCAGGCAACGCGGCGCGGATTAGTAGCAGCGGTAGAAGGTTTGCCTTTGTTTTTCTTCGATTCAGCAGACATAGTTACACTTTCAGGCTTTACTTTGAGGTAATTTCCAGCGCTGTATGAATAGGCAAGAGCCCATTCCAAGCAATAACTGCACCACTATGGCTTGTTACGCTATCAGGTGTATATTCGAGTTTTCCGCCGGCGCTCTCCAATATCACTCGCGCAGCAGCAAAATCCCACAAGTTAATTCGATTCTCTATATAGGCATCGAACCGAGCGGCCGCAATATAGCACAGAGTTAACGCTGCCGAGCCCAAGATGCGAATCTTACGCACCTGCGAGGAAATGTGAGCAAAGCGACGCACCCCTTCCTCACCGGAGCCATCGTGAGCCCCATGCCCGACAAATACAACAGCCTCGGCCATACGTTTGCGCGATGATACTTGTATGGGCAAACCATTCAGGCATGCAGGTCCGCCGGCAATCGCAGTAAAACACTCATCCTGCATGGGGTCATACACGCAGCCCAGCACAATCTTGCCCCGCACCTGTAGCGCGATGCTCACACAAAAGATGGGGATACCGTAAAAATAATTGACGGTGCCATCTATAGGGTCAATAATCCACAAGTAATCAGCCCCCATATCGCCGCTCTCGCCTTCCTCTCCCAACACGGAATAGTGGGGATAATGCGCGAATAGACTTTGGGTGATAAGTTGCTGGGTATCTTTATCGAGCTGCAATTTAATATCGTGCGGCAACTCAACATTAACCAGCTTAATCTCAGAGAATCGAGCTTTGAGAAAATCACCGGCTACACGCGCAGCAGCGACGGCGGCTTTGAGCTGGGGTGTAAAATCCTCAATCATTGTTTCTTTAACTTATCACTTCTTTCCTTCAGTGCAGCCCTTGCAGCAGCATGTATTTCACTTGCAAGACAATAGGAAGCTCTCTTTATCAGCTCAGCCATTTTACTACTGTCCGGCATATCTGCCGGGTCATCAAACCCTATCCACACAAAAACGGCAACTCCATTGTTGTTAAAGACCATGCACATACTGCCACCGCCTGAGGGCAGATTTTCATTGAGTACAATCGGCTTGCCCTGTTCGACAATAAACGGAGCTATTTTGGATACCACACCGGCACCTTCTCGGCGTATATACTCACCGGAAACCTCGGGTTGGAAGGTATAGAGTAGTGAACCGCCACGACTCCAGACACGGCTCAGAAGGCTAAATTTATAATTGCGACCTTCGTTCTGTATATCGAAAAGAATTCGGGCAAGGTCTATGCGTTTCATGAAGAACTCGCCCCTGTAGAGAGCATCTGCATTTTCCTTATTAGGCAATTTAATTCCTAAGCCCAATTTCTTATAGGCCGAGCTCACAACATCATACCCGAGTTTTCGACCGGTTACTTCGGCATTGCGAGCCACGATGTGAGTTTCGCCGCCACCGGGCAAACATGCACATTGATATAGGAACGGAGATATTGCTTTGCCGGGCATACTCATTTCCTCCCAACGATTTCGACCATCCACGGCACTACGACCAGAAACCATGGCTAACACACGACCTTTGTTATTACGCCGAGAATCCACGACCAACACACAGCACTGTAGCACATGAGCCATTTCATTATCTGTGCCGCGCACCTTCATCTCTGCCGGTCTTCTTACTTTTTCATCATAATATCGGCGCTGACGCTCGGCGGCTTCGCGGTTTACATTCAGGAAAGGCAGCCAAGAATCAGGTATATTGCCTGGTTTTTCTACGGCCACCAGTGCAGTTTCGGCAGCAAGTTCGACTTGTTTTTGCAACTCAAGTTGTAAGTTGCTAACGACAGCAATTCCCCCGACATGCTCACCCAAATCATCTCTCAACTCCTCCAGTTCCTGTTGAGCGCGCATGGAAGCGTACGAAACAACGGGAACGGACGCCCCCTTATTGCCAGCCAGAACAATGTACTCAGCGACGGCATTGTCATGTTCCTCCTGCGAGATATAGCCCAAAGCCAGCATTCGCGAAAGGGTCTCCCTTTTCACGCCCATGGCATTCTTCATATCGGTAATGGGGTTGCAAAGCGAGGGAGCTCGCACTAAGCCGGCGAGAGTAGCGCACTCTACAAGATTAAGTTCCGATACAGCTTTCCCGAAATAGCGTTCGGCCGCAGCAGCCACGCCATAGCACCCCTGCCCGAAATATATTCTATTGAGATATTGTAACAGAATGGTCTGCTTATCATATTGCCCTTCGATTCGTTGGGCAAGCATGGCCTCAAGGATTTTACGGTCCAGCGTCTTGCCGCTCAACTCATATACATTGCGAGTGAGCTGCATGGTAATGGTGGATGCGCCTTGCTCATAGCTAAGCGAAAGAACATTTTTTACCAATGAGCGTAATACCGAGGAGTATACCACACCACCGTGTTGAAAAAATGATTCATCCTCTCTGGCAACAAAAGCATTGATAAGGTGCGATGGCAATTCCTGCCACTGAGCCACAAACAGCGAGTCTCCGGAGAGTGAAGCTAAAGGCTTATTATCGCAGTCATACAACATACTTTCGTTGTTACCATAACCTACACGCGCCAGGTCATACTGTTGAGCTCTGAAGTTGTAGGTTATTATGACAGTCAACAGAATTACAAAGCAAAAGAACAGCAATACTGCCACTGCCAGCAGCTTTCTTTGCCCTATGCTTAATAATCTGTACCAACGCTTGCGGCGATTTTCTCCCCGAGAGTAATACATATTTGAGGGTGCCGTTACTGTTGTTCGTGCATCTTCATAAAGATTGCCGTATTCGGATCCGGCAACCAATTAGGAAACTCTTTTTTGAGAGCCTCTTCATAGTGAGCAGCCTCGCCCGCGCGTTCGCAACTGCGCAGCGCGTACGCGACCTTAAATAAGCCCAACGGCTTAAGCTCCGCATCGCTCACCACATTTGCCGTACGTCCGTAATACTTCGCAGCTTCCGCAAAATTGCGCTCAGCAAAATAAGAATCACCCAATGTCAGGAAGGTGGATGATTTAATCGGTCCATCAATACCCATTGCGATGGCATCCTCACACAGCTTACGCGCCTCAGCCGTACGTCTCAGCCCAATGAGGAGCTGAGCTTTGTCGCGCATGCCTTCCGCTTTTCGGTAAGGCTGTTGCTCCATACTGACATAGTGCTCAGCAGCCTCGAGCCCGCTCTCAAACTGGCGCAGTTCCAAGCGCGTGCGAGCCAGAGTTTTCCACACCAGCGGCTGCACTGCGGCTCGCTCGTGTGACTTACCCTCAGCATCCTTGTACGTTTCACGAGGAGAACGACCAACGGCATCCGAGAGATACTTTTCTGCATCCAAATACTTCTTATTCTGGAAACATTTCCAGCCGCACCACAACGGGATGTCGGGTGGCAATGCTCGATATGTCTCGACATTGTTTCTTTCCAGCGTTTTAAGGGCATCTCGAAGCTTCTCGGCATCCTCAAGCCTAAAGTAACACTGCACCAGACACAAGTCGACCGAAGCCGCATAACTATCGGGATTTATAGAGCGCGCAGCTTCAAAATGAGGAATAGCCTCTGCCGGTGTGCGCTCGGCCTTCGCACGCGCAATCTGATAATGAGCCTCTGCTATAGCGGAGGGCTTTATTGCTACATTTTTGGTGTTAATGAGCAATTCATAATAGCGAATCATTGTAGCGGTATCTTTTCTTTCATTCGCCACCTGAGCTGCTTTCTGCATACTTACCGGAGCCGAGGCGGAGGTCGGGTATTCCTTGACCACCTTTTCAAAATCCGCCATGGCTGCCGTTAAATTATTCTCACGCATGTAGCATGTTCCTCGCAGGGCGAGAGCATCTGGCATGTGTACATCATTGGGATATGTCTTGACGTAGGAATTGAGCACCTCAAGCGCAAGCAGTGCACCATTTTCATTTTTAGAGGCACACCAAGCTCTCTTGTACATAATTTCAGCTCGGCTACTTTCAGGTAAACTCGAAAGGTTATCGTAATTGATAGCCTCCAGCTGTCGAGACGCTTCCTGTGCATTTGACAACATCAACTTATTTGCATACATCAAACGCACCAAATCTACACAAGGTAAAGTCGCCGTACTCTGCCCGGCTGCAGCGTATGCAGAAAGGAATTTCTGGGCATGAATCATGAAGTTGGCATTTCTGAGCTGTTGAAGACATATCAGGCGCCGATAAGCGGCATCCGCCGCAAACGCAGTCTTGGGCACGGCCAGCTCGGCAACCTCGAACCACCTTGCAGCATCTTCAAACTTCTTTAACTCCATGAATGACTGCCCGACTATAAGAGCACGTCGAGATTCTTTTTCCGGGTCGTCCAACAAAGCATATTTACCGGCAACGGCATTGACTACAGCAGCGTACTGCTTCTCCCTGTAAAGGTTAAGCAGATTATCCATCTGAGCTTCGCCTGCATACTTTTCCATTCCGGGCATACGCAGAATTTCAGAATAATAAGTGCCGGCTTCAGCCGTTTTGCCAAGCTTGGAGGCCAAACGCGCAGCCTGCAAAGTTGCAGTTCCGCGAATCGCCTGCTCTACATTCTTCTTTTTCAGCAGGCGAGTAAAGTTGGCGTAGGCCTCCTCATATTTACTGTCTTCAGTCTTCATTTGCGCAAGTGCAAACAAAGACATATTACCCAGGCTCTCGCTTATGCCGGGGGTATCGACCAATGCAGCAAACAGCTCTTCGGCTTCCTTCTTCTGCCCAAGCTGCTGGTGTGCGCGGGCAAGGCGGAAATTAGCATCATTGCGCAAGGTGTCGTTCTGAGATTCGCGCGCGGTAATCAGGTAGTAATTTCGAGCTTTTTCCCACAAATTGCGGCCGGCTGCCTGAGTTGCTAATTTATACGCAGCAGCTGCCGCAAACTCACCGCCATTCTGGCGCCCGGCAACCTTCTCAAGCACGGCATCGGCCGCAGCACGATCTCCGCTTTCTTCCAAGCAAATTGCCTGTCGGTATTGTGCCTTTACAGCATTCGGAGAGTTCGGAAAATCTTTCACAAAGCGACCGAACAACTCAGCAGCACTTGCCAACCCCATACGGCGAGATTGATCATCCAAGCCACCCTGCCTTGCCTGCAAATACAGGCTCTCAGCTATATCGTACCTATCAGACTCAGGGTTAGATTGCAAGGCTTCATCATCTTCCGCCGTCTGTGCTACCACAGGCGAAACAGGCAACATGCAAATGGGAACAAGAATGTTGAATATACTTTTGATGTTCATCATACACATTTCAATTTTCTGCAAATATCTGCCACAATCGGCAGAGATTCAGTGTTAAATTATTAAGGGCAGATGCCCCGCTCCGTTACTCGGAGGTCTGGGGCATCTGTTTTGAAAAGCTCACATTATACACACCGGCCTTGGTACAGGTTGAAATCACGTCTGCTACCTTTTGCCAGCGCATCTCAGCATCCCCTCGAATTCGAACGGGCTGATTAGCATTCAGTCGAACTTGTCGGCGCAACTTGGCCTCTAGCTCTTCCAGCGAAAAAACGGTACGGTCAATAGTGACAACCAGTGTACCATCCTCTTCCTCACGAGCGTTGATAATCATCTCATCAATCGCACGCGAGTCCTCCGGAGTGGTTTGTATGGCCGTGGGTACCCTGACCTTCAAATCCTGTTCGTTGAGAATAAACTTCTGAGTTACGACAAAGAAGATTAACAGCAGGAACACTACATCCAACATCGGTGCCAGCTGAAAACCAATCGGCTCAGGAATTTTTGCATTGATTTTCATGAAAAAACTCTGGGGGGATTAAAAGTCATCATCCTCAATCTGCTCGACGCGAACCATTTTCTGAGGCACGTTCACCATGCGCTGCTCACGGTCTGCCTGTACAGCCAAAACAGAAAGTATGTGAGTTACAGCTGCTTCCATGTCCGCGATATGTTTCTGAATACGGTTGCGGAACACAGCATAGGCCAACATGCAGGGAATGGCAAGGAAAAGACCGCCGGCAGTGGTAATCATAGCCTCGGATATACCGCTGGCCATCTGCATCTGCTTCACACCCTCGAAATTACCCTGAGACATTTCCCAGAAGGTAGCCATCATACCCAGCACCGTACCGAGCAACCCCACCATGGGAGCGAGAGAGCCGATATCGGAAAGCCAGTTTATCTGACGGGTAAGAATGTTAGCCTGTCGTGTAGCTTCAGCGGATGCGACTTCACGCACGGCATCCATGCCGGCGCGGTTGTTGCGCTGCATAAATTGAATAATAACGTGCACGGTTCGTGCAAAGCTTGAACCATTACCTTCGCAATGCTTGAGCAAGCCGCCATAGTTTTTGTTGCGGATGTAGGATTCCAAGGTTATGACGTTATCTCGCGGCATAACTGCTGCACTACGAGTAGTCCACAAACACATCAATACAACCATGAATGCCACAAACGACAACCCAACCAAAACGTACATCAAGGGTCCACCCTTTTCAAAAATCTCTGACAGTTCGAAACCGGTAGCAGATTCCGCTGTCTTTGCTGCCTGTGCGAGAATAAACATAGTATGCATAATTTTGGGTTGATTATATGAGATTTCTCACTCGATGACAAGTCAATATACTGTCTTCCTTCGATTTTTTAAAGAGCGGGTTGCAAATCATCTCTGACTTCAAAGTTGTACGAATAAACTGTACCGCGCTCAGCCAGAAAATAATGCCACCATTCACGACTGTAGTTCCGCATGCCCGCAGCAGCCATTACCTCCCTGAGCTTTAAGCGATTTGCCAACTGAGTCGGTGTAATACGAGAAGATGAAGTTGCTGAGGAGACATCCAGCAAATCATGGTGCCCCCCCATATCGAGTTCGAGCCCGGTTCTCAAATCGACCAAGGTTACATCTACCGCCACTCCCCAACTATGCTCAGAAATGTCGCCTATATATTTGCCGTCATATATCCCTTGTTTACTGATATTGGGATAAAAACGAGCTTTCATACGTTCGTCTGCCGTTCGCGACCAACGGCGAAAATCCACCATTGCGCAAGTCGGGCGATAGGCATCCCACACGAGCAAGCCCAGCCCCTCCTTTGCAAGCAGAACCGATGCGCGCTTTATGGCAGCCGCTGTATCTTTCCGTAATATCGCACGGGTTCCGGTATATCCGGCAATGGGACGCCCTACAAAATTATCATACCCACTGTACTTTAAATCCACGCGCACATTCGGAGCAACTGTATCCAGATAACAAAAATCCGGCGGCAAAGTCAGCTGCACACTCCTTCCGGGCAGAGAGGTACACAAAGAACAGCCGACCAACAGATGCAAAACAACGAAAAAGTAAATGCTGCTTATTATCTTCATATTCGACCCCATAAATACATGTGCAATCAAAATAGAACAATCAGCGCAGTAAGCCACTGGGACTTACTGCGCTTTTTACCAAATATTCCGAATTCTCCGGTTTAACCGATCTGAGCGCGACCGGTAAGGCGGGCACCTTCAACCATGGAAAGAACCGATGTCGTGATATCGCCATTCACGACAGCACTCTCGTTGAGGTGGCAGCGACCGCTGTTTACATTGCCGTCAACACGACCATGAATGTGAACTTCACCGGCCTTGATATCGCCTTTGATATCGGCCAGCTCACCAATAGTCACCTTGCCGGATTCAGAAGTAATTTCGCCCTCAATCTTGCCATCAATGTGCATGTCATTGTGGAAAGTAATGGTACCGATAATTTCAATACCTTGGGCCAGTACGTTTGAAGGATTAGTACTCATATTATATACTAAGATTTCGGGGGATTAAACTGTCATGATTTCTTTCTCTTTGGCAGCAACAAGCTCATCCACTTTCTTTACATACTTGTCAGTCAGCTTCTGCACCTTGTCCTCAGCCAAACGCACGCCGTCCTCGGTCAGCACATTGTCTGCCTTAAGCTTCTTCACGCCATCCATACCGGTTTTACGCACGCCACGAATACGCACGCGAGTTTCCTCTGAAAGCGATTTAACGTGCTTGCAAAGCTCTTTACGACGCTCACCGGTAAGCTCAGGAATGGGCAAACGTACGGAACGAGCATCAATAATGGGAGTAATGTTCAGGCTACTCTCAGCGATTGACTTCTTGATATCATTAAGAGTGCTGGGGTCAAAGGGCTGAATGAGAATCGAGCGAGCATCGGGAGTCGATACTACTGCCAGGCTCTTCAGCTTCATGCTTGTACCGTAAGAGGCAACAAAGATGTCCATGTTATCCACCAAGGAGGGGGAAGCCTTGCCGGTACGCACGCCGGCAAACTTTGTCAACATATTCTCGAGTGCTTCCTCCATGGAAGTCTCAACCTCGAGCAAGAGTGTTTCTTCGTCCATATTATGTATAATGAGTATGTGAGTTAATGAGAATTATCCACCGATAATGGTACCAATCTGCTCACCGAGCAGAGCGCGGGTAATGTTACCGGGCTTGTGCATATCGAAAACCATAATGGGTTTCTTGTTGTCTTTGCACAGGGTGAAAGCCGTCTGATCCATGACCTTAAGCTCGCGGGAAATACATTCCTCATACGATATTTCGTCAAATCTCGTAGCCGTAGGATCTTTCTTGGGGTCTGCGGTGTAAACACCATCTACAGAGGTCGCTTTCATCACCACTTCAGCGTTAATTTCACAGGCGCGCAAAGCTGCTGCTGTGTCTGTACTGAAGAAGGGGTTACCTGTGCCGGCAGCAAATACTACCACCTGACCACTACGCAGCAATTCGCGAGCAGTATTGCGCACATAGGGCTCCGCCACATTCTTCATCTCGATAGCACTCATTACATGAGCCGGCACGCCGGCCTCCTGCACAGCGGAGCAAATCGAGAGAGCATTCATAACCGTGGCAAGCATTCCCACATAATCAGCCGTGGGGCGATCCATTCCACGAACGCTGGCCTTCGCGCCACGCCATATATTACCGCCACCCACCACAATGGCAATCTGAAGATTGCCTTTCTGCTGAGCATCAGCGATTTCGCGTGCGATTCGAGCCACGATTTCAGGGGAAATGTTATCCTTACTGCCCTGCGCACGCAGAGCCTCACCGCTCAGTTTGAGCAGTATTCGCTTATATTGGGGAGAGGTTGTTTCACACATGAGAGGGGAAAATACTTCGTCAAGAGATACTTTGCCACGTTCTGTCACAAAAAGCGAGTCTAAAGTGTGCCAGCTACCAAAAAAGCGTCCGTTTTCAAACCCATCGACTGTTATTTCGCACAAATCAGGCAACTTCGAGTACACTCAAACTAAACTTCTGTCTGTAAGTGTTCCAAAATTTCATTGACAGACGAGGGATAATGGGGTACAAAAACGCCATGTTCAACGGCATGGAGGAACAAATACTCGTAGGCGGAGCTCTATCACTGCTTGCAGGTCTGTGCACCGGCATTGGTGCCGCAGTAGCACTGTTTCTGAAACGCACGAATGCCAAGATGCTTACTTTCTCGCTGGGTGCAAGCGCCGGTGTAATGGTCTATATCTCCTTCATGGAGTTAATGCCCCTGGCGATGGAAAAACTTGGGGAAGGAACTGTCAATAAATGGATTACGCTTGGCGCATTTTTCGGAGGGATGGGACTGGCGGCACTCATTGACAAGTTGGTACCGGAAGATGAGAACCCGCACGAGTTCCGCAGCGAGAACGAAGTGCACGAAGCGCAGTGTGCCACGGGACTGAAGGGGCGGGACAAAGTCAAGAGGTCCGCATTTCTGTTCGCCATAGCCATAGGTGTACACAACTTTCCGGAAGGCATGGCGACAGTTGCCGCAGCCTTTGACAACGTGAGCATCGCCATGTCAGTAGCACTGGCAGTAGCAATCCACAATATACCGGAAGGTCTCACCGTGGCAGTTCCCCTGCTCTACGGCACGGGCAGCCGCCGCAAGGCTTTTTGGATAGGCACACTCACCGGCTTGGCAGAACCGCTGGGCGCGTTGGTTTGCATGTTGGTTCTGCTGCCATTTCTGAGCACAACTCTGCTAGGTATACTTTTCGCCGTTGTTGCCGGCATTATGGTATTCATCTCATTCGATGAACTTCTGCCCATGGCAGAGCGATGGGGACACCATCACCTCAGTATTGGCGGGGTGATGACGGGCATGTTTGTGATGGCTGCCGTGCTGTAAAAAACACTCAGCATTTATGTAAAAATGCAGCAAAATACAAAGGTTGCCAAACACAGCCCCATTATTACATAACTCACAATCAACCAAAAATAGGCAGATTCTGCCAAAAGACGCCCTTTCTCAGTGTCAGTCTCCATTGCTCCTTTAGCGCGGCTGGCCTGCACCACAGCCACTACAGCAAACGGTAAACTGAAAATACACATAGTGACAGACACCACCAACACTATAATGGACGCAGTCAAGTGAGAACTTGTGCCCGCAGATGTGCCACTGCAGGAGCCACCTAACATCCAAGCGTTTTCTTTAGTAAACAATTGACTGATAGGCAGCCATTCGCTCATCCCCTCCTTACAATACAAGTGCTCCGAAGTAACAGCACGCTGTAAGGCCATCATTTTAAGCGAAGTCATGGTATACGGCCCCCAATTGATAAATTCTGGTAGTATACGTGCGAGGAGTGATATAATCACCTCGCCGGAGCAGGAGCTCAGTGTTAGCTGCAATGAGCTCCTGGCTTGGATGAGTTTGTTGCCGCCCCAGTACTGCACAAATAGTAAGTACGGCCGAAAGTAAGAACCATCCAAGCCCCGTCCTCGGGGCCGGTACTCAACTCGTATAATTGAAAGGTACCGTCCTTGCGACGAGTCCGAAATTGAGGAGGAGACATAATGCAACAGAAATCAATAAAAAGCAAGTCGGAATACACCGAAACCGCAACTCACGGAACAAAATATCTCGGTGTAGACATA
>JAZLDM010000094.1:0-96899 GCA_045614705.1 Akkermansia sp.
CAAAGAGGCTTTTGCGCAGCCTGACGACCGGGAACAGGATATTCTGGTAGATGAAGCCATAGAATTAGCAGGTGAT
This sequence comes from Akkermansia sp., assembly GCA_045614705.1. GTDB lineage: Bacteria > Verrucomicrobiota > Verrucomicrobiia > Verrucomicrobiales > Akkermansiaceae > Akkermansia. The sequence continues at coordinate 77 of JAZLDM010000094.1, forward strand.
GATACGTCAAAAAACTATCCTCACCCTTTGCGCCGAGTTGTCGTCTACCGCCCGTATGACTCTTCCCGCCGCAAATCAGGGCAGAGAACAGACGATACAGAAGCGCCGGAGCATACGATTGAGCTTATCACGAATAATGCTTACTGGGAGGCAGATACTATTAGTGCGCTCTATAAGTCCCGCTGGCAGATTGAAAGCTTTTTTAAGACTATAAAACAGCATTTGCGCATCAAGACCTTTATCGGAACAAACAAGAATGCCGTGATGTGTCAGATCTGGACGGCTATGGTAGCCATATTGCTGCTCCAATACCTCAAAAACAAGGCAAAGTACGACTGGCATATGTCCAATCTTGTCACATTCATCAGAATCCATCTGATGAGCTACATTGATTTGTGGATCTGGATGAATCAGCAGGTAGATAAGGCGCATTCCCCTCCGAAATTTGCACAAATTTAAGTACAGGGGGGCTTCGAAAAAGTCTCTATCCGGAAAGCCTAGGATTTATCGGCACTTGCGTCTCTCAGAAAAAATCTTTGGGACACATGTGGTTTCTTCCATCTCATCGGTAAAATAGCTTGACTTAGCATTAGCTATGTGGCAAGATGCATTTGAGCTTATGAAACAGATTGCATATATGATGTTGTTTGGCCTGTTCGCATGCACCCCTATGGTGTTTGCTCAGGATGATGCACCCGCAACCACCAAGGCAACGGACTCTGCAGATAATGATACTGCTAAGGAGGATGCTGAACCGGAGGTTGATGAAAAGGCTTTGAAGAAGGCTGCTAATCGTTATTGGCAGACCAAGATGGCCAAGAAGAAAAAGGCCCTTGCCATCATTAAGAAGGTAAAGGACGAGAAGTCCGGCAAGAAGGCCGGTAAGTCCCTTGTAAAGCTTTACAATCTCGACGGTAAATCTAAGAAGGAGGAAAAGAAGCCCGAGGACAGTGAATATATGGATGCCGCAGAGAAGCGCTTCGCCCCTCATATTGAGAAACTTGATGAGCAGATTGAAGAAGAGAAAACTCGAATTTCTGAGCTTGGTAAAACCGCTTTCGGAACTCCCGGTGAGAATGAAGCAATGAATCCTGACCTCGAGAAAGGCATTCAAGCTGCCCTCAAATAATAATGATTTATTGGGATAACAACGCAACAACGCCTCTTGCACCCGAAGTGCTCGAGGCGATGTTGCCTTTTATGCAGGAGCGCTACTTTAACCCCTCGGCGGCTTATGCTCCGGCGAAGGAAGTTCGTCGAGCTGTTGAGCATGCCCGTGAGCAAGTAGCAACTCTGCTTGGAGTGAGTGCGTCCGAGATTATTTTTACTGCCGGTGGCACTGAGGCCACGAATACAGCTCTCTCTCAATTTAGTAATGTGCTCACCTTGGCGACTGAGCACCATGCAACGCTGCGCACGGCTAAAGGGGAAGCCGCACCGGTTCTCGCCAACGGCTTAGCAGATGTCCCGGAGTGGAAGTCTGCATTGCCCGGTCGCGATGGTGTGAGTTTTGCCTGGGCAAATCATGAAACCGGAGTCATACAGCCGGTACGCACACTTTGTGCTGCCGCAAATGAGGTTGGTGCTCGTGTTCATGTGGATGTGGTTCAGGCTGCCGGCAAAGTGCCGCTCAATTTGCACGATTATCCTATAGATTTTGCTTCGGCCTCGGCTCATAAGCTGCATGGACCTAAAGGTGTAGGTTGCTTGTATGTGAGAACCGGAACCGAGTTTCGCTCTCTGATAACGGGTGGGGCGCAAGAGGATTATCGCCGCGCCGGTACGGAAAATGTAGCCGGTATTATTGGTTTCGGCAAGGCTGCGGAGTTGGCCTTGGCTGCCGGAGAGCAAATTGCGGGCATGGGGGCCATGCGTGAGCTGTTTGTACAGTTGTTGCATGAGTATGGCGTTGCTATCGAAGTGAATGGTGCCGCAGCGCAGCGCTTACCGCATGTGCTGAATATGCGTGTGCCCGGATGTAGTGCGGAGTCTCTGACCCTGCTATTGGAACCGGCCGGGTTTATCTGCTCCACCGGCTCCGCCTGCACCAGTGCTGAGCCTCATCCAAGTCATGTTTTGACGGCGATGGGATTACCTGATCAGCAGATTCGCGAAAGTTTGCGACTGTCGCTCAACCGTTATACTACTGAAGATGAGGTAAGACAAGCAGCTCTGCTTTTCTCTACTGCTGTCAAAAAGGTGAGGGCGGTGCAGTCCTCTATCACTGGGCCTGTGATGGTTTACCGCTGATTTGAGCACTACGCCCGCTGCTTTTAATATGCACAGGGAGGACACACTGCAACGCACGCTTAGACATTTGTGTTTAAGCGCGCCTTTTTTTCTGCCGTTGATGGCGGTGGTGGGTGCTTTGCTGGGCGGGCAGTGCTGGGGTATTACCGTGACGGCTTTCTTTATCGCTCACACGCTGAAGTTGTGGAGACAATTTATCTGTGCTTTCTTGTGTACAGGAATAGCCATTGTTCAGGCTGACTTGCAACAGCGCAATCGTGAGCAGTTGCTCAGCAATTTACAAAAGAATGGCTATGTTTACTTGGTCGGTACCGTGGAACGCACGTTGGCAAGCGGCTGCATACTTGATACCGGGTGGCAAGGTGCGCGAGTGGCCCTGCGTGGTAATATACCCGGTCGCACCGGGGATCGCATAGCTGTATATGCAGATGCTCGCGATATACGCCCGGCGCCGGTTAAGGGAATGTTTGATACGGAACGCTGGCTGAAAAGTCAAGGGTTGGCTGCTGATTTGCGTGTGCAGACTGCTCAATATATGGGGATGAGTACTTCGATTCATGCTGTTAAAGGTATGGCGGAAGCGGTAAGGGAGAAGTTGATGCGAAATATCATGCCGCCCGGTACCGAGTACGATGAACGTCGACAAATTCTCTGTGCTCTCGCATTGGGGGACAAGAGTGGAGCTGCCCCCGAGGTGATGAATGTCTTTAAGCGCGGGGGCTGTCTGCATGCCTTTGCCGTAAGTGGCTTGCATGTCGGTATTGTGGCTGCGTTTCTGTATATGCTGGGGTACTATCTGCGGTTGCGTCCACGCACTCAGATGTTTCTGGTCGTGATAGTAGCCGGGCTATATGTGCTTGTTACCGGGTTGGCTGTACCGGCGCTTCGCGCGTACACCATGATAGTATTGGTGTTACTGGGGAAAGTGCTTCTACGTCAGGTCAGTATGCTCAATATATGGAGTTTGTCTGCACTGGCTCTCCTGTTGATTGAACCTTGGCAGCTGGGAAATGCCGGGTTTGTTCTCTCCTACGCAGTATATGCCGGTATAGGTGTAGGCGTGAAATTCTGCATGAGTAATTCACCTTGGTTTCATCCGGATTCTTATTTGCCACGGCGATTATATACGGCTTGGCATGATAGATTGTGCAAGTTGGATTATACCATACGCGGAACCGTGGCCGTTTCCTTGTCAGCTTGGTTGATTTCCGTACCCATTACAGCAGCATTTTTCCACACGGCTACACCCTATAGCTTTCTGACTAATATAACGATTGCCCCTTTGTTGCCCATAGTGATGGGGACCGGGTTGGCTGCAGCTATAGCCGGCGGGGTGCCATGGCTGGGAGGGGCGCTCCATTGGGCTGCATTGAAGAGCTGTTCTGTGCTTTTGGCTGTGGTTAGCTTTTTCGGGGAGCTACCTATGGCTTATGTGCCATTTACTTCACCGGCTGAGGCTGATACGACGATAGTGTGCGCAACCGGGGCCGGCGAAAGTTTTGTGATGTTGGGCTCTCCCGGACTTCTTATAAATCAGGGAAGTGGTGCTACAGCGCGTTTTAATACTGAACCGGTTTTATTTTTCAGTGGGTGCAGACCTGCGGCACTGTGGCAGATTGGTACAGAACGTGAACGGGTAGCTGCGGTTAATGTGCTGAAGTCCAGCTGGCCTGATTTGATAATTTTTGAGCATAATATGTATAGGGCGCAAGTTATGCACCTCAATACCGCCGCCGGAAGATTTGATATTTATCCTCCGTCGATGGGGACTTCTCATGATTCGAATCCGGTTATCATTTGGAGACGGAATGATGGTAGCAAGGTGCTTTGTGTAGGAAATGCTACACTACAGACCTACAATAGCGTACCATTGGAGGAGAGGAAGGCCGACGTGTTCATACTGGGGCATAACGAAATGTTGCCCCCTGAGTTTTCGACCGTGCTAAAAGATAGCGGAGCCTCTCAGTGCATATTGTTGCCCGGTGTAACCATTGATGATGGTAGCTATGCAGATGGCAGCAATAGCGTCAGAATAGTGAGAGTGGATGATTCCGCTCCGTTGTTTCGCATGCCGGAGAGTCGCAAAACTGATTACCGCCCCAACTTTACTCTGCCCCCATGAGCCGGTTGGCTATGCGCTGCAGGGCTTTTGTGAGCTCTTCAGAACCGTAGCAGGGCGGGTCAATCAGCGTCATTAGGTCAATCAGTTTTCCCAGCGAACGTTCCGAAACTTCCTCAGCATTCACCTCTGCGAGTTTTTCGCTCACATAATGTTGAATTTCCGGTGTCGGTGCAGGGAGTTCGCGCACCTTAGAGCTGAGCTCCGCAAGACGATTGGCTAGTTGTTCTGTTTGTGGAGCCGCTTTGTTCGCGGAACTCCAATCTGTGACGGATTGAAGTACAGCTCCCAGTTCCTCGCATATCGTGATGGCTTCCATCGCCAATTCCAGGTGCTTGGCTCCGGGGTGTTGCGGTTGCTCGGGAAGGGGGGCGGCGGCGGCAACCGTAGGCTCGGCAGCGGTGGCTTCGGGCTCTGCGGAATGTGCAGCGCAGGCTATCAACAGGGGTACTGTAAGTACGTATATTGATTTCATGATACTTGAGAGGTAGAGCTGAGGCATCCCGGACAATTCCTGACAAAATGTCCGGGCGATATTTCGATAAGAGGTGGTATGCTTTCTGTCAGGCAAAGCTCAGGGTTTCCTATGATATTGCGCGGCTTGAAAGCACAACCGCTGATAGGTTTGCGCAAAGTCGGCGGCAGTCCGGGGATTGTTTGCAAACGATTGCCCCGTGATTGCATGCCCGGTATGGAGGCCATCAGAGAACGCGTATAGGCGTGCCGAGGTTTTTTCAGCAATTCATCAGCCGGAGCACTTTCTACTACACTGCCCGCATACATAACCTGTATGCGGTGAGCATATTGCCGCACTACGCCTAAATCATGAGTAATGAGTATAATTGCTGTTCCTAATTCCTGTTGGCGTGTGCGCAGTAAATCCAGTACCTGTTTCTGGACAGTAACATCCAGCGCCGTTGTTGGCTCATCTGCTATAAGTAATTGCGGGCGAGTGATAAGTGCCATGGCTATCATCACTCTTTGCCTCATTCCGCCGGAAAACTCGTGAGGGTATGAATTGGCTCTCTTTGCCGGGTCTGGTATACCGGTTCGCTCGAGTTCTTCAATCGCAAGTTTGAGCGCATCCTTGCGGCGCATTCCTCGGTGTATGACAAGAGGCTCTGCAACCTGTTCCCCTATAGTCATGCAGGGGTTCAAGCTTGTCATCGGATCTTGAAAAATCATGGATATGCGGTTGCCGCGCAACTCAGCAAGTTTGCGCTCCGGCAAGCGCAGTAAATCATTCCCCTCAAAATATGCCGTGGCTTGTGGTGAAATATGGGCGGGCGGACTGGGCAGCAAGCCCATCAGTGCCGAACATGTTACTGATTTTCCTGAACCGCTTTCACCGACTATTCCCAAAGTCTCACCTTGATGAAGGTCAAAACTCACATCATTCACGGCGTAATTGACTCCGGCGCGGGTGCGAAATTCCACGCTCAGATTACTCACTCTGAGAAGAAGCTGACTCATTTACGAAACGAATTATACAACTGATATTCTCCGGCGTCAAGAACGGCTTGTGTCAGGTGCCGGCAATATAAATGAAGTCGTCGGAGACGTCAGTCAGAATTAGAATCATGCACCGGAATCATCAACAAGCGCAGCACTGCGAGCACAGGAAGTTGTGCCCAAAGGTAATACCAGGGAGCCGGTCCCAGATAGTCGAGCAGGGTGCCGGGAATAGGTGGCCCCATAGTATAGCCATAGTTGGTGTGCAAATACAGATTAATGGGGTGAATGAGCAGTATATAGGCATCCATTATCAACAAGGTTCGCAAGTCATCCCACCCCCGAGCTCTCCATCCCAACAGCACCGGAATGGCCAGCGCAACGACTAATAGCAGACTATGCGCTGCAAAGAATACAAAAAAAGCCAAACTGGGATAGCCATTTGCCATCGCCGGGGTAATAAGACCTTGAATACTGCCGGCCAATACGCCGAAATATACCAGCGCACATGCCCACCGTACCCTCCACCAAAGAGCAATAAAGGCAAAAAGGCTCATGAAGGAGCAGAAGTGCAGCGGCAGATTATTTTGCCAAGAGCCGTAATCATCTGCAAAAGCTCGCCAGATAAATTCACTGACAAGCTGAAACAGCACCGCCGCTCCCAGTACTTTACAGAGAATGTGCCGCCCGCGTTCTTTCATTCGACACCCAAGCCATAACAGTAGAGCGGCTACTATGACGGTTAGGATGAGAGCTGTGATATGTGGTGTTGACCAACGGATGAAGGGGTAGGTGTGCATGGCGGGGAATCAGTTCTTTCGGCGTACGAACAAGTACATCAGATAAAACAGCGTAAGAGCCGGTAATTGTAGCCACAGGTAGTACCATGGGCCGGGACCTAATTGAGCCAGTATAGTACCGGCAGGACCATGGGTTGTGAATCCGTAGTTGCTGCCCAGCCACAGGTTAACGGGATGGATAGAAATCACATAGATATCCATCAGTATTACTGCCAGTAGCGGGTCTCGTAGCCGTGCTCGCCAGCCCAGAACCCCTACCTGAATCAGCGCAGCTATGAGCAAGAGACTGTGCGAAGTAAAGAAGTTGAAAAATGCTATGCCGGGAAAATCTTCTTTGAGCACCGGGGTGAAAATTGCCTGAATGCTGGCACTGAGTACCCCAAAATAAACCAGCGCACAGGCCCAAGGGCTGCGCCACCAAAGCGCAATAATGCAAATCAGGCTCATAAATGCGCAGAAATGCAATGGTAGCAGCTCTTGCTCAATACAGGCTGCAAAACCATGTGTGGCAAAGCGCCATGTGTATTCATACACATAAAAAAACAACATGAATACCCCGAATCTGCGCGCAAAATAAATTCGGTTTTGGGTTGATAGCCTACGTCCGTGCAGCACCACCAGAGTGCTGATAATAGCTATTACACCTATGGCTATCAGGTGTGATAGCGACCACATGGTGAAGGTTGAATCGGTCATATTGTCTGTTGTTTTTTGCTCTGCCAGAGCCGAGCTAATTGAGCGCAGGCCATGAGTTGTACCTGGTGAAAAATCATAAGAGGCAACAAAAGGTTGTTATCAAGTTCTCCGAAGATAGCTATCATCATCGGAGCACCGACGGCAAGACTTTTTTTGGAACCGCAAAAGACAATGGTAATGCGATCTTCTCGATTGAAATGGCAGCATTTGCTGCTGTAGTATGTGGCCACAAAGTTGATAGTGAGCAAGATACTGCAAGCAAGAATTAAGCCCAACAGATATCTCAGTTCTGACTGCTGCCAATAGCCGTTTGCTGTTGCATTCGAGAAAGATGTATATATAACCAGCCAGATGGTGCCTTGGTCATTCCACTTAATGAGTTCTTTGTGCTCATTAACCCACTTGCGAAGCCAACGCTGGCTAAACTGACCGAGGGCGAAAGGTAACAAAATCTGGTAGCATATTTTTAATATGGTATCGATGCCTACTGCGGCACTGCTTGTGTTCGCCTGTGAGAACAGCAGACCTACCAGCAGCGGAGTGAGAAACACCCCTAGTAAACTGGATACAGATGCCGAGCATACCGCCGCCGGAACATTACCGCCGGCCACAGCTGTGAAGGCTATGCTGCTTTGTACTGTTGAGGGAAGGCAGGCTACATACACAAGTCCCAGAAAAAGTGCGTGGCCAACAAGCGGCTCAAAAATCGGTCGCAGTAAGGGGGTGACAATCGGAAAAAAGATAAATGTGTAGAAGAACACCATGAGCTGCAGACGCCAGTTAAGTAGCCCTGCAATCACGCTTTCGCGCGACAGTTTGACGCCATACAGGTAAAAGAGCAGTACAATGGCGGCATTGGTCAGCCAATCAAAGCCTTCTGCGACTTGTCCCTTACAGGGTATCATCAATCCCAGAATGACACTGATGATGATGCCGATGGTGAAACGGTCTGCTCGTGTAAAAAGCTGTCGGAGTATATTCATGGAGAAGTTAATCAGAAGCTATCGGAGCGAAATCTACAAAACGCGCACTTATATCCACATTGGTGGGAACTACGGCTATTCTGCTTCCCGGCAGTAAACTGCGCCCATCTGCTGAGCTCCAACGGCGTGCGTGTGGTTCAAAGTACCAGCGAGAGCCCAACCTTTCGGGCAGTTCTGCTCCCGAGATAAAGCCGCGCATTTGTAATTCGGGTATTTCAACTGCCAGTCCTTGTGGGTAGGTGTCGCTTACTACAGCCGTCCATGGGCGTGGTGTCGGGCTCTCGCACTCAGCGGCTAGATAGAGCGCAAGCTTGGTTTGGTGCGCTTCCTTTTCCGCAGCGGCAGAGTTTCGCTCAGTTTCGGAAATATGCTCAGCTATATCAGCCAGGTGGGCAGGGGATGGTAATTGAGTTGCCGCGTGTTTTCCCTGTGAGAGTTTGGCAAATCCTCGGTGCACTATGAGGTCGGCATATCGACGAATTGGGCTGGTAAAGTGGCAGTAATCCCCCTTTGCTAATCCGAAGTGACCGAGCGATTTTGTGGAGTAGCGAGCACGCATCATAGCGCGTAAAAGTGCGACGGTCAGAATTTGCTCGTCCGCGTGTTCTTTGATAGCAGTTGCTACTCTGCTGAGTTCCACTCGCGAATTGAGCGCACCGGCTGCAATGCCATAACTGCGAGCCGTTAATGCAAAGTTGTGGAGTTTTGCCGGGTCCGGTTCTTCATGTATGCGATAGATAGTCGGCACGAGAGCTGCTTTCAACGCCGCTGCTACGGCTTCATTTGCTGCCAGCATGAACTCTTCTATCATTTGGTGCGCGATGTCATGGCTCTCGGTTTCTACACCGATGGGCTGTCCATAGTCATCCAGCAAAACACGAACTTCAGGTAAGTCGAGGTCAAGTGAACCGTTTTGGAATCGGCGCGTGCGCAGGACTGTTGCAACTCGGTGCCCCAAGCGCAGCATGGTATCCACCTCTGCGTCGCCACTGCTTCCTCGGTTTTCCAGCACCTCGAGAGCTTGCTCATAGCTCAGTCGTGCGCGGGAGTGAATGACTGCATCTGCAAAACGAGTATGTTTAACTACACCATCTGAGCCCAAGCGAATGAGACAGAGACGGGTAGGGCGGTCGCAGCCAGATTTAAGCGAGCAAAGGTCATCGCACAGGCGCGGGGGCAGCATCGGTAGCACTCGGTCCGGCAGGTAGGTGGAGTTGCCGCGTAGTGCCGCTTCGGCATCCAATGCACTGCCGGGCTTTACATAATAGCTGACATCTGCTATGTGCACGGCTAATTCAATATCACCGTCCGACAGTTCCCGTAGTGAGATGGCGTCATCATAATCCCGGGCTGTCGCCGGGTCGATTGTAATGACGCAGCGATGGCGCCAGTCCTCTCGGCGTTTTATTTCATCCGCCGGCAGTTCATCGGGCAGCGCTTCTGCCTCTGCCAGAACAGCTGACGGGAAATCAGCTCGCAGCGTGTAGCGGTGCATGATAGTAGTGATATCGACGCCTCTATCATCCGGCCAGCCCAGTACTTGTTCTATCGTGCCTGTAGCCGGCATTTTTCCACGGGGGTAACTTTGCACCTGTACCGTGATTGCCATGCCAATCAACAGCTCCGGTGGCGGAGGTGCTGTGAGCATGACTTGTTCGGGGGATGTGCGACCATCGCCGACCATTGTACCGTAGCGACCACCCGGGCGGTATATGCCCACCCAAGTTCCACGGCGGCGCTCTATGATTTCATCCACTCGAACCTCGAGCCTGACATTCTCAGCACCGGGGCGACGCGGGCCTTTTTTATGTCGGCGATATCCGTCCGACGCTGTGCGTCGTAGTGTTGCCGTGACCAAATCTCCGTCCATTGCGCCGCCATCGCGGTGCGGCATGACCGGTAGTTCAATTTCGGCGACCTCATCCGTTTGAATCATGGCGCGAACAAGTTGCTGCCCCGTAGAGTCGGGAATAAAAAGATACTTCCCGGCTTTGATGCGGCGAATTCGCCCTTTAAGCTTATCTTGCTCGGGTATTCGTAGCATGTAACGAGCTCCACGCAGGCGGAGCAGCCGCCCCTTGCTCTCCCATTCTTTTATGAGGAGTCGCAGTTCAGGTCGTTCTTTGGAATCTACACAGATAGCCCGAGCCAGCGCCGAAATGTCTTGTCCGGTGTAGTCATGAGCTTGCAGGTGAGCCAGCAAGCGATCGCTGAGGGAAAGCTCGCTCATTTAACCCAAGATGTCATCCTGCACATTTTTTCGGCGCAAATCGAGCGCATCGAGCCAGTTGAGCTCCTCGAGGCGTTGTTTCATCGTTTTCCCATTGCTGCGGTCAGGGGCCGCTGCTCGAATGACTCTGGCGAGTTTTTGGGACCAAAGGCGCAGGCCGGCAATAGCATTTCCGTTGTCGGAGTATGCCTCACTGCGATAATAACGCGGTTTACCCGGGTTTGCGTCTTTAACCGCCATGAGTAGTTCGTGGTTTCCGGCAGAACGTACAGTGAGCTCCATACAGATATCACCCGCCGATAAGGGGCTCAACAATGAAGCCGTCATCGGAACCGGCGACCAATTCGAGGCGATATCCGAAAAAATGCGCAGATAGGGGCGCTGCCTATTGAAGGCAACAATAGCCATGTCGATTCTTATATCTGCTTCAGCCGGATTGTCTGTGAGCTGCCAGTCAAGGTGGTTTGCCTTATTGGCCTCTTGTAAGCTTTTCCCAAGATATTCCCGAATAAAGCCCCCAAGCATGTGCTGCATTTCCTGAGCTGCTTCCGGGTTTTCTTTTTCGATAGCCCGGACATTCAGTGGTGCAACGTAAAAACGCTGACGTTTCCCGGCATGATTATTTTTTGCCGTACCACTGAACCATATCCCTTTGACCGGACACTTCAGGCTCGACTCCAATTCAACCGTGTACAACCCGCTCTCCGATTTCAATGTATGTCCGCACGAACTGAGCATAATGGTGACCAGTACCAGCGGCAATATCAGTGCATATCGTAGCTTTTCCTTCATTGGTGCGCATACTGTAGCAGCTTTTTTAATAATTTCAATGCTTTTTTTGCTCGTAATATTAAATTTCTCTTGACTTTTCAGGGCTTTAGTGGCATTCTGCCTGTCCGCTCTGCCTTGTGGTAGGGCGAGACCAACCCGGCGGGTGACAATTTACGCGCACCGACGTCGGAAGAACGACACACAAAACTCAATTTCTAGACATCATTTACAACAATGACAAATCTGACTCTTAAAGCCTCCAAGCGCGAGGTTCGCGGTACCGGTAAGCTTAACGCTCTGCGCGCTCAGGGCTTCATGCCCGGCGTTGTATACGGCCCCGCCGTTCAGGAGAACATCAACATTCAGGTGAAGACCTCTGATGTTCGCGCTCTGCTCAACAGCGTTGACAGCGACAGCTTCCTTGTAAACCTTGACCTCGATGGCACCACCATTCTTGCCATGGTGAAGGACGTACAGCGCAACTTCCTGACCGACGCTACCAATCACATGGACTTTGAGGCCGTGACCGCTGACACCGTGGTGAAGACCAAGGTTGAGGTGAAGCTCGTTGGTACTCCCGTGGGTGTTGGTATGGGTGGTGTGGTACACCAGATCGTACACGAGGTGCCCGTGAAGTGCGCAGTGAAGGACATCCCCTGCTGCATCTCCGGCGATATCTCCGCTGTGAAGCTCGGCGAATCTTTCCGTCTGGCTCAGGTGGAGCTTCCCGCAAACGTGAGCACCCCCTTCAACGGTACGGTGGTTCTCGCTTCCGTTGTGAAGCCCTAATTCCTGCAACAGTTTTATTGCAGTCGCGCCCACAGCAATGTGGGCGCGTTTTTCTTTTGATGGTGGAGGTAAGACTGCGATTATTTCAGCCCGGCTTACCGGTTGCGGAAATGGGGCTCCCCCCAAATGTGCGAGCCAATCAGGTAGAAAGCAGAATGGGCAGTCCGAAAGACTGCCCATGATGATGAAATTGTATTGGTAAAGGAGGAGAGTGCTTAGCCTCTGTACTTGGCTTTGGCATGCTGCCAAACGGCAAATGCGATACAGAGCACGTTGGGCAGCCAAAGTACGATAAATGGAGTAATGCCGCCGGACTTGCGAGAAAGCTCGCAGAAGACGAGAGCCATGAAGTAGACTGCGGCAACCATGATACCCATGGCAAAGCCCGTAGAGGTGTCTTTGCGGCGTGCCGTTATAGCGAGCGGAACACCGATAAGAGAGAAAACAAAACACGCACAGGCGAAGGATGCTCTCTGGACTCCTTCCGTACGGAACGCTCTCTCCGTCTTTTTATCCATGGTTGAGTGGTAGTAGGCCGTATCACTGCGAGCGGCTGCCCACAATGTATCCGCGCAGGGGAAAACGGGGGACTGAGCTTTTGATGCAGCCTTTTCAAAGCGCTCCATGGCGGCGGCGTCTGAGAGTCGTGCTATCTCCCAGTGATTGAGTTCATCCGCAATTTCTGCGTTGGTGAAGCGATTCGGCTTCATTTTTCGGCGCGTGCGAATGGGAATGTGCACCTGCAAAGGCATTTCTTCAATCATGGGTAGATTGACAGAAACCCCATCAACATGTTCAATCGTTGCTTGGTATAAAACAAGACTGAGCATGCGAGTTTTAAGGTCGAACTCGCCAATCGTGGCGCTTTTGGCGTGCATGGCTGCAAAACCACGCATTCCGTTCTTAGCTGCACCTTCATCGTCTATAGGGTAGATATGTACCCCCTTCAGAGAATCACCATCTCGCCCTTGCACATACAGGCGCACGCCGTCCAACTTGGTTTCACCACCGCCGGCTGAGAGCAGATTGCGGGGATTATCCATGGCGGCTTTCATGACCAAATCAGTCATGGCATTTTTTCCTTTCGGCGCGATTTCTATATTGATGTAGTAGCAGAGCAGGGAAAGCGCCAACCCCATGCCAATGGCGGGCATACTCAAGCGCCATAAGCTCAGACCGGCCATGCGCATTGAGGTCAGTTCGTTGTCAGCGGCTAAGCGCCCGTATACGAGCAGTACCGCTGTCAGGAATCCCCAAGGTACGGAGAATGTTAAGGAAAACGGTATAACCTGCACAATGAAATCAAACACGATAGTAGGCGGCGCTCCGCTTTCCACTAACAGTGTATGCAGCTCCTTGAAGAGCTGCCCCAGCAACATAAGCAAAGTGAGAGACATTACCCCCAACAGGGTAACAGTTATGAGCTGTTTGAGTATGTAACGGTCGATGGTTTTCACGAGAATAAATCAGAGAGTAAGGAAATTATTCAGAAGTTTCAGCCCGAGCAGTTGGCTTTTTTCGGGGTGAAACTGGGTCGCTACGAGCCTGCCGCGTCGTACAGCAGCCGCAAATGTTGTGCCGTATGTGGTGTGCGCTGCAATGATGCTGCAATCTTCCGGCTCAGGATAGTACGAGTGAACGTAATAGAAATAAGGGGAATCCCCCATGCCGGCCCATATCGGGTCATTTGCTTGCTGAGGTTCTACCTTGTTCCAGCCCATGTGTGGGATTTTCAGACCACAGTCCGGGAACCTGCGCACATGTCCACGGAATACGCCCAAGCCGGGAGCGCCCGGAGTCTCTTCGCTGCTGTCGAAAAGAATCTGATATCCGATACAGATACCAAGGAATGGTTTGTCCTCTGAAATCCATTGGCGGATTGGTTCGACCAAGCCTTGTGCGTGAAGAGCGCGTGAACAATCGCCGAACGCGCCTACACCGGGAAGCACGAGATGGGTGAGACCTTCGACATCGTCAGCTGTGCGCACCAAGCGGCCTTCTATACCGTTTGCGCGAAAACTGTTGCAGACGCTGGAGAGATTGCCTGCTCCGTAATCGATGATACCCAGAGTACTCATGTGTTGTTCTTCGTTATCAGAGTGTGCCTTTTGTGGAAGGAATCATACCGGCAGTACGAACATCCGTCTCAATTGCTTGTCGCAGCGCGCGAGCCAGACTTTTGAAGATTGCTTCGGCGATATGGTGGCCATCCATGCCGTAAAATACCTCTACATGCAGATTGCAGCGCAGATTATTGGTAACGGCGCGCAGAAATTCTACCGTGAGAGAAAGCGGCATGTTGGGGGCATCTGCCGCGCCGGGGAAGGTGCGAAATTCAAGGTATGGGCGGTTTGATAAATCTATGACGCAGCGGCAGAGCGTTTCATCCATCGGCACGTACGCACAACCGTAGCGGTTTATGCCTTTCTTGTCACCCAGAGCTTGCAATATGCACTCGCCCAAAACAATGCCGGTGTCTTCAATAGTGTGGTGAGCATCTACATCGAGGTCACCTTTGCAGCTGATGGATAAATCCATCAAACTATGCCTTGCCAGCAGGTTGAGCATGTGATCAAAAAAAGCGTGCCCTGTGTGCACATCGGCGCGGCCGATGCCGTCAAGGTTCAGCTCCATATTTATATCGGTTTCTCCCGTGGTTCGTTTACAGCCGGCGGTTCTCATGTGACATTATTCTAGCACACTTATTGAAACTTTGCCAACAGAAAAATCGTTTTGAGAGTAAAAACAGAGCTCAGAAGTGCCGCAAAGCGGCTAAATGACGAGTTTTTTCTGACATGTTGCGCAGTATGGCATGAGCATAGCTTGTTTATGGGTATGAAGGAGCATAAAATAACAGTACACATGATAAGCTTCACACTTTTTCGGGTTCAGGTTACGATTCACCCCTCACTTTGGGTGATGTTGGTACTGCTCGGGGGGCTATTTACCGGATTCTCTGGCGGAGTAGAACGGGTGGCTCTTTTTAGCGTGGCATTGTTTTTTTGCTTGTTGACACATGAGATGGGGCACGCGGTGGTAGGTCGCTACCTTGGTGGTGGTCAGCCGGAGGTGCTATTGGCTTGGCTGGGCGGTGATTGTTGTAACGAAACGGCTCGTCTGACTCGAATGCAGGGCGTGCTGATGACGGCGGCCGGTCCGTTGTGTTCTTTGCTGCCTGTGCTGGTTATTGCGGCGATTTTGAGTTGTACGCTCGGCAGTTTAAGTGAGGGCGTGGGCATGACCTTGAATTTTATGACCGGGCAAATCAGTGCTCAGCTCGTGGAGATATTTCCGCCCATGGTGTTGGTGTTTGCTATTTATGTGGTGCAGGTATGTGTGTGCTGGAGCTTATTGAACCTGTTACCGGTGTTTCCTCTTGATGGTGGGCAGATTATGCATGGTCTTATGAGCTCTGCTCAAAGTATGCACCGTATCAGCTTATTGTTCGCATGTGTTTTTGCACTTTGTTTTTTGCTGCTCGGTTCGTTGTGGATGGGCTTAGTTATGGCATCCCTTGCTGTATTTAACTATTATTGCATGCGAGCTCCTATCGATTAAAAAACATTGACATTTTCATTACTTCATATCATAATCCAAAACGTATGGCACAACAAAACGCAATCTCACCCACTCGTGCGGAGGATTTCCCCGAGTGGTATCAGCAGGTAGTTAAGGCCGCAGACCTCGCAGAAAACTCCGAGGTGCGCGGTTGTATGGTTATTAAGCCCTGGGGCTATGCCATCTGGGAGCTTATTCAGCAGCAGCTTGATGCCGAATTCAAGCGCACAGGCCACACCAACGCTTACTTCCCACTGCTTATCCCTGTTTCTTACCTCGAAAAGGAGGCCGAGCATGCTGAGGGTTTTGCCACCGAGTGCGCGGTTGTTACACATCACAGACTTGAGGCTGTTAAAGATCCGGAAACCGGTAAAACTAAGATGATTCCCAGTGGCGAACTTACTGATAAGTATGTCATTCGTCCGACTTCGGAAACCATTATCGGTGCCGCGTTCTCTCGCTGGCTCGAAAGTTACCGCGACCTTCCCATCAAAGTCAACCAATGGTGTAACGTCATGCGTTGGGAGATGCGTCCCCGCATTTTCCTGCGTACTGCTGAGTTCCTTTGGCAGGAAGGTCACACTGCTCACGAGACCCGTGAGGAGGCAGAGGCCGAAGCCGTCACCATGCATCAGGTTTATGTAGACTTCCAGCGTGATGTGCTGGCTGTACCTCCCATCCCCGGTGAGAAAACCGCTCACGAGCGTTTCCCCGGTGCGGAGAATACCTATACCGTGGAAGCTATGGTGCAGGATCGTAAGGCTATTCAGGCCGGTACATCGCACTTCCTCGGTCAGAAGTTTGCCAAGGCTCAGAATATTTCATTCGCCGGGCGTACAAATGAGCGCCAGTATGCATGGACCACCTCTTGGGGTGTTACCACTCGTATGATTGGTACTCTCATTATGGCGCATGCAGATGATGATGGCTTGGTATGTCCTCCGCGAGTAGCTCCCAAGCAGATTGTTATCATTCCGGTCACGCCGAAGGCTGATACCAAGCAGGCGATTCTTGACCATTGCCACGCATTGGCCGCAAAGCTCAGTGCCATGAGCTTCTACGGTTATCCCGTCCGCGTGCAGGTTGATGATCGTGACCTCAATGGCGGTACCAAAAAATGGGAGTGGATTAAAAAGGGTGTGCCTGTACGAGTGGAAATCGGACCGCGCGACCTTGAGAAGGGTTCCGTCTGTGTTTCTCGCCGTGATAAAGCTACCAATGATAAGAGCTTCATCTCCGAGGAGGAGTTTGTTGCCGGTGCCGTTGAGCTGCTCACAGATGTGCAAAATTCGCTTATGCAGCGCCAGCAGGAATTCCGCGACAGCCATATTCGCCCCTGCAATAGCTTGGAAGAGCTCAAAGCTAACTTCTCCGCCGGTACTGATGCCGATTGGCTGCTTTGCCCGTGGGACGGTTCGTCTGAGGAGGAGGAAGAGCTTGGTAAGAGCCTGCGCATATCCATACGCTGCATTCCTCATGGTGAATTGGGAACCGGTCCGGAAGCTCCGTGTATTCTCACCGGTCGCCCCACCACTCGCCGTGTAATTTGGGCGCGCAGCTATTAAACCGAAATTTTCAGGGAGATAATTCGAGGGTAAGGTTTTCTAACCTTGCCCTCATTTTTTAATCAGAGAGTTGCTTAGGCAATTCCTGCTCGAATATCGGATATATTGATAACGGGCAGGGGGGGCGTGTGGTTCCCTAACCAGTCGAGGTGTGTAGTCGTGATGAAAATCTGAGACTCAGCCGGCAGTAGTTCCAGTAGTGATTTCCTCCGAGTTGGGTCTAATTCGCCGAATATGTCGTCTATAAACAAAATAGGGGAATGTCCCGTCTCCACCAGTAATAGCCCGGCTTGGGCGAGAATTAAAGCTGTGGCGAGCGTGCGTTGCTGTCCTTCTGAGCCAAAATCTGCTGCCGGTGTGCCTTCGATATAAAGCGAAAAATCGTCTCGGTGTGGGCCTACTGTGGTATATCCCAAGCGTTCATCTGTCGCTATGGTTTCCTCAATTGCTTGCGATAGCGGTAAGTGGGTGGAGGGTTCGTAGTTAATGGTTACTCGCTCTGCGCCACCGGAGATTCTTGCATGGTAATCGCAGATGTGGGGATGTAATAGAGCGAGTAACTGTCGGCGCAAGCTGACGATAATTTCTCCATAGCGACAGAGAACTGCGCCATAACTGCGCAGGGTCGCAGCATTATGGCGAGGGTTGCGCAGTAAGAGATTGCGGCTTTTAAGCGCTTTTTTATATTCCCGTAGGGCGCTGCGATAAGCCGGGTGCCATTGGCTCCCTAAAAAATCCAGATACGCCCGCCGTTCATCTGCTCCGCCGGTAACAAGTGCAATATCTCCGTTTCCCAGCCAAACTACAGGCGGGGCATCTGCAAGGTAATCATTGAAATCCTTGCATGGTGCTCCATTGACCTGCAAGTTCAGTTTTCGCTGTTGCCATACAATACGGCGGGTGGATTCTTGCGTGGTGAGCGAAATCCCGAATTCGCTTTGCCCATGCATGGTTAGCTTATCCAGTTTGTGGGCTCTCGGGCTGTGTAATGTCAATGCAAAGCACAGGGATTCCATCAGGCTGGTCTTGCCTTCTGCATTGTTACCCATAAGAAGCGCGCCCTCAGCCGGTATTTCCCAGTTGAGGGCTTTGTAGCACCTGAAGTGCCTTAAGCGCAAAGTGCGGAGCATGGGCTCGTGTGCAGATAAGATAAAATCAGGGCTGCAGCGGCAAGTTTTTAATAGCATCCATAATCTTACGACCTATGGCCAGCTGAGCTTCGCGCCCTTTGGCTTTCAGCTCAGCTGCGCTGAAGGGGATAGGATCGCCGATGCTCAATGTGATGGGGTGCAGCTCAAGTTTGCTGCGGTGGGGCGGCAGGCAATCGTAGGCGCCTTCTATGCGAATGGGTTGAACCGGAACCCCTGCAAGTCGTCCGAGTATCAGACCGATGCCGGGCATGGCATCGTGAATTTGCCCGTCTTCGCAGCGCGACCCCTCGGGGAAGATGACGATGCTCTCACCCTGACGAACGAGACGCAGAACCTTCAAGATGCTACCCGGATCCGGTTTTTCCTGATCGATGGGTACAACGTTGCAATAGGGCAGCGCATAATTCATGATGGGGTGGTTAAGAAGTGTCTTGCGTGCCAAGTAATAGACTTGTCGCTCAAAAAGCTGGCCAATCATGGGCGGATCCAAAAAGCTCTGGTGGTTCGCCACATAGATGCAGGGGCCATGCTCAATAAGCTTTTCACGGTTAATCACCTTAACGTCAAAAAGAGCCTTTGCCGCAGCTTTGGCCATTGTAATGACGGCGAAGTAGATGGGATTCATCTTGTATTCCATATAGAGTGCCTTTCTAGGTGTAAGGTCAGATTCTGCTCTTGATGTCGGCAACAATTTTTGCAACGACCTGCTCAATGGTAAGTTCGGAAGTGTCTACCAAGGTAGCATCGGCTGCCATAGTAAGCGGAGCGCAGGCGCGTGCGGAATCTTTGCGGTCACGTTCGGCAATGGAGTCCGTAAGTCCCTGAGCTGCGCGTCGGGCGGCTCTCACTTCTTCGGAGGCTGTTACAAAGTATTTGAACGGAGTATTCGGGAAAACGACAGTGCCGATATCGCGCCCTTCCATTACAACGGGCTCTGTAGTATTGTACTCTCTCTGTTTGGTGACAAGCAGAGCTCGTACCTCGGGAATGGCAGCAACGGCGGAAACATTGTCATTGACTTCGGTTAAGGTCAGCTCTTCATTGAGAACCTTACCATTACACATAACAGTCGAGTTTGAACCGTCTTTGCCGAATGAGAGGGGAATGTTTTCCAGAAGTTCCTTAACGGCTGCTATATCGCTCGGATTGATTCCCTGCTGTAGAGCGTACCAAGTAACGGCACGATACATGGCACCGGTATTAATGAACGTATAACCGAGCTCGCGGGCAATAAGTTTAGCAACGGTGGATTTTCCGGAAGCTGCAGGGCCGTCTATAGCAATGGCAGGGGGATTCATACAGGAGCATTATATATGTTAGCAAGCCTTCTGTCCAGCTAATTTTTAAAGAGAAAAAGGTGAAACCTGTGCGGTAATGAAGAGTTCGGCCAAAAATAGCTTGCAAAGAGAAGGAGAATTCGCTATAAGAAAAGATAAAAGAGAGCTTTGTTATATGTATAGGCTGATGATACTTGCTTTCATGTGCTGCTGTGCGGGCGCCGCGATGGGTGCTGCGCAGGGGGTGACTGCAGTGTTGCGCAGCTGCCGTACGGAATACCGCACGCATAACAATGCAATGAATCCCGGGTTGAGCTGTACTCTCGAACTGATTGCTCCCCCGGGCACTCAAATGTGCGAAAGTGCAAGTTTGACCGGTATTATTCGAGTGAAAGATGCCACGGGTAATACTGTGCTGGCTGACCGACGTGGAGTTGAAATTGGTAATGATAATCGGGCACTCACTACGTTCACGCTGCGTCAGCGTCCAACCGGCGAGAAAATCGAGTTGCAGGGCGAGCTGCTAGTTACCGTTGCGACCGAACGTACAGCACATGAACCAGCTGCTGTGAGTTTAATTGAAAGTTCGGAGCTGAAACTCAGTAAATCAATTACGGTAAAAGTTACACCGGATCGCATGAATGCGGCGGAAAACAATCGCGAGGGAACTAAGATTTGCCGAGCGGTGCTGACTTTGGCTTGCCCGCGCGGTGTGACTATACGCCGAGTGGAAAGAGTTTGGTACGGTATTCACCAAGAGGTATATACTCAGCCCATCGAACTCAACACTATTGGCCGCAGTTCGTACCAAATCGAACTTTGGGATGCCAACCCAACTGAGTTTCTGCGAATTGTAACCGTTAGAAATCCGAGGCGCGAGAATGTTAATTTCCGCCTGCAAGTCACTCTAGGTAATGTCAGTTCCAAATGAATTCCGTGATTACACGAATAATATGCGCTTTGTGTGTTTTGGTGACATCGAGTTTGTCGACTGTCATGGGGCAGCAGGCGTCTGCTCCCGCCAAGCCTCCTGTTAAAGCCTCTCCTCAGAGCGTGGAGTGTTTTTTCCCACGCGAGGAACGTGACCAAGTGCTCTGTACCGTACGGTTGCATTTAACTCCGCTCCCCGGACACTTGATTCGTACACGCGCGGAGCAATCCCGTCCCTCGCGCGAACTTACGGCTACGGATGCTGTAGGCAATAAACTAGCCGGAAAATTTCGTGAGTGGGAGCTCTGCTATGATTCGGACGCAAACTGTGTTATCGCGGTCTACGATTTTAAACGCCGCCCCAAAGGTGGGGTGTTGAAAGTGAACGGCTGTATAGATATACCGGTTTCTCCGGAATTGACAGAGCATGAGGCTATTGAGATTTTAACCGACCGGAAGCAAACTATCACTAGTGGGGGGTATACTTTTTATATACGCCCGACGGATTCTTCTGCCAATGACCCGGATAATACTGTGCTGCACATTGAATATGAGTATCATGATGATATAGCTGATGTAGTCATTCAGACGGTAGATGGAACCCCCTTGCAACCCAATATTATAGATGGCTATATGAGCAGTGATAACAAACTGGTCAGTGCCGTTTATATCTTGAACCTTCGTGCTGAAAAGTTTCGTTTTGTGTTGCGCACCTACAAACGCAGTAATAATGTGGATATTCCTGTGAAGTTTAGGGCTACTATTGGCCGCTAAAGATATTTTCGGTTGTATGAGGGGACGAGACTGTTTTCCCTTGCATGGCAGAGCAAAGTGTTGCATAATACCCGCATGAAGCAGGGATGTGACCTGACAGGAGAGCTGTTGAAAGCAGTATCTCGCTCGTTTTATCTGACCATATTCTGGTTGCCGGGGAAGATGCGCCCCGGTGTGGCTTTGGGATATATGTTTGCAAGAGCGACTGATAGTGTGGCAGATACATCAAATGCTGAGCCTGAACAGCGATTGGCGATTCTGCAAGCTATGGGAAAGGCAATAGCCGGGACTGCTCAGCCCGAGGAGTTGTGCAACTTGCTTGAACAGTTGTCCGGAGCAATGGCGAACGCTCAGTCAAATCCGTCTGAGCGAAAGCTGTTACAACAATTCGGTTCATGTCTGACCGCCTTGAATTCATTCCCCGCCGAGCAACAGCGCTCCATCCGCAAGGTGTTGGCTACTATTATCGATGGCCAGATGTGGGATATTTCATATTTCCGCCAAAATAAGTGTGTGCAGAGTGATGACGATACGTTGTTGTATACTTATCGCGTTGCCGGTTGTGTGGGGGAATTCTGGACGGAGCTCGGCTATATAACCATGGGGAGCGCTTTCAGTAATCCTGATAACAGCGAACTCATGCAGCAGGCGGGGATTCGATATGGGCGAGGTCTTCAGCTTATTAACATTTTACGAGACCAAACCGAGGATAGAGAAAGAGGGCGAGCCTACCTCTGTTCAGATGCCGGCAAGTGGCTCACTCGGGCAAGTTATTACATGAATGACGGTATTGACTACTGCCGTCGACTGCGTGGTTTTCGCTTGCGTTTTGCCTCCGTGCTGCCGGCTCTTATCGGCTTGAAAACAATAGCCTTGCTCCGAAGAGCAAGGCCGGAAGATGGGCGGGTTAAGATACCGCGACGCGCTGTTTACGCTTGCATGCTGAAAGCCGCGTGGCTTAGTATTGCTGCGCGAGTTTCTTGAGCTTCTTAGCCAATGTAATTTTGGAGGCGGAGGAAACGCGATCCGTGAAGAGGAATCCCTCCAGATGGTCGCACTCGTGCTGCAGGCAACGTGCCAACAAACCGCCGCAATCTACCTCAAGTACTGAGCCATCAAGCTGAGGCAGAGTCGCTTTTACAAACTCCGGGCGAGAAACGTTGGCGCGGATATTGTGTACACTTAAGCAGCCTTCTGTGAAAAGGTATTCTTTGCCGTAGGGTTCAATCACCGGGTTAATGAATACCAGCGGCATTATGTCGCGAATGGGGCGCAGTTCGCCATTGATAGTTGCCATTTCGGGCTCGGCACCTTCCTCCTCATCCTCGGGGATATCAATGACTACCAGA
Organism: Akkermansia sp.; assembly: GCA_045614705.1. Classification (GTDB taxonomy): domain Bacteria; phylum Verrucomicrobiota; class Verrucomicrobiia; order Verrucomicrobiales; family Akkermansiaceae; genus Akkermansia. The sequence goes on from JAZLDM010000094.1 coordinate 22,771, forward strand.
CGAAGGTTTTCGCCAACTTGGGGAGCTGCCAAGCCAATACCGTTGGCGGCATACATCGTTTCAATCATGTTGGCTGCAAGCGCATGAATGGCTTCGTCCACTTGCTCGACCGGCGCGCTGACAGCGCGCAGCACAGGGTTACCGTATTGTGTAATGGAAAGCAGCATAGCTAGTCTGAACTTTTGAGCTGTATTTTGCATATACGCGGCGGTGAAGTCAAGCCAATTTGCCTATGCAGTCACACTCTGTCGAGATGAGGGTTGACGAGTGTCTGCCTACATGGTAGGATAGCGGGCACAAGATGGAGCAAAATCGAGAACAATTGATTCACCGCATGAGCGACGTATTGGCCAGCCAAGTGGCTGCCGGTGAAGTCGTGGAGCGTCCTGCGTCCGTTGTAAAGGAACTCATCGAGAATAGCATAGATGCAGGTGCAACGATGATTCGAGTTGAAATCATTCGTGGGGGAAGCTCGTTGATTCGCGTGACAGACAATGGTGCCGGTATGAGCAGGGCAGATGCCCTCATGTGCCTGGAGCGTCACGCTACCAGCAAACTTATAGATTTTGATGATCTCAGCAGTATTGAAAAACTCGGCTTCCGTGGTGAAGCTATCCCCAGTATTGCCTCTATCTCGGAACTTCGTATCACAACTCGCAGAGAAGTCGATGTGGAGGGTACTCTGATTACATGTATCGGCGGTGTGCCGGAAGAACCGGCCAATGCCGGCTGTGCTCCGGGAACTGACATTGTTGTGCAGAATCTTTTCTTCAATACGCCGGTGCGTCGTAAGTTCCTGAAGAGTAATGAGACGGAAGCAGGGCATATCGAGCACGAAATCAAACTGCATGCGCTTGCATACCCGAACTTGCGCTTTGTTTATGTGCGAGATGGACAACTGGTTTTTGACTGGCCAGCGACAGCGGATTTGCGTCAACGTATAGCGGATTTTGCCGGGCGTGACCTTGCTGAGAGTTTGTTGCTCATTAAGCCACAACTCGGCCCCGGTGTGCATGTGAGCGGCTTTCTCATGCCGCTGAGCGAGGCGCGCCGAAATCGTCGCATGCAGTTCGTATTCCTGAACACTCGCCCGATAGAAGATAAAATTGTGGCTCGTGCCATTCGTGATGGCTACGGAGGTTTTCCTACCGGTCTTCACCCGGCGTTGTTCCTGTATTTGGAGGTTGAGCCGGCGCTGGTGGATGTGAATGTTCACCCGGCCAAGAAAGAGGTGCGATTTTTGCGACCTTCGGATATCACTAACGCGATTATGGATGCCGTTGCTGCGACCTTGGCAAACCATGCTCGCGGTGAATCTGCTGTTTCTGAATCAACAAAGCAGGCAGAGCCGTTACCGGCTACACCTACTCAGCAACCGCCTCCCTCGTTGCCAAAGTCGGTGCCTCCTGTAAGTCACCCACAGCGACCTGCTGAGCCGGTTGCCGTTGCACTCCCGGCAAAACCGGTTCCGCAACCGCTGGTTCTGCGCCCAATTCTTGAGCCTGTACAGCAAGAACTGCCAATATCTACCCCGGCACCTGAGCCGCAGCTGCCTGCACAGGTGCCTGTTGCTACTCCTCAGCCGGAGAATAATGTTGATAACCATCAGCCCAAAGTAGATTCTCAAATGCGAGAAGACTCATCTGCTTACCCAAGGGCAAACAAGTTCCGTTTCGTTGGCACATGCGGAGACCGTTATCTGTTGTTCGAGAATAGTGACGGTCTGGTGCTGCTTTCCCCGAGAGCTGCGCGAGAGCGTATTCTTTTTGAGCGTTTGCTTTCCAGTAATGAGCGGCCGCTTCATTCCCAGCGCTTATTGCAGTCAGTCATGTTGGACCTCGATGCGCGGGATGTTGGTGTGGCGCTGGAAGTTAGCCGTCAGTTGGAAAAAGCCGGCTTCCGTATATCTCAATTCGGTCAGCGTACACTGAGAATAGATGCTGTCCCCATGATGTTGAGTTTGCCGCGAATAGATGATTTCATATACGAGCTGATTCACACATTTTCAAGTGGGGAATTGAGGCTCAAACGCTCACGAAATCCATTCGAGCCGTACGCTACCATATTGGCCAGGCAGTATGCCGCTCGTGAAGATTTGCGGCCGTGGATGCAGGCGCCGCTGCCTTTGCTAAACGACCTTCTGGGGTGTGAAATTCCCTATTGCACACCATCCGGAAAACCCACGATGGTGCCTATTTCTCTCAATGAACTGGCTCGTAAGTTCCAAGCTCAGTAATAAAAACAGCTTTTTTGGTAAATTGTGCTTTCATGCGCAAGCCAATTATGATAAAATACACGCGTATGGCAGCAGAAGAGTTATCCATTGGTGTTGATATGGGCGGCACAACTATCAAGTTCGCCGTAGTGCAGGGGACTGAGCTTATTTACAAGGCTCAGCCTATGCAGACCGGTGATTATGAGTCCCCCGATTGCATTGTCGAAGAAATTGGCAACAGGTTGCGCGGAATCATGGAGCTCTATCCGAGCGTAAAGGCTGTGGGTATGGGCTTGCCCGGTTTCGTGGATCACAAAGCCGGTATCGTGGATTCTCTTACAAATGTGCCCGGGTGGTACGATATTCACATCCGCGACATTCTGGCAGAGGCAACCGGATTGCCGGCTGCTGTCGATAATGATGCTAACTGCATGGCCTATGCGGAGTGGAAGCTTGGTGCCGGTCGTGGCATGAATGATTTGGTCTGTTTAACGCTTGGTACAGGCATTGGTTCCGGTGTGATTGCCAATGGGCATTTTGTTCGTGGTCATTTGAGTGCGGCCGGTGAGCTTGGGCAAATGACGATTGATTACAAGGGGCGCATAGGTTACTATGGCAACCAAGGTGCTATCGAAGATTACATCGGGCACCGTGAAATTACGGCTGAGGCTCAGGCTGCATACGCTGCTGCCGGTCAGCCTCGTGGGCTTGCCGACTGTGACCCGATGGCTCTCGAAATCGCGGCTAAGGCCGGTTGCCCCGTAGCTTTGGCTCTCTGGGATGATATTGGCCGCAAGCTTGCGGCTTGCCTGATGAATTGTCATTACATACTCAACCCCGAGGCGTTCATTATTGGTGGTGGCGTTGCTAAGGCCGGGGATTTGCTTTTCGGGCCGACTCGGCGTTACCTGAAGGCGCAGCTTTACCCGCCGCATTATGAAAAAATAAAGATTCTGCCCGCACAGTTCAGCAATGATGCCGGTATCATCGGTGCCGCCCGACTGGCTCTGAGTGTGGCAAACAATGAAGACTCGTAATGCCGCTGTCCGATGCCAGTAAAGCAGAGCTTCGGCTCTGCTCACGCTTGCGGTTGAGCGATGAGCATGCTGCATGCCTGATAGCTGCTATGAGAGCAGGGGCATCAGCTCGTTCGGCTGTGGTGCTTTCTCCGTTGGCCGCTGAGGATTACAAACCGCCTTTTGCCTGTATAGATACCGATGTATGGGGGTGGTTGCCTCCTCGGGTATTTGTACCGGCTGAGGGAGAACGCCCTACGGTTCATTCGGATTATGCCGCAGGGTTGTATTACTCTCTTGATTTATCATCTTGCTGGGAATCTGCACCGCTCTCCGTTGTGCCTGCTCCGGCCTCGAGTCTGGACTTGTGTGCAGCTCCCGGCGGGAAAAGCATGCTGATGGCGGCGCGCTACTTACCCCTGCAACATGTTGCCAACGAGGTAAATGCCCAGCGCCGAGGTATATTGCGAAAAAATATGCAGCAGTGTGGCGTGCCGAATGTTGAGGTAACCGGTTTGCGGCCTGACCAGTGGGCCACAGACGGTAGGCACTTTGATTTGCTACTGGCAGATGCTCCGTGCAGCGGGCAGTCCCTGTTGTGCAAAGGTATACGAAACCCCGGCTGCTTGGGGCAGCAGATGGTCAATGGAAATGCCAAACGCCAGAAAGGCATATTACTTGCAGCCGTACAATGCGTTGCACCCGGCGGGCATATATTGTATTCTACCTGCACCTATGACCCGGATGAAAATGAAAAGGTCATGGCCTATATTCTCAAACGCATGCCGGAGTGGCAAGCGGTAGAAGTACCGATATTAGCTGACTTTCGTTCAACACTGGTTGATTTCCCTTGCTATAGAATGTTGCCCCACCACGGTTGTGGCGCCGGTGGTTTCTGCTGTTTGCTGAGGCGCGCTGCCGAAAAATGAACAAATTGACTAATTTCTTAATCACAAATAAGTAATATGAAACTCATCAACACAATTATTGCTGCTGCTGTGCTCGCTATGCCGAGCCTGTTTGCATTGCCGATGCCTGACAAGGCAGATTTGCTCGCAACTAATACAGTTAAAGCTGTTTACATCGGGACTCAGGAACGCCCGTGCATGTTCCGCACTGCGTTGTGCCCGAATCGCTGTGGGCATGCTGCAAAGGTGGCCGCTTTTCAGGTTATTGAAAACGAAGGGTATAGCAAGCCCGGTAAATATGGTGACGATAAGGCAGAAGCCGGTTCCGTTGTGATGGTAGACGTAAAAAATGAGACCCCCGGTCAGGATGAATCCGTCAATAAGCTTATTTCAACTCTGACCCCCGGTGACACTGTGCGAATGACCCAAGATCATTATTATGGCGATTTCGGTGGTTGCATGTCTCCGTTCCGTCCTATTACAAAAATTGAGAAGCTCGATATAAAAGCCCCGGCTCCGGAAGTTAAGCCTGAGCAACATCCAGTAATGCCTATCATGCGCCGTGCACGCTGATTGGTTCAGAATTGTTGTAATTTCTTTATTAACAGGCTGCTCTGTACTGGCTACGGAGCAGCCTTACGGTGCTATTGTAGCCGATGCCGATTGTCGGCAACCCATACCGCAAGTAATCCTCAAATCTGAGGGGCAGGGGCCAGCCGTCATATTCATTGGCGGCTTTGGTGATGAAATCAGCGGTATTATGCCGCAGGTTATGGAGTTGCTGCCGCCACTCGAAGGACTGCCGGAGTCGCGGGCATATTATCATTGGCATGCCGGATATCCGCAAAATGTTGCTCTTGGAGCCAAGGCGTTAGCTGAGCATATACGCGAGTATCGGCGTAAAAATATAGCTGCCGATGTTGTGCTTATCGGCCATAGCATGGGGGCTTCAACTGTACTGCGCACAGCGCATCTGCTATCGCCAACGGAGGGAAGGGTGTTCCTTGTTACTTTGGACCCGGCTGATCGCTCATACCGCCCCAGACGGCCGAAATCAGCTACATGGTGGGGGAACTCATTTGTTAGCCATTCGCTATCTGGTCACGACTATATTGCAGAACTGGGGGGCCGATGGAATGTGTGCCGAGGCGCTGATGTCAATCTTCATTTTGATGGACGCAAGAGAGACGAAGCCGGGCTAAACTACATACACGATAACGCGCTTTCTCTTTTAGCCAGCCGAAATCATGGGCTTCATCTATCGCTGTTGGATTCCTTACGGCAGCAAATTATCAGCAAGGAATCGAAAAATAGCCCAGCAGATGCAGAGCCCACAAGCAAACAGCAACAAGAGCAAGCAAATACCACGAGATGATTGCCCAAGGCTTGACTTGATGACGAGAGGCGTTACGCTGCCCATTGACAACCTTAACTACCTGCTGCTGGAAAATAATATCATCGTATTTGGGGAGTTCCTCTCTCATAGCGCGCAAAGTGTAGCACAGAACGCAGCGCATTTCAACACTACAGTCTTGTCAAGTCACTAAAAATCTGCTAGAATACCGCCGTTCTGTTCTTTGTCGCTGCAATATTGCAGCGGCTGCACACTGTTAAGAAAAATAGAAAAACGGATTTCACCTGATATGGAGCCTTGCTTTCCCATAGATACTAAGGGGCATCCCATCATTCTTATCGGCCTGATGGGGTGTGGCAAAACGACTATAGGTAAGGAGCTCAGCCGAATGACCGGCTTGCCGCTCATTGATATGGATTCCATTATTGAGGAGCAGATTGGTAAAAAAATCTCCGATATTTTCCGAGATGAGGGCGAAGGCCATTTCCGCGCCCTGGAGACTGCTTTGTTGCGCTATATCGAAAATTCCATATCCGAAGGGAAAGGGAACGTAATCATTTCAACCGGAGGCGGAGTTGTTCTCAAGAAAATCAACCGAGAGATTCTGCGCCGTATGGGGTTTACCGTTTGGTTCAATGTCGATGTTCCGACACTGCTGGAGCGCACGTCTCGCAGTCAGAACAGGCCGTTACTTCAATCGCCTGATAGGTTTGAAATACTGACTCGTTTACTCAAAGAACGCGCACCACTGTATGCTGAAACGGCACACCTCAAGCTGGAATCATCCCACATCAGCGTGCAAGACACCGTGCCGCTTGTGCATGAAGCAGCTAAACAATTCTTTGCTTAACTTCTCCTCAGTTATAGCCAAGCTATTAACGCAGCCAAGCGAGAAATTCCTTATTACCTTCCATGCCGGTAATTGGGGAATCCGCCACTCCCATCCATTCGCGCTTTAAGTCGTTTACGACAAAGTCGCGGATTTTGTCTACCGCGCGTTGGTGCAGGGCGGGGTCACGCACGATACCGCCTTGCCCGATATCTTCCGGTTGAAGTTCAAACTGCGGCTTTATGAGCACGAGCAAATCGCCGCCTTCGTTCAAACATCCATAAGCCGCCGGCAAAATCTTAGTGAGTGAAATGAATGATACATCACTGACAATGAGTTGCACTTTTTCTCCTAAATCTTCAGGAGTCATGTAGCGTGCATTAAACTGTTCTTTTACGATGACTCGTGGGTCGTTACGCAGCTTCCAGACCAGCTGATTAGTGCCAACGTCTACAGCGTGCACACGTTGCGCTCCGTTTTGCAGCAGACAGTCGGTAAAGCCACCGGTTGAAGAGCCAATATCAAGACAAATCTTGCCTTCTACAGAGACGGGAAAAGCTTTGAGCGCTCCCTCAAGTTTCAGCCCTCCACGGCTGACGTATTTAGGGCGATTTTTCACGGTAATAGGCAAGCTATCATCAACCTTTGTTCCCGGTTTTGTGACAGCTTGCCCTTTGACCAGAACATCTCCGGCTATGATTAAGCGTTGAGCCTGTTCGCGAGAGTCACTCAACCCCAACGATGTTACAAGAACGTCTAGTCTCTGCTTTGGCATAAACAGTTGATTGAGTTAATCCCGCAATTTCAGACCCCTATTCTGCCCGGGCATGACCGGGTAGCGCTTCTTTTGTTGTTCATTGTAAATGGCGCGAGTAGCCGGTTCCGAAATCGGTTTGGCGACAGGAAGCGGAGCAGGGGCTTTCACTACAACAGGTTTGCTTACGATTTGCACAGGTTTTGGCTGAGCGTCAGCTTGTGTTTGCTCTACCTGTTGTTCTTTGGGTTGTGGTTGAGCCTGACTTACACCGGACTGTTCGGTTTGAACCTTTCTGGTTTCAGTGGTCTGCTTAACGGAAACTTGAGCTGTCCGGGGTTCCACTTTGGGCGTATTGGTTTCAGGGCGAATCGGGGGAGCAATCACAACAGTCGGAGTTGCCGGCTTGGTGGGTTCCTCTGACGTAAGCGGTTGCTGAGGCTGTATTTGAGTAGCCGTTTCCTGTTCTTGCGGTTGTACCTGTGAGATTGGCGTTTCCTGCTGTTGAGGCTGTACTTGCGATACTACAGTTTCCTGCTGCTGCGGCGGTTGTACTTGCGATACTACTGTTTGCTGCTGAGGTGACGGTTGATTTTGTGCCAGCAGCTCTAATCTCTCGCGTTCTGCGATTTCTGCTTCACGTCGCTGAACTTCTGGGTCAATTTCCGGAGGTAAGGGAGTAAGTTCCGGTGCTTGCGTACGACCATGTATGGTGGGGCTGCCCCAGCCTTCGCTTGTACTGCAAGAACAGAGCAAGCCAAGGGTACTCATGCCGACGAATAAAAGTGCTGATTTTTTCATTGTTTACTGTATATAAAAGAGTTGGTTGGCAAATGCTGCCATAGTTGACCATGCGTAAGCTATCGTGAGAATAGCCATGAGTATGAAGATACTATCTTTTTTTACCCGTTCTCGCTTCTCGTCGACTTTTCCGGGGCGAAGGCTTATCAATATCACACCAATAAAAGCCAGCCAACTGAAGCCATACACGTTTTGCCAGCTTGCATCAGTAAAAATCTTTGAGCCAAAATATGTGGCAAGGTAATACATTGAATGCGGTAATACTGTCAATATGGCAAACTCCGGTCGCAAGCGACCGCCGGTGTACAGGCGCATCCATACCACACCCCATGTGATTACAATGAGGGTGAATACCACGCCAAGCATCAGTAGCCCCGTACCGAGTAGCCCCGTAAGCAGTGAGCCGCAGCTCAGCAGCACAAATAACGGAACTCCCCAGTAGATGTAGTTGGTGCGTTTCATGTCAACTATTTACTCAACCGAGCCAGTTCCAAGTAATGGGAACTTCAATATCCGGGTGTAAGCTTCTCATGGCAGGGCTGCCGATTACGCAATCGTAAAGTGCGTCCTTGTGCTCAGTATTCTCAGGCAGCGGTACATTGATGACTGTCTCGATTCGAGCTATGCGGCGAGGATTGGCACTCATTACTTTTCCGACTTCAATACTCAGCCCATCAAGATTTACGTTTTCTTTCTCGGCATATATTCCCATTATTGTGGCCATGCAGGCGGCCATTGCCGAGCACATTAAATCGGTCGGCGAAAAAGATTCTCCTTTACCATGGTTGTCTACCGGTGCATCCGTGCTAACTGTCATTCCGCTCAAGCTGTGTTGAAGTTTGCACCTCAGACCACCCGTATATTCAATCTTGCATTTTACCATGCACGCATTCTACACGTTGCAGGCAGGGGCGTCAAGGTAGAAAGTTTCTTGGTATCGTAAAAATCGCGGCAGCAAATAAAATGATAACTTCGCATAATACCTGTAATGCAAAATAAATTGTCAGAATATGACAGCAGCATGGCGATATCGAACTTTCAACTTGAAATACGCGGAAAAGCTGGTAGTATAAGCTTCGCGTATGAGCATGGTGACTGCAGAGCATTTACACAAGACGTTCGGGCGCTTTACGGCTGTAAAGGATGCAACGTTTTCAATAGACAAAGGCGAGATTGTCGGTTTTCTTGGGCCGAATGGTGCCGGCAAAACGACCACGATGAAAATGCTGACGGGCTACTTGCCGCCGACAGCCGGCACTGCATCGATAGCCGGCTACGACATAATTGATAATCCGCTGGAGGCTCGTCGACACTTGGGATACATGCCTGAAAATGTGCCGCTTTACGATGACATGCGCGTGATGGAGTATTTGGATTATCGTGCGCGCCTGAAAGGCATCTGTGGCTCATCCGTACGTCAGCAGCTTGGTGAAGTGATTGAGAAATGCGGATTGGAACCAAAGCGCAAGAATCTGATTAGCACTCTTTCCAAGGGCTTCCGCCAACGAGTCGGGCTGGCGGACGCACTGTTGGGTAATCCGGATTTGCTTATACTTGATGAACCGACCAATGGATTGGATCCGAACCAAATTCGCCAGATTCGCGAACTTATTCGGGCTTTGTCGGAAAATCACACAGTTATTCTTTCCACTCATATTCTCAGTGAGGTGGAAATGATATGCAATAAGGTTATCATTATTGACCAAGGTGAAATAAAAGCAGCCGATACACCTGATAATCTTACTCGAAATCTCCGTGCCGCAGGGCGTGTATCCATTGAGTTCAAGGGTGACCCGACCGCAGTTGTCGCGGAGTTGGAGGCATTTGCACCGGTTAAAAAAGTAATACTGGAAGAGCCGGAAGACGGTTGGAATCGCCTTATGGTACGAGCTGAACCCGGAACCGACACTCGCGAGAAAGCCGCCGCAATCATAGCTGCACACGGTATGCCCATGCGCCACATTTACCGCCACATACCCAGCTTGGAGGATGTATTCGTTGAAATGACGCGTCGCGATTAAACACCCCCCTGCTTCGCTTAAATAATTCCTTTTCTACCAATGGATAGCAATAACAAAAAAAACGAAGTAAAACGCTCCACCAGCTATTTAGCTACTCTGTTAACGATATATAGCCGAGAGCTAAAGGGATATTTGGGAGTTCCCTTCGGCTGGGTTATTTTGGCCTGCACCATGGCTCTGCAAGGTTTCATTTTGCAAGCAGTGTTGCAGGTTATGACTCACGCCACCGGCAATGGCGTGATGTACCACATGCTCGATAGTCTCAATTTCTGGTTCTACTTTATTTTTATATTCCCCCTTATTACCATGCGTTGTCTGGCTGAGGAGGAGCGACAAGGAACCTTGGAAGGTCTGCTGACAGCCCCTGTTACGACTACTCAGATAGTTCTCGGTAAATACTTTGCAGCGTATACATTCTACTTGTTACTTTGGTTGCCGATGCTGTGTTATCCGCTGGTGAGCGATATCGGCAACTACTACACAGAGCTTCGCTATGGGGTACAGCCGGAAGGTGCTATTACCTACATGTTGGCGGACTGGGTGGGACCCTACTCTATTTTGGCTTTGTCGGGTGCATTCTTTGTAGCACTGGGGATTTTGTGCTCTGCTATGTCTCGCAGTCAGATTATATCTGCCATACTTTGCACCTGCCTCATGATTATGTACTACTTCATGGGCCGTGTAACGGAGCTTTGGGGTGAGTTCCCCGCAGCCCCGATTTTCCATTATCTTTCCTGTACGGAACAGGTTAAAGCCTTTGCCAGTGGGGTGATAGATACTCGACCTTTCGTCCTTTACATTTCTTTTACGGTGTTCACATTAGCACTCACAAAACGAGTTGTTGACTACCGTCGTTGGACCCGCTGATATTTTCCACATCCAGACAATTTTATTTTCTCATGAGCAAGACTAAATTCACCGGACACCCCGATGCGAGACGCCCGAAAGGAAATCCCTTGGCTTGGATTAACCTTCTGTTGCTCTCAATCATAGTTCTGGCTGGTAACTACATAGGTTGCCGCGAATATGCACGCTGCGATTTGTCTGAGCAGGAAAGCTATTCTATTTCGGAACGTACGATTAACGTGCTTGCCAGCGAGCGCGTGCAGAAGCGCGAAACGCCCATTCACATCATATTTGCGTTCCAACGCACTGCTACGGGCTATGCTCGCATGTACTCGCTGCTCGAGGAGTATATACGCCACGGCAACGGTAAAATTGTGGTGGATTGTTTCGACCCCCTTCGAGAGCCGAACCGAGCTCGCGAAATTTCTCAGATATACGGAGTGGAGTTTGACCAAAATCTCTGCGTCGTGGATGCCCGCGCTAACCATACTGTACCCTTAAAAACATTTGAGGATAAGGGGAATGATCGTAAGCACGTTCGTATTCGTCCCGGTGCATCGTTCATGAAGTATGAAGTCCTGCCCGATGAGAGCAAACGAATCGTTGCTCTGATGATGGATGAAGTGCTTTGCTCCGCCATCACTGAGGCTGTTGAGGGCGACATGCGCCGCATGTATGTGGTGGAAGGCAAAGGTGGTGTGTCGAGAGATGACCAAAGTTTGCTTGAAAATCTGGGTATGATAACCTCCTCTCTCAACATCCAGCTCTCATGGATAAATCTCAGTGAAGTGGAAATGCTTCCGGCCAATGCTGAGGGCTTGATTATCATCTCCCCACAGACTGATTTTACTGAAGATGAAATTCGAGTGGTACGCGAGTTCTGGGAGCGAGAGGGGCGCAATTCTATATTTGTAGCCTTGGATCCGACCAACACGAAGCTGCCCATGCTCTATCGATTCCTGCGTGAGCAAGGCGTGCGGCCGGGGGGAGACAGAGTGTTGTTGCGTAATAGAAAGCGAGCTTACTACAACATATCTGCAGTGATGCCTAAAGGCTTGCTTTGCACTAAAGCCTTCTGGAACAATACTACTCAGGTGGACGGTCAGTCTATGTCGCTCAAGCTCGAGCATGGCGATGATAATATGGCTGCTATTCGCAAACTGACCACCTATCCCCTGCTCATGACAACTTCTGAGTATTACGGTGAAACCAGTCGTGACCTTGAGCCGACATTTGACCCCAGAGAAGACTTTGAAGGTCCGCTTTGCCTGCAAGCAGCTGTTACTCGTGGCAGCAACAACGACCCGAACAATCTCTGCACCATGATTGTAACGGGTAATATTGACGTACTCACCCGAGAAAATGCTCGCAAGGAACAAACCGACTACATGCGCTCGCTCTGGGCATGGATGGTACATCGTCCCGAATACGCCGGTAAGAGCTCTAATCAAGACCTTACCTTCAAGATTGACCTCAATCGCCACACTCGTAGCGCTGTTGAACATATCACGCTTATCATTATGCCTCTGCTGGCGTTGCTGGTAGCCATCAGTATCTGGAATTCCCGTCGCCACTGAGATTGACTGACATATATGAGAATAATCTCCACAGCCTTGCTGACGCTTGCAGCTATATTCAGCGTAACCTCTGCCGTTTTCCTGACTATAGACGGAAACCTGGCACGCCTGACCGGCTGGTATAGTTTCAAGCCGGGTATGCCTCTCTTTTCCGCAGAAAATACGCAACGCTTGTCCGAAGTTAAATGGATGCGTATATCTGACCTGCATGAAACCATCGAATGCATTAAGGAAAAGGATGGTACATGGTGGATAGCAGAGCCTTTCCGTGACCGTTTGAATCCGGCCATGGCAGACACGATTCTCAACTTCACCGGACATGCCCGCGTAGTCGATACCCTGCCATACAACAAAACAACGCGTAGCCGTTTGCGTGAGTATGGGGTGCAGTCCAATCCTCATCAAATCACGCTCAAAGCACCCGATGGTAAAGGCTCTGACGACTTAACGACCATTGCCAGATATACCTTAGGCAGTGCCTCCCCTTGGTTGGCAGATGCCGGTGATGGTAAGAGTGTTATGCCTACTACTTATTTGCGCACCAATTTCTACGGTAAGGATAAGCGCATACATGTAGTAAGTGGCAATATATTGAATATCTTTAAGGATGGTTTAAGCGGTCTGCGCGACCCGCGTCCCCTGCTTTTCTCCCCTGATTCGCTCAGAGAGATTCACATAACTTCACACGTGCAAGAAGGGAAACCGCTTGTGCTTCAGCGTGCCAGTGCTGAAACCGGGTGGAACATTGTAGCACCTTGTATCACGGCTGCTGACCAAGATAAGGTAAACGCCTTGGCCGCTTCCTTTGTCTCGTTATCTGCTGTTAAGGTGGAGGACAACACCCTGGTGCAACCCAATGGAAAGCCGGAATACACCATAACATTCCATACGGAACAAGGCGACCCCGTAGAACTGAAGCTTTACTCAACATTTGATGCTCCGGCGGATGGGCAAAAGCTTTGCCATGCTACGGTAAATAATCGACCGGTCGTTTTTACCCTGCAAGCAGAACCCCGAGTTAGCCGTAAGGGCAGCTACTCTCGTATAGTCAATAGTATTTGTAATCTCCCGGTTTTGCCGGCGCGAGCCATGGCTCAGATAAAATCAAATGCGGGCATCGTCTATACCGGAGATTTACCATTGACCTTGGACAACCTTCGCTCTCTGAAGTTCTCCGACATAGTAGATAGGGATGTGGAGCGAGTTGTTCTGAAAGTCCTTAATAGTAACGAAACACTCAAGTTGTTGCTCATTCCCGGAGACGTTGAAAATGAAGTGAGCGATATATGGATGTATTCCATAGGCAATGCACGATATGCCGAGGCGGAAGAGATGATTGTTCGTCGTTTCCTCAATGGGTTAAGCTCAATACCGGTTCGAGGTATTGAAGCGGATGTGCAAACCGGTGAGAATCGGAGTGAGATTTTGCAGCGTTATGGGTTCGATAAACCCTATTACAGCCTGTATATCCGACCGAAATCCTGCTTATACCGAGCAACCCTGTTCGGTTTGGATTTGCCCTTGGTTAAGGATCGCGACGCTCGAATCTTCTACATAACCCGCTATCGAGACCCGAATAGCGGAAAATCCAAGTGGTTGGGGATGGAGCGAGACGGTAACACGATATACTGGCTCAGCACTCGACTGACCCGCACCCTTTCATTGAGTGAAAATTATTGGCGCGACCGCGATATTGTTCACTTCCCCATATCCGCTCTACGCAAACTTACTCTCGGCTACTCACAAGCACCGCTTGCGCTGGACTATGATTATATCGGTGAAAGTTGGAGCGGAACTTTGGGGGGCGAAGATGTAACCCCCAGAATTAATCCTCACCGTGCGCAGTACTATGTACGCCAACTCCAGAAACTTAAAGTTGCTGAATGGCTTGATAAAGATGATGAATATGCTCTTGAGAGCCTGAAAAACCCCGTATTTTCCGTAAAAGTTGAGCTTGAGATAACCGATTATTCGCAGGCGGAAGCCGTGGTAATGAGTTCTGAAGACATCGACCATACGAGCTTGACTCCCACTTTCGGGGATTCACGCACCGAAAAAGCTCAACAGGCTCTTACTGAAAGTACGGAAACCGATGAGGCGTTGCGCAATGCGGCCTTGCAGGAACACGAAACGCACGCACGCACAATCACTATTGAAATAGCTCCTTCGACAGAAAACTCGGACAAGCCTTTCTTCTATGGGCGGATTGTGGAAACCGGAGAACTCTTCGTGTTGCCGTTCGATGATGCCCAAGGATTAGCCGGTAGTATTCTTGATATGTAAATTAAACTATTGAAAAATTATGTGGGTTTGGAAAAAGACAATATCAAAAGCTAATGAGGAAGAATGGCAGCAGCGAGTAGGTCAACTACCCGGTGCTGTATTCAGCGAAGCCTTCCACGCCGAACGACTCAATATTGAGATTTACACCGAAACTGAGGAAGAATCGCTTGTGCTGACCGCCTGCTACGGTGGAAAATACGAGCCGGTTCAAACTGTTGATTGGGTGGCCGCTACGGCTCCTGAAAATACGCCTCCGCTTATCATTCGTGACCGCCTGGTAATCTCCGCCAGTGCTGAGCCGTCAGTCATGCGCGAATTGGAACAGAAATACCCCGGGCGTATCATTTTATGTTTCCCTGCCGAGCGTGCGTTCGGTACCGGCAATCACGCGACTACATCAACTTGTTTGCGCATGCTGTGCGACGAAATTAAAGGTCGCACCACGCCTTGGACTCTTACCGACATTGGTTGTGGCACCGGTGTGCTTGCTCTTGCCGGCTTGCGGCTTGGCGCAGAACGTGCTATCAGCTTTGACTTTGACCCGGTGGCTGTGGAAGTAGCTCAGCGCAACATAGAACGCAATGGCGGGGCTCAAAACTTGGAACTGTTTCAGGCGGATGTTTTTGAATGGTCCCCTGCTCCCGGCGAACAGGCTGATGTTGTGCTCGCAAATCTCTTCTCAACGGTCTTGCAAAAAGCATTCCCGCGTTTGATTGCAGCTATGAAAGCCGATGGAGTTCTCATCATATCGGGCATATTAAACACCCAGCGGGAGGAAACGCTGGCTGCTGCTACGGCTGCCGGGCTCCAAGTTATCAAAGTTGTAACTCGCGGTAAATGGACCACTGCAAAATTGAAACTTGCATGAATATACTTGCCATAGAATGCTCGCAAGCATCAGCATCGCTGTGCTTGGCAATCGACGGGAAAATAGTATTCAGCGAATCGTGGGTGGCTGAGCGCAATCATGACTCCTACCTCTTTCCGAATCTGCAAACCGCACTGTCTACCCTTGGGGATGCTCCACTGAATAAGATTCTGGTGGGTGCCGGTCCGGGGAGCTATGGCGGCATTCGTGTAGCTTTAGCCGCAGCCGTTGGAATCGCTGCAGTAAAGGGCTCCGCAGTGGTCGCTGTCGGCTCATGGGATTCTCTGGCAACACATGGGGAAATTATTATATCTGACGCTCGGCGCGGTGGTTGGACCATGCGATACCCAGACGGTAAAATCACGGTCAAAAACACGGAGGAACTGAAAGCAGAACTGGCGGAAGATACCGTGCTCTACACCATCGAGCCCGAATCAACCCTGAAAAAGCATGGTCTCGCAGCCGCTCAATATTCGCTGATTCCCACAGCTCAGGGGCTTGTGAGCACATGGTTCAGCCTCAGCGCAGAGCAACAGGCTGAACTGGCGGCAAAACCGGCAGAGCCAATCTATGTGCGTCCGCCTCATATCACCGAGGCTAAGCGCAAACCATGGGAAATAACTTGACGTAACAACTGAGCAATGTGCGAAAATCAATCATCTACCGAGATTGTACACACCTGTCAACGCTGCGGAGCTTGCTGCCGTTGGGAGGGTGATGTTTGCCTGACGGATGCCGATATTACCGCAATTGCCGCGTATCTGGAGCTCTCCGAAGAGGCCTTCATTGAGCAATATTGCCGTTTGCAGCGCAATCGTCGGGGATTATCGCTCATCGATGCTGAGAATGGAGACGGTCCTTGCTGCATGTTGACTGAAGAAGGTTGCCGGATTCAACCCGTCAAACCTCAGCAGTGCCGGGATTTCCCATATAAATGGAACTTCCCGGGGTGGGAGCAACGCTGCCCGGGTGCCGGCAAAACAACAAGCCCATCGGCAGCACATGAATAAACGTTTTCTTCACCTGCTGCTGGCCACTCGTAGGCGTTTTGTGGCACTGAGAGGGCGGCTTGCAAAGGCTTTCTCAAGAGTTCCTCGAAGATTGGCCGTTCACAATGAGTCCCGACGTGGCCACGCCGGGGTTGTGGTTGATTTGTTCGCGTCAATTATGGCGCGCGTGGATGGCATCGGTATTGAGGATTTGGACACCACAATGGATATGCTGCGCTCGGATTTTCCGAATGTTGAGCACAGTTGGCTCGCAGCACGATTCCAAGCCGCTTATACTGCCAGATATTCGCTCGATGATACGTTAAAACTCGCCTCCGCCCAACGAACAGAGGAAGAACGAGTCGCTCTCGCACTCGAAATCCTGACCATGCTTTACCGTGTTGGTGGAGATTTGACCAATCCAACACTTTTTGACCGTATAACAAATGGATTAAACCTGCCGGGATATGCCTCCTTGCTGGAAGAGTTGATTCGCACTCCGGGTAAAGATGCCCCTGCCCCCATTCAGAGTTTAAGCTTCACTCATGGTCACAGTGAAAATTCTATTACACTTGCAAAGGAAGAAGGAAATGTCAGTTTCCGCGCGTTGCACTGTGTGAATGTGCTGCTGATAATAAATGATTCTCGGAAACCATTTACTATTTGTGGGCGCATATTGCACCAGGGGGACATGCAGCTGCTTTCTCCCGGTCAGAGTGTGGAGCTTTCTGAGTGGACGCTCGGTTACAACATTATACGCTCACTCATTCAAAATCGCTACAGCGGTGTAAGTTATGTGGGCTACCTGTACCGTGAGTACGATGAAATGAGTATTTCTCGCCAGCGCCCCCGAAATGCCCTTGCCCGAGTGCGTTTCAGTCTGCATGTTCAGCTTGAAATTCTCAACCGCGATGCTGATTTTAAAATTGATGGTAAAACTCTGCAAGCGGGTGATGTTATCAAAACAACGTACTATACCCCCTTCACTATCATGGGGCTTGGCCCCTATCGCTTTGCTGAGCTGCACAATGTAGAAGCCCCGGGGCGAAGTTATCAATTAGCTCCGGATACTCGTAAGCTGCTGGTTACCAACCTACCTTACATAAATAGCACCTCAGCACTTATGCTCACACCCGGGCTTGCACCGGCTGTGGTGTTCGAGGTAAGTTACTCTCGCACCGATACCACCGGTATGCTCAGAATTATTGAGGGCAATGCCGATTTGACTGTCAATGGCGTTCCGGTAAAAGGAGATACTCCGCTCAACGATGGCGACCTCATTTCCCTGAGTCACATACAATCCCTCCGATGCCGATTTTCAACAGGTGTGCTCGATGAAGAGTCTTCCCTCATTCATACCCTGAAGGTGCAAGGGCTCACCCGCGATTTCGTGCGAACCGGGCGTGTGGTCGATAATATCGACTTTACTCTTAAACGCGGAGAAATGGCCTGTATTCTTGGCCCCAGCGGTTCCGGTAAGAGTACCCTGCTGAGCATGCTTGCCGGGCACCTGAGCCCTTCTTTCGGCTCCGTTCATTACAACAATGAGCTGTTGACTCCCCATGCTACAAAACTGCGCCGCCACATTGCATACATTCCCCGTGAGGATATTCTCGACGAGGCTATGACTGTAGGTGAACACGTTTACCACGCTTCGATTGCCCGACATCCCCGCTTGAATGATGCTGACCGAAAGCGCCGCGTTCTTTCTATTCTCAACTATGTTGGTTTGGGGGCTCTCTCCAATCGCAATGTCGGTCGCGCCGGCGAGCGTACTATTTCCGACGGTGAGCGTACACGTCTCAATTTAGGGTTGGATCTTACCGGTACTGCTGAAGTGTTCCTTATCGATGAGCCTATCAGTGGTCTATCATCCGGTGATGCGGAGCGAGTAATAGAGACCCTCGAAAGCATGTCCGCCTCGCGAATTTTGCTTTGTACCTTACATCGCCCATCACAAGTTATCCTCAATCGCTTCAAAAAAGTGATGGTGCTCAACTCCAACGGTCAAATGGCCTTCTGGGGAAGCCCGACTGAAATGGTTAACTACTTCCGCAAATCTGCGCAGGAAATGGGGCTGCATGTGTCCCGCGAGGCGGTTGCGGCCGGTGGTGCAGATTATGTTTTTGAAGTGCTGGAAGCCCCCTATTCACGTTTGGGAAATGAGCAGCGCCCCAGCCCCACCATGTGGCAGAATTTATTTGAGGGGTACTGCTATAGGCGCAACTCTGCCAACCCTCCACCACCCGAGCAAGAACAGGATGAGAGAGAGTCCCGCCCCATACCCCCGATTCCCCGCCGCAGCCCGCTGGTGTTATGGCGATTGTTCTGTTTGTGGATGAACCGTACCTTTCTGGCGCGTGTCAGAAGCCGTCTGGGGCTATACGCAGTTTTGCTTGAGGGACCCGTGTTAGCCTTGCTTATAGCCGGTACTTTGCGAGCGGCAAACGATGTTGAGTATACATTCTATAAGTCGCTACATATCAATGAGTATCTATTCTTATCATTGGTGCTGGCCATGTTTTTCGGGTTGACTGACTCTGCCTGTGAGATATTGCGCGATCGTCCGTTGATTCGGCGTGAAAGTAATTACAAGCTTTTCATTCCGGGATATTTGCTTGCCAAGGTATTGGTTCTGACCGGCATTGCCGCCGTCCAATGTGCTCTTTATTTGTGGGTAAGCAATGCCATATTAGGAATTGAGCAAATGTTTTGGCAACACATGGGAGTGATGGTTCTTACGGCATTCGTGGGGATTTCTCTTTCGCTCATGGTATCCGCGCTGGTGCGCTCGGAACGCACGGCTCTCAATATAGTACCCTTGCTGCTGGTGCCGCAAATTTTATTGGCAGGTGCACTGGTGCGTTTTGAGGAAATGAATGAGTTCAGTCCCAAACTGCCCACTTTCCTCCCGGAAAAAATAGACCGCAGCCTGTCCAATTTGCGACACCGTGTTGCTTATCAAGATGAAGAAACTCACAATATCACCTCTAAGCCGGTTCCTTTCATTGCTGAGTTCTGTCCGCTGCGCTATGCTTTCGAGATGATGTTCGTTACGCAGACCCATGGTAACTTATGGGAGGAAGAAACCGGCCTTGTTAATGCGCGCCGTGAGTACCTGAAAGAGCACGGCTCGCTCGATGAAGTGCGATTTATTCAAAGGGCCGCCTTGCTACTCAATTCACCGGCGTCGAATGCAGACGAAGCTCGCAGTATTTTGCGTCGTGTTCGCAAGGCTGCTCTCTACCACGATGAAAAATACCTTGAACAGCTTAGCACAGAACTTGAAGAGCGCGAACATCAGCCCGGTGACCAACCTATCGAGTTCTTCTTCTCAAACCGCAAATTGCAAGTCGTGAAAGAGGGCGTGAAAACGGCTCGAAAAGACGGTCGTAAAAACGAACAGCGAGGGTTCTTCCTCGCTCCTCGTCAGGCTCGCGCTTTCAGCGGAATCAATCAGGAGACGGATGCGCATTCTGTCCCGACCATTGCCCGAAACGCCGTTTATCTGTTGATAATGGGTCTTTGTCCTATCATTGTTGCTGCAATACGCTTGCGTTCGATATGCCGTGGCGGTTAAATAGGAATATACCTGATGTCAAACGTGCCAAAAAAATAAGTTGATTTTTTATAAATATTCGCTAATATGAACTGCATGAGATACACTCTTTGTTTGCTGGCTTTAACGCCCCTGACGGTAATGTCCGCAATGGCTCAGCGTCCGGCTGTTGCCGAACATGTTCAGGTGGAAAAGGTAACGATTGGTAAAGACCGTATCACCCGCAAAAGTATCGGCCACATGGAGGCTATACGTTCTGTTGCAGTAAAATCTGCCGTAGAAGGTTTTTTGGGCGAGGCTAAGTTCAGGGAAGGTTCGATTGTAAAAGCCGGCGATGTACTCTTTGAGATATCTCCGGTCAGATATAAGGCAGCTGTAGCACAGGCCGAGGCAGCTGTTGCGGAAATTGAAGCCCGAATCGTTTACGCAGAAAAGAGCTATAAGCGACTTGCCCGATTGGCTGAGGCTCAGGCTACTTCCATAGAAACAACAGAAAGTGCCCACGCCCGACTCGAAGAACTCAAAGCAAGTTTGGCCGGTGCTAAGGCTGAACTTGTAAGAGCAAACAAGGATTTGGAGGATTGCACCATCCGCGCCGAGATTACAGGCCGTATCGGTCGTGTGGAGTTTTCTGAGGGAAATTATGTCACCAAGGGTGAAACCCTCGCCACAATCAAGCAGATGGACCCCATCTACGTGCGATTCCCGCTCAGTCAGTCCGATGTGAATGGTATTTTCCGCGGGCCGAAAGAAATCGGAAATGTGGCAGATGTGCGTCTCAACTCTGCAAATGGTCGCCGCTATGAGCATGCCGGCAAGGTGGCGATTGTTGACAACTTACTGACTTCCGGTACTGATACCTATACACTGTGGGCGGAGTTTTCAAATAAAGACAACATGCTTACTCCGCGTGGTATCGGTGCTATGTTTATTTCCCTGACCGATACGCAGCAAGTTTGCATGGTCCCTCTCACCGCTATACATTATGATGCAGATGGCGCATTTGTCTACATCGTCAGCGATGAGGATAATCAGGTGGCACGCCAGCCCGTTATCGTGGGTTCCATTCAAGGTCGCTTGCAGTCAGTTTACAGCGGGCTCGAGGAGGGACTGACTATCATCACCGATGGTGCGCATAAGGTACGAGTCGGTGATAAAGTAATCCCTGTTTTCGCTCAGCCGGACACTCTGGTGGACGAAAGCGGAAATGTGGTGGAGCAAGAGCAGCCCTTGCCTGTCGAAACAACTCCTGTTGTTATGGCGCAAGATCCCACAGTGTTGGTGTGTCAGGGCGCTCGACTGGAGGCAATTAACCGTGTCAATCTGCGCCCCTTGGTTCAGGGCGTATTGGAGGAACCCAGTTTCACTGAAGGTGATTTGGTTGAGAAAGGCAGTGAATTGTTCCGTATTGACTCCACTCGCTATCAAGCTGTGGTAGATGCGAGAAAGTCCGCAGTTGCTCAATTGGAGGTTAAAATTAAGGATGCTACCCGCAAGTATGAACGCCAGGTAGCCCTGCTTTCCAACAATGCCACCAGTCAGGACGACATGGAGAGTGCCAAGGCGACTCTCGATGAACTGTTGGCTCAGAAAAAGAAGGCGGATGCTGCCTTAGTGATTGCGCAAGATGACCTTTCGCGCTGCACGATGTATGCTCCCATTACCGGTCGAATCGGCCGTGTAAACTTCTCCGAGGGTACCTATATCTCCGATATAAAATCCCCGCTGGCCACACTGGTTCAAATCAGCCCCATATATGTTCGATTCTCATTGAGTGAGAATGCCATTCTCTCTAATTACGGAACCGATGACCGATTGAAAGACAATGCAGAGGTAACTCTTGTAACAGCCAACGGTAATACCTACCATGAGAAGGGTAGCGTATACTTTGGTGATAATGTCATTCAAACTGCCACCGATACGCAGAACTTCTGGGCCGTATTTAAGAACGAAGACGGTCAGCTGCGCCCCGGTGGCGTGGTGACCATCCGCGTGAGCCGAAAAGCAGACCGCAAGGTGCCCGCCGTGGCATCTCATGCAATCCTGACCGATACGAGTGGGCACTATGTGTATGCACTGCGTCACAATAGAGCTGTCCAAGTGCGTGTGCTTACCGGTACACCCGATGAAAATGGCCTGACCCCCATTTTTGCCGGCTTGCGTGAGGGAGACCGCTGTATCGTCTCCCCCATGGCAGAAATTGAGGACGGGAGACTGGTCACCCCTGCCCCCGAACAGACAACCGCCTCCGAAGAGGAAGAAACTAAGTAACCCCCTTCTCACCTCACAACCATGTTTTCACAATTCTTCATACATCGCCCCAAGTTCGCCTTCGTTGTCTCCATTGTGATGATGTTGGCCGGTCTTCTGTGCCTGAGCAAGATGCCGGTATCTGAATACCCCGAGGTATCACCGCCCACCATTTCAGTGCGTATGACATACGCCGGTGCCAGTGCTGAAGAACTGGCTCAGGTCGTTGCTGCACCGGTGGAGGAGAACCTCATCGGTATGGATGATTTGCTCTACTTCCACTCCTCTTGTACGAACGACGGTTCATACTCCCTCACCCTTATTTTTGAGACCGGCACCAATGACGATATGGCCATGGTGAACGTCTCGAATGCCATTAAGCAGGTTGAAAGTAAGTTGCCCGAGGAAATTAAGCAGATGGGGTATAGCGTGCGCAAACGCTCCAGTGATATGCTTTGCTTCCTCAGCTTCATGTGCGATGAGAATAAGATGGATATTCTCGAGCTTACCAACTGGCTGCGCATGAATGCTAAGGATCCGCTTACTCAGGTGGATGGTGTATCGGTGGCGGATATCATGCACAGCCGCAACTACTCCATGCGCGTGTGGATGAATACCACCCGCATGAATGCCCTCAATATCACACCGGCTGATGTGCGCAGCGCTATCGCTGAACAAAACATTCAAGCTGCGGCTGGTTCGGTCGGTTCGCAAGACGAAGGGGCTTACGCAACTTATAAAGTTACCGCTACAGGTCGACTCAAAACTGTAGAAGAGTTCGGCAATATCATCGTAAAACGTGGCGAGGAAGGCCATGTTACCAAACTGAAGGATATTGCCACCATTGAATTGGGCGCCGAAAATAACTCCGGTTACAGTCGTCTGAACGGCAAAAATGCCGTGGGTATGATGGTTCAGCGTAACAATGATGCCAACGCTCTGGCTACGGTTGATGCGCTGAAAGCCAAGATGAAAGAAATTGAGCCCACGCTGCCTGACGGTGTGACTTGGACCATGGGCTATGACCCCACGCAGGCAATTTCCGCCACCATGGAAGAAATCGGCATCACTCTTGTTCTTGCCCTCTTCCTGGTGGTGCTGGTGACTTTCGTATTCTTGCAGGACTGGCGAGCCACGCTCATACCTGCACTGGCTATTCCGGTATCACTGCTGGGTGCCTTTGCTTTCATGTATGTGCTGGGCTACACCATCAATGTGCTCACCATGTTCGGTCTTATTCTTGTTATCGGTTCACTGGTGGACGATGCTATTGTGGTGGTTGAAAACGTGATGCGCCTGATACAGGAAGAAAAACTCACTCCGAGAGAGGCGACGATAAAGAGCATGCAGCAAATTACCGGTGCTATTATCGCCACAACTCTTGTAACTCTTGCCGTATATGTGCCTATTGCCTTCTACGGCGGCATGGTGGGCGTGATTTATACTCAGTTCTCTGTGACCATGTGCGTGGCGTTGTGTATCTCAACCTTCAACGCTTTGACACTTTCCCCGGCGCTGTGTGCACTGATTTTGAGACCGGCCAATGTTAAACAGACGCGTTTGTCGTACTGGGTATTCCGTCCGTTTAACTGGCTTATGGAGAAATGCCGTAACTTCTACCTGTGGGGTGCCGGTATTCTGGTGCGGAATGTTTGGCTCACGGTACTCATAATGGGCATAATACTGTACCTGAACTATGCTTTCTACGCCGGTGCACCTCAGTGGTGGAACAGCATTTGGCGCCCTGCCCCGGCTCCCGGTGCGGCTGCTGCCATGGCCAAGCAGAGCAAGAGTCAGTTTGACTTGCTGAGTCTTATTGCTCCGCAAATGCTCAACAGCTCGTTCATTCCGACTGAAGATAAAGGTGCTGTTTTCTGTATTGTGAACCTTGAAGGTTCTGCTACAGCCAAGCAGCGTACCGATAAGGTGATGCGACAGATTGAGGAACGCATCGCTAAGATTGAGGGTATTGATATGGTAACCTCCACCAGTGGTTTCAGCTTTGCCTCCGGTTCAGGCGAAGGCAACGGTATGGTAATCGTCATGCTTAAGCCCTGGAGTGAACGTACTACCCCCGATTTGCATGCTACGGCGTTGGCTAAAAAGATAAATGAGGCCTGTAAGGATATTCCCGAGGCTTCTATCATGGCAACGACTCCGCCTGCTATTCAGGGCCTGGGTCTCTACGGCGGTGTATCTATGGTGCTCGAAGGTCGTGGTAGTGCAACTCCCAAGGACCTTGGTGACATGGTGAAAGAGGTGAGCAAGCGTTTGCAGTCTCACTCGAATCTCATCATGATGGTGCGCTCTGAGTTCAATGCGGAAACCCCGCAAATTCGCTTGGAAATCAACCGCGAAAAAGCTCAGGCTCTTAATGTCGATGTCCGGAGCATCTTCACTACACTTCAGAGTGTATTGGCCTCCTCCTATGTGAATGATTTCACGCTTAACGGATTCAATTTCAAAGTTAAGATTCAGGGTGATGTAAAAGACCGCCGTACGGCAGATGATATTCTCAACCAGATGGTGCGTAATGACAAAGGTGCCATGGTGCCGCTCTCGGCAGTTTGTACGCTCTCGTATCGACTCGGACCGTCAAATTACGGCCGATTCAATCAGTACATGAGCGCGGATGTTACCGTTATGCCGCAGGCCGGTGTAGGTTCCGGTCAGGTTATGAAGCTTATTGAGGAAACAATCGCTCAAATCAACCAGGAAGAGCGCGCTCAGGGGCTGGATCGTCAGTGGTCGGTGGAATGGAAAGACCTTTCATATCAGGAGCGCCAGAACTCCGGCAAGATTGGTCTGCTTATCGGCTTGGCTATGCTCTTTGCCTATCTGTTCCTTGTGGCTCAGTATGAGAGCTGGACCACTCCGGTGCCGGTTATGCTCTCCGTGAGTGTGGCTTCTCTTGGTGCGCTCATGGGTGTGCAGCTCTGCGGTCTTACCTTGTCGATTTATGTACAGTTGGGTATTCTCATGCTCATTGGTCTGGCTGCCAAGAACGCCATTCTCATGGTTGAGTTCAGTAAGGAAGACCATGCTGCCGGTAATAGTGTGCAGACAGCTGCTATCAATGGCGCTCGCATGCGTTTCCGTGCGGTGCTCATGACGGCAATCTCCTTCATCTTCGGCGTGTTCCCCATGGTTGTGGCAACCGGTTCCGGTGCTGCCAGCCGTCAGGAAATAGGTATCACGACCTTCTTCGGTATGTTGCTGGCAACGGTGTTCGGCATTTTCATGGTGCCAGCCCTCTACTCCATCTTCGCCCGCATGCGCGACTGGACTGCCAGAACCATTGGCGTGGACAAGAAGTAAATACGTGATTCTTCACTAGATTACAACCCGACTTGCGTATAATTCGCAGGTCGGGTTTTTCTTATGGTCATGTTCCTGTATTTCCGTGCCCTTTATTTCCCTTTGCTTCTTCCGGCGGTTCGGAAGGCTCACACTCAGGGAAATCTAGCGCAGTATGCGTTATTGCAGGCTGGCAATACCTTTTATTACATCACCCCTTCACCAAGGGATGAGAAAGCACCGGTAAGCTCTTTACACGGCATTATATGGTGTCAAAAAAAGAGTATCCGGTCACCCGGATACTCTCTATTCAATGTCGGAATCGAAGCTGGCTCAGTCTTTTCGCGCTTCAACACATGTTGCGGGCGTGCGGAAACAGCAACCTACAGCAAACGTGGCAATGGTGCCGATTGTGACGCGCCAAGGGAATGCGATTAACGGTATAATGTCGCTGCGAGTGAGGATTTCCAAAGTAATAACCGTAGCAAAACCGGCCAGCATGGCTATGATATTGCCACAGTCGTTTCCCCTGCTGCGGGTAAGCATCCCCAACAGGAACACACCGAGCAATGAACCGTATGTGTAGCCGAAAATCCCCAGAGCAATCGGCAGTATTCGCACTGTAGGATCCATAACGGTGAGCCATGCGGTACCGGCTCCGACAAGGATAAGCAGAATTGCAAAGAATACCGTCAGATTGCGCACGGCGCGCAGCTGTTCCTGCTGCCCTGCTTGCGGGCGAAATACATCTACATACCAGTCACGGGTGGCAGTAGTAGCCAGCGCGTTCAGCGCTGTTGAGAGTGAGCCCATGGCTGTGGCTAACAAGGCGGCTACCAGTAGGCCTCTTACACCAACCGGTAGACAGTGTATGATGAACCAAGGGAATATCTCAATTTGTTTCTCAGGTGGGGTGATGCCCTGCTGTGCAAAGTATACAAAGAGCAGCATGCCGCAAGAAATGAACACCAGAACAATGGGCATATCCATTAACCCTGAAAGGATGACAGCTCGTGCGCCCTTCTTGCTATCCGGGGCGGCAAGCATGCGCTGCACCATATCTTGATCGGTACCATGAGTAGCCATGGTGATGAATGTGGAGCCCAGTACTGCACTCCACAGTGTGTACTCGCTGCCGAGTATATTCTTGATATCGGCCCACAGTCCTTGCCCGGTGAGTCCGCTATCAAAGAAAGCCCAAGGCTTCAAATTGTTGATTTGACAAGGGTTATAATCTTTGTTGCCAAGATGCTGGCATATATTCAGCCAAGCTTCCGCCCAACTGCCGTCACCCTTGATGCTAAACAGCAGCACACCTATAGTGGTAACAAGAGAAATAGCCAGGATTGAGGCCTGCAGAACATCGGTCCACACAACTGCCTTCAGGCCGCCGAGTGTGGTATACACCGCCGTTGCTATGGTAATGAATGTAAGCGCTGCTATGTAGATTACCACAGTTTCCACTTGCCCTGCACTTTCTTGCCCGGTTATCATCATGTAAGCTATTACGAGCAGGATGCCGGCGAAGAATAAGCGAGTGCCACTGGCCAGAACACGGCTGATGAGGAATGTAGCACTCGCCCAGCGGCGCGTGCTTAATCCGAAGCGCTTCTCCAGATATTCGTAGATGGAGACGACGTTGTATTGGTAATAAGGCTTCAGGAATAAGCGCCCTACAATAATTCTACCTAAAATCGTACCGATAGCGAGCTGCGCATAGGTAAAGTTACGCAGCGCGAACCCCTCACCGGGAGCGCCGAGGAAAGTCGCAGCACTGATTTCTGCCGCAAGAATAGAAGCAAGAATTGCCCACCAAGGGAGGTTACGGTTGCCCAGAGCATAGCTTTCCAAGCTTTCCTGCTTGCGGCCTACATAGAGACCTACACCGAAAATGGCGCAGAAATACGCCAGTACGACCAGTATATCAATCATAGCTGCGAGAAAAACCCCGGCGGCCAGCGCAGGTTGCGACTGACCGCCGAGAGTGTTGTTCTTTTAGAATCAGGCCTGTTTCTTTTCCAGTGCTGCTGCCACGAGCCCGTTGAAGAGCGGGTGCGGAGTCGTCGGGCGGCTTTGGAATTCGGGGTGATACTGGCAAGCAATGAAGTAGGGGTGACCGGGCAACTCCACAACCTCAACCAGTCCGTGTTCATCATTAACGGCAGAGATGACCATGCCGGCCTTCTCGCAGGCTTCACGGAAGTCTGCATTGAACTCGTAACGGTGGCGGTGGCGCTCAGATATAACCTCGGCTCCACCGTAGAGCTTGCTGCACAGACTGCCGGGTTGGATGTGAGCCGGGTAAGCACCCAATCGCATAGTAGCACCCATGTTGGTAATGGTCTTCTGCTCTTCCTGCAGGCAGATGACAGGATGCGGGGTAAACTTATCGAACTCTGTAGAATTGGCGTCAGCCATTCCCAGTACGTTGCGTGCGAACTCAATGACAGCTACCTGCATGCCAAGGCAGATACCGAAGAACGGTATACCCTTTTCTCGAGCATACTGCACGGCCTTAATCTTGCCCTCGACACCACGCTCACCGAAACCGCCGGGCACCAGAATACCGTCAACATCGCCAATCATGCTCTCGCAGCTACCGTTCTCCAAGGCCTCGGCATCCACTCGCACGATTTCCACGCGGCAGTCATTGGCTGCACCGGCGTGGGTGAAGCTTTCGTAGATGGATTTATAGGCATCCTGCAGGGAAATGTATTTACCCACCACGGCAATTCGTACGCTGTGGGAGGGGTGAATCACGCGACCTACGAACTTCTGCCACTCGTCCATCTTGGGCTTGGGTACAGTTATGCCGAGCACTTCTGTAACGATGCGGTCCACACGGTCACGCCCCAAATCAAGCGGGCATTCGTAGATGCTGTGTTTCACGTCGCAGAAAGCTATAACATTGCGCGGAGGTACGTTACAGAACATACCAATCTTGCGCTTTTCTTCCTCGGTCAGGTTGTCCATCTCCGTGCGGCATACGATGATATCGGGCTGAATACCGATTTCTCGCAGCTTAGCCACACTCTGCTGGGTGGGTTTGGTCTTTGTCTCACCTGCCGCTTTAATGTAGGGCAGCAAGGTTACATGAATGAAACAGCAGTTGTTACGACCTACTTCAAGAGCAAATTGACGCAAAGCCTCAAGGAAAAGATAACCTTCGATGTCGCCAACTGTGCCACCGATTTCAGTAATAATTACATCACAATCCTTGTTCGCGGCGGATAAGTCGTACAGTCGCTGTTTAATCTCGTCCGTTACATGGGGAATGTACTGCACGGTCTTGCCCAGATAGTCGCCACGGCGCTCTTTCTCGAGCACATGTTCGAATACCTTACCGCTTGTCAGGTTATTCAGTCGGGAAAGCTGGCAGTGAATAAAGCGCTCATAGTGCCCCAAGTCCAAGTCAGTCTCAGCACCATCATTCAACACGTACACTTCGCCGTGCTGATACGGACTCATTGTGCCCGGGTCAATGTTCAGATAGGGGTCAAACTTCTGCATTGTTACATCGAGACCGCAGTGTTCGAGCAATGTGCCGATAGATGCCGCTGCAAGTCCCTTACCCAATGAGGATACCACGCCGCCGGTTACGAAGATGTATTTCATGTCTTTGTGTGTGATGTTTAGTCCTTACGGTTTTTATGTTAGCAGATATTGGCGCTCATGTCTAGCTTTTGATGCTGTCCCTCACGCGCACAGTGCCTCCCATAATTAAAATAAACGATACGCAATATACTGATAATGCGTGTATAATACTTTTGTCTTGACGGCTTTTTAAGAATGTGCAATACTTAATTAACCGCATTTATAAAGTATGACCTCAGCGCAGCAGAAAGTATTGAAGAGCATGCACGAACGAGGAGAAGCCACGCGCCCACAATTAGCTCAGGCTACCGGCCTAAGTTTGGTAAGTGTGGGCAAGGCGGTAGCAGCGCTCTGCGCCAGTGGAGAGTTGTACGAAATTGCCGAGGTTCCCTCCGGTGGAGGGCGACCGGTAAAGTTGTATCGGTACAATGCGGATTACGCATGCCATGTACTAGTACAAGGGCAAAAGGAAGGAGCATTGCTCAATTGCACGATTACCCTGCTGGATTTACATGGGCGAGAATTGCGTGATATACATGCTAATTTTGCATATCTGGAACCGGAAAGCTTCGATGGGCTATTGATGAAACTGCTGCGGCGCCAAAAGGTACGCAGCATCACCCTGATACTGCCTTCGGAAAATCTACCGGCGGGCATGAGCAACCATCTCAAAAGTTTATATAATTGCCAAGTAAACACCCCTACCCCGGCCACTATATTAGCGCAGGGGAGCAAAGGCGAGACTGCAACTATCTGCTTAATGCCCGGCGCATATCCCACTTGCACAATGTATCGCCACGGGCGGTTCAGTGAAAGTGGTCCCCTGCACCTATTGCCCGCGCCCATGGATTGGCTGAGCCTTGATTATAGCGACAGAAACCAGGTGGAGGAAATGGTAGCACGACTGCTGTTAACCATAACCTGCACCATGCGGCCTGAACGAATTACGCTCTATTCCCCGCCATTTAGTTCGCGTTTAATTGAACGTATACGCTACAATGCCGATACTAAATTGCGTAACATGTTACCACACCTCACATTCGAGCAAATTCACAATAAGTTGTTTGTTCAGAAAATGCTTGATTTTTGTGTTAGCCGAGTTTGACTGTTACCAACACGCGAACGCCCCTCGTACTTGACAAAATGATATTTTGTGGCACAATGGGGCGGTATGTACGTTCGAGCAATCACAGCAATGATGTGCACTCTGGGCTTGGTCGGAGCCGCTATGGGTGCAGCACCTGAGCATTTTCAACCCCGAGCCAAGGAGCTGCTGGCAGATAGTATTGAGCTGGAAGTCAGTGAACATCAGCTCAATGTTATCTATTTTGTGGGTAATGATTGCGAGCCGATTGAGGGGTATGAACGCCGCATAAGCGAACTGTTGCTCCACTTACAGCAGTACTACGGTAAAGAGATGGCCCGAAATGGGTTGGGTAATCGTTCTTTCGGCCTTGAACTCAAAGAAAACGGTAATGTAAATATCCACTTGGTCCGTGGCTCGAAGCCTCACAAGGACTATCCCTACGGCAGCGGGCATAATGATTGCCTACGTGAAGTGAATGCTTATCTCGATGCGGTGCCCGGTCGCCGTACGAGTCAGCACACATTCGTTATCATGCCCACTCATTACGATAAGGAATACAACGACCTCAATCCCGGTGGCGTGCCGTTCTACGGTTTGGGCACAAACTGCTTTGCTCTTGACTATAAGCACTTCGATATCCAACACTGGGGTCATAAAACTCATAAAGGTCGCTTGCTTACCAAGTGGTATGGCGGGTTTGCTCACGAGCTGGGCCATGGCTTAAATCTGCCGCACAATCTGGGTACCAAGAGCGATAATGAAGCCATGGGGACGGCTATGATGGGCGCCGGTAATTACACTTTCGGCTTCAGTCCTACCTACCTCACGTTGCCCAGTTGCCGCATATTGGCTCATTCCGAAACATTCGCACTAAAGGGAACAAAAACCGATTTTTATACCCAGTTGCAACCTCCAGTTGTAAAAAATGCCGTGTGCAAGCGCGTCGGGGATAAACTGGAGCTCTATGTCGAAACAGACTCCAGTGTGGCAGATGTGAATGCTTATGTCCAAGACCCGCCCTATCAGGTTAACCGCGACTACGATGCTGTGCCTTTCGCTTGCACAATGAAGCAAACTGAGCAGGAGAACTATGCGGCCTCTCTCTCCATTCCAATCGCAGAATTGGGTGAACTGAAAAATCACAAAGGCGGCGAAATGGGGCTGGATTTGCTCTTTATAACGAACGAAGGCAGCCGATTCCGCTGGCGCGTAACCTTCGATTTGAGTAAGCTTCCTGAAAACGGCTCAATCGAAATGGGCACTCCCATCCTTTATCGCGGTTATTGATATGAAAAAAGCTATTGCTGTAGATTTTGGCGGCACGAGTATAAAAATCGGCGTGACGCAAGGGGCGGAGATTCTGATGAAGGCTCCACCCCTGCCCACGGTTGAATTCGATAGTCCGGCTGCCATTATTGCGGCAATGTGCGACACAGCGCGCGAACTGATGCGAGTTCACCCCGACTGTACAGCTTTGGGCTTAGGAATGCCGGGGTGGACCGATTTTCACCGGGGCGTACTTTATCAACTTACTAATGTACCGGTGTGGAATCACGAAGTGCCGGTGCGCGATATCATGCAAAAAGCGTTGGGCTTACCGGTTGTGCTGGATAACGATGCTAATTGCATGGCGTATGCCGAGTGGCAGCTAGGTGCCGGTCGAGGCTTGGAAAGCCTCGTTTGCCTGACATTAGGTACAGGTATAGGCGGTGGTATGATTATCCATAACCGCATGTTGCGAGGGCAAACGGTTTCCGCCGCTGAACTCGGGCAGACCAGCATACACTGGAATGGTCGCAAAGGTCCCTTCGGAAATCGAGGTGCAATTGAGGAATATATTGGCAATAATGAATTTGCGGCAGATGCCGCTCAGGCCTACACCGCAGCAGGTATACCTAAAACCCCTGCTGAGTGTACACCATATCTGCTGGCGCAAGCAGCCAATGGTGGTTGCAATATAGCTCGTGAACTATACGCCGGATTTGCTGAAAAACTGGCAACTCTCGTCATGAATCTCATGTATGCCTTCGTGCCGCAGGCTATTATCATTGGCGGCGGGGTGGCGAAGGCCGGCGAATTACTCTTTGCTCCTTTGCAAGAGTATTTGCGGGAGCAACTTTTCCCCGTACACTATAGTGCCCTTCGTTTACTGCCGGCTCAATTCGGCGCCGATTCCGGGCTGATAGGAGCCGGGCTAATGGCAGCTCACTATGCCGAAGGAAAACTTAACTGATTATTTTTGAACAAACATTTATCCATCAACATCAAACTTGTAGCCATGATTGCACCTACTAAACCAAATCTTCCGCCTGTGCCACCCGCGCCCCCTGCTCCTGTTGTAAAAGACCCGAGTTGGTGGAATCAGGGGTGCGTGCCGTTCATCGTCCTTATTCTTGTAGTTGCTACTGCCGATTTGGCGTGGCCTCGTGGGTCAGGTATAGGATTAGGTGCTGCGCTGGGTAGCTTTTTAGCCATAAACGCCCTGCTTCTGCTCCGCCGTGATTTCAGCCGTGGTGAGTACTGGTTCCTGCAAGGTCTGGCAATTATCAACTTCTTGGCTCTCTTCTTGTGTGGAAGCAATATCAGCTGGATTTCCAGCTTGGTGCTGCCATTTTTCATTGTTATGACCTCAACTGCTCGTAATTATGTAGAGCCCCGAACTACCTATCGCAATTGGTGGTCATATTGGTTTGCCCGTCGGTCAGACGATGAAAAGAAAAAGGGTGGCATGAATACCCTGCGCAAGTTGCTTCCTCTCCTTATTTGTATACTGATAGGCGTGAGCTGCTTCGTCGGCTTTTTGTGCATCTTTGCTGCCGGTAATCCTGTCGTCGATATTGTATGGAATACAATTATCGGTTGGTGGAACCAATTGGTGGAGTTGCTGCAAATCAGCCGCGATTTCTGGTTCCATGTTTTCCACTGGATTGTTGGCTTCGTGTGGTTTGGTTTCTATTGTTTCAGTCGCCGTAGCAGTGTTTCCTCTGCTCCGGTTGCTCCGCCGGTGGCTCCGGCAACCAATGGTTCGACCTTGCTTCCCTACCTTCCTTTCTGCGTGCTGCTGGGAATAAATGCCGCGTTCCTGATTGCTACCTCGACCGATATTGCATATCTGTGGTTTGGCTCAGTACCGGAGGGCGTGTCGCAAACGGCCTACTTGCATGAAGGTGCCACGTCTATTACATGGGCTGCCGTTCTGGCTGCTATGATTCTCGTGCTGCTTTTCCGCAAAAACGGCTCTGCACGTCGCTCCGTATTCAGTCGCTTGCTCGGCTATATGTTGGTAATTCAAACGGCTTTGTTGGCCGTCAGCGTGTATATGCGCTTGTATTACCAGATTGCAGATTTCGGGTTCACTACTCGCCGCATAGAGGCTGCGGAAGCTCTGCTGATGGGGCTTGCCGGGCTAGTTGTGCTGATAATCTACATGAGCAGCAACGGTGGGTTCTGGAAATACACAAAAATCTGCCTGAGCACGGCACTCCTCATGGTTATTGCATTTACTGCATATAGCCCTGCTCGCTTGGCCGGTACGCTCAATATGATGTATATTGGCTCCCACCCGCACTGGGAGTTCAAGCGCAGTGATTTCCGCATTGGTCGATTTGATATTTCTGAAAATCTTGCTTTTGCTGAGTATGTTTTCAACTCTACTAAAAACACCGAAGCAAACGATACGTCCTCAGATAAAATCAGAAGCTATGATTCCGTTCGCACTTATGGTTTAACCGAGAAAAATTTAAAGCGCGCAGCTGAAAAGGTTGAAGAACGTGCAGCAGCAGGCTCATGGCTTAACTACACTATCAGCTTGCAGCAGGATATTCCTGCCGCCTCGCGCATCCTCGGCCGCCCCATCAATATCAAGTTTGTGCAGCCTGAAGATTGATAGGTAATTTATCCCTTCAGACATAAAAAAGGCACGTCCCTTCCGCTACAATTTTGCAGGAAGGGACGTGTTGTTTTTATGCGATAAAATCCATTCGCTTACAATTCGATACTCAGGCCATCGAAGGCGGGTGTCATAAAGTCCGGCAACATGCGCGCAGTGGATTCATAATCCACAGCATGACCACAATGCGTCAGAAAACCCCGCTTCGGGGCAAGCTGCTGCATGAGTTCTACATTCTCAGCTACTGTAATGTGGGTATGGTGTTCGCGAGTGGTCAAGGCATCCATTGCCAGGGCGTCCAGTCCCTGTAACAATGGTCGTGAGGTTTCAGGTAGCACCTTTATATCAGGAACATACCCAAAGGAATGTCCGTCCGCACGGAACACATAACCGAAAGTCTCGACCGAAGCATGCTCTACAGGTACAGGGGTCACTTCTATATCGCCCACGATAAAGGGGGAACCATCGTGACTATGTGCGGCTGGTCGAATGTACCCCTTGTATGTATTCTCCTCCGAAAAGGCCCACGCAAACATGCGTTTCAAATGAGCCAAGCAACTTGGACCGGCATAGAGAGGTAATTTGTCTTCGCGTTTCCAGCAAAAAGCTCGCATATCGTCAAACCCGGTGGTGTGGTCAAGATGCTCGTGTGTATAAATAACAGCATCAATGGCCGTAAGGTTATGACGTAAAGCCTGCTGCCGTAAATCCGGGCATGAGTCAATCAATAGGGTTGTAGTGGCAGATTGCACTAAAACGGAGGAACGCAGACGTTTATTGCGAGGGTCGTCAGAGCGACATACGTCACACGAGCACCCGATAACGGGCACCCCGGTGGACGTCCCGCTGCCAAGAAAAAGTACTTTCATCGTCAGATTTTTATTTAATTCGCTGCCACATTATGCCATAATACGCGCGCAACGCAAAGCAAAATATGCTCTCACTGTTAAAGATACGCAATCTGGCTCTTGTCGACGAACTAATATGGGAACCTGAAAATGGCTTTTTGGCTATCACCGGCGAAACCGGAGCCGGCAAATCCGTCATTATGGGTGGTATATCTCTGGTAATGGGGGAACGTGCCGATAAGGGCCGTATACGCAGCGGCGAAACACAGTGTAGCATAGAAGCCGTATTCCATCTCAGCCGCCCGGCTTACATAGATAGCCTGTTGGCCGAGGCCGGTCTGCCCCCGTGCGAAGATGGCTCGCTGCTCATTCGCCGTGTCATTACCGCTACCGGTAACCGACAATTTATTAACAGCTCGCCCGCAACTCTCAGCCTTTTGCGTAAAGTCGGAGCCGGCTTAGTCGATATGCACCACCCGGAGGCGCACCGCTCCCTTACCTCGCAGGAGCGACAACTTGAGTTACTGGATGCCTTTGCGGAAAATGAATGCGCTCTTTCTGATTATCATGCCGCTTACCAAGCCTGGGTTGCTGCGCGTAGCAACTACCGCCGACTCATGGAAAGCGAAATGGCCAATGAACGTGAGCTGGATTTCCTCCGCCATCAGGTGCAGGAAATCGAAAGTGCAGCTTTTACCGCTGACGAAGCTGCCGAGTTGGAAAGCAACTGGCAGCGAGCTCGCAATGCCGGTAGGCTACGCGATACGGCTTTGCCAATGGCCCACATGATAGATGGCTCAGACGATGCGGTGCTTACACGCCTGCGCCAGCTGGTGCGCCAAGCTCGCGAGCTGGAACGGCTCGATGCCTCATGTGCAGACTGGTTAGCACCCTTGCCCGGTATTGTGGAAGAACTGGAAGACGTCGCGGCTAAGTTGCAGGACTACGCCGATACCCTGTGCGGCAATCCGGAGGAGTTGGCTCGCCTAGAGGAGCGAATAAGCACGCTCGATACGCTTAAGCGCAAGTATGGCTCCGATTTCGAAGCCATACAACAACATTTGGAAGATTGTCGCAATAAACTGGCTGCTATTGACAATAGAGAAGAGTTGCTCAAGGAACTTGCCGAAACTGAACGGGCAAAATACAGTGAGCTGAAAATTGCGGCAGCAGCTCTCAGCAACACCCGCCGCAAAGCCGCCCCGCGTTTGGCCGAGCAATTCCTGCACCACGCACGCCAACTGGGCTTCAGGCAATCGCTTTTCGAAGTCAGCTTGTGTACTTTGTCCGAGCCCGGCCCGCAAGGCGCTGAGGAGGTGGATTTTTTGTTTGGCCCGAACCCCGGCGAACCGCTGAAAGCCCTGCGCCTTATTGCATCGAGCGGAGAATTGGCTCGCGTGATGCTTGCCCTGAAAAGTGCATTGGCCAGTAGGGATGATACGCCGCTACTGGTTTTCGATGAGATAGACGCTAATGTGGGCGGCGAAATTGCGCGCTCTGTCGGCATGAAAATGCGTGAGCTGGGTTGCAATCACCAGGTTATCTCCATTACTCACTTCCCGCAAGTGGCAGCTCTGGCCAATCACCATTACCTCATATCCAAACTTCAAAATGGAGAGCGTACCGTGTCTCGCCTTGCAAAAATAGACTCAGAATCCCGAGTACAAGAACTCATGCGAATGTTGGGCACCGGGGATGAAACAGCGAGAGCGCATGCCTGTAGCCTGCTATTAAGCACCGAATAACACATTTTTATGTTCGAGTGCGCATTTGATGTTTGCATTATGAGTCCATATATGCTAGCATGCATGTAACGTCAGATTTCATTATAGCATTTAATTATACCATATCATGAAACGTCTTACACATCTCCTCGCCATGGTTGCCTGCGGTGTTTCGCTTGTGCAGGCTGCCGACTTGTACGATATAACTCTTTCCAACGCTAAAAGATACACGCAGTGCCGAATTATTTACGAAGCCGGTGGTAACACCAAATTCACCGGGCTGGACAGAAAAGGTAATCCGGTGACCATGGAGGTGAAGAGCTCCAGCATACTCGATAAGCGTGAAGTTGCTCCTAAGCCGGTTGCCACGCCTCAACCTACCCCTGCTCCGGCACCGGAGCCGGAGGCTCCTGCAACCACTGACACCGCCGCAACTGATACAACTCCTTCGTCTGATACCCCTGCTACAGATGCGGCAACTCCCGCTACTGAAAACGCAGAGGAAACAGAAAATACCACGGAGAGTTCGGCAGCGGTCGTGGATGAAGAAAACGTTGCCAAAGTTAAAGATGTATCGCTCCGTCTGCGCGAAAAACTGGCTCAGGCAGATGCTGAGTACGCCAGCCTTTCCAAGCCCTCGCGCTCCCTTCAAAATCTGTGCCAGGGACGTAAGCAGCTGTTGAACAACAAACTGACCGAGCTCGATAAACTTGCTATTGAAGTAGCGGAGTTGCAGACTAACTACAATAATGTCAAGGGGGCTGATTATGTATACAAGCATATTTCATCCGATGACCGAAACAAATACGAGCGAGACGGCAAGGCTGCTTATCAAGCCATGCTTACTGATGTTAAGCAATATAAAAATGCCCGCAAAGTTGGTGGTTTGGACAAGTTTGAAATTCTGAGAGACAAATACCAGGGTATTCCTGAGTATAAGGAAGCCTACAAATGGTATATCAGTACTCTCAATGATCTTTCTCGCCGTTGGGAGAACCTGCTGAAGCGTGAAAACTCACGCCGCAGTAAGCTGAACTCAGCAAAGAAGAGCGACATGGACGAGCGCGACCGTATTGACTACGATAAACTTGAGCAGCAATTTGAGAAAAACGGTGAACAAATTGCACAAGTGTGGTACAATCCGGACAATCGTAATTTGGTTATGTTGCGTGCAGCTACCAACAAGGTGAGAGATGCTCTGCGCCGTAATGAAAACGGACTGAAAGATGAAACCATCGGCACAGTACCTGCTCTTATCACACAGTATTGGGAGACAACTGAGAAGGCTCGCCAGTTGATGATTAACGGTGATTTTGAGGGTGCAGAAAGTACGCTCAAAGAGGATGAAGCATACAAGAAGATTCTTCGTTTGAAAGTACAGCTTCTGCCGGAAGAATACAAGAGCCCGCTGCGCGCACAGCGCCAAGACCTTGAGCAAACAATTCGCAATCGCGCGCGCGAACGCAAGCAGCTTAAGAGCCAGCTCGAGCGCAAAATCTCTTCTCTCGAAAGCGCAGCTTCATCTGCCGAAGCTCAAATCAATGTCATGCTCGAGAAAATAGCTCAGGAGAAGGAAGTGGATACTCAGGCTACTTCTATCGAACTGGACGAAAAGAAACCGACTCCGGCAGCTAAGGACGCCAAGCAGACACCTGCTGCAGAAACAGCGGCTAAGAAACAATAAATGAACGCAATCAACGATTTATGATAACCAAACACGACCGGGCAGCAGAGCTGACCCGGCCGTGCTGTGTTCAGTAAAGGCATGAAAAATCACATCTGGATATACGCACTGAGTGCAATTCTGCCGGGCATGGTTCAAGCGGCTATTCCACCTGCCATTGACCGTGCATTTTCCGAATATGCAGAGTTGCCGACTGAATTGCTGCCGATACTGGCAAGCGTGACTGATCACGAAAGCGCGGAAGAGGCTGCGACAAAACTCAATGCTATGCTTCCTCGGGTGTATGATACGCGCACATCTATTGCCCGTATACAAGCACTTTCCCCATCGGTTAAGCGAGAAGTTCTACAGAAGTATGAATCCAAAATGCGAGAGAACTGGGGTACTGTCTATGAACACATTTTTCGCTTACAAAAATTTCGTTGCTATAACTCACTGGCATTTTTCAAACAATTCCACGCCTTATGTATGATGCTCGACAAATAAAACGATACTCGGCACTATTGTTGGTACTGAGTTCGTTAACATACACGGCAGAAGCTCAGCAGAGCGAAATGCTCCCGCAGGCTGACAATACTGCCGGAATAAATGATTTCAGTGCCGGAGAAGCTCGAATACGCGCCGGTATTGTGTTGTTGGGGATGTTGCATGACACCTTAGCACAGGTTCAGGATAATAATAGCGCGGAGGCCGCTGTGGCATCCGTAATGCGTTTGAGCCGTGAACTTCAAACATGGGGACAGGGTTTTGCCGCTCTTCCTCCATTGGATGAAGAAACGCAAAGCACATACGAAAAGCGCTATCTCCCCATTATAAATAAACTCAACGAGCGTATACAGCTTCAGGCCGACCGCATTGCCGCGGCCGAGTATTATGGTTCTAAAAATCTTCCTGCATCATTAGTTAAATTGGTAAACTCCGTACAGTAAAATGAAAAGTCTTATATTGTCAACAGCTATGATTTCGATGCTGCCTGTCAGCGCTGCACCGACAACCCCTGATTATGAAGCTATGGTGAACCTGACGGCCGGGCGCCGTATGTTGGTGTTGCCTCGCGAAACAAAATGCCACATCCTCAAAGGTAAGGCTCCTGAGGGCAAGGGTGCCCCCTTCCGTGTACTCAATGGTTCAAAGGTGCTGTGGGAAGGGCAAGCGGGCGAAAGCTTTGAGGTGGAGACAGTTGCTGATTGCGCATATCTGGTGAGTAGCAGCGCCAACAATACCGCGTGGCAGGACCTCAGCTGGCATAGTCAACCGGAGTATTCGTGGAACCGAGCTGTAGAGAAAGTCAAGAAGATGGGATTGTCACTAGACTCGCTTCCGTCCGCGAAGTCCGACGCCGGCCCCCTGCTCCGGGCTCGTCTCAGCAAAGCTGCTACGTTCCGAGGGGAAAAAGCCCTTATCAATATAGCCCCCGGAGAGTACCACTTCTACCCCGAGGGTGCGCTGCACATGAGCTACTATATCTCCAACCATGACCAGCAGGACATTCAGCCCGTGGGTATTCCCATTGTTGGACAGAAGAACCTGCGAATCGAGGGAAATGGAGCCACGTTTGTCTTCCATGGCTGCATGCAGCCCGTTCTGCTGATGGATAGCGAGAATGTAGAATTGAACAATATCACCATTCGCCACGACAATCCTTACTACAACGAAGGCAAAATCGTAGAAATTAAAGACGGTACAACTACATTGGAATACGCCCCCGCGTTCCGTTGGGAAGTAAAAAATGGTCGCTACTATCTGACCGGTGATGGTAAGCCGAAATCCCCCGGTGCCGTGCTCGCATTCCAACAAGACGGGCAGATGGTGCCTACCGGTAAATGGGGCGACATGGGCTGGTCTCCGAACTGCGAACAGGTTTCGCCTAATCGTGTCAAATATTTCACAGATGCTACCAAACTTGGTTTGCAAGAAGGTAACATACTCGTGCAGCGCCACTATGGTCGCCCTCACCCGGCTATGGTTCTCTACCGCGCCAATAAAGTGGACTTAAATAATGTGGTTTTCCAAGACAGCCAAGGAATGGCTTTGATTGCCCAGCGCACCCGCGATATCACTATTAATGGTGGTGGTTGTGTGTGTGCCCCCGGCCGAGTTTACACAGTGTCGGCAGATGCTACGCACTTCTCCAACTGCGGCGGTACAATTACCGTTAAAAACGCATTGTACGAGGGCATGATGGACGATGCTATCAATGTGCATTCCACCTGTTTGGGGATTGAAAAAGTGATAAATAAACGCGAAATCATAGCACGCTATATGCACCCGCAAGCTATTGGTTTTGAGGTGTTCACTCCCGGTGAGAAAGTACAGTTTATCAACGGCCCCACGCTGGAGAATCTTCCTCAGCTCGGTCAGGTTGCGAGTGTGCGCAAAATTGATGAAAATCACCTGCATATACATCTGACAGAAGACTTGCCTGATGGCGTCAATGTGGGGGATGCAATTGAAAATGCTGACTGGTACCCGGCTGTAAATTTCATTGGTTGCACGGTTCGTCACAATCGCGCGCGCGGCTCACTTTTCACGACACCGAAACCCGTATTGGTGAAAGATTGCAAGTTTGTAGCCTCTCACGGGTCGGCGATATTGTTAGCGGGCGATGCTCAAGGATGGTACGAGAGCGGAAGATGCCGTGACGTTAAAATCATCAACAACCTCTTCGATCACAATTTGACTGCTCTTTACCAGTTCACGGAGGCTATTATCTCCATCTGCCCCGAAGTTAAAGAGCCCGAAAAGCAGAATACCCGCTATCACCAAAACATTCTCATCGAAGGCAACACATTCTTGACTCACCGAGTTCCCTTGATATACGCTGTGTCTGCCGATGGTCTCATATTCCGCAACAATACCGTGAAAATCGATGATAAATATCCGACTTTGCACGGCGGGACTCCTTACATACTTAAGCACTGCGGCAAGGTAGAGCTGCAGGAACTCTGATACACCTACTCCACATGGCAAAGAAATTCAACGAACACACCGCAAGAGCCAATAAACATACGGCTCGACCGGAAAATAAGCAGGCTGCCCGATTCGATAAACCGCCCACCCGTACGGTGGTAAAAGCGCTTGATGAAGGCGCTTTGCAGGATATACTCGAAGCCAGCCCGCAAGGTCTCTATTTGGTGCTCGACTGCGTGCAGGATCCCCACAACCTCGGCGCTATATTACGCACAGCAGATGGTGCCGGTGTAGCTGCGGTTATTACGCCCAAGGATAAATCCGTCGGCATAACCGAAACCGTGTTGAGAGTCTCCGTTGGTGCGGCTGAAAAAGTACCTTTTGTGCAGGTTACCAATCTGGCCAGAACCATGAAGACCATGAAAGATGCCGGTATTTGGTTTGTCGGCACATCCGACCATGGCGACAGGGGCCTTTACGATATGGATTTGAAGGGTGGTATTGCTCTGGTCATGGGTGCAGAGGGCGATGGCATGCGACGCCTGACGGAAGAAAACTGCGATTTTCTCATCCGCATTCCCATGTATGGCAGTGTTCCGTGTCTGAATGTATCCGTTGCGACCGGCGTTTGCTTATACGAGGCGGTACGCCAGAGAAACCTTCAAAAGTAAAGATATTACACATTCCATGCCCACAATCGAGAGCATAGAACCGGCTCCGGGAACGCTTGTACGCTTTATTTCCGACCTGCATTACGGACACGAGCGCTGCGAAGCCCCACCGCCGGCTGAGTTGGCAGAACTGCTGCTGCGCGATGGTGTTGGCATGCTGGTTGTAGTGGGTGATTTAGCAGAGACGCGAAAGTGTCTGTGGCAGGAAAATGGCAAAAGACTGCGCGATGAACTGCGAGCCGAATGCAGCCGTCGGGGTGTGCAGTTGGTGGAAATCTCCGGCAACCACGACCCGGATGTCGAGCCGTTGCTCGTGCGATTTTGGCAGGGTCGAGTGGTAGCCATGCATGGCCATGCCCTCTACCGAGAGGTCGCGCCATGGAGCTGGGAATACCTTCGCAATAAAGAGAAGTGCCGAGCACTGATAGCAAGCTACAGTGAGCGAGATCATGAACTGCCGTCCCGCTTGGAGTTATCGCGCGAGATGTGCCAACTCACTACCCCCATCTTGCGGCGCGAGGGTATACGCAACAAATATCTTCGTGGCTTTATGCATTGCTTCTGGCCCCCGCAGCGCCCGCTCAATATAGTCTGGTGCTGGCTGAGTTGTGCCCGCCGTGCCGAGCTCTTTGCCCGTCGCTATTTTCCTGAAGCGGAGGTGGTCGTGCTGGGGCATTTCCACCGGTTTGGTAATTGGCGCACGAGTCGTCGCCACATTCTTAACACAGGAGCATGGTTTAGGCACGCCACGCCTTATTACCTTGACATGAAAGATGCTCAGGTTCTCGAGTACAAACGAATATCCTTGCCCGATAGAAAAGAATCCTCTAAAACACTCCCGCATACGTGAAATTTGCTTGCTTGATAACGCTGCTCATGCTAGAATGCGGACTAGCATGAAAGTTATCACTATCTACGGCAGCAAGAGCGACCTTCCCTTCATGGAACCGGCTCGCACCTATTTTTCCGAGAATAATGTTGAACACGAAGAGGTAATATACTCTGCCCACCGCGATTTACCTGCACTTATTGAGTACCTGAAAGGGCTCGAAGAAAGCGGCACGAAGGCCGTTCTTCTCTGCGTTGCCGGGCTTTCGGCTGCGCTTCCCGGTGTGGTTGTTATGAATACTGAGCTGCCTGTTATCGGTGTACCCGTTCCCTGTGGTCCGCTGAATGGTGTGGACGCCCTGTTGGCCATATCTCAGTTGCCCGGTGGTGTGCCTGCCACGACTGTGGGTCTGCACAAAAAGACCCCCATCAATGCAGCCATGGCCGCGCATCGCATCATCAACCTCGCTAAATAATTCATTTTCTTAATACCATGCCCACTATCAACAAATCAGACATTGAGAGGGCATTGGATGCCTGGGCTGACCATCTTTTGCAAAGGTGGTCAGCCCAGGGCTCTCCACAGCTGGGAATCGTTGGTATTGTAAGTCACGGTGATATACTGGCTCAGCGTCTGGTAAAAAAAATGG
This sequence comes from Akkermansia sp., assembly GCA_045614705.1. GTDB lineage: Bacteria > Verrucomicrobiota > Verrucomicrobiia > Verrucomicrobiales > Akkermansiaceae > Akkermansia. The sequence continues at coordinate 66,223 of JAZLDM010000094.1, forward strand.
AAGCCGCCGGATGTCATGCACAATATGGCGCCATTGACATTACCCTGTACCGTGACGACCTCGATTTACGAGGCAAGCGCCCTGCTCTCCGCAGCTCATATCTTCCCTTCTCTACCGATGATATGCACCTTGTGCTGGTAGATGATGTGCTGAGTTCCGGTCGCACGGCTCGCGCTGCCCTTGAAGTGCTGTGGGAATATGGGCGCCCGGCTCGGGTGGAAATGCACTGCCTGACCGACCGTGGAGGCCGTCAGTTGCCCATCCAACCCGATTATGTTGCTTTTGACCTGACAACAGCCTCAACCGATACCGTTAAAGTCAGCTTGCAGGAACTTGACGGCAAGGAAGAAATAACTTACTGAGTACACGAAAACTTTGCATTCCATGAACCCACGCAAGGATTTAATCACTATCAATTCTCTGAGTGACGAGGATATTCATACTATATTGCAGAGTACTTCTGCAATGAAGGACATTTTCACCAAGAGCGTAAAAAAAGTACCGGCACTGAAGGGTAAATCGGTTTTGACTTTGTTTTACGAACCGAGTACCCGAACTCGCTCCTCGTTTGAAGTTGCTGCACACCGTCTCTCCGCAGACGTGACAACCTTTACCGTTTCCACCTCGTCCGTTGTAAAAGGTGAGAGCGTGCACGATACTATTGATACGCTCATGAGCATGAAGATGGACTACATCATCGTGCGACACAAGAACAGCGGCATACCTGCTGTTATCGCTCGCCATTGCAAGGCGGCGGTTATCAACGCTGGTGACGGCTCGCATGCTCACCCCAGCCAAGCCTTCTTGGATGCTTTTACAATCAAAGAGAAATATGGTGAAGTTGCTGGGCGCCGAGTAGTGATTATCGGTGACATATTGCATAGTCGAGTTGCACGCTCCACCAGTACTATTCTGCGCAGACTCGGTGCTGAAGTTGCTTATATGGGTCCCGGTCCGCTGGTGCCACCGCAGCAACATACCGGAATTCCGCGCTTCACCAACTGGAACCAGATTTTTGAATGGAAGCCCGATGTTATTTATCTGTTGAGAGTTCAGAATGAACGCATCGATACGCCGTTCTTCCCCTCTGCTGACTACCATGCAGCTTTCGGCGTAACAGAAGAGCGCTTGCGCCGCATAGATGACCTTAATCTCAGCATCATGCATCCCGGCCCGGTGAATCGTGGCGTTGAGATATGTGACGCTGCTATGGATTATCGCAACTGTCTGATAAATAACCAAGTAGAAAATGGTATAGCCGCTCGCATGAGCATCCTCTATCACCTTACCCCCCAGACTCAGAGCCATGACTAATACTTACATCACCAACGCCACATGGGCCCTTACGGGCGAGAAGATAGACCTGCGCATGGGGCATGGGGATGAACCCGTCAGCATTTATCGCGACGGTATTGCCCTGCCCGGCATCAGTGAAGTAACACCGGCCGGCGAAATGCAGGTGCCGACAGGTGCTCGTACTATCGATGCCTCCGGCAAAATTTTGATGCCTGCCCTATTTGACTTGCACACGACCATCAGCATCGATGGCCATAGCAAGCGAGAGTGCATTTATCGAGCCGGGCAAGCTGCCAATCGTGGTGGTGTGTGGGGCATGCTGGTCATGCCGTCAAGCGGCTTCATATTTGACAATACGGCCACTCTGGACAGCTTTGATGATGCTGTAAGCCAGCGTTCCTTTGCTACGATGGTTCCCGCCGGTTGCATAACCGAGGGGATGAAAGGAGAGCAGCAGGCTCCGTACAATACACTCGCAGCGCGCGGCGTTACCATATTGAGCGACAGTGGCAATATGCCCGCAAGCTTGCTCATGTTGCACCGTGCCATGAAATATGCCGCCGAAATGGATTTGACGTTTGCAATCCGGGGCGACGTACCTTGCCTGAGTCGCAATACCTACATGCACCCCAGCTCGACTTCCTACATCCTCGGGTTGCATGGAACTCCTCCATGTGCGGAAGAAATCGGTATTGAGACAATCATACGCTTGGCAAAAGATGCCGGTGTAAGTCTGCATGTGCAGACCGTCAGCACCGCTGAAGGTGTAGAAATCATCCGTCGCGCGAAAGCTGCCGGCATGAATAACCTCACCGCAGAAGTTGCATTGCACCACCTTCTCTATACTCACGAAGATGTCGGGGATTACAACACCACGTTCAAAACAACTCCGCCCTTGCGAGAGCGCACCGATTGTGAGGCTCTGCTGGCGGGCGTGAAGGATGGCACCATCGACTGCATTGTTACCGACCACACACCTTGCCTGCCCTTCGCTAAGAAGCAGGATTTTGTGAGTGCACCTCAGGGGATGGTGGGGCTCGACACCTTCCTGCCGGCTCTGTACACCCACTTGGTAAAACCCGGCAAGCTCAGCTGGGCGGATGTGGTTCGAGCCTGTAGTTCTGCTCCTGTCAAAATTGTAAATCCCTTCGACCGTGAGGAAGATGTGCCTGTAGTAGCACCGCTGCTGCTCTTTGCCCCGGATGAGCAACAAATTGTCACTTGCGACTCACTGTGCTGTGGCACTATCAATAACCCGATGCTCAACAGCACACTCTACGGCGGTGTAACTCTCCCCATAAATCGCTAAAATATCTATTTTATCAACCCTTTCTCTCTGTTATGGTTATCTATATTATCAGCGATGGTAAAAAAGGCCATCTCTCCCAAACCAGAGGGCTTGCAGAAGCTCTGTTAGTGAGAGCTCGCAATTTTCGCCCCAACATGCAGCACTCATGCCATGAAGTGTCAATAAGCGGCATGAGCTGGTTGCGTAAACTGTTCTATAAAGGCAAAGAGTTGAACTTGCCTCGACCTCATCTCATCTTGTGTGCCGGACACAGCACCCACTTGGCAGCGTTGAGCCTTGCTCGCCACCTTCGTTGCTTGTGCATGGTGTGTATGAGACCCAGTTTACCTGCGCGCCTGTTTGATTTGTGTATCATGCCCCGCCACGATGTGCCCGAAGGCGGCGTGCCTTGCAGCAACGTGTTCCTGACGAACGGAGCCATCAACTGCATCAAGCCTCAGCCCGAGGTTGAAAAGAAAAATACTCTCATTCTCATTGGTGGCCCCAGCAAGGGCTTCAAATGGGAAGCCGAGCATGTGCTGACACAGCTCAAGGCCATCGCGCTCAAGAGTACACGCCCTATCGTACTGACGACATCTCGCCGCACCCCGGCAGACTTCGTGGACGATGTCACTTCCGCCTGCCCCAACATCCGAGTAGAGCCGGTTGACCAGACAGGCCCCACCTGGGTGGCTGACAATCTGGCAAGCGCGGCAGAAGTATGGGTCACACAAGACAGTGTTTCAATGGTATATGAAGCCCTTTCCAGCGGTGCTCCTGTGGGCATCATTGAAATGCTGCGCAAGGGAGATCCGCACAAAGATAAACTCTCACGAGTTGAGCGAGGTCTCAACATGCTTGTAGCAGATGGCGGCGCAAACTGCTTCACCGAATGGGCTAAAACAAATACCCTTCATCAGCCGGCCAGCGTACTGGACGAGGCAGGACGCACCGCAGACTACATCCTCAACACCTTCCCGGAACTTCTTCCCCGATAACCCAATTCCCTCCAGAAACAGCCATGAAAATCATGCACTTATTGCCGTCCCTGACATCCGGCGGCGTAGAACAAGTAGTTCTCGAGCTCTGCGAAAGCCTTCTGCAGAATGGCCACGAAAGCATCGTTGTCTCCGGTGGAGGCCCCATGGTGGCCGATATTGAGAAAACGGGAGCTCGTCATATCACGATGAACATCGGCAAAAAAAGCATACGTTCACTCTTCCTGGTGCGTAAACTTGCACAACTCATCGAAGATGAACAGCCAGATGTCGTCAACATCCACTCTCGTGTGCCGGCCTGGTTAGGACACTGGGCCTTGAAGAAAGTCGCAGCCGATAAGCGCCCGAAAGTTCTTTCCACCTTCCATGGCTACTACTCAATCAATGCTTATTCTGCCGTGATGACCAGGGGGGACAAGGTTGTAGCGGTATCGAATTTCATTCGCGATCACATTCTGGAAAGCTACCCCAAAACGCCGAAGGAGAAGATAGTCGTCATTTCCAACTCTGTCGATACCACTCAGCATCATCCGGATTACCGCCCCAGCGAGGAATGGTACGAGAAATGGTATGCTCAGTACCCTTACCTTAAAGGAAAATACGTCATTTGTCTTCCCGCTCGCATTACCCGTCATAAGGGAGCGGCGCACCTGGAGCCTATTCTTCTGGAACTCAAGAAGCGAGGGATTCCTGCCCATGCCTTGATTGTTGGAGAGGTCAAGAAAGGCAAGGAAGCATTCAGGCAGGAACTTAAAGAGAAGTTTGAAAAGGCCGGGTTAACGGATGACGTTACCTGGACAGGCTTGCGTCGTGACATTCGCGATGTCATGGTTGCCAGCAATGTGATTGTCTCACTCAACCTTATTCCCGAAGCCTTTGGTAAGACAACTCTGGAAGCTCTGGCACTCGGACGTCCCACTGCAGGTTATGAAGCAGGAGGAGTCGGAGAGCAGCTGGATGATTACCTGCCTGCCGGTAAGGTAAAAACGGGAGATACGACAGCCATGGCCAACATTCTTGCCGAATGGTATGTAAACCCGCCTACCCCCAAACAGCCGCTCACAGCCCCGTACCGCCGCCACGACATGACGGATGCCTACATGGCTGTCTATAAAGAGCTGTGTGATAATAAATAAGACACGTGAAGATTGTCCACTACAGTCCAAAACTCCGCAGCGGCGGCCCCTCAGCCTTCGCTGCTGATTTGGCATGCGCTCTGCAAAGTGGAGAAATCGACAACATCGTCGTTTCACCCCCGTGTGATTTAATCAGCAAACTGAATACTGCGGGAGTGAAGCACATCAATAGCCGAAGCATTAATCTTCTGACAGCCTGGCGGGAAATCCGGCGAATTCGGCGTATCATGCGCAACCACAACCCCCAGATTATTCAGGTGTATACAGCTGATGCAGCCTGGGTGGTCGGTATGGCTTGCCGCCGCATGCGCCCCAGTGCCCGCCCCCGAATCGTAGGCGCATTGACGGCTTATCCCCGACTGGGCTCGCCGCGCGTAGGCTGGAGCCATTGCCATGTCTTCACCGCTATTTCCAAACACCTGCGAACCGTATTGGATTCACCGGGCTCACCGTTGAGCAGCAAGCCATGGGTCATTCCGTATGGTATCAATGAGCAGCATTGCTATCCCGGCTACACCCCTACAACGGCCTGGTTGGAACAATGGCGCCGAAATAATCCGACTGCTGGCATGGACAAGATGTCCATTTGCATACCCGGGGCTATTACACCATTGCACGGACTGGAAGACCTGGTGCCAATCATGATTGGCCTGCAACGCACAGGTATCAACTCACATGTATTCATAGCCGGCGACACCCGAAGAGCCAGCCGCAATTACGTTGATGAGCTCAAGCAACTCTTTGATAGTGCTCAGCTGAGCGAACATATCACCTGGCTGGGAGCCCGTTCCGACCTGAGAGACGTGCTCTGTGCTTGTGATGTTACTCTCACTCTTACACGTCAGCCCGCCACGTGGGATAGAGCTGTTCTGGAAGCTCTTGCTCTGGGGCGCCCGGTTGTAGGATACGACCACGGTGTCATTGGTGAATTGATGGAAGCCTTTCTTCCTGAAGGCCGTGTAGCCCCCGGAGATACGGCTACCATTGTCGACACGCTTTCACAATGGAATACCTATAGTCCATCTCCAGTGCCGGGAGTACCATACCCCTACCGGCTGACCGATACGGCTGAAACTTACCGAAAGCTCTACCAAGAAATCACAACAAAACAGAAATAATGAAAAAAGCATACACCGCCCTTGCCTGCGCGTTCTCATTGCTGACCGCTCATGCCGCCGACACCGAGGCGAAAACAGTGGAAATACCCGATAATGTTCCCGGCTTCACCATGCAGAGCCAGCTGACCTGGTACGAAATCGATCCCGGTGTGCGTACATACCTGATTCTGCTCATGGCCAACACTATGGAGCAGTCCGCCATCCTCGAAAATGCAGCCCAGTCCGGTCAGGCAGAAGTTACTCCTGAGCAGCAGTTTGATTTGATGCAGAAGGTGATTGAACTGACTCCCATAGACAGCCTGAAAGGCGAATATCTGGAGTTTGTGAAGGAATCTTCCGAAATCAACAAGCGCATTGTTGCGGTTCTCAAGGAAGAAAAGCCGACGAATGTAGCCGGAGTAATTGCCGTGAGCTCGCGCTTCGATGCTGAACTGGAGTCGCTGTATGCAAAATACCCCAAAGCAGCCGTCTACTTCCGCAAGGATGCCCAGATGGCAATCTCCCTCATGATGATGGGCGAAACTGACATTCAGCGTGTTATGATGCAGGCCAATATGGCTGGAAAGTCCAGAGACGAGATTATGAAGACCGTCATCGACCATCTGCGCCGCGTCGCTGCAGACCAGAGGTAATTCTCCATCTCTTCAAAAAGCATCTGATAGCTGCCGCAGTCCTGCCTGCGGCAGCTTTTTTTGTGTGTATTTATGCCACATGGCTTGAAAATCGGCGCGTTTTATGCTACACTCTCGCCATGCCCCGCATCGCACTTATCCAACAAGAAGCCGTAGCAGATCCCGCGGAGAATAAACGCCTGCAAATGGCAGCCATTCGCGAAGCCGCCGCAGGAGGCGCCCAGATTGTCTGCACACAGGAAATGTGCACCACATTGTACTTCTGCCGTACCCAGGATTGCGAGCTTTTCAACACGGCTGATCCTATCCCCGGCCCCTGGACGGATGAACTCTGCGGGCTGGCTCGGGAGCTGGGTATTGTCATTGTTGCCGCCGGCTTCGAGAAGCGGGCCACCGGCTTGTACCATAACACGGCATGGGTGATTGACGCAGATGGCCGATTCCTGGGGCTGTACCGCAAAATGCACATACCGCAGGATCCCGGCTTTGAAGAGAAGTTCTATTTCACACCCGGCGACCTGGGCTACAAGTGCTTCGATACAAAGTTCGGTCGTATAGGGGTGCTGATTTGCTGGGACCAATGGTACCCGGAGGCTGCTCGCCTGACGGCTATGCAGGGAGCAGAAATTATTTTTTATCCCACAGCAATCGGCTGGATTCCCGGAGAGGAAGAACTTTACAACGCCCAGCATTGCGCGTGGGAGACGGTACAACGTGGACACGGTGTAGCCAACGGCTGCTATATATGTGCTGTCAATCGTTGCGGCGTAGAGGGCGAAACAACCTTCTGGGGACAGAGTTTTGTAAGCGACTATTGCGGGCAGATTATTGCAAAGGCACCGGTACATGAAAGAACCATCCTCTACGCTGAGCTTGATTTGAATGCACTCGAAGCCCACCGGCGCATTTGGCCATTCTTCCGCGACCGTCGTATAGACTCCTATGACGGCATAACTCAGCGCTGGGGCAAATGATTTCCGTATGAGTATTGGCATAGATAGTGAACCGAAACAGCCGCTGCGAGTAATCGTAGTGGGCATGGGGGTGCGCTCCATGATTTACACCCGGGTTGCACTCACCAACCCGGAGCTTCTCGAAATTGTCGGTGTTGTCGACATAGACGCCAAGCGACGGGATTATGCACGAATAACCTTCGGAATTGCAGCCGAAAATTGTTTTTCATCGGTTGATGAGTTGATTGCCGTTCCCAAATTTGCGGATGCCGTCATCAACGGAACCATGGATAAGCTGCATGTCAGCACCAGCCTTCCCTTGTTGCGGCACGGTTATGATATGCTGCTCGAAAAACCATTTGCGCTCAATGAGGAAGAAGCGCAGGTGCTGCTTAAATGTGCAGCCGAGACCAAGCGCACGGTGATGGTATGCCATGTACTGCGCTATGCTCCTTTCTATCAGCGCTTTAAGCAAGTCATTGAGAATGGTGAAATCGGCAAGGTGATTAATATACGGATGTCAGCCCAGGTAAACTATTTTCACGAGAGCGTATCCTTTGTTCGCGGTAAATACGCCAGTGCTGAAATCTGTGGTTCAGGCATGTTGCTGACAAAGTGCAGCCACGACCTTGACCTGATGGCATGGTTGATGGGAGATAGCAAGCCGCGTCGCATTTCGAGCGTGGGCAGCATGTTCCAATTTATCCCCGAAAATGCACCGGAGGGAGCCGGAACCCGCTGCCTTACTGACTGTCCGTCAGACGTTGAGCGTAATTGCCCCTACTCTGCACGTCGCCTTTACATCGAAAATCCTCAGCGCTGGACTGATAATGTGTGGCACGACAGTAACATCCTCCGCCCCGAAACCGATGAGGAAAAAGAGGCTGTGCTAAGTGACGAGAGCAATCCTTACGGCGCCTGCGCATATCGCTGCAAAACTGATATAGTTGATCATCAGTCTGTTCTTATTGAGTATGCCGATGGAGCCACCGGTACTTTTTCCATGACCGGCGGAGCCTCTATCTCCAAACGCCGTGTTCATGTTACCGGCACGCGAGGTGAGGTTTACGGCACATTTGAGGACGGTAGATTTACCATTTCGACCATTGTGCCCGGCGCACCTGAAGGTCGTGTAAAACATGTGGTGGACGTAACGGAAGCGCAGGAAGGGTGCCACCACGGCGGCGGTGATCGTGAGGTTATACTCGACTTCATTGCCTACCTTCGCGGTGAACCGACCTCACCCGGTAAAACTCTGTTGGAGGATTCCGTAACCGGCCATAGAATAGTCTTCTTGGCTGAGAAGTCTCGCTTGTCAAACGGAACCATGCAAGATTGGTAATTTATTACGCCGATGCCCACTCCAACCACAGCACAAGCCCCCCTTGAATTTCGATATCCTGATTTACCCATCTCGCGGCGCCGTCAGGAAATTGCAGACGCGCTTCGGCATCATCAGGTCGTAGTCGTTGTGGGTGAAACCGGTAGCGGTAAAACAACCCAGCTGCCGAAAATTGCACTTGAAGTGGCCGGAAATCGGCGCGGTATGCTCGGCTGTACTCAGCCACGCCGTCTTGCGGCAGTCGCAGTTGCTCGACGCATTGCGGAAGAAGTGGGCTGCGAGCTTGGTGAATATGTGGGATATCAAGTCCGTTTTGATGACCGGACAACTCGCGACACCCGCCTGAAACTCATGACGGATGGTATTTTGCTGGCCGAAACACAGGATGACCGCGATTTGAGAAAGTACCATACCATCATACTCGATGAAGCACACGAGCGCAGTCTCAATATCGACTTTCTGCTCGGGTACATGAAGTTGCTGTTGGCACGTCGCTCGGATTTGAAGCTCATCATTTCCTCTGCCACGATGGATGCCGGGGCATTTTCCGATTTTTTTGGTGGAGCACCCATCATCAATGTAGAAGGAAGGACTTACCACGTTGACCTGCATTACATGCCACAGCGCCATCCGGATGAGGAATTACCGCAGCATGTTGCACGAGCCGTTACTTGGTTATCCGAGTACGATGATAAGGGCGATGTTCTCGTTTTCTTGCCCGGTGAGCGTGAAATTCGTGATTGTGCCGATGAACTCAGTAATCTGAACTTACCGAGAACCGATATTTTGCCGCTCTTTGCCCGACTCGGACTGGGAGAACAGCAGCGCATCTTTCATCCGCAAAAAGGAACTCGGCGTATCGTATTAGCAACAAACGTTGCAGAAACCTCGCTCACCATACCGGGTATTATCTATGTTATAGACAGCGGCTTGGCGCGTATTTCGCGTTACTTGCCCGGTCGTCAAATTCAGCGGCTGCAAATTGAGCCGATATCACAGGCCAGTGCTCGACAGCGAGCCGGTCGATGTGGTCGTATTACCGAGGGCGTGTGCATTCGTCTGTACTCCGAGACCGATTTCGAGGAAAGGGAACCTTTTACTGACCCGGAAATTAAACGCAGCGCGTTGGCCGGTGTTATTTTGCGTATGGCTGATTTGCGGCTGCCGCCGCTCGGGGAATTCCCCCTGCCCGATCCTCCCGGGGCCCGACTTATCAACGAGGGTTACAAAACCCTACGAGAAATTGGTGCGTTGGACCGGCACAAAAAAATGACTGATATCGGTCGCAATCTGGCTCGATTGCCCCTTGACCCGCGATTGGGGCGCATGCTGCTCGAAGCAGAGCATGAGCATTGTTTGGCCGAAATGTTGGTGATAGTGGCCGGGCTGAGCATTATGGACCCGCGCGAACGCCCGCAGGACTTCGCTACGCAAGCGGACCAAATGCACGCGCAATGGAAAAATCCGGATAGCGATTTTCTTTCCATGCTTAGTCTTTGGCGCAGCACTTTGGAGTTCAAAGAAAAGCGCACATTAAAACGCAACAGATTGCGCCAATGGTGCAGTAAAAATTACATCAACTTCCTGCGCGCGGTTGAATGGCACAATCTTGTGCAGGATTTGGGCTCAGCTCTTCACGAAACATTGCGTTGGCGTATACCCGAACTGCCACCGCTTGAACAACAGGCTACGGCGGATTCTATACACAGGTCACTACTTGCCGGGGCTCCTCTGCAAATCGGTATATGGCGACCGGAGGATAAAGTATACCGAGGTGCAGGTGGTCGCGATTTCTCAATCTTCCCGGGCAGCGGCATGTTCCGCCGCAACAAGCGCGCAGAGTGGATTTTCGGTGCTGAATTAGTGGAAACCAGCCGCTTGTTCATGCGCCGTTGCGCTGTGCTGGACCCTGCATGGGTGGAACAGGTCGCGCCCCAGCTTTGCTCACTTCATGCCTACGATGCCGCGTGGGACAAAGCTGCCGGTGTAGTCTACGCCAAAGAGCGAGTAACCTGCGGAGGACTCACGATTATCGATGGACGGCGAATATCCTACGCTCGATATAACCTGCCGGCCGCGCGTGAAATTATGATTCGCGACGGCATTCTTGATATGCAGTTGCGAGATGAGCCACCCTTTTTGCAGCACCTTCAGGATATGCGTGAACAAGTACGCACGGCGGAAGCCAAACTCCGCCGCCGCGATTTGCTGTGGTGCTCAGAAGGGGTATATCAGTTCTTTGCCGAACGTTTACCGAAAGACTGTGCCTCGGCCAAAGCCTTACGCCGTTGGCGAGAAAAAGCGGAAAAGGAAAACCCGAAAGTACTGTACGTTCCCTACGAAAACTGCGTGTATCCCGGTGAAGACCACGCCCCGGCTGACCTTTATCCCGATGAGCTGATTATCGACGGCACTGAATATCCGGTCTACTATGCTCACAATCCCGGCGAGGCGGATGACGGAGTGACGCTTGGTGTGCACATCGACCAACTGCCCGATTTCCCCGACTGGTTGCCGGAGTGGGGTGTGCAGGCTCATTTGCCTGAACGTGCCGAAATTTTACTGCGTAGCTTACCCAAGGATTTGCGGCAGTTTCTCATGCCCATTGCCGATGCAGCAGATGACTTTGCCGATATTTGGTACGAAAAATCGCCCGACCGTCCGTTGGCACAGGCTCTGGCTGAGTTCGTCATGAGTCGTACACAAAAATTCTGCAATGCCCAGCAATTTGATTTCACTCGCCTACCGGCTGATTTAATTACCAAAATTTCGGTAAGCGATGATGAAGGAAAAGAGTTGGCGATGGGCAGCAATTTGGAAGCACTGCGCGAACATTTGCAAAGTTACCGCGAAAAACGATTCCGGAAGAAAGCACAGAGAAGTTTCTCTGCAACGGCAATGACTCGCTGGGATTGCGGTGACTTGCCCACTACCATTGAAGTCGGCACAGGTACCGGATATCCAGCTTTGTGCGATGATGGCGAGCGCGTGAAAATCAAAGTTTACCCCACACAGGCAGACGCTGAGCGGGCGCATCGATTCGGGGTGCGTAGGCTTGCGTTGATTCGTCACGGAGATTTCATAAACGGCATTCGCAAGCGACTCCCCATCAAGTCAGTCGAGGCCAAACTGGCAATGAGTACACTTGGTTCGCAGCCGAAGAATAATGTGGCAGATACCATCTATGCTGCCATGGATGCAACCTTAGCGCCACTGCCCCGTAGCGCGGATGAATTCGATGCCGCCTGTTTGCGCATGCGTGAGCACCTGTATGATACCATCAGCGGCCCTCTCAGCAAGATATGGGAACAACTCGCAGCGACGGATTCCGCACTGCGCGCCTATTGCGTATCTGCCTCTCGTGACCGCTATGCGGCTCGCATTGCCGAAGATTTACAACGAGATTGGCAATGGCTCACTCGCTCGTTCTTCCTTTCTGATTGCGAGCCCGCAGCTCTGCAAGATATAGGTCGTTTTGCGCGTGGGCTTCTACAGCGCCTGCAAAAAATATCCCAGCAACCGGCAGCTCGCGAACTTGAGCGCATAGATAATGTTATGGCGGCAATTCGCCCTGATTTTTACGAGCGATACGCTCAGCACGGCAATTCTCCTGCTTGGTTAGCTTATGGTCTCATGGTAGCGGAGTTCCGCCTTTCTGTCTTTGCTCCCACACTTGCCGTTAAGGGCCGGGCTTCTGCAAAGAAACTGGCAGCGGCGGGAGAACTGCTTTAAACTTGAAATTTTTGCATAACTTGCTACAATTTTACGCGTGAAAAGACTGCCTTATCTAGCGATAACTCTCCTATTCTGTGCTTGTGATGAAGCGCAGAAGGTTGAGCCCTATGCCGGGCAGAGTGCCCATTGGCAGCAAAGTGCCGTCCCTATATCGCTGAAATGCGCAGCCTGTCATGCAAAAGAGTTTGAAGACTGGGCCGGTAGTGACCATGCCTGGGCTTACAGAGTCGTTCAGCCTGAGCTCGATTCGGAGCCATTTCACGGTCAGCGTTTGTCAGCACATGGTTCGGAGCTGCGTTTCACCACCACCCGCGATGGCAAGCTGCAGATAACCGATGGCAAGAGCCAGCAAAATTTCACAGTACATTCTGTGTTGGGGCGCAAACCGCTGGTGCAATATCTCGTAGAAGGTAAAGACGGAGGACTTCATACCCCCAGTGCGGCGTGGGATACGACTCTGCATGAATGGTTTGATATGTTTGAAGCCGATAAACGGCTCAGAAGCGAAGGCGCGGCCACTCGGCAAGAGGGAGATTGGGGGCACTGGCTTGGGCGTGGCATGAACTGGAACTCCCAGTGTGCCTGGTGCCACACCTCTCATTTCCGCAAAAATTACGACCAAACGACTGATTGCTACAAATCAACATGGAAAGAACCGGGGGTAAGCTGTATACAATGCCACAAAATCAGCGATACCCCATCAGGCGACGGCTGTTTTGTTGCGCCGTCCGACCGCAAACTCAGTGCTCAGCAAATACACGATAACTGTGCCACTTGCCATGCGCGAAGAGAAGAGCTGGACGACACCTTCACTGTAGGTGACAATTTCGATGACCATTTCCGACTGGAGTTGCCCATTATACCCGGCATCTTCTGGCCGAATGGTATGCAGCGAGATGAAGATTACTGTGAAACTGGCTTGCGATTGAGCCGCATGGGGCGAGCCGGTGTCACATGTTTGGACTGCCATGACCCTCATACAGGCACATTGAAACTCTCACAGGAGGACAACTCGCTGTGCATGCGTTGCCACTCGACCGGCACCGTGGTAGGTAAAACCGCTACACCGATTATCAACCCGACTGACCATAGTCCCTGCCCGCCCGGCAGCAAAGGCGGTCGCTGTGTGGAATGTCACATGCCTGAGAGCATGTATATGGCGCGTGATCCTCGGCGCGACCACTCATTTAACTCCCCTTCACCGGAGCTGAGCGCAGAGTTGGGCTTGCCGAATGCCTGCCTGAACTGCCACAGCGATAAAGATAATACCTGGGCGGCTAATGTTATCTCTCAAAAATATCGGGTGCGCAAATCAGCGCGCGACAACTCACGCACCAGGGCGGTTCACAATGCCCTGGCCGGTAAGGACAATACACAGGAGATTCTGGCAGCTTTTGCTACAGAAGAAATACCGGGGTGGCGTGCGACGTTGCTTGAACTGATGGCCAGGCAGCAGATTACTCCCGAAGTTATGCAAGTGGCTCGTGCAGCTGCTAAAGATGAAAATGCCATGGTTCGTGCCGCTGCAGCCAGAGTTCTGGGGGAAGAAGCAAAAATGCTTATTCACGACCCGGTTAAGTTGGTTCGCCGTGCTGCGGCTTGGCAGAATATCGGGAATCTGCACAATGACCCACAAGCAGCTGCCGCCATGGCAGAACTAGCTCAAATTGCCGAGCATCAATCCGACCAACCGACAGGAGCCATGTTGCTGGCCATGCTGGCCGATGCACAAGGAAACACCGAACAAGCAGAACGCCAGTACAAAAGAGCAATAGAATTGGATTCATCTTCCGCGGTTGCTTACATGGATTTTGCCGTTTTTCTGGCACGGCAGAACCGCACCACGGATGCCCTGCAGCAAATGCTTAAATGCGTAAAAGTGGCTCCCGATAACCCCGAGGCCTTTTACCGTTTAGGATTGATACTAGCGGAGGTGCAACGGTACGACTATGCTCTGAGTGCCTTCGAGAAAGCCCTGCAACTGTCTCCCTCATTCCACCGCGCACGCTATAATAAAGCTGCCATTCTGCAACATCTTGGTAAACAAGAAGAGGCTCAAAAAGAACTCAATTTACTGCGAGCCCTGCAAACACCCCCAACAAATTAACAATCATGAATTTCGACGCCCAAACGACCATCTTACTGGCACTCTCGGTGCTGCTGCTGTTCATTGTGATATTCTCCCTTCTCAAGGGAGTTATTCGAATGATTTTGCTCTCTATTGCAGTTATCGGGAGCATAGGTGTATGGATATTTCTTCAGAATAAAGGTTTTACCCTGCTTGCTCTGGTTACGGATACTCCTCGCAACTGGATGGTGCAAGTACTGGCGTGGGGGCTTGGAATTTTTACCTTCGCAGTTTTTTTCCATGGCATGAACTGGTTTTCTCAGCTCTTCTCATGGCGTCGCGGCGGTGCCAGTACCGGTGGCATTATCACCACCATTCTCATGAGTGCGCTTATGATTTGGGTGGCAACCATAGGCGTGTCGTACTATGGGAATATCGCACGAATATCGTATTACTGTGACTTAGCAGCAGCTCACAGCAAGGGAGAGGGAAATCCCGCTATGCCGTGGTTTACCCGCGCTAAAAATACGATACGCAAAGCAAACGCCACGGCATGGCTGGAGCACATTGACCCATTGGAAAGCCAAGCGCAGGCAAACCTCGCATGTTTAGTTGCCTACGGCTGCTCTCTTTCGGAACCGGAGTTTACCAAATTTTACAATGAGCGCTTGGCTCACAGTAAAATTCCCCACCCTACAAGATTTCTTGAGCTGTTCCGAGATAAAGGCTTGCGCACGCTGGTTGAGGAAGGTCGTTATGTAACGCTGCTTGAAAATGAGCGTCTCCACGCCTTCCTCCAAATGGGCAATACAGCAGAAATCCTCGAAAAGATTATCTGAAGGAATCTGCTACTTCATCTTGCGAGCCAGAATCCCTGCTCCGACTACAGCCAAACCGCCGGTCAGGAAAACAAGCTGAGGTCCGCCGGTATAAGTCCATATCAGACCGCCGATGATACCATAGGCAATCGAAGCGACATGGTTAATCGCTATACCGGTATATATGCAGGGGGTAATATCGCTTCTGCGCTCTCCGCATATACGTGCTATGTAGGTAGTGCGTGCCATTCCCATGGCAAATAAAACCTTATCAAGCACAAAACAGCATGCTACGGCAACAACTGCCCACTCTCCCGGCAACATTTCCGGGGCAAAGGCGTATACCAAACAAAGCACCGATAACGCCATGCTGTCAATGATTGTGATTCGGCGCTCACCATAGCGCTTAATACACATTCCGATAAACGGCTGCGCAAATAGCCCTATAATGCCGGATATGAGCACTATCATACCTATGCGACCGGGAGGTTGCTGAAGCGTATTGACAAGCAACCAGAAGCCAAATGTCATATATAACTGCTTGCGTATGCCGTGCAGTGTCTCTATGCCGTAATAGAGTGCATATTCACGCCGCAAAATAAAATTCTCTTTCACGCTCTTTCGGCGTGGGAACTCCGGCGATTTTACGAAAAAGAGCATGAGGGACGATATCAAGAAAATACCCGTCACCAATATGTAGTCCCACATGAAATCCTGATTGAACTTCCACTTTAACCAAATAAAAAGAGCTCCTATCAATGAGGCGGCTGTTCCCATCGCTCGCATTTGTCCCAAACGCAAGCTTCGGTTCTCAGGTCGTGCGGTATGCATAACGATAGAATCGACAATGCCCATCAATATGTGTAAACCAAGGCTGGCGGTCGCTACTGTCAAACTCAGCTGCCAGAGTGTGGCTCCCTCCCCCAATAACATCATCATTAGCGTGCCTACTACGGCCAACAGTATCGAAACAGCTGCCAAACGTATCTCATTCAAAAAGAACAGGGCTGCCATGACAAACCAACTCAGTACTCCGGGCAGCTCCCTCGGCAATTCCATGAAGCCGCGAGCCCCGGCATCCAAATGCAATACATCATTTAAATAATTGCTGAACAAGACATCGTACAATCCCCCACCCAACTGCGCCAAAAACAACGCAACTAAAACCACTACCATTACTTTTCTTATTCCTGTGCTCTCATTCATGCCGCAAAACAGCATAATACAGGATTCCTTTTTTGACAATAAAAAAAGTTTTTCTGTATTCCTATAACTTTTATATGCTTTACGCTTGACATTTGATTAAAAATGGTATACATAAGGGTCAGTTCAAAATAGAAGGAGAACAAATCATGAAAAATACATTCGCAAAAGCCATAGTATTACTTGCGGTAACGGCAACCTGCAGCGTAGCCGATACACCGTACAATGCCCCGCAACGCGTGATTTACCGCGCTGCTGCAGCAGGAGCAACAGAGCTGAAGCAAGCTTTGAACAGTGGACTGAATGTAAACGCGGTTGATGATGATAGGGAGACCGCACTCATGCAGGCAGCTGACAAAGGTAATTTGAAAGCCGTACGCAACCTCATTGCAGCGGGGGCTGATGTTAATCTTCAAGATGAAGACGGTGAAACCGCACTCATGATTGCCGCTGATGACGGATATACCGAAATCGTGCGAGTATTGCTCAACGCCGGAGCCAATACCAATCTACGCAATGACGATGGCGAAACCGCTCTCGACATTTCTGTCAAAGAGCGGCATCGAGAAACAGCAGAGATTTTGAGGAACGCCCGCTGAATTAAAGGGAGAGTACGTCCTTCGCATCTACATAATCTTGGCCGTGAATGAACTCGGCCAAGATTGGGAGCTTGGTCAAATCGGAAATTACTCGAGAATTGGTCACGGAGGCAGTACTCCATTCCTCCCCTATGTGATTAAGTATATAACCACAGCAATTCAGGCCGCGTGCTTGAATTGCTTGGAGTGTCAACTGTACAAGACCGGCTGCACCGGGGCGATTATTGACCACCAGAATCACCGGCAAATTGAGAGCAGCAGCCAAATCCGCCATGCTGAACCCGGGGGCAAGCGGAGTCTCCCACGAGCCGCAGCCATCTACCAACACCATTTGATGAGCCGCGGCCAGTTGTTCAAACCCCTGAACCAGAGCATCCCGCTCTATTGACTTGCGTTCCATTTCGGCGGCGATAATAGGCTCCGCCAGAGTACGAAGATAGGTAGGGTTGATGGCATCCAAACTGTAGGTAGGTTTACCAACGGCTTCGCGAATATCGCGAGCTTCATTCCTATCGCCACACGCAACCGGCTTATAGCCGATAGCATCTATTCCGCATGCTTGCAAGTCACGCAGCAGCGCGCAGGTAATATAGGTTTTCCCCACCCCGCAATCAGTACCGGCTATAAAATAATTTTGCAACATATCGTTTATTCAGGTATAGAAAGTCGAATTTCATTGAGCCCCCAATCATCGCCACTTTCAACATAGCGAACTTGGACCCAAAACCAAACAAACACCGCCAAGACAAGGCAAACCAGCTTGGCCTTCCAGTTATTGGTAATCCGAGAGCGAAATGAGCGCTGGTTAGGATTTAACAGTCGACGGAGATTGCGCAGTAGTTGCATGGCTATAAATAAGTTCGGTTAATCGGGTAGCAAGCATTTGTACGGAGATATCGCGTTGGACGATATTTCCCACCACTAAGGAGACAGAGCCTGTTTCTTCAGACACAATAATTACGACGGCATCAGAATTTTCAGCCAACCCGATACCGGCGCGATGTCGCAACCCAAGCGAACGATCTTTGAGTTCGCGGGAAGAAACGGGAAGAATACAGGCGGCCGCGATAATTCGCTCATTATTGATGACGACGGCTCCGTCATGAAGCATCGTCTTCGGCATAAATATGGTGCCAATCAGCTCACGACTGCAAACAGCATCGAGCGCGGTGCCAGTCTTGACAATATCTGAGAGCTTGTTGTTTCGGCAGATGGCTATAAGTGCACCATAACGCTTGCTGACCAAGAATGAAATAGACTCGCAAATGCAGGAAACAAAGTCTTCATTTTGCTCGCGCGACCACAAGCTGCCGAGCAATCGGTGAGCGCCTAGTTTGGCGAGCGCCGTGCGGAGCTCGGGATGGAATAAGATGAACAGAATAACCAGAAGAGTGCCCGGACCAAGAAATGACCCAACAATCAGCTGCAGTACCGCTGCATGCGTCAACTCAATCAACATCGTTGACAGGCCGATAATAACCGCCAAACCGGCCATGATTGCAGCCGCACGCGAACCCTTAAACGCCTTGTATAGTTGATAAAATACAACCCAGATAACAAATATCTCGAAAAGAGCTCTCAGTACGAACGGTACATCCATGGCCAGAATCTTACTCTTTTTCGTTCTTCAGCGCAAGCTAAATCCGCTATCAACCGCCGTCAATCCTCGTGCTCCAAGACTTCTTGAAGCTGCGTAGCCCCATAATAGGGCGGATTCAATTCCTCTTGCAAATAATGCGTGATGCGGTCCATAATATGCACCTGCACCTCTAGCTCCGGGGAGATGAGGAACAAATCTTCTTCAAAAGTCCGATTCAAGCCAACCTCCATGGCGGTTGTTCGCATTTGCTCTTGCAATCGCTTGAGCTCCACTGCGGCGGTCTCTGCGCTTTCTCTGTCGTGCACTTTCGAAATAGCAGCTATCCATTGGTGCATAATCGGCTGCAACTTCTGAGCCGCTGCCATAGCTCCGGGAATAGCATCCGGGTCAATACTCATATCCATATTTTCGAGCACGTCACGCACGCTCAGCAAGGCTTCCAACAAGCGTTCGGATTGGTAAAAGTTTTCATCCCGCTGTTGCAAGGCAGCCCAAGCCTGCAATAATTTTGCAGCACAGCGGCGCGTATCAATTTTATAGCGAAAGCGCAATTCACGAAGAGTCAGCTCATCACCCGGCAGTGGCAAAGCATTTATTTTTTCGTAGCAAGACTCCATGAAGGGTAAAAAGGATTCGAAGAGCTCAGCCGCCTGTCGGGCGGATTCACGGTCGTGTACGCCGTTGAGGGTGGCTGTCTGATCATCTATCGCCTGCCACATCTGCTCAAACAGATTTATAAACGGCTTCATTTCGGCCTGTGCCTGCGGCGAAAGCTCGGGAAGATAGGCTCCCATAACCTTTTGCAATTCAACGGAGCCAAAGCACGAGGTTGCCCGCAGTAATACCAAATCGTAAGGTTCCACTTTAATAGTGGCTACATTCGATTCATTGATAAGCTTTGCAAGGCGGGGTGCTGCTTCATCTGCACTTTTACAATCAACTACATAGATAAGTATAGGAGTGAGCGAAACAGGCTCTTGTTGCTGCGCCACCAACGGCGCAGCGGGTATTAAAAGAGACGAGAGTATAGTGGCGTATTTCATGTTGCCGGATTACTTGGTAAAGTTGTTATTTCATGACCGAATTCACGGTAAATAGCTTCTACCGCGCGAAGTTTATCTTCGTTCTCCCACTTACTTGGGACTGGTTGAGGCTGAGCGTTATATCGGAAAAGCATACGCAATGTAGCGAGATAGCGCTCACTCTCTTCTTCATCTGTGCTCGTGGCATAATAACTGAGAGCCAACTCAATGGGAGTACGGGGCTGACTGCATATTTCCCGCCCTTCATCGTCTATTTCATGATAAGGCTCAGGAAGCAAATCCGGCTTTGCTCCGAGTTTGAGCAATAATTCCACTACCTCAACTTTACCCGCCATAGTAGCCCTTTGCAGGTAAGTAGTGTTTCCACGCGTGTCATTGATATTGATTTTGCCTTGGTTAACCAATTCGACAAAAATATCAGTACCATGATTGAGCGCAATACAATGGTCCAGCGGTAGCCCGCGCGCACCATTTTCATTGTAGGGCTCCAAGGGCATGCCATTTGCCAGCAACCACTCAATGACTGCTGTCGGTTTTTCTGCTGTTACAATGGCATATTGCATGGCTGTCGAACTGCTGGGCTTAAGCCCCTGCTCCACCAACCAACCAGCCATGGCGAACGGCTCTTCTTGTTGCTTCTCAGATATTCCGAGCAACGTCAGAATGAGCAAATCATCTCCTGACTCATTTTTGTACTCAATAAGCTGCGGGTAATGTTCAACAAAAGCGCGGGCTGCACCATAATAACCGAGTTCGGCAGCGATATGAGCTACACTGCCGTTTTCATCCTGTTGCGGAGCAATACCTTGCACCGCCTCTCGTACCTTCTTATCTATATCAGCAGCAAAGGGCATTACTTTCGCATCTTTCCAAGCTGCGTATTTCCAAGACCCCGGCTTAGGAGGGTCATAATAATCAGTATATGCAACTAAGTACTCATTATCCACCTTCAGGGACTTAACAAAATCATCTATGGCAGCGCGTTGTTCTGCGGACCAATCCTCATTATAACAAACCTCACCTCGCAGCAACCAACCATACAAATCCGCAATTTTGCATACCTTGTACACACCGCTCAGCAAAATCAGCACGGCAAACATGCTCATCATGGCGTAGGCGGACACGCAAAACAACGTGCGCCATGGTGACATCGCCCTTGCTTCTGGATATTGTGGATTCATTACCGATATGTTTATATCACATCAGCTGCGGCGTGGCAAGCAACAATCTACCCGGCGCTTATATTCTGGGCGCCGCTGCATTCAATTGCATGTTGATATCCTTTTGCTTATTCTTCAATGGACCCAGACTTTGTTCGTGTCTGGCCACTTTATCGCGCGGTGCTGTGTACAAACGCCGGTAAGCAGCTACGCGCGACACCAGCAGAGCATCCACCGCACTGCCGATATTATTCTTTATCTTATCATGCAAATCAAGCGAATGTTGCACCACCTCGCTGCACAGCTTTCGCACAACAATAAAATGGGCTATCGACCCCAATCCCCACACCACGCCGGCCATCATGACTGACATGACTGCAAAGAAAAGATAATCAAACACACCCAATATGCCGGCTGTTATTAAGAATAAGCATATTAAGATACAGCATGCGCGCATCCAACCCACATGAGAACTGAAACACTTGCTATAGCTGACACGCAGCTTTACATCGACAAACGGCTTGTAGAGCTCGCGGCCCATACGCACACGCAGCTGCTCCAAATCAGCTTCTAAAACACTGGCCGGGAATTCGCCGATTTCGCACTCA
The DNA here is from genome assembly GCA_045614705.1 of Akkermansia sp. Classification (GTDB taxonomy): domain Bacteria; phylum Verrucomicrobiota; class Verrucomicrobiia; order Verrucomicrobiales; family Akkermansiaceae; genus Akkermansia. Next base: position 87,820 of record JAZLDM010000094.1, read on the forward strand.
AGCGTCTTTTTCATGCGCGGGCGTACATCCCGCCAGTGGCTCATACAGGAAAGCACAAAATTAGTATCGCTCACCTCTTGCTGTTCGAGCACTTCCGCGCGCAGAGTGCGGTAGTAGTAGCGTTCCGTGCCGCTGCCCAACAGCTCCAAACGAATCAGCGTAACCGGGGAAAGCACGACACCGAGTGTTTTTTGTAATTTACTGATGGTTGAGGGCAACGCACGCATAGCCGCCTCGGCGTACGCCTCGGTACATCCTTGCAGGCTTTCGCGCTGTCTGCTTTGGAAGTAGTCAATCTCCTGCTCAATACCGGCAAGGAATCCGCTGTCCGTTCTTGCTACACGCTCGCGGGCAACCAGCACGGAGCCCTGCTTTCTCACAAGCCCCTTCGCATGTTCCAGCAAATTGCGGATTTCGGTGCGTACACCACATGGTTGAGTGAGGGCATCTTGCACGATCTGACGGAAAGATTCCATGTTCTCGTGGCTGCTCCTCGGGTTAACAAAACAGAGCGGAAGAGACGCCCCTACATGTTCGCGACAAAAATCGCGCATCGTCTCCATCAGCTTCATGGCAGAATCTGCGCCAAAGGTTTCCGTGTAGGTTACAGCAACCATGCAGGCGGGCGTACGCTCCTCCGCACGCAGCGATGCCAAAAGCCGCCATGCAGGAGAGGCCTCATAGCTGCGGCCATCCACTACAGCTATCACCACATCAGCCTTCTTCATCAGTTGAAACAGCGTAGCGGCCGCGCCTTCATCCGCCGCCGAGCGTGTATCAACAAGCTCCAGCCCACTGAGATTTTCAAGCGGAATAAAGCGCGAGGCTGTCGCATCTCCATCTTTACAGAAGTAGCGCCAGCGAACATAGTCGCCTTCAAAGGGAACTTTCGCAATAAGCGGATATTCGGCGATGGAGGCCAACAGCGTAGACTTGCCGCATCTCTCACCGCCAATGACTATAATGCGCCGATCACGCTCAAGCGCGTTTGTAGCTTCCCTTATCGGCTCAATAAGTTCAGTTAATGACTCATCTTCAATCTCTGAGCACAGTTCTACCGCCTGCTGCGCCCAATGGCGCGCGCGGCTTTCTTCAGTTCTGAAACATCGGCTCAGCATGTCCGCGCCTATTATAAAGGTTGCTTTTCCCATTGTCCACCACAAAAATTATCGAATTGCGTATGCAAGGTACAAGTGAAGTCATAAATCGTGATTGCAGAGAGAGTCAAAATATGCTAGACTCGCCGCCGACATGAACGTCTATGCACTTCTAGCGATAACTCTGAGCTGCCTACTGACCGCCTGCGGTGATCGTCGCAGTTCGGCGGAGCGTTTTGCGCAAGACGGTATACTGATAATCGGCAACAATTCCGAACCGCAAAGCCAAGACCCGCACAAGGCCACGGCTGTGGCAGACGGCAAAATCATATCTACCCTCTTGGAAGGGCTTGTGCGCCCTGCTCCGACTCAAGATGGTGAAGTATTACCGGGCACGGCTGAACGCTGGGAGCACAATGACCGTGCAGACGTATGGACGTTCCACCTGAATCCCTCTGCGCAATGGAGCGATGGCACCCCGCTGACCGCTCACGATTTCGAATATGCGTTCAAGCGCCTGTTGCACCCGCAGTTTGCCGGTAAATACGCAGAAATGCTCTACCCCCTGCGCGGTGCGGAAGATTTTAATAAAGGGAAATGCGACTGGGAGCAAGTGGGAGTGAAGGCCCTCGATGAGCATACCCTACAGCTTACCCTCAGCGGACCTACTCCGCATTTGCCACGTTTGTTGCTGCACTTTACCTGGTTCCCCATTCCCAAACACAAGGTAGAGTCACTGGGCGGCATGCTGGACCGCCGCAGCCTGTGGACCCGCCCCGAAAATTGGGTTGGCAATGGTGCTTATGTGATAGCCGAGCATCGCTTCAACGATTACATGAGCGTAAAGCCTAATCCTCGCTATTTGCGGGCAACAGAGGTGAAGAATCGCGGTGTGCGCTTCCTGCCTATTGTTAACGGCTATACGGAAACCCGCATGTACATGGGCGGCAAGCTCCACATCACCAACAACGTCCCGCCTGAAATGCTCGCTTATGCAGCAAAGGAATGCGAACAGGATTTTTGCCGAGACCCCTACTACTGCACCATTTTCTATCGCCTGAATACCACCCGACCGCCGCTCAATGATTCCCGCGTGCGCAGGGCTCTTCACCTCGCTATCAATCGCAGCGCTTTGGTGGATAAAGTTGTGCGTGGCGCCGGCACACCCACAGTCACATTCACCCCACCCGGCGCAGGCTATAGCGTGAGTGCCGCGACTGAGCCGAATACTCAGGCAGAGCGTGAAGCCCTGGCCCGGCAGCTACTGGCAGAAGCCGGATTTGACGGTGGCAAGGGATTTCCGGTGCTGGAGCTCATGACCACTTCGCGCGATGTGCAGCGTGTTATGGCGGAAACCATACAGGCCATGTGGGAGCAAGTGCTGGGAATTCATGTCGACATTCGTTCCTGCGAATGGACGGCATACAAGTCAGCCCAGCAGAATATGGAGTACGATATCTCCTCGTCCTCCTGGAGTGGCGACTACCTCGACCCGGCCACCTTCGTGGAGCTGTGGCGCAGCGGCGGCGGCAATAACTGCACCGGCTGGGGTAGCACCGATTGCGATACCGCGCTGGAGTCTGCCCGAGCGACCGGAGATGCCGATGAGCGCCGCGCTCACCTGCAACGTGCGGAAGAGTTGATGTTGCGAGATTTGCCCATACTCCCCCTCTATCACAGCGAACGCACCTATCTGCGTAGCCACCGTCATGTAAATGGTTGGCAACCCCGCCTTCTGGACAATTTCCCCCTCGATGCCGTAGAAGTAAAACCATGATTAAGTTAATATTCAAACGTCTGGCGCAAGGTGCGCTCGTGGTATTCGTGCTCGAGACCATTACCTTCTTTCTGGTTCGCATGTTGCCCGGCAACCCCTTTTTGGGCGAGCGTAAGCTGCCTCAACATGTCATGGAACAGCTCAATTCTCTGTATGGGCTCGACCAAAGTGCCCTATCTCAATACTTCAACTATTGGAAAAACATACTCACCGCGGGCGATTTCGGTCCCTCGCTGGTACGAGAGGGCTTGCAGGTGAGCGATATTATCTCGGCGGCGTTCCCGGTATCGCTGTGGTTGGGTATATTGGGCATGACTATTGCCATAGTGCTGGGTATACCGGCGGGCATGCTGTCAGCATGGTGGAAAAACCGCTGGCCGGACACCCTGCTCATGTTCGCTGCCATGCTCGGCATCTGCATGCCGGCTTTTGTGATTGGTCCCATGCTGGGGAAAACGCTCGGCATGCATGTGCCGGGGCTCAGTGTGGCCGGGTGGGATAACCCGCTGTGTGCGCTTTTACCGGCGCTCACGCTGGGGCTTATCAATGCGGCATATCTGGCACGTTTAACGCGAGGTGGCATGCTTGAGGTGCTCTCTCAGGATTTCATGCGCACTGCTCGCGCCAAGGGAGCCGGCGCAACAAGACAACTTTTTGTGCATGCCCTGCGCAGCGGATTGCTACCCGCAGTATCGTACTTAGGACCGGCATTTGCTGCGCTCATTACCGGCTCATTTGTAGTTGAGACCTGTTTTCAGGTGCCGGGCATGGGGCTGCACTTTGTGAATGCGACAACCGACCGCGACTACTTCCTTATACAAGGGCTGGTGCTTTGCTACGGTGTGCTGATAGTAGCTGCCAATCTGGTGGTGGATTTGGCGCTGGTGGCACTCAACCCGCGCTTGCGAACTCAGGGTGCAGCATAATCAACTCATTGCAGACCATGGCTAAACCGACATACACACAAGGCAACTCACTGAGCAAGGACGCATGGTTGCGCCTGTCGCGAAATCGTGCGGCGATGACTTCACTGGGATTTCTGCTGCTGATGGTAATTGCCTGCTTTATTTTGCCGCTTTTTCCCATCATTGACAACCCGAACAGCACGGATTTGAACAACATCGCCGCGCCTTGCAGTTGGGCGCATCCGTTCGGTACGGACCAGCTCGGGCGTGACCTTCTGGCTCGCGTGCTGTACGGCGGCCGCATCTCGCTGCTGGTGGGACTGGTGGCCACGGTTGTGGCACTTATTATCGGCTTGGTATACGGGCTTATTTCCGGATACATCGGCGGCAGGACGGATGCGCTGATGATGCGCACTGTCGATGTGCTTTTTGCTCTACCTTTCATTGTGCTGGTGATTGTCTTTTCGCTGAGCATCGAAGAACCCAGCCGCAACCTTACGGCAGCTATTGTCGAGCTCACCGGTTGGCGCCGCGAGGCCGTTGCTCCCATTCTGGGGCTGGTGCCGCTATTCATCGCCATCGGCGCCCTCGGTTGGCTGACTCTGGCGCGTATCGTTCGCACGCAAACATTGGAAATCAAGGCTCAGGAATACATCATGGCGGCTCAATCGCTCGGATTGGGGCACCTGAATATACTATTCCATCACATAGCCCCTAATTTGCTGGGCACAGTGGTTGTTTACACGACCTTAGCGGTACCGGGAATCATGTTGACGGAATCCACTCTCTCGTTCATAGGGCTGGGTGTAAAAGCCCCTAACTCATCTTGGGGAACTTTGATTAAAGAAGGCGCCGACCGCATGGAGGTAAGTCCCGAGTTGTTAATTTTTCCGGCAACATTCTTCTGCCTGACTCTTTTAGCGCTCAATTTCCTTGGGGACGGTCTGCGGGATGCTATTGACCCTCGCGCGGCTAAAGATTAAGTCAAACAGTTGGCTCTAACTCCTTGCAGCGCGCAGCACGATACGGCACAATGTTTGCCGTATGAAAGAAAGCCCGCTTCATTCCCTGCACTGCCGCTTGGGGGCTCAAATGGCAGACGTTGGCGGCTGGAACATGCCGCAGCAATTTAGCGACCTCATAGACGAACATCTTGCCGCACGCGCCACCTGCGGTATGTTCGATATCTCCCACCTCGGCAAATTCCGCCTGCTGGGTAACGGCGCGCTGGAGCGCCTGTCTCATGACCTCACGGCCAATCTGAATTCCTGCCGCGATGGCCACTGCCTGCAAAGTCTCTTGCTGCGAGATAACGGCATCATCCTCGACCATGTGACGATATTGCGACAAAGTGCGGGCAACTTCTTCATGATTGGCTCGGCTTCTTTGGCAGACGCAGACTTTGAGTACCTGAAAAAGCAGCTCGACAATGCTGCGCTCGAACTGACGAACGAGACTGATTCCCTGTGCGGCATTGCCCTCACCGGGCCGGATACTCCGAAAGTGCTTGCCAAGGTCATACATGATGCGGAGCTGCCACGGCGCGGGTGTTTCTGCACATTCCGCCGTGGTGGTCAGCGCTGCACGCTCTCGCGTGTCGGACTGGTGGCGCCCGATAGTTATGAGCTTTTTTGCCCGGCGAGCCGGGGTATTGCTTGGTTTGAGCAATTGTTGGCAGCAGGGGCGGTTCCCTGCGGACACAAAACCGGCGAATATCTGCGAATCAGCCATGGAAAACCGGATATGGCTCACGATATGCAGAACCTTACCCCGGCCGAGGCAAATCTCTGTCACCTTTGCTCACAGGATATCCCCACTTCTTCTGCGGCTCGCCTTGTTTCCCTTCGTTGCCATACTCCCGGGCACTCACTTTCCCCCGGGGATACGGTGCAAACCCTCGATGGCGGCTCCGTAGGCCGTATTACCAGTGCAGCCCAAGCTGCCGGCAGCGGGCATAGCTATGCCATGGCTTATATCAGCACCCCGCATACTGCCCCCGGTACCCATCTGCAAATCGTGGCAGACGGAAAGACCGTGCCCGTTATGGTCGAATCCGCACAAGTAGGCTGATATATCGGGTACAGCGGACACATTTTTCGCGCGCCGAGACGGATTTCCGGCTTGCGGCGCGCCTTTTTGTATGATAACATACTCAGCGGAATATGGCAGCAGAATATACGGAAGACGACATCAAATCGTTGGCCTGGCAGGAGCACATTCGTGCACGCGCCGGTATGTACATCGGCAAGCTGGGCGATGGCAGCATGGCTGATGATGGCCCCTATGTCTTGCTCAAAGAAGTAATTGACAACTGCGTGGACGAGTTCGTGATGGGGGCGGGTAAGAAAATCATCGTCCGCATTTCCCCGGATGGCCTGTGCGAGGTTCGTGACTTCGGCCGTGGTATTCCCCTTGGCAAGCTTTTCGACTGCGCGGCTCAAATCAATACCGGCGGCAAATACGACAGCGAGGCTTTCAAAAAATCCGTCGGTCTCAACGGCGTCGGTCTCAAGGCCGTGAACGCCCTCTCTTCATATTTCGAAATCAAGGCCTGTCGCGAGGGGCAGTGTCGCCATATTCAGTTCTCAAAGGGAGTTATGGTTGAGGGGACGGATATTACCGAACCCACGGATGAAGCAGACGGCACCAAAGTAACCTTCATGATTGACCGTACGGTTTTTGCGGAAAATGCAGCGTACAATCTCGAGTACGTCAACCGCATGTGCCGCTACTACTGCTACCTGAATACCGGCCTTACCATCAATCTGAACGGCAAGAATATCGTATCCCGCAACGGTTTGCTTGATTTGCTGAAGGAGGAAATGAGCAGCGAACCGCTCTACCCGCCTATTCACCTCAAAAATGAAGATATCGAAATCGCCCTGACTCACAGCGACCAGTACGGCGAGGAGTACTACTCCTTTGCCAATGGTCAGCACACCACCATGGGCGGTACCCACCAAAGCGCTTTCCGCGAGGCTATTGCCAAAACCCTCCAGAACTTCTACAAGAAGAATTACGATGCTACCGATATCCGCGCCAGCATAGAGGCCGCTATCAGCATCAAAGTTATCGACCCCATCTTCGAATCCCAGACCAAAACAAAACTGGGCAGCAATACCATGGGGCCCGACAAGGAAACTATCCGTACCTTCGTCAGCAATTTCTTGGCAAAGGAACTCGATAACTACCTGCACCGCAACCCCGATGTTGCCGAAATCCTCGAAGATAAAATCAAAGAAAGCGAAAAAACGCGCAAGAAGGTCGCGGATGTTCAGGGTAAGGTCGCAAAAGAACGCGCAAAAAAGGCACGCGTGCACAACAAAAAGCTGCGCGATTGCCGTGTGCACTACGATACCAAACACAAGCGAGCCAAGGAAACCATGCTCTTCATTACCGAGGGTGACTCCGCATCCGGCTCTATCACAACGGCGCGAGATGCCGAAACCCAGGCCGTTTTCTCACTGCGCGGTAAACCGGCGAACAGCTATGGCTTGAACAAAAACGCCATCCTCGAAACCAACGAGGAGCTGGATTTCCTGCACCTCGCACTCAATGTCGACAAGAACATCAAGGATTTACGTTACAACAAAGTAATCATCGCAACGGATGCTGATGTGGACGGCATGCACATTCGCCTGCTACTGCTCACTTTCTTCATCCAATACTTCCCCGAGGTCATTCACGAAGGCCACCTCTACATCCTTCAAACCCCGCTCTTCCGCGTGCGCAATAAGAAGAAAACGATTTACTGCTACTCGGAAAATGAGCGCGACAAGGCCGTGAAGGATTTGGGCAAAAATCCCGAAATCACCCGATTCAAAGGTCTCGGTGAAATCTCCCCCCAGGAGTTCAAAGGCTTCATCAACGAAGATATAAGACTCGAAGAAGTCACGCTCGAAAACGCCAAGCGTCTGCGCGATTTGTTGCGCTTCTATATGGGCGAGAATACCCCCGACCGCCGTCAGTACATCATGGACAACCTCCGTATCGAGGAGGACTTGGCCTGATTTCCATCCCCTTACTTAACACCTGAAACAACCATGAAAACACTCATTATCGCACGCCACGGCAATACTTTCCGCAAGGGCGAAACACCCACGCGAGTTGGTTCCCGCACTGATCTTCCGCTGGTGGAAGAAGAAAGAGGGCGCGGAATCGGCAAATACCTCAGCAAGCTGGGGCTGACTCCTACACGTATTCTTGCCGCACCGCTGCAGCGCACCATGTGTACAGCCGCTCTCGCAGCCGAGGAGCTTGGCAACCCCTGCCCCGTGCAGCCCGATGCCCGCTTCATTGAGGTTGACTACGGCCCCGATGAAAACCACAGCGAGGAAGATACAAAAGCCCGCTTGGGTGCGGATATCGCCACGGCTGAGGGTAAGAACCCCGCCGAATTAAGCGCGGAAGAGCTGGATGCTATCGGCGCCGCTGCTATCGATAAATGGAATGCCGAGGCAATCGTTCCCCCCGGTTGGAAAGTAGACGTTCAGCAGATTATCAACAACTGGACAGCTCTTGCCGATGAGGTTCAGGAGGGCGAAGTTCTCCTCTGCGTTTCTTCCAACGGCACCATTCGCTTTGCCCCGCACATCACCGGCGACTACGCCGGCTTCTGTGCTACGCATGATATCAAGGTAGCCACGGGCGGTGTCTGTATCTTTACCTGCGAAGACGGCACCAACTGGCAATGCCGCGAATGGGGCGTCAAGGCCTTCAAGCAAATCTGAGCCCGAACACCATTACGGTGAACAAGAAACAACTCATTGCCCGCGTTCAGCGCTATATGGGACCGGGCGCAACTCGTAGCACCGCATCTGCCGCTGTAGATGCGGTGCTCAATTCTATTCAATCCGCAGCTCTCAGCGAACCCAAGCTACATATCTCTAAACTCGGTACCTTTGAATACAGCGCCGAGCGCGGAAAAATTGTCTTTCGCCCCGCAAAGGGTTTTGTGCCCGCTCCTAAATAACCGCTGCATTCAGCAGACAAATACCCCGGTGCGTAAAAATCCCCTACAGCCAATCGGCCATAGGGGATTTTTCCACACATGTAATTGTTTTACATGAACTTTATTTGCGTCTGCGGCGGGCAGCAAGGGCTGCCAGTGCCAGCAGGGAAAGCGTTGCTGTGGTGGGCTCGGGAACGACGTTGTTAACCCCTTGCAGGTATACCACGTTGGCGGTGCTGTCGTAGTTCAGCGTGGTGCTCTCGTTAATCCACTCGCCCGTGAAGTAGTCGCCGGCATTCACGGTATAGACGATTTCGTCACCGGATACGCCGAAGAGGTCGTCCATGAAC
>JAZLDM010000095.1:0-4982 GCA_045614705.1 Akkermansia sp.
AATTGCGTATTTGATTGAGCTTGACAGGGGTGGTCGGTCTGTGGTAAAGTGGGGAGGTTAAACTTTTTGATACTATGAAAAGTCGATTTATACCACTGGCGCTAGCCGTGTTGTTGATGGGGAGTATGCTGCCTGTCGAGGGTGCCCCGGGGGCAATGCCCGCGGTCTCGATACCGGGAGCGACATCTTGGAAATCGCCGGAAAAGCTTAGGCCGAAATTGGCTGAGCAGATTAAGAAACGCCTTACCGGGCTTGAGTTGTCGCAGGTTCAGGCATTTATAAAGGATAAAGAGAATTTGCGTTTATTGCTCATGTACCACATAGCCTGCTTGGAGAGTGGTACAGGTGGCGACTACCAGAACCACAACAATTCGCTGCAAACATCCGTTAAAAATAAGCAGGGTGAAATCGAGCGATTGGAGAAAGAGGTAAAGGAGCGCAGCGGTGCCGAGAAGAAGAACTCCCAGTATCGTCTTTCCTGCGCCCGCGAAGAGCTCAAACAGATGCAGGCCGAAGCCAAGCACCCTGTGGATTTGGCGAAGTGTGAGTCGGTGCTCAAGGCCATTATGTCTGACCCGGAATGGATGGAGCAGATACTGTTCTCGGGCGAGGTAAGGAGATTTTCGCGAGTGGTGGAAATCATCAAATCGATATCGGAGGCCGACCCCGGAGCGCTGCGCAAGGGTGTGGAGCGAGATACCACCACAGCAATCGCTCTGGAGTACGCCCGCTGCAACTCGCGCACGGTAAAGGCGGTGGAGCGTGCTTGTTACTTCCTGAAGTACTGGCGCCAAGGTCGCCTGAATGTATCGTTCGACAGCTTGGCGATGCACCATCGCCGAGTGGCATGCGGCTGGAAACCCGACCACCGTGCCGGCACGATAACGGCCTTTGAATGGGCGCTCAACAATGTGCATGTGCCGGATTGGCAGTACCCGGGTAGCTGCTGGCGCTGCGCGTATGTGTTGGACAATGTGTTCGGCGACAGCGTACACGGTGCGTATTACTATGCCCCGTGGGAGGGTGTGTATACCGACAACCACATGGCGCTTGCCAAGCATGTAGGTGCTGTGTGCGGTGGTCTTTCGCACTTCGGTGCAGCCTCTGCCTGCGCCAACGGTGTGGCTGCTCTCACGGCAGGTGAGCCGGCGCACTGCGCCTACATTGTGTTAGTCAACGGTAGGTGGACTCCTGCGTATTCACTCAGCTGGGAGCGTGGATTGCACTGGATTCCCTGGGAGGGTAACCATACTTACAGCTCACTGCACCTGACGGATGACTTGTACGACAGCAAGTTGGCTAAGAGAAACCGTGCTGCTCAGGCATACCGCATTCTGGCACAGTTGTACCAAGATGCCAACGACAAGGAAAAAGCCATTGATTGCTATGAGCAGGCCGCCAAGGGGGCTCCGCTCAATTACCCGATGTGGCGCGAGTACGCCGCTTTCCTGGCTAGGGATAAGGATACCCTCACCAATAAGGAAGCATGGAAAAATCTGAACAATGCGCTGTGCCGTGGCGTGGCCTCCCGCTACCCGGAGCAGGCCGCTGAGCTGCTGAAGCAGTTTGTGTATGGCCGCATGGCTGCCACCGGTTTCTCGGCAGAAGAAATGTCTACCCTCTGCGCGACATTCTGGAAATATGCCGATAAGATGGGGCCTGACCGCTGGTATATTGAACCCTTTGCCGACCGCCAGCTCCAGCTCTGCAAACAGGCAGGTGGCAATGCGGAGGAGACAACGATTTCCCTGTACACCAAGGTGCTTGCAGCTGCCGCCCCGCACGATGCGTACTCCGGCGTAATGATGTCTTGGGGGAACAGGATTTCCGATGGTCTTAGCGAAGATGGTAAGAAGAAGTTGACGAAGTCCATGCTCAGCGTGCTCAGCAGTGGTAAAGATTTGAGCAGCGAGCAGAAGGGCAAGTTGCTTGGTGGGCTTATACTCACGGCGGAGAAAGAACGCGATATCACGACATTCTATGCGTTGAGCAAGATGGTTGACCGTAAGCTCATCAAGGGGAATGCCGAGATTCCTAATTTCCGCACGTTCCCCGGCAAGATGGTTTCCGAAGGCGGTCTGCCCTTTGCCAGTTCCACCAGCCAGTGGGACTCCCCGCACACGCACTCGGGCTTGCTGACCAAATCCGGCGGTGCGATTCACACGGCAAGAGAGAACAACCCGTGGATAGCAGTGAAGCTGCCCAAGCATGCCTATATCACCGGTGTGGTGTTTGCCGGTACAAATCAATGGAGCCTCATCGGCCGATTCCGTCCGGTGAAGGTGCAGGTATCTGACACCGGGCGAGATGATGACTGGCATGATGTGGGCGAACCCATACCCAATACCGGCAACTATATCATATCGTTCGATTTGCAGAAAGAGCGTCCCAAGGCACTCTATGTGCGTGTGCTGCGCCCGGGTGGTCCGGAGGTGTTCCACGCGAACGGTATCTATGTATTCGGTGAACCCGCAGCCTGATTTCACGACCTAACCTAATAGACGTATATGAAAAAATCTCTTATATTGTCGGCTATGATGCTGGCCACGCTTACGCTGAGCTCACCGGTTGAGGCCGCTCAGCAATTCCAGACCTACGAGTCCGCTCAGAAAGTGGGCTCGAAGGAGGGGTATATCGTATTTATTTACCCTGCGGACTGGGATCGCTATGGTGAAAAGCTTTGCCGCAAGTTGATAGCGGATGAAGGGGTGCGCAAGGCTGCCCGTAAGTCCGCCTTACTGCTTGCTCCCATTTACCAGAACCGTACAAAAGAAAGCAATGACAAAGCAAGCAAGATACTGGGCAAGCTTGGTATACCCGGCGATATGGCCGATATCTCCTATCCGGCTATTGCTTTCTACGAGCCGGTAGGTCGCATGTACGCCACCATTCATGGTGAAGCTCTGATGAAGGCCGATACCGCAAAGGTTGCTCGACTTATTCAGGAAAAGATGGAGGCTAAGGATCAGCAGGATGAGCTCTTGAAACAGGCTCATGCCTCTAAGGATGCAGGCGAGAAAAATCGCTTGTTCCTGGCTTCATCCCGTGTTTCCGGTTTGGAGTGGCCGGGCGGTTTGCGCAATGCCATGAATCAGGCTGACCCCAAGGATGCGAACGGCTACATCAGCGCGCTCAATTTCGGCTTCGGTGTGAAAAACGGCGAGAGCATGGAGGATTTCCTGAAGCGACTCGACGCTGTGCTGGCCAATGACCGACTGTCTGCTTGGCAGAAACAGCGTGCCTGTGCCGTTGCTATAGGTCATATTCGCCGCAGCTTGGGCACCATGGCCGGTGGCCCGTATATTACCAAGTACGGTCGCGCTATGCACGAGCTGGATCCCAAGTCCTCGCTGGGGCTTGCGGGGCCTGTCGTCATGCGTGACTGGGTGCGCACATACCGCTATGGCCAAGGCTGGAGCCCTGAGGTGCTGCCCGGGTGCGAGGCTCCCTTGCTCATGCACGATGTACCTGTCGACAAGGCCGGTACCTACACCGTAACCTTCAAAATCGTGACAGGGCGCGACGCTTTGCAGGTGAATAAAATACGCCTGATGGACGGTGAGCGCTGCGTGGCGGAGGATACTACGGCACGCGCTGTTACCTGGGGGGCAACCACGCAGGTCTTCACCCTGAATGTTAAGAAGGCGGTGAAGAATGCTGCGCTGGAAATCACCTTCGGCAATGCCCCGGATAAGCGCAGTACTTGGGGTAACATTACCGTTAATAGACAGTAAAAGTCGCTTTATTATCCCCCGGTGGCTGTAGTTGGCTGCCGGGGGATTTTTTTGCATTCGTCACAGCTTGGTACCGCAACATAAAAGCCGCTCCCCTGCTGTGGGGTAGCGGCTTTGAATAACTTGGGGTGACAGATTACATGACCATGCCACCGTCGCACACAAGAACCTGACCGGTCATGTAGCGGGACTCGTCGCTGGCGAGGAAGAGCGCGCAGTTGGCGATATCCTCCGGCTTGCCCAAATCCTTCATGGGAATGCGGGAGAGAATAGCCTCTTTCGCAGCCTCGGGGATAGCGTCCGTCATGTCGGTGGCGATGAAGCCGGGAGCAATGGCGTTGCAGGTTACCTTGCGGCTGGCGAGCTCTTGGGCCATGGATTTGGTGAAGCCGATGACACCGGCCTTGGAGGCGGCGTAGTTCGCCTGACCGAGGTTGCCGGTAAGGCCGACCACGGAGGCCATGTTGATGATTCGCCCGGCGGGGCTCTTCATGAGGGTGCGCTGCAGGGCCTTCACGAAAAGGAACACGCTCTTGAGGTTGGTGTCCATCACGGCATCCCAATCAGCTTCCTTCATGCGCATCAGCAGGGTGTCGCGGGTTATGCCGGCATTGTTCACCAGAATGTCAACCGTGGGGTATTCCGCCAGAATTTCTTTCACGCAGGCTTCTACCGCAGCGGCGTCTGCCACGTCGCAGGGATATGCCTTGCAGCTGTCCGGAAATTCCGCGTTGATGGCATCCGCCGCAGCACCGCAGGAGGCGGGGTTGCGAGAGATGAGCACAACCTTGGCACCCTCTTCCGCAAAGCGGCGGGCTACCGCATTGCCGATACCACGACCGGCACCTGTCACTATTGCAGTCTTTCCTGCGAGTCTATTCATAACATGTAGGAGTATACTCTAGTTTTTTTCACTTGGCAAGATAATTTTTTGCGCCTGAATATAGAGAAAAGCACATGTGTCCCAAAGATTTTTTCTGAGAGACGCAAGTGCCGATAAATCCTAGGCTTTCCGGATAGAGGCTTTTTCGAAGCCCCCCTGTACTCAGATTTGAGCAATTTTCGGTGGAGAATGCGCCTTATCTACCTGCTGATTCATTCAGGTCCATCAAGCAACATGATGCGTGATGCCTTGATACCCTCCCGGAATCGACATGTGAAGGCCTGCTGTCCCAAACGCTTGTGAAGCAGTCGGTAGATATCGCGGAACACCATGGCATCGCGCTTTGCGTTCTGATGGCTGAGCGC
>JAZLDM010000096.1:0-15469 GCA_045614705.1 Akkermansia sp.
CAGCAGGTAGATAAGGCGCATTCTCCCCCAAAATTTGCTCAAATCTGAGTACAGGGGGGCTTCGAAAAAGTCTCTATCCGGAAAGCCTAGGATTTATCGGCACTTGCGTCTCTCAGAAAAAATCTTTGGGACACATGTGCAAATCACCAAGCATTACTGCATTTTGACTTCACAAACGCCACGATGGGTGATATAATAGCCCCATGGCTAATAAACCCGTAGTTCTGATTATTCGTGACGGCTGGGGCCGCAACCCGCAGGGGCCGGAGGCCGCCAAACAGACGGGCGACGCAACTGTGCTCGCCGATACACCTTTCACTGACAAGCTGCTGGCCACATGCCCGCATTCTATGCTGGGTGCCAGCGGTCAAGACGTAGGTCTTCCCGATGGCCAGATGGGCAACTCTGAAGTAGGTCACCTGAATTTGGGTGCCGGTCGCGTAGTGTTCCAGGACCTTTGCCGTATTACCAACGCCATCAACGATGGTTCTCTCGCCAAAAACCCTGTTATTACGGATGCGTTCGCCAAGGCAGCCGGCACACGTCTGCACCTGCTCGGGCTCGTTTCCGACGGCGGCGTACACTCCCACATCGACCACCTCATCGGCATTGTAAAGATTGCAGCCGAGGCCGGTGTGAAGGATATCATGATTCACGCCATTACCGATGGTCGCGACACTGACCCCAAGAGCGGCGCAGGTTTCCTCAACCAGCTGCAGCAGGCAGTAGCCCCCTACGGTGCCAAGATTGCTACCGTGGTAGGCCGATTCTACGCCATGGACCGCGACAAGCGCTGGGATCGCGTGCAGATTGGTTGGAACGCCATCGTGCTCGGCAAAGGTGAGCAGTGCAGCTGCACTCCCGCTGAATATGCAGAGCAAAGCTACGAGGCCGGCGTGACGGACGAATTCCTGAAGCCCGCCATCTTCTGCGAGGGCGACACTCAGCGCGTGCGTGACAACGACGTGGTCTTCTTCTTCAACTTCCGCGCCGACCGCGCCCGCGAGCTTTCCCGCGCATTCATTTACGATGACTTCGACGGTTTCGAGCGCGGTGCACACCCCCACGTGCACTACATCACCATGTCCGAGTACGAGGCATGCTACCCGACCCCCGTTGTATTCGAGCAAGAGCAGCTCACCAACATCCTCGGTGAAGTTATCGCTGCCGCCGGCCTTAAACAGCTGCGTATCGCCGAAACCGAAAAATACGCCCACGTTACCTTCTTCTTCAACGGCGGCGTAGAAACCCAGTTCGAGGGCGAAGACCGCATCCTTGTACCCTCCCCCCGCGAAGTCGCCACATACGACCTCAAACCCCAGATGAGCGTAGGCGAAGTTGCCGACAAGTTCGTGGATGCTATCGCCAACTACGACATCGCCATCATGAACTTCGCCAACCCCGACATGGTAGGTCACACCGGTTACCTTGAGGCCGGCATCACCGCCTGCGAGGCTGTCGACAAAGCCCTCGAGAAGAGCGTGAACAAAATTCTTGAGCTGGGCGGCTGCTGCCTCATCTGCGCCGACCACGGTAACTGCGAGAACATGCTCAACCCCGACGGCTCCCCCAATACCGCCCACACCACCAACTTGGTGGACCTCATCTACTGCGGCCCCGATCAGGCAGAGGTTAAGATGAGCGATGGTATCCTTGCCGACATCTCCCCCACCCTGCTGAGCCTGCTGGGCATTCCCCAGCCCGCCGAAATGACCGGCCACAGCTTGGTAACCAAGTAAAATAAACCTTAACTACACCCCACAATTTTACAAGGCAGCCGACTGCCGCGTGAATTGTGGGGTGTATTGTATATTCCCCCAATCAAACGAAAAACTCTACCAACAAGCTACCCTTCCCGAAAAAATACGCCATATTCCGCATTGGCGGCTTGAATTCCACACTGAAAAAATGTAGAATACGCGCGATATGCAGCATGAGGAAGAAAATCGAATGACTAAAACGGACACAGGCTGGGGAGAAGGCGCTAGGTTTCTTCTGACTGCCGCCTGCGCCACCATTGTTCTTTTTGGTCTCCGCGAGGCTCGCGAGCTGATTCTGCCTATAGTAATGGCCATCTTTTTGGCCGTTATCAGCTATACAGTTACGGACCTCTTACGCCGAATTCTTCGATTTCCCCACTGGCTGGCAGTGTTTTTCACCGTAGTGGCAGATGCCGGTATCATCTACGCCGCCGGCTCACTCATTAAATATCTGGCGGTGGACATGCGAGCAACGATTGAAGGCGACTTCATGGTACAAATGGAAAGCAAGTACCGCGCCATTATGCAACTACTGCACGACTGGGGGTACGGTGAAGAAGCGCAACGCTTCATACACAAACCCCAAGAATACCTTAACCCCAAGGTACTTCTGAGCCTTTCGCAAACCCTGGGCAGCGAGGTATTGGCCATGACCTCTATAACTACACTGGTACTCGTGCTCATGACCTTCCTGCTGGGGGAGGCTCCGCTGTTTATGCGCAACTTCCGCAGTCTACCCAACAGCATGCAGGGTAAAGACCGCGTGGTGGACGCCCTCAAAAGCATACAGCGCTACCTTTTCATCAAAACCCTTGCAAGCGCAACAACCGGCCTACTGGCATGGTGGCTCTGCCATGCAAAGGGAGTACCCTTCGCCTTTCTCTGGGGGCTCGTGGCCTTCCTGCTCAACTACATCCCCACCATCGGCTCAATTGTTGCAGCCATACCGCCCATATTACTGGCACTCATTCTGGGAGATTTGGGAGATGCGCTCATCGTCTCCATCGGCTACATTGCCATCAATTTCAGCATCGGCAACGGAATTGAACCGCTATTCCTCGGCAAGCAATTCGGAATAGCGACCTCAGTAGTACTGCTCTCCGTGCTCCTGTGGGGGTGGGTATGGGGTCCGTGCGGCATGTTACTTGCCGTCCCCATCACAGTTATGATTAAACTGGCGCTCGAAAACTCGCGCGACCTGCACTGGGTAGCCACCATTATAGACGACAACACCACGCCCAGCTCAGAAGACAAAAAGAAAAATAGATTTAATTAACAATAGATACATCAAAATGCATTCATTCGCATACAACAACGGTACCCTCTGCTGCGAAGACGTCAATCTGGCCGACATCGCCGCCGCCGTCGGTACCCCTACTTTCGTCTATAGTCGCAAGACTATCATGGACGACCTTGCAGAGCTCCGGCAAGTCCTCGCCCCGCTGGATGCCCACATAGCCTACGCCGTAAAAGCCTGCTCCAACAAAGCCATTCTTAACCTCATGGCCAAACAGGGACTGGGGTTCGACATCGTGAGCGGCGGCGAACTTTGGCGTGTGGTCAACGCCGGCGGCGACCCCACCCTTTGCACCTACGCCGGAGTTGGTAAGACCGAGGCAGAAATTCGCTATGCACTCTCGCTGAACATATACAGCTTCAACTGCGAGAGCGAAAACGAGCTGCGCGAAATCAACCGTATAGCCGGCGAAATGGGAGTGAAAGCCCCTGTTGCCGTACGCGTTAACCCCCATGTAGATGCTCACACCCACAAATACATCACCACCGGGACGAACGAAAATAAGTTCGGCGTGGATATCACCCGCATCGAGGCGCTTTACGCCACCATCGCCGCCGAAATGCCCCACCTGCACATTCGCGGCCTGCAAATGCACATCGGCTCCCAGCTTACGGACGTTGAGCCGTTTGTGAAGGCAATCAAGAAAGTTACCCCCATTGTAGAAAAATTCCAAAAGCTCTACAACATCGAGTTCTGGAGCATAGGCGGCGGCATCGGCATCGTGTACGACGGCTGCTTGGCCTCCGGCAAAGAAGAATGGTGGACAGCACACCCCGAGCAAATCACCCTCAAGAGCTACGCAGAATCCATCGTCCCCCTGCTGAAACCACTGGGGCTGAAGATACTGGTAGAACCGGGACGCCGTCTGGTAGGCAATGCAGCATGCATGCTCACCACCTGCCTGTATGAAAAGAAAGGCGAGGCCAAGACCTTCAAGATGATAGATGCCGGCATGAACGACATCATTCGCCCCGCCCTTTACGAAGGCTACCACGAAATCTGGCCGGTTAAAGAGCACAACGGCGACACCATCGTAGCCGATATCGTAGGTCCCATCTGCGAGAGTGGCGATTTCCAAGCCCAGAATCGCGAAATAGCCGATGTGAAACCCGGTGAAATTCTGGCAGAAATGAGCGCCGGCGCCTATGGCTTCAGCATGGCCAGCACCTACAACTCTCGCCCGCTGGCAGCCGAAGTGCTGGTAGACGGCGACAAGTGGCACATCATCCGCCGCCGCCAGACACTGGAGCAAATAGTAGAAGACGAGTGTCTACCCGAGTAATCACCACGCCATGATAACACTGACTAACCTGACAGCAGGCCCCGAAATCGGAGCCAACTGTTACCTGCTGGACATGGAGGGCTCCCGCATCGTGCTCGATTGCGGCATGCACCCCAAGCAGGATGGCAATGCCGCCAAACCAAACTTCACGCTCATCGGTGCGGCTGACCCGGATACCATCTTCATCACCCACTCGCACCTCGACCACATCGGCACCCTGCCCGTGTTTCAGGATGAGTACCCGCGCGCCGAGGTCATCATGACCGTAGGCACAGCCGAATTGGGCGATGCCATGTTGCACAACTCAGTCAACGTAATGACAGCCAAGCGCATGGGCGAAGGTATAATAGAGTACCCATTCTTCACCCATGGCGAACTGCAGCGACATGTAAATTCATGGGTAACCCGCCCGTACAACGAACCCTTCCGCACCGGCAACAACGGCACCGTGCTCGCAACCCTGCACGATGCCGGCCACATTCTCGGCTCCTGCGGCGTGATGCTCGAGGGGCAAAGCGGTACCACCGTATTCTACACCGGCGATGTTCAGTTTGAAAACCAAACACTTATTGGCGGTGCAGATTTTCCGCAAAGTGGCGTAGACGTGCTCATTATGGAGTGTACACACGGCCTGACAGACCGCGACCCCTCGTACACCCGCGAAAAAGAAATGCAACGTTTTGCCCGTACCATCCGCGAGGTGCTGGAGGCAGGCGGAGCCGTGCTCATACCCGTTTTCGCCCTTGGCAAAAGTCAAGAACTGCTCTGCGAAATCGGGCGATTCAAGCGCAAAGGGCTTATTCCCGACGTCCCCGTTTACTTCGGCGGCCTGAGTTCCAAAATCACTCAGGTATACGACCGCCTGTGCGACAGCACACCGCGCCTTAAACCCGGGTATCGAATCAAAGATGAAGTGGAAACCCATGGTCTGCCCAAGCAAGACAAAGGACCGCTCGTTGCCTCCCCGGGCAATATATACTTGGTTTCCAGCGGCATGATGAGCGAGCACACCGTCTCTTACAAAATGGCAGCGCAAGTACTGCCGCACAAGAACGACGCCATCCTCTTTGTGGGCTACAGCGACCCTGAGTCCCCCGCCGGCAGAATCAAAGCCACCAAACCGGGAGAAAATGTGAAACTGAACGGCAAAGGACAGGCTTACCCCCTGCTTTGCCGTACCGAATGCTTCGACTTCTCCGGCCACGCCACTCGCGCAGCACTGGTAGACTACGCTTGCCGCCTGTCGCCGCACACCATCGTGCTCGTACATGGCGATGAAGATGCCATGGTCAGCATGCAAGCCACACTGGCAGAGGCTCTGCCCGATACTCGCGTGCTCTGCCCGCGCCCCGGCAAAACTGTTCGTCTGGCGTAATTCAAAGTACAAAGCCCCGCACTTCGCTTAGCAAAAACGAAGCGGCGGGGCATGTGCTGCAACGTTCATAACCTGCCGCCGGATTGATTATTCCGCGCACACATCAAAATATATGCTTGCAATTCTGCAAAAATAGGGCATAATGTGCGCAGCGGCTGCCTGATAGAGGGTAGCAGAGCTCAATTTTAGATAAATATGAAAACGCTCAAGAGATTCGTACTTGTAGGTGCCCCGGCCTCCGGCAAGGGTACACAGTCTAACTTCCTTTCCGAGACATACGGCCTGAAGCCGCTGAGCACCGGCGCCCTGCTGCGCGCTGAGATTGCTGCCGGTTCCGAGCTGGGTCTGGAGGCCAAGAAGTACATGGATGCTGCCATGTTCGTACCCGATGAGGTGGTGAACGGCATCGTTGCCAAGTGGTTGGGCGAGAACAAGGATTGCGGTTGCCTGCTCGATGGTTATCCCCGCACCGTATCTCAGGCCGAGACTCTGGACGCTAACCTCAGCGCTCTGGGTCTGGGTGTGGACATCGTTATCTACCTGAACGTGTCTGCCGAGCTGATTGAGGCTCGTATGCTTAAGCGCAAGGCTTGCCCCGCTTGCGGTGAGACTACCCGCAACGGCGAGGAGGTTTGCCCGAAGTGCGGCGGCGCCATGATTGTGCGCACCGACGACAACCCCGAGGCATTCGCCAAGCGCCGTAAGGACTACGAGACCCTCACCGTACCCGTAGTTGAGCACTACCGCGCTCAGGGTAAGGTGGTTCAGATTGACGTAGTTGAGGAAGGTGAGCCGGAGGACGTGTCCGCCCGCATCGCCGCCGCTGTGCGTGGCTACTGCGAGAAGTAAGCCCAATTACAACCCCGTTTTTCCACGAGAGCTCACCCGAGGGTGAGCTCTCATTTTTTTTGTCATTGAATAATATAAAACGCACTTTCAACTTTACATGTGAGTACGAATTAATATAATAAAAACACTTATGAATATGCGTACCACACTCATGATGATGGCTGCCACTATGGCGCCTATCTACGCCCAGGAACCGGCAGAAAGCACGGCTCAGATTTATGCTCGCCTGACGGCTCCGGCCGCCGGTACCAGTGCCACAGCAGAGCAGCGCGCCGCAGCATACCAAGCACTTAGTGTTTTGCCTGCTGATATTGAATCCGTTTTCACAATCAACCGAATTGCTGAGCTGAGCACAACCATTCCCGCAGCATTCGGCGCTGACCCGGAAGATACACCCAACGAGATGACCATGCTTGAGAGCCTTTCCATCGCTACGGGCAAAGGGACCGTCGAGTTCTGCAAGCAGCTCGATTCCATTTTTACATATTTCTACCAGCAGGACGAATCTATCCCGATTTTCTTCACGGCTCTCGCAGATAGCATGCCCAACCCCGCCGGTGCAACGGTACGAAAGCTCGGGGATGCTTACTTTGCTTCCGTAAAGGCAGCCGCCCTCAGCAGCATTAAAACCGCAAAAGTACCCGCTCTTTACGGCGTGCTCACCTCCAAGGCTGAAAACGCAGCCCTGCTCGCAGCATGGTATGACTCCGCTGTCCAAGGCACACGCTCCGGCATCGAGGAGAACGAGAGTTCCGATGAAATGCGCGAAGTTTACAGCAAAAATGGGTTCGAAGGTATTAAAATCACCCTGAAAGGTGACCAGATGGTATCTCCTGACTATGATTTCGATGAAGACACGGGCAAACTCATCAAAAAACCGCTCAATGAAATGCAGACTGCCATCAGAGATGCAGTAGACGGTCGCGTTCTTTATCTCGTCTTTAAACTGGAGGGCAACAAACTTATCTCCATCATTACCGAGAATGAAGCAGACATTGCTCTACCGGCAGATGCAGCACAGTCGGTTTTGGGTAGCGACAAGCTCGCCAAAGCAGATGCCAATCTCGGCAAGTCCCCGATTATGCTGGCCTACGCGGCCCCCGGCATGTTAGATACGTTGACAAACATTGAACTGTCCGCCTATATCGGACTTCCCGGTTTAGCCAAGGATATCTTTACGGAATTAGCCTCTCAACCCGGCGAAAATCAGGCTACTTGGGCAGCTGCTGCCAAGGGTACCGAACTGCTCTGCAACACCTACAAGCCCTTCCTCCTTCCGAATAGCACACAGCCGGAACTGTTGCAGATTTGGAGCGAAGGAGCCACCATACAACTGCAGCAAGACGGAAATACACAGGGCGTCAACTTCAAGCCCGGCAAACTCAGCCTGACCTCGGTTCCCGACAAGCCCTCCACCATGCTGTACTATGAAAGCACACCTGCCACATACGGCTCGGGCAACGCCGGTTACAGCGAAATCATTGACGCTATCGTAAACGTGGCAGACGGCGTTATCGCGGCCATTCCGGCAGAGGAACAGGCAGAAATGGCTCCGCAAGTCGCCATGGCTAAGCAGTTCCTGCCCGACCTGAAAGAACTCTGCGGTGCACTGGGCACCATCGCTGAAGGCATGGGTAACAGTACGGCACTGACCATAGATAGCGCCGGCTCCATGCCCATGATTCTCGGTGGTACTCCCGGCAACAAGACTGCAATTCCCCGCATCTGCTTCTATTCCGGTGTAACTGACCGCAGCAAACTGAGCGAAGGCTGGGATAAGATTGTAACCATTGCCGGCAACGTGGCCACCAAGCTTGGCAGTGATCCCTCCGTTGTCAACATGCTGCCCATCATTCCTGCAGCGAAGGGTAACATTACCTCATACTCCGTAGCCATGCCTTGGTTTACCCCCGACATGGTTCCCAATGTCACCATCAGCGACACGGCCTTCACTGCCGGTACTTCCAGTACCTACAATGAAGAGATTGTGACCAGCGCCACCGGCAGCACACCCTTCGCCGGTGTGGTATGCACCATCAAGTTCCCCCCCATTGCAACCACCGCTCGCGGTATTGCCAATGAACTTGCCGCAATCGCCAAGGCTGAAAAGGAGTCTTCTCTCTCTCTCGAGGACAATGCCCCTGCAGCCACTACTGACGAGGAGGATTATGAGGGTGAAGACTACATCGAAGAAGAGGACTACGAAGAGGAGGACTCCTACTCCTACCGTCGCCTCAGCCCGGCTGAAGAGCGAGCTGAAACCATGGATGAAATCGCTGATTTCCTCGAAAATGTCGCCAAGCTCATTGACCGAGTGGATGCCAGGACCACCACTGAGGGTAATTCACGCACCATTCGCATGCAGATTCAGTTGAAGAAGTAAAAAGTAACTCATTACTATTACCTTTCTGCCCCCATCGCAACAAGCTACGCGATGGGGGCAGTTGCATTTTAGCTGCCTTTTACAGCAAAAAGGCGTGACTTTTCGGCAGATTATGCTAGAATGAACGCGAACTTATGAAGTACTACGGACTTTACACAGCTATTGTCACACCTTTCAAGGATGATAAAGTGGATACCGAAGCCCTGAAAGCCTTGGTAGAAGCACAGATTGCAGGCGGCGTAGACGGCATCGTACCGGTTGGCACTACCGGCGAAAGCCCCACCCTGAGCCATAAGGAGCACATGGAGGTTATCCGCCTGACCATCGAATTCGCAGCAGGTCGCTGCCAGGTAATCGCCGGTACCGGCTCCAACAGCACCATCGAGGCCATCGAAATGACCAAGGAGGCCGAGGCCATGGGAGCAGACGGCACCTTGCAGGTTTGCCCCTACTACAACAAGCCCAGTCAAGAGGGTGTATACCGCCACTTCAAGGCGATTGCCGAGGCCACAACCCTGCCCATCCTCCTCTACAGCATTCCCGGTCGCAGCGGTATTGAAATTTCCGTAGATACAGTCGCACGACTGGCCAAGGACTGCCCGAATATCGTAGCAATCAAAGAAGCCGGCGGCAGCGTAGAGCGCGTAAACCAACTCGTACAGGCTCTGCCCGCCGACTTCGCCATCCTCAGCGGCGATGACGGTCTGACCGTCCCCTTCATTTCCTGCGGTGCCGTGGGTCTGGTATCCGTTACCTCAAACGTAGCCCCTGCCGAGATGAAAGCCCTGGTCGATACGGCACTTTCCGGTGACGGCAAGAAGGCACTGGAACTTCAGAAGAAGTACTACCCACTGATGAAGGGGCTCATGAGCTTGGACGGCAACCCCGTACCGATTAAAGCCGCCATGGCTCTGCGAGGCGACATGAGCTGGGAAATTCGCATGCCCCTCACCCCGCTGGCTGAGTCCAAGCACGCACAGCTTGCCGACCTGCTGAAGAGCTACAACCTCCTGTAAACTATGAAAATTCTCGTAACCGGTATTTCCGGCCGCATGGGTCAGGCCGTAAAGCAGGCGGTAGAGCTCAACCCCTCTGCCGAAATGGCCAGCACGCACGATGTCGGACAAGATATCGCAGCAGCCATGCAACAAGCGGAGATTGCTATCGACTTCTCTTTCCATGGTTTCACCCCCGAACTACTTGCTACCGCAGTAGCTCAGGGCAAACCCTTGGTTATCGGCACAACCGGCCATACTGCGGAAGAAAAAGCAGCTATTGCAGAAGCCGCTAAGCAGATTCCCATCGTATTTGCCAGTAACTATTCCGTAGGTGTCAATACTCTCTTCTGGCTCACCCGAAAGGCTACAGCCATTCTGAAAGAGTACGATATCGAAATCATCGAAATGCACCACCACCACAAGCTGGACGCACCCAGCGGTACCGCTCGCACTCTGGCAGAGGTTGTATGCGATGTCACCGGTCTCGACTACGAGAAAGATGTCATGCATGGCCGCAACGGCTTGGTAGGAGCTCGCCCGCAAGCTCAGATTGGCATGCACTCCATGCGTGGTGGCGATGTAGTGGGAGACCACACAGTCATGTACGCCACTGATGGCGAGCGCATAGAACTGACCCACAAAGCCTCCAGCCGCATGACTTTTGCAAGTGGTGCTGTAAGAGCTGCTCTGTGGTTGGCCGATAAACCCGCAGGTCTGTATACCATGCAGGATGTGCTCGGCTTTACGGACTAAGCCATGACTACCGTTAACTCAACCTCGCAGCGCGTTATCTTCTCCCTCGGCTCGAATGTGGGAGATCGGCTTGGCGTGCTCGAATCCGCCTGTGATTATCTGGCAGATATATTCGGTGGGTTACGGTTATCACAAGTATACGAAACCGAGCCCGTAGGCTGCCCTGCGGGCTCGCCCTCCTACCTCAACGCCTGCGTCGAGGTGAATACAAGCATGCCGGCCGAAGCCGTATTGGAGCTTTGCATGCGTATTGAAAAAGAACTGGGGCGCGAACGCAATGGTATATATGGCGCGCCCCGCACCTGCGATATCGATATCATCACCTACGGTGAGCTACAGCAGCAAAGCCCTGCTCTCACCCTGCCGCACCCGCGTGCGCACGAAAGAGAGTTCGTGCTGCGCCCCATCTGCGACCTCGACCCGCAGCTCCGCCTGCCGGGTCAATCGCTCACGGTCAGCGAGTTACTTGCAGCTTTACCGGCAGAGCGCCCCTCGGTAACACCGTTTGATTTGTAATTGTACAAACCATGAACAGCAAAATTGCCGCCATTGTCGCCTGCAAAGGCAAGCGCCCCGTTTCGGAATTAACAGCCTATGACTACCCCACCGCACGCTTGGTGGACGAAGCGGGTGTGGACATGATACTCGTGGGCGATTCTCTGGGCATGATGATGCTGGGGTTCCCGGACACGACCCATGTGACATTGGCACACATGCTGCACCACGTCGAGGCCGTTGCCCGTGCAGTAAAAAATGCCGTAGTGATAGCAGACATGCCCATTCATACATACGACACCCCTGAGCAGGCACTTGCTACAGCCAAGGCACTCATGGCAGTGGGGGCAGATGCCGTGAAACTTGAAGGCGGTGCTGCAATGGAAGAACAAATCCGCACTATCACACAGGCGGGCATACCTGTTCAGGGTCACATCGGCCTGCTCCCCCAAAAGGTCAAAGAAGACGGCGGCTACCGCATGCGTGGCAAAACGGATGAGGAGGCTGTGGCGCTCATGCGAGATATGGAAGCCGTAGTGCGCGCCGGTGCATTTTCCGTGGTCATAGAATGCACAAAGCACAGTGTGGCAGCAGCAATCACACGCGCCTGTCCCATTATCACCATCGGAATCGGAGCCGGGCGTGGCACATGCGACGGCGAAGTTGCCGTATTCCACGATTTGGTAGGTGCCTACCCTTGGTTTACACCATCATTCGCTCGCCCCAAAGCCGATATTTCTACCGAAATCACCCAAGCAGTGAAAAAATATATCGCAGAAGTAGAGCGGCCACAATAAAATTGAACACAAGGCCTGCTCCCGGTGTCCGGATTGATGAAGATGAAAAAAGTCATTGCCATCATAGCCACCGGAGCGATTTTTCTCGCAGCTGCTTACCTGTTGCTTGCAGAGGATTCAGCAGCTCACCCCCTGCTCGCTGCGCTGTACGGAGCAGCCGGCACAGCGGCTCTATTGTACTGGCCGCGTAAAGGATGCCTGCAATTACTCTCACTATGTTGGCTGTGCATACTGCTCTATGGTATGGCATTACTGGAGCTGGCCACTTGCAGCACGGTCTACAGCACTGTGGTATATACACCTTCTTCAGCGGAAATACTCATTCTCATGAGCATACCCTTTCTGCTGGTCATGCTACCGATTTGCACATATTACATGCGCGCCTACTACTACGAACACATGCGAGGTGAGCTGGAAGATGCCGTATTGTCCGCAACCGACCCACTGGACGGCCCCACGGAGGGAGCTTTGGAAAAAGCGCGAAAACTGCTCTCGAAGGGCATACCCGCCGATGATATACCGGATGCCTTGGTCGCCCGCGATGAGCTGGTTTTTGAAGCCATTGGCACGCCTAATGCTCAGGCAGTTGCAAATACACTCGAACTGCTCCCATTGCTTGCAAAAGCAGGCGCTACCATCAGTCGGGATTCATTGAAATCAGCCAAGTACAACTGCCCGCTCAGCATACAGGCGGAGCTGGAAAAACTCCCCGTTACTCCCGATAATCGACTGTAACGGCTGCCGCCCCTTACTTACTTGCGCTACGCCGCTGCTCACGCGCTGCCAACGATAATTGAATGGCATTGGCCATATTGTGGCAAAAAACATAAAACACAGGGCCGATATACGCCAAGGGGGTGGCATAACTTTGCCCGGCAATGTAGAGAGTAAGGATGGTATTTTTTTGCCCGAGTGCCTGAGAACACTCGCGCTTAAGTAACGGATACCCCAGTCTGTAGCCGGTAACAAACCCTACAACACATACCACCAATGCCCCCAATGCCATGGGCAGCATATCCCAATAACTGTAATCCATTTGCAATATTCGGTGAGTCCCGATTGCTGAAACCACCACCAAATTAAAATTCCAAATTCCCAAGGAAACATCTTTCAGCCGAGCCGACCATTGCTTGCACGGCGGGTAAACTAACCGCAACACCGTAGCGACCACAGCCGGCACGCCCAGCACTATTCCGATTTGCTGCGCCACCAACTGCACCAGCTGCGTGTAGCTCAGGTTATCCGAACTAACTATAAACGGCAACACAAAGGGAGTGAGCACAGCAAATACAACTTGGCTGAGCACCATAGCCGTAGTGATAAACCCTACATTTCCCCTCAGCAAATGCACAATGATAGGAGCTGCGGATGCTATGGGAGCTGCTCCACAATAATAAACCGCCTCGGCCAGTACCGGGTTCCCCATCAGCCGCGCAGCCGCCCATGCAAGCACCCATACCACCTGCAAGGCCAGTAAAACCCACAGGTGCATCCACCGCAAGCGCAGCTGCGCAGTATCAAGCCCCAAAAAGGTTATAGTCAGCATCACCGTGATGCCGAATGGCAACAACCAACCATAATCACATATCTGAGCGTGAAAGATGCCACCCACCAAAAAGGAAAGCACCATCAGAAAGCTACGCAGCTGCTGTTTCATGCTTCAAATATCAGTTCTCCCCTGTTTTCTCCTCGGCGTTGCGTTTCTGCGCCAACAGGGTGGCAGCATCTCCCGATTGAGGTTTGGGATATGCTATGCGATTATGGTTCATCGTGCGAAGGGTCGTAAAAAATGATTCTTTCATGAGCGCAATCTCGCCCAATGTTAACCCGCTTGATTGCAAATGCCCATCAAGAATACGCCCCTTAAAAATCCCCTCAATCATGTTGCGAATGTCATCCTCTGTCGGATGATGCAGCGAGCGCGTAGCGCTCTCCACGGCATCCGCCATACTCACAATACCGGACTCCCGGCTCTGCGGTATAGGACCGGGATAGGTGAAAATAGACTTATCTACCTCATCCGGACAGGTATCGGTCAGGCCATCATCAAACTTCTTCTTTGCCTCTTCATAGTTATCCAGAGCTTTGCGATAGAAGAAATAAGCCGTAGTAGTGCCGTGATGCTCACGAATGACATCAATAATACGCGGGTTGAGCTTATGAGCAAGAGCCAACTGTTCCCCCTCCGTCACATGCCCGGTAATAATACGAGCACTGGCCTCGGGAGTAAGTTCCGCATGCGGAGACATGGTCTGGTCAACTATATTTTCGGAGAAATACTGTGGGTTCTTAATCTTTCCGACATCGTGGTAAAGCCCGCATACACCGGCGCGGGTTACATCCGCCCCCACAGCCTCAGCCGCCGCCTCGGCCAAACGCTGCACATACAAACTGTGGTGGAACGTGCCGGGTGCTGTAATCTGCAACTTCTTCAGCAGCGGATGATTCATATCAGCCCATTCAAGCCATGTGATGTGCGTAGATATACCAAAAAGACTCTCCAGCATAGGCATCACCCCGTTTACAATCACGGCCAACAGGAAATTCACGCCTATAGTCATAATACACAGAGTCAGCATACGAGCAGCATCCACCTTTTCCAGTGACAAGCCGGTATTGTCGCCATGCAGCGATACCAAAACCAGTGTTACGAGGAAAACCAACAGACCGGTCTTAAAGCCGGCATAGAGGATTTGCTGCCTTTTTTGAAGATGCCCACATATAGCAGCCGATACAACACCTGTAAGCAGGCTCAGCAAAACATAATCAGAAATAACCTGTGCAGAATATGAAGCCGGGAAGAACATCACCCCAAACAGCGTGCAGCACAATGCCACATACACTCCCATGGAGCGATTTATCAGCACAGCTGTTACCGCAGGTGCCAGCATATAGGGCATAACCAGCAATTTGTGCCATGCCTCTACACCGGGTATACTTGGCCACAGGCTGTTGATGAGGTATATAATCGACATCTGCCCCAGCGTAACCAGTACACACAACAAAGCTCTGCCGGTATTGAGCTCGCCTTTACGGTGCCCTAATGTATAGTAGCCGGTAACCGCCACCGAGCAAAGAACTACCCACACCATGCGATAAACGCTCAGCAACGGACTATCAGCCTGCGTATACACCAACGCGCACACCACGGCCACGCCCACTACAGCCATCAACAGCAAATGCTGAGATACCCGGCGCCCGGCATCTCCATCGGCTGCATTACGCCGGCGAAACAATGATGATATAAAACTTGCCATACTTCGTTCGTTGTCGCTCATTATACATGCCCGGAGCGACTTTGTCAAGTTCGCTCTCCGGACGAAAAACGCAATTCAAAAAGGTGAATTGCAAGTTCAAATGCGACACTTTATTGAAAAAAATGCACTATTAGTGTTTTACAAGCTCAAAATTTAACCCGAGCTCCTTCGCTTTATCTTTTGTCGACTTTCCATCGAAGAGTTTTCTGGGCATTTTGTTCAT
>JAZLDM010000097.1:0-15077 GCA_045614705.1 Akkermansia sp.
TTTTATTTCATCGCTTCCACAAGGGGGAAGGACTCATTGCCGTCCTTCCCCCTATCCCCCCATCTTGCTAGGGCAGTTTGGGCTCCTTTGGAGACTTTTTTGAGGCCTTCTCAGGTGTCGCATTTGTTTTTACACTTTCCATATGGGTCAGGTAGGGTAAAAAATGTTGATTTAGTGGTTGACTTGAGTGTAGATATGTGCTTAACTATACACCGATAACTTCCATATCGATAATTTTATGAAAGTAACAACTCTGATTCTTGCCGTTGCTTGCGCTGTGGGTTTCAGCTCCTGCTGCTGCCAGTCGCAGTCTGCACCCGCTCTGCACCCCATGCCGAAGAACTGCTCATCCCCCTCCGCCAGTGATGTGGGTGCACAGCCCTCGCCCACTGAGCCTGTGAAGGTGCTCGACGAGAAGGGTAAATAAGCTTCGGTTTGTTCCCTAAATTTTTTCTCAGGGTCGCTGCCTTTGGTAGCGACCTTTTTTTGCCGAAATTACGTCTTGATTAGGGAGCGAATCAATGTTAGGCTAGAAGCATGAAACTGCTTCAGATAGTATTTTGTGTGCTGTGCGGAGCGCTGGTGGCGCCTGCGCAGCAAGTTCAGACGGTTGATAAGTTGCCTTCGCATAAAACGGTTGAGCTGCCGGTCGCGGCAAAGCCGACGGAACAGCCGGTGCGTAATGTTATACTCATGATAGGCGATGGTATGGGGGCTGAGCATGTGTGGGCAGCTTGGCTTTGCAATCGAGGTGCTCTTAACATCACTCAGCTGCCGTGCACGGCTCTCAGTTGTACGGTGGCGGCTAATCGCACCATTACCGACTCCGCCGCAGGTGGTACCGCTTTGGCTTGTGGTGGAAAGACGAATAATGGCATGCTGGGGCAGCGCCCGGATGGTGAGCCTATGGAATCCTTGGCGGAAATTTGCCGCCGCTGCGGTATGGCTACAGGTTTAGTGGTGACGAAGGCGATTACGGATGCTACACCGGCTGCTTTCTACGCCCATACCGCTTCCCGAAAAAATACCGCAGCAATCGCCCAAGCTCTGACGGAGTCCCATTTTGACGTGGCACTGGGTGGTGGAGCAGCGGCATTTGCTCCCGAGCAGCTTGAGCAGATGCGCTCTCGCGGTACTGATGTGGAGCTTTTTGCTCCCGGTGATTGTCCGCCCGCAAGCAAGCGTGGGAATCTCCTCTGCAATAATGTGAAACGCGCGCTGGAACGTCTGCAGTCAGCACCCGGTGGTTTCTTCCTTATGATTGAAGGTTCGAGTATTGATATGGCTGCTCATAATCGTGACCTGCGCGAGACTGTGCTCGAAGTGCTTGATTTTGATCGCGCTGTGGGGGTGGTTTTGCGCTGGATGGAAGACCACCCCAATACTCTGCTAGTGGTGACGGCAGATCACCAGACCGGGGGCTTGTCAATTTTGGATGGTAACGCTCGGAAGGGGCGGGTAAGCGGGGTTTTTACTACCGATGGACACAGTGGCTTGGTTGTTCCCGTATATGCAGCCGGTGCTAAGGCTGCCCGGTTTCATGGGGTGTTGCAAAATACGCAGGTGGCTCATATTATTAAGGAATCCGTACTATCTCAGCGGACTCTGACACCCGGAAATTAGGCTCTTTTTTTAAATTTTGACTCAAAATTCGACTTTTCTGAAAAACTTTCTCGACAAGTCATGAAAATTTGGTTAAATAGATAACGTCAATTCTGCATTAACAGCATTTTTATTATTATGAAAGACACGATTATTCGTTACGGCGTACGTGCGCTCTCCCTTGGAGTGGTCGCAATGGGCTCTATGTCAATGGTTCTGGCTCAGGAGGCCGCTGAGGGCGGTGCCTCTGTGACCAAGAAGACCATGCTCGATAAGTGGGTTATCGACGGTGGTTGGACGATGATTCCTCTTGTCATTCTCTTTGCTATCACGGTGTTCCTCGTTGTTATCTGCCTGATGGAGCTTACCCAGAAGAAGTTCTGCCCGGAGGAACTCCGTGCTCAGCTTGTTGCCCTCATGACAGAGTGCCGAGTGCAGTCTGCTATTCAGTGTGCCACCACCAGCCCCACCTATTTGGGCCGTCTGGTTCTGCACGCTCTGCCCAACATCGATGCTACTCGTCCCGAAGACTTGGGTAAGGACGCCATTGAGGATGCCGTGGCTGACTTCTCCGCCAATGAGCGCCCGCGACTGATGAAATATGTGGACATGCTGGCACTCGCCGGTTCTATTGCTCCTTCCATCGGTCTGTTCGGTACCGTGCAGGGTATGATTGACGCCTTCGCCGTGTTGGCTGAAACCGGTCAGGCTGACCCCGCCCAGCTCGCAGGCTCCATCTCCGTGGCTCTTCTTACCACCTTCTGGGGTCTGATTATCTCCATTCTTGCTCTGCCCGCGTTCTTCTTCCTTAAGAAGAAGGCTCAGGCTCTCGAGGCAATGAGCATCAACGCTATACAGGAAATGGTTAACACCTCCATCAACGTCATCAATGCCGAGGCTCAGCTCGCCCGTATACCTGAGGGTCTGGGTGACGACGAAGGCTCCGACGAAGGCGAGGAGGAAGTCGAGTATGAGGAAGAGGAGCAGGCCTAAGCCTGTCACCCTTGGGCCTGCCCGATGTGAGCCCATCACCGGGCAGGCGTAACCCCTACAAACATTTTTCTGAATCCGACACATGGCTAAGAAAAACGCAAGATCACAAGAGGAAGTCAAGAGCGAGATGGACATGTCTCCCATGATTGACTGCTGTTTCCTTCTGCTGATGTTCTTCATTGTGAACGCCGCACAGATTACGGTGTCCAAGGATCCGAGCGTGAATATGCCGCATGCGGTATCTGCCTCGGAGATGAAGGATGCTAATGGCTGTATCGTGGTAAACGTCTTTGCTGACCCGGAGATTATGGGGGCAAAGAGTGCCAAGGCGCTGGAGAAGTACAACAAGGCCTATGCTCCCGGTACCATCTGGGGTGTGGCAGATGCTAACCAGAATTCCATTGGCTACAACAAATCCCAGACTCAGGAGCTTACCGACTTTATCACGAAGCAGCGCGAGGCTATGGAGGCCAAGGGCGTGAAGCCCGAGATGATTCGTCTCTACCTTCGTGGCGATGCTGATGCACCGTGGGAGCGCTCATCGGGCGCTATCAAAGCAGCAGCTGCTGGCGGTGTTAGCAATATCGTATTCGGTTCCCTTCCTGCGGAGTAAAACAGCATACAATATCCCCAGATAATATGGCTAGACATAAGAAAATTCAGGCTCCTGAGGAGGAAGAGATGACTTCCAACATCTCTTCGATGATTGACTGCTGCTTCCTGCTGCTCATCTACTTCCTTGTAGCAACCTCGCTGGTGAGTGAAAAGAAGCTCGACATCAGCATTCCCCCGCCTTCTGATGGCTCCTCTTCCAAGAAGCCCAAGGTTGACCCCGGCAACATCTATGTGACGAAAGCCGGCGTGGTAACCTGGAACGAAGGCCTGCCTCTTAGCGAGGCTTACGATCCCTCTCTGGAGCCCGGTACTCCTGCCTACCTGCATCAGCGCCGTATGGAATCACTCGTTGAGTCTCTCAAGGTGCTTAAAGAGCAGGCCGACGCGGTGGATACAACACCGGTTGTGATGCTGCATGGTGCAGCAGGTGCACCGCACCAGCGCATCGTGGACGTTATGGCTGCTTTGTCCGAGGCCGGCATTCACTCCGTGGGCTTAAGCACCACCTCCGATGAATGATGAAGCCGAACAAGTATAAACCTTAAACCCCTGAGGGGGGAGCTGTGCGGCGCAGAGCCGCAGCTCCCCTCTCTTGTTCGCCCCGCCGATAGGGTTTGCGAACCTTCCCCTTTCCCCCTGTTTCAGTTTTCGCTTTCACCAATAATCTTAACAAAACACCTATTCTGTTTTATGATTAAGTATTCAACCGCCGCAGCAGTGCTGACCATGGCCGCCCTCAGCGCACCGATGGTGTGCCAAGCGCAGGATCCTGCCACTGCTGCCAAACAAGTGCAGGCACTTGTCAGCCAGAAGAAAGTGGCAGACGCCATCGCTCTGTGTGACAAGATGATTAAGACCTACAGCAGCAGTAAGTCACGCTTGGCTGCTCAGTTCGCTCACTACGAGCCGTATTTCCACTGGCAGAAGGGTAATATTTACTTCGCTGCTAAGCAGTATGAGGAGGCATATAACGCCTTCAATACGCTTCACACGGAGCCGCGTTTCCAGGACCAGAAGCTGCGCAATCGTGCTCTTGCTGAGAAGAACATGAACAATGGCAACGGTTACGAACCCTTCCTTACCGCGTCCAAGTTCTACATGGCCTACAGCCGATTCCAGCAGGCTACCGGTGATGCCAAGGCGAAGATTGCCGGTGATCCTTCCAAGTTTGCTCCTGCCATTAAGGATATGGAGGAGTATCTCGCCCTTTACCAGAGCGGCAAGGTGTCGAAGATGGAGAAATCTCAGAA
This sequence comes from Akkermansia sp., assembly GCA_045614705.1. Taxonomy (GTDB): domain Bacteria; phylum Verrucomicrobiota; class Verrucomicrobiia; order Verrucomicrobiales; family Akkermansiaceae; genus Akkermansia. The sequence continues at coordinate 4,461 of JAZLDM010000097.1, forward strand.
GATGGACGGTAAGCTCTGCTTCATGCTGCTGCAGGCATACCTGCTCAAGCCCGAGCCGGACTTTAAGAAGGCAGCCGAGTACCTCGAGAAGAGCCGCACGGCGAAGGCTGCACTGCCCGATGAGATGGCCATGGGCGGTCTTGCTACCATTTTGAAAGTAGCCATTGAAAATCCTGAGCACGTTGGTTGGGTATACAAGGTCGTGCGCTCCAACCCTCAGAGCTTTGCTCTCGGCCCGGTGCGTTTGGCTCGTTACGGCGTACAGTTCTACAACCCCGCTCTTCAGAGCTCCAGGGTTGTATCTGCCTCTTTGAAGTCCGGCAAGATTGACCAGGCAAATGAAGCTGCCAAAACTACATACGAGCTGTTGGGGCTTACACCTGAGGTGGAGGAGACTCGCCGTGCGCTGCACGGTATGTACACCTTGCTGAAGGGTTACAAAGGTGCAGTACCCGATCCGGCTGCCGGCGCTTCATACAATGGCAACGATTGTGCCGCACTCTTCAAGAAATACGATAAACTCGGCAAGGACAAGACTCAGCTGGAGGCCTATTGCATACTCACCGGCGCCAATGTGGCTCGGCAATATGGTTCCATGCGTATGGCCAAAGCCGGTTATCAGATTCTGATTGATCGTTATCCCGGTTTGAATCAGAATACCAAGGAGGGGTCGCAGTCCATGAAAGATAAGAATATCTTCCAGCTTGCTCAGCTCTGCCGCGCTACCGGTGAGGAGGAACGAGCCGTTGCACTCGAAAGCAAGGTGGATACGGGCAAGATGGGTGCGGATGGTAAGAATGCCCTTATCATCAACAAGATGGCTCGCCTGACTAAGGAAGGTAATTGGGCAGAGGCAGCCCCCGTAGCTGCTGAGGTAGTGAAGGTCACACAGGAAGACAAGACCAACCCCAACTATGTTTCAGGTCGTTTCGTGCAAGTAGCTGCCGCTTATAAACTGCAGAAGTGGGAAGATGTCATTCGCTTGGGCGAGGCTATTCTGGCAGACGATGTGTTCGGCGTAGCTCTCGGTGGCGGTAAGCTGAAAGAAGCTGCTGCAACCACGCAGGAGACTCAGTGCCGCTATTTCATCATCGATGCTCACCTGCGACTTTCCCGCAACGATGAAACGCATCTGGACAAGGTGCTTGAAGGAGTATCTGCTTTCATTGCTAAGTTCCCGAATGAGGCTACTCTGCAGCCCAACGTATATTTCCAAGGTATTAACACCCTGTTGCAGCGCCAAGGCAACGGCAAGCCCGAGGCTATGGCCAAAGATATGGAGCAGGCGCTCGCCTATTGCGCTACATTCATAGAGAAGTGGCCCAAGCATGACCTCGCTCCCCAGGTGATTATGCTCAATGGTAACATTCTCATCAATAGCGAGGATGAAGCTCGCAAGCCCGAGGGTATTCTTACCCTGCAGAAGGCTGTTGAAGCAGCACTTGAACAGGGCGATAAAGGTAAGGATGTGGCAGCCAATGCTCTTTACATGCTCTCCTCCTACGGTCGCGAAATCTTGCTGGAGGGCGAGAATGATGCCGCAATGGATGCTCGCGCCAAGGCATACGTTGACCGCTATTGGGCGGAGGCCGACTTCGAAGGCTGTGTATACAGCCTGAAGATGGTCACCCACCTGCTCAACGACTCCCTTGAGAAGGATAAAGCCGCCTTCGACAGCGCCGTAGCCAAGGCTCAGGAAGTTATTGCTCGCGAAGCTAACTACGGTCTGGCTAACAATAGCGTGAATGAGGATATGGAGGCCACCATCAACGGCTACGCCTCTACTTACGCTGACGGCTACAAGCAGTTCAACGGCGAAGAGCTCACTCTCGAACAGAAGACTGAGCACTTTAAGAACTTCCCCGGTATCGTTGCGGAAGACAAGTACACTCGCTCCATCTTGCGCATGGCCATGCTGACTGCTATGTCGCAGACTCAGGTTAAGCTTGCCAAGACGGATAAGGATGCTGCCGCTCGCATGCAGGATGATATCGGTAAGGCTTTCCGCGAAATGACTCGCGAATTCCAGCCCAACGACCTTTCCAACTTCATCTGCGTGCAGGTGGGTAACTACGAGGTCGAGTACGCACGCCGCCTGAACAACCAGTCCATGCGCGACGAAGAGGCCAACGCCGCTATTACATACTTCGACCAGGCTATCAGTCGTGGTGGTGAGTACATAGCCGAAGCTAAGCTCGGTAAGGCCGGTGCTCTTGGTTTGACCAGCGATAAGGGCAAGCAGGCAGAAAGTGCTCAGATGTTCGAAGAGCTTGCCGCAAATCGTGACCCGAACATTGCCGGCCCGGCTCTCATGGGTATCACCAAGCTGCACCTCGCAACCGGTAACTATGCAGAGGCCGCTAAAGCTGCCAAGCGTTATGAGGATGCCGGAATTCGCGTAGGTCGCAAGGATATGCAGTTGCTCTACGGTGAGGCTCTCGCTAAGAGTGGCGACCTTGATAATGCGCTGGCCGTCTACACCAACCTGTATCAGGATATGGGTAACGTAGCGTACTCCGCACCTGCTTGTAAGGCTCTCATGGAGCTGTACTGGCAGCGCAATAACCCCTCCACCGGTAACCGTCTGCAGGGTAACTTCAAACCCTCTGACCGTTGGCGCGCATGGAATACCGGCCAGGTATACGTAAGCAAGATTCGCCAGTCTAAGCTTGAGTCCAAGATGACTCCCGATGACCGCGATAAGTGGAATGAAGTCGTGACCACCCTCGGCCAGTATGCTGCGGATGCAGCCGTACAGCGCGAAGATAAGGAAGGTCAGGAATTCCGCAAGCAGGTTGGTTCCCGTAAGAAGAAGTAAGCTCAAACCTTTAAAAAATTATAATGAAACTTCGTAATATATTTGCAGTAGGTCTTGCTGCGCTGGCCGGCCTTTCCCAGGCTCAGGAGCCTGCCAAGCAGCAGGGGCTCGTAGCAATCGTGCAGGTGAACGATAAAAGCAAGCCCGGTAAGCTGGTGGTAAAGTCCGCCTCCGGTAAGGATACGTTCGTGTACTACGACCGTGGTACTGAGCAGGATGTGCAGCGCAATGCTTCCAAGATGAAACTGTTCTTCCTGCAGACGCCGGAAGATATGGTGGAGGCCGAGCGCGCTCTTGCCGCCGGTGAGCTCAACGAGGCTGCAACCAAGCTTGCCGCCGTGAAAGATAAGTACAAGGGCTACCTTGGCTTGGATCGCAACCCGGCTGAGCGTGCTGCCCTGCTTGAGCTCGATTGTGCAGCTCGCCGAAAGGACTTTGCTGCACTGAAGTTGCTTGCCGGTACGTTCCCCCATGCTGATTGGCTGAGCGACCAAGATAAGCGCAAGGTTATGTCTGCTCGAGTGCTGGCCAAGGCCTGCACCGGTGGTGCCGCAGCTGAAGTGGAGGCCGATGTTAAGGCTTTGCTTGACGACAAGGGTGCTTCCATGATTACCGGTAATTGCTATGGCTGGTTGCAATATGCACTGGCTCATGTAACGGCCGCTGCTATTCCTGCCGAGGAAATCGCCGGTACCATTTCGGAGGGCAATCTTGCCGCTGCTAACAAGGCTATTGACCTGTATTGTCAGGCCGGTGCTTCCTCTCACGGTCGTGATATGGAGCTGCCGGTAGATGCCATGACCCGCGCTCAGGCTTTGCTGTGGGCTATGCCCGGTGTGAAGGAGTACGCCGCTAAAGGTGCCGGCATGGATGCCGATAAGTGGGACTCGGCCCCTGCCAACTTCCGCGACGCTGTGGCCTTGGCATACATGCTTAAAAATATATTCGGTGCCGGAAATGAGACGATAGATGCAGCCGCTAAGCTGTATTTCAACACTCAGGCCGGTAAGGAGTAACCCAGCCCCCATTGGGCGGGAGCGCAGTAGTGGCGCTCCCGCCCGTTTTTTTTCACATTTTACCAAATATTTATTTCAGTCATGCAAGACATGCTCGTACGCCTTTACAATCTGCCTGATGGCGCCTCCTTGCGTGCCACTGCGGCGGAGCAGGGCATAACTGTGCGCACTTGTAATCCCTTCGAAGCTCATATTCTCGAAGATTGGGTGGGGCGGAATTTCAGCCCGCGTTGGGTAAGTGAGTGCCGAATCGCCATGAGTCACCAACCTATAGGTTGCCTTATTGCTACACGCGACAGCAATATTATCGGTTTTGCCTGTTATGATGCTACAGCCCGAGGCTTTGTCGGTCCCATGGGCGTGAGCGAGAGTGCTCGTGGCAGCGGTGTGGGGCGAGTGCTGCTGGTTACCGCACTGGAGCACATGCGCACCTTGGGGTACGGGTACGCAATCATTGGTGGGGTAGGTCCGGCGGAGTTTTATGCTCGTTGCGTGGGGGCTACTCCTATTGCTGATTCTTCTCCCGGAATTTATGCAGATATTTTACCGAATCCCCCTGCAAATGCTTAAAAGTGATAATTTTTTTCTTCCAACTGAACACTTTACCTTGACAGTAGCAAAAAATCCTGCTAATTTCAGAAAGTAGCTTATCTTATTTCCTCCATGAAACGTTTTCTTCTCATTCCTTCGCTGGCCTTTTTGGCTATGAGTACATTGACCTCATGCCAGAAGGAAGAAAAAACTGCTCTTGAACTCACTCAGGAGCTGACTGCTGAGTTGCAGAAAGTATCCGACTATCGTTCGGCCGAGGCTGTTGCTCCGCGTGTTGAGGTGCTCAACAAACGCATGCAAGATGCGAGTGTTCGCGCTTTTGCTCTCAATGATCCTGCTCTTACTCGCAGTATGGTTGATGCTGAAGGGAGCGAAGGCGCTGCGTATGCCGAAGCTCTCGCTCAGTTGGCTGCGGAAATTGGTCGTATTCAGGCCAGTGCTCCCATGGGCGATAACGGTGAGATTGATCGCACCAAGTTGCTGCTGGAAGTAGGTAGCGCCAATGGTGCTTCCGCCTCCGCCTCTGCTGCAGAGCGACAGAAAGCCGGTATGGCCTACATTAAGGACACTACCTCCACTCACGATACTCCCGGCAACTTGCCTGAATTTTACGGCTCCTCCAAGCTGAAGGAGGCTCTTGCCTACAAGGCAGACCCGGCTTCCGTTCCGCTTACCAAGGTGGACTCCGATGGGGATGTTCCGGCTATTCCCGCACCCGTTGACGTGCCCGAGGAAGATGTGCCGGCAGCTGATGAAGAACCCGCCGCCGACGAAGAACCCGCAACGGATGACAGCGGTGATACTTCCTCCGATAGCGATGGTGGCGACGAGCCCTCTGTTGATGAGCCCTCTGTTGATGACGGTGGCGATGAGCCCTCAATCGACGAGCCCTCCGTTGATGATGGTGGTGACGAGCCTTCTATCGATGAGCCCTCCGTTGATGACGGTGGTGATGAGCCCTCTATCGATGATAGCGGTGACGACCTTTCTACCGGCGATGATGGTGAGGATTCAGATGTCGGTGAGATTGACCTCGGTGATATGGACCTTTAAATCATAAAATAGATTTTCGGAATTTACGCATAAGAGCCGCATGCACCAGACCGGTGTTTGCGGTTCTTGTGTTAAGCTCAAAAAAAGAAAGATGCCGCGTATACTTTTCACATGCGCTTATGACGGTGCCCCTTGGCATGGTTGGCAAAGCCAAGCCGGCGGGGAGACCCTGCAGGATGTGCTGGAAGGTGCATTCTGCGCCATATTGCGAAATCCCCTGCGTATTGCTGCCTCCGGTCGTACGGATGCCGGAGTGCACGCGTTGGCGCAGTGTTTTCATGCGGATATACCGGAAAGCTGCCGCATGACTGCGGAAAACTGGAGAGCCGCGCTCAATGCGCATTTGCCGGCTTCTATTCGCATATTGCAGGCGCAGGTGGTTGCAGATGATTTTCACGCGCGTTTTGATGCGAAGGGAAAAATATATGAATATCTCATATGCACTGCGCCTGTGTTGAGCCCATTTTTGTCCGGGCGTGCCTGGCATCGCCCTATGGAGCTGAATGTAGCGGCTTTGCGGGCGGCATTGGCAGTGTATGAGGGGGAGCATGATTTCCGACGTTTTGCTGCACGCAGGGGAAATGAACCGGAGGTTCCCCCGGCGGATTTTTATATGCGAACCATATATCGAACCTCCGTTGAAGCGGAGCAGGGCAGTGATTTGCTGCGCTTGAGATTTCACGGCAATGGTTTTATGTACCGCATGGTGCGCATGCTTGTGGGGACTGCGTATCAGGTTTCAATCGGGAAAATGTCGGAATGTCAGTTGGCTGCTATGCTCACGGAGCTCCGGGCTCCCAAAACTCGGCACTGTGCCCCGGCGGAGGGGCTTTACCTGCACCAAGTGATATACGATTGATGATTTATTGCTCAGGTGCGATATCGCTTGAAATAAAAAGCCCGTCTCTGTTGTAGCAGAGGCGGGCGAATTTTACACACAGTGCAAAAGGCAATCCGCTTTTACATTTCTGTGTTTGCAGGGGTGCTGGTGGGGCAAGCTTCGCCGGAAGCTTTCTTATCGCAGCAGTCCTTGCACCATTTCAGCAAGGCTTTTGCCTTTTCCGGGTCTTTTTCTACACCCTTGCCCTCCATATACATGTGAGCCAAAGCGTAGCAGGCTTTCGGGTCGCCCTCCTTAGCGGCTTTCTCCAAGCCGGGTAAGGCTTTGCTATACATTTCGTTTGCTTTTGCAGGGTCGGCCGGGGTGGCTTCTGTGCCGGTATCGGCAATCCAAGCGATTGTATATTGTGCAATGGGGTCACCATTCTCGGCAAGAATGGTAATTGTCTCCATATCTACCTCACATTGCTCGGGGCAGTTTGCAGGTTGATTATTACAACAGTCGGGCGCTCCGGTAGTGTTTGTTGCGGGTGTTGCCGTGGGCTGGGATTCGGCACCGATGGCAGCAAAACTGCTCAGTGCAACAGCGGTAATGAGTGCTATGTTCTTCATAGGGCTTCACATTAGTTCTACCACTCGTTGTTTGCAAGAAAAATTTTTAACTGCTAGATTAACTGATAGTTAATGCGTTAGGTGTATTGGTGCATTTTTGCTCATATTCAAAAAAAGATTTTTTTTAAAAAAATGCATTTTTGTGATTGACATTGCGAAATATTTCGATTATAATGTCCGTGCTTTCACGTCCCAGGAGGGACAACAAGAGCCAATAACGCTTCTGTAGCTCAGGGGTAGAGCGCATCCTTGGTAAGGATGAGGTCGCGGGTTCAAATCCCGCCAGAAGCTTTTTCTTTGGCTCATGCAAGAATAAGCAGCCCAAACTAATTTCTATACTATTATGGCCAAAGAATCATTCCAGCGCACCAAGCCCCACGTGAACGTGGGTACGATCGGTCACGTTGACCATGGCAAGACTTCCCTTACCGCTGCAATTACCAAAGTTCTTGCAGAGCAGGGTAAGGCTGAGTTCAAGGCTTACGACCAGATTGACGGCGCTCCCGAGGAACGTGAGCGTGGTATTACTATTTCTACTGCACACGTTGAGTACGAGACAGACGCTCGTCACTATGCTCACGTTGACTGCCCCCGTCACGCTGACTATGTGAAGAACATGATTACCGGTGCTGCTCAGATGGACGGCGCTATCCTCGTTGTGTCCGCTGCTGACGGCCCCATGCCTCAGACTCGTGAGCACATTCTTCTTGCTCGTCAGGTAGGTGTTCCCTACATCGTTGTGTTCATGAACAAGATGGACCTCGCTGATCCTGAGCTCGCTGAGCTCGTAGAGATGGAGATCCGTGACCTTCTTTCCTCCTACGAATTCCCCGGCGACGACATTCCGATCGTGATGGGTTCCGCTGTTAAGGCTCTTGAGGGTGACGCTGAGTACACCGCCAAGATTCTCGAGCTCATGAACGCTGTTGACGAGTACATCCCCACTCCTGAGCGTCCGACCGAGCGTCCCTTCCTCATGCCCGTGGAAGACGTATTCTCTATCTCCGGTCGTGGTACCGTGGCAACCGGTCGTATCGAGCGTGGTATCATCAACAAGATGGAGGAAGTTGAAATCGTTGGTATTAAGCCCACCGTTAAGACTTCTGTGACCGACATCGAAATGTTCCGCAAGCTCCTCGACAAGGGTGAAGCCGGTGATAACGTGGGTGTTCTGCTCCGCGGTATCAAGAAGGAAGACATCGTTCGTGGTCAGGTTATCGCCAAGCCCGGTTCCGTGACTCCCCACACCGAGTTCGAGGCAGCCGTTTACGTGCTGACCAAGGAAGAAGGTGGCCGTCACACCCCGTTCTTCAACAACTATCGTCCCCAGTTCTACTTCCGTACGACGGACGTGACCGGTACCGTAACTCTTCCCGAGGGTACTGAAATGGTGATGCCCGGTGACAACATCACAATCGGTGTTGAGCTCATCACCCCCGTAGCTATGGAAGAGGGTATGCGCTTCGCTATCCGTGAGGGTGGTCGCACCGTTGGCGCCGGTAAGGTTGCCAAGATCAAGGGCTAATCAGCCCCGCTGAAAAACTTAACTATAGGGAGTTGATTGAACCAACAACAACTCCCGGCTGAAAGAGAAGGGCGGTTGCCCAATAAAAGGGTAACCGCCTCTCTGACAGCAAAAAAACAGAGCAAGGTAAAAGGGTATTAGCTCAATTGGTAGAGCAGCGGTCTCCAAAACCGCGTGTTGGGAGTTCGAGTCTCTCATACCCTGCTGACCTTCCTCTTTTTTTTTCTCAATTTTTAAGCATAACTCACAAAAAGACAAGCAATGTTCCGTAAGATTTCCCAGTCTATTTCCAATGTCAAGGGCGAGTTGAAGAAGTGCTCTTGGCCGTGGGAGAGTGACCCGAAGGTAAAAGGGTTTAAAAAGTTTCGTGAGTTGTCCGGTTCAACCATCATGGTATTGATTGCCATGGTGCTTCTTGGTGCTTATGTGGCATTCTTCGACTATATCATGGCCACTGTCACCAATTGGCTGATTATGAGCCTTTCCTGAGGTAAAATATAGCTTGCATGCAGAAGCTCCCAGGATAACAAGATAACCGATAAGATTTTCCCAATATATGTCCCGCCCGTACGAAAGAAAAAGCAGTCAGAGTGCTCGAGTGACACCTGCTGCTAAAGATCAGTGGTATGTGCTCCATGTGCTCTCGAACAAAGAGCGTCGCGCAGTAGAGAACCTTAAGCGTTTGTTTAAGGAAGATGAAGAGATGGCAGCTCTCTTGCAGAGCGAGCCGCTTGTGCCGACTGAAAAAGTGGAGGAGGTTCGAAATGGCAAGAAGTATGTGCAGGATCGCAAGCTCTACCCCGGTTATGTATATCTCAACTTTGCTCTGCGCCGCGCAGACGGCACGCTGAACAACGATGCCTGGTACAAGATTCAGGCTGTTGACGGCGTGATTTCCTTCGCTTGCGGTCGCAACAAGGAACCCCTGCCGATGTCGCAGAAGGATGTGCGCGACCTCATGCGTGAGATTGAGCGTCGCAGCGAGGGTGCTCGCCAGAAGATTGTCTTCAAGGTGAACGACGAAGTGGTCGTGCTTGAAGGTGCTTTCCAGGGTGAGCGTGGTATCGTGGAAGAGGTAGACCCCGAAAAGGGCAAGCTCCGTGTAGGCGTGAGCATGTTCGGTCGTTCAAATCCGCTCGACCTCGACTATACTCAGGTACAGCTTGTGCCCGAGGAGGAGCGAGGGAAAGGTGGTTCCATTATTTAACTGAAATTTTCTCACTACAGGGAATGTACTTTGAGTGCAGGAACTGTGGTAACCCCAAACAAACAAAACCATGGCAAAAGAAGTAGTAAAAACAATCAAACTGCAGATTCCTGCCGGTGCTGCGAATCCTTCGCCGCCCGTGGGTCCTGCACTTGGTCAGGCCGGTGTTAACATCATGGGCTTCTGCAAAGAGTTCAACGCCAGAACTCAGAAGCAGGCCGGCGATGTTCTCCCCGTCGTGATCACCGTTTACAAGGACAAGTCCTTTGACTTCATCACCAAGCAGCCCCCGGCAGCTAACCTCATTAAGAAGGCAGCCGGTATCAAGTCCGGTTCCGGCGAGCCGAACAAGAAGAAGGTTGCTAAGCTCTCCAAGGAGAATCTGATGGAGATTGTAAACACCAAGATGCCCGACCTTAACACCACAGACCCCGAGGCCGCTGCCCGCATCATTGCCGGTCAGGCTCGTCAGATGGGTGTTGAAGTTGAGATGTAACCCCTTCTGCAGGAGGGAATATTATTAACCCGAACGTACTGCTAAATTAATATGTCCAAAAAACGCTCAAAGCGCTACAATGAGGCAGCCAAGCTGGTGGATAACACCAAGGCTTATGCTGTCGATGAAGCCGTTGCGGTCATGAAGAGCTTCCCCGCTCCCAAGTTTGACCCCACGGTCACGGTGTCCTTCCGCCTGACGGTGGATCCCCGTAAGTCCGACCAGATGGTGCGTGGCTCCGTTTCCTTGCCCCACGGTACCGGTAAGAATGTTCGTGTCATCGTCTTCGCCCAGGGTGAGGCTGCTGCCGCTGCCCTCGAAGCCGGTGCAGAGAAGGTAGGCCTCGAGGATCTCATCAAGGAGATTCAGGGTGGTTACCTTGATTTCGACAGCGCAATCGCCACCCCGGACGCCATGGCCCAGGTGCGTAAGATTGCTCGCGTGCTCGGCCCGCGTGGTCTGATGCCCAACCCCAAGACCGGCACTGTGACGGATGAC